>JAMLIT010000020.1 GCA_023954035.1 Burkholderiaceae bacterium | reverse complement strand
GCTGAACTCGCGCTACGCGCTCAAACAGACGCGAGCCCTGATCCGCCCGCCGCTGCGCTTCTCGGCACGGCCACAAGGGCTTGGGACAACGGAAAACCAAACATCCTCACGGGCCTATCTCTGCGCGCGGCCCGTGTGGCTTCCAGGCCCTTGTGGATGCGCCTGCGTCGGGGTGCTTGCGGGGTGGCATGCGCGCAGGTGCGCGCATGCTTCGTTGACTAGCTCGCCGTGGTTGTTCGAATGTAGCTGCGTAGCAGCGCAGTGAGTTCCACGGCGCACCCCGCAAGTACCCCGACGCAGGTTGCCCCGTAGCGCAGCGAAGGGGTCGCAGACAGCAGGGTGAGCCCTTTTTTGTTGACTTTTTTCGGCATGAAAAAAGTTACTGCGCCGCCGGGCGCACATCCCGGCATCCGCCGTTTACCACGAAGCGCGAACCCTTCAAAGCCGTGCTCTCATTGTTGTCTGGCGGATTAGCTGAGGCAGCTACATAGTCAGGTCAAATTGGCTTGCAGCGAATTATTTCATTGCGCTGACAGCTATTTATTTCATAGCTTCTGGCGTATTCCGGTGCCGTAGGCCAGTGGCCGCCGACGCGTTGGGTGCCAATCATCAGGCGGCAACAACGGGAGCACGGCACTGAGTATCCAGGTCTGCAAGCGACCCGTTGCTGACGTTCAGACGGCAAACGTGGGTAGCGGCAGCGCAGCGACTGTCGCCGTTGTCACCTGTAGGTGAAAGAACCGTCTGGGCTGTCTTGCGGTCGCTAAGCCCTGTGTCGCTCGCGTGGCTTGAATGACTGGATTCGAGTGAGACGCGGTCGGCTACGACCGAAGCGCAAAGCGTCCACCTCTCGGCCGTGTAGTTGGTCTGCCTGGAGAATGCGAATAGGATCGTCTGGCCTGCACCATCGATTGGCAGCCAGGTCCGAACGCGGCTTCTGGAGGTTTGGTAAATGGAATTCTGGGACCTACTTTCTGCGATGGGGATCACTGCTGCCGCCACCCTTGGCGCGTCTTGGCTGCTGACAGAGAAGCTCATCAATAACCGGCTTGCCAAGGACCTCAAGCAGTTCGACGCGAAGCTGACAACGGCAGTTAATGCAGCAAAGGCCGAAGTTGAGGCGCAGTACAAGGAAAGAGTTGAGTTGGTCTTGGGGGACGCCGCCGCAGATCGGGCCTATCGGTCCGAAGCACGCAAGCGCCTTTATCAAGCACTTGGCCCACTGCGGTTCCAACTGCTCGTGGCGGCAGCCGAGTGGACCAACCGCGTTGCCCGCGTTGGCCTCAAGCCATCCGGTTCTTACGACATGTCATTGCAGGGACACTTCTTGCGAAGCACTGCGTACCGCTTGCTGCGTCTCCTGGCGATTGCTGAACTCATCGAGCGCCAGTCGGCATTTGCGGACTTCATGGTCGACCCTGATATGCGCACGCTGCTTAAGTTCAAGCGTCAAGCCGGCCAGTGTCTTTCCAGTGCAGATGTTTCCATGGCGCATCCCAACGAGGACTGGACCAGTCAGAACCAGCACGTGTTCAGCGATGTCCTATCGAATTTGGCTGCAACCGTGATCGTCAAAGATGCCGGAACAGGGATCGAGCGCGTGGTTCGCTTCGACGAATTTCAGAGAATCCTCGACGACGATGACTTGAAGAAGGGCTTGCATCCTGTACCTGCTTTGATGATCGGCTTCACGCCCAGTTCGCGACCGATCCTCTGGCTGCGCATGCTTGCGCTCTCTCAACTATGTATAGGACTGCTCGAAGTCCAAGGGGAGCCCCTCGGACTGGAAGTGCAACCGATTGAGCTCGATGAGATGCTTCGCTTGTCAAGTGACGCGTTCATCACGGCAAACGCAAAAGGGTATGTGGGCGTCCTAAAGGTCTTCAGAACAGCGGTAACTGCTAAGAAATGAGCAACTGGCCTTATGCCCAGGCCAGCAGCAAAAGTTACGGCGTCGAAGGCGGCGTCACATACGTTGGCAGCTGTCTCCGTGTCGCACGCACAAGGCTGAGGCCGGCGCTGGCACACCGACTACATCTGCCTAGATGCACAGCAACGAGATCGCGAGTTACCAAGCTGCGGCTCGACGACGAGGAACATGGTAAAAAAATCGAAGCTTTCCGCTCTGCAGGTGATCCCAGAGAAATTGCGAGAGAGCGCTCGCGCGGCGCTCGGAGAATTGGAGCCAGCAGGGGCGCCGCGCTCGAACGAGGAGGGCTTCGGGCTGATTCTGTCGGCCCGCACTGAAGCCGGCCGTAGCCTACCGTCGAATTTTCTCGTTTACTTTCTCCTTGTTGACTTGCTCAGCTTTCCCAGTCTCGGCCAATGGGAGAAGACTGCGTGGGCTGTTCCTGTCCGGTTTCATGGGCGCTTGTATGTGATCGAGCACAAGAAGATGGGCATAGGCGTCTTCGCGCCGAACCTTGATCCCGAAGCAAGAATGAGCGGCCGACCGAGCGGGCAAGCCGAGGATGATGCAGCCGCCATC
Organism: Burkholderiaceae bacterium; assembly: GCA_023954035.1. Classification (GTDB taxonomy): domain Bacteria; phylum Pseudomonadota; class Gammaproteobacteria; order Burkholderiales; family Burkholderiaceae_C; genus Simplicispira. The sequence continues at coordinate 59,627 of JAMLIT010000020.1, read as the reverse complement.
GTTGCCCTTGTAAAAGCTGCAATTGTTGTTGCCGAGCCTTACTTTCGTTGGCGTGCCCAACAGGCGATCTCTACGTCGGAGATCAACGTGGTGAACAACAGCCGCGAACTGTTCGACCGCTACTCTTACTTCCGAGATCGGTTCCGGGATATAGATCGTGAAAGCCAGGCGCTGGCGGCCCACATCGCGAGCCAGAGAGATAGCTCGTACTCCCCTGTGGATCGGGACCGCATTCTTTCCTCGGTGTCGCTGCGCAAGCACCTCAAGTGGACTGCGCAGGCGGCGATCGAGGCCTTCTTCAGCTGGACTGAGCATGTGTTCATTCACCTCGCCATTCTTCGGGGAAGAATGACCCTCGGCACGCAGGTAGCGGAGCTTGCCAAAGCAAACTGGAGCACAAAGTTCAAAGCGGCCTTGGATCTTGAGCATGGCGAGACAAAGGCGAGGTATGACAAGCTCTTGGATATCCGTGCTCAGGTCCGGAACTTCGTCGCGCATGGCGCGTTCGGCAAGGAAGGTCAAGCGTTCAGCTTCCATTCGGGTGCCGGCGCGGTGCCAGTCCTGTTGACTAACAACCGCGACCATCCGGTAAGCCTGACGGGCCGCTTGGCGTTCGACGAAGCCTCTGCGGTGTCTGAGATCGAACTGTTTCTTGACAACCTGTGGGTCGGCGCTTTGGCGCCAGCACGGCTCTACCTCTTCAGCGAGCTTCCTTCCATTCTGTCGTACACCGTGGACGGAACCTATGCACAGGCGATGACGTCGGAAGCTGACATGAACTGCTTCGTGGAGCACTTGACCAGCCGGATGGAACAGGCAGCCGACATGGATTGGTGAGCTGTAATCCGTGAGCGTGGGGTAGTTAGTCGCTGACCGGTTTTGTCAGTTCAGCGGACCGACGCGCTTGCCAGCCATGAACGGCGGGTTTTGGGGGCTGCGGTCGTGCAGCGCGGAGAATTCAAGGTCAGCAGACAGCCTTGAACAGTCTTCGCTCTCGAGCAGGCGAACTACACCTCCTGGCCGAGAGCCGCTCCACAGACGGCACCATTTCGCGCCAGCCCAACCTCTTTCACTCAGCGCAGATCCACAGCAAAATCATCCTGTAGCGCTTACCCCATAAGCGCTAACAGCTATTGATTTAATAGCCTTTAGCGCATTCCGTTTCCTCAAGCTGGCGGCAACGCCAGGGCAGCCCATCACGCTGCGCTTTGCCCCGACACCCCCGCCGCCTCAAAACTCGCCATCTCGCGCAGGATGGCGCAGGCCGACTGCAGCAGCGGCCAGGCCAGCGCGGCGCCCGAGCCCTCGCCCAGGCGCAGGCCCAGGTCCAGCAGCGGCTCGGCCTGCATCTGCTCCAGCATCAGGCCATGCGCGCGCTCACCCGAGCGGTGGGCGAATACGCAGCGCTGCAGCACCCACGGCTGCAGGCGGCTGGCCACCAAAACAGCGGCGCTGGTGATGAAGCCATCGACCACGATCACGCGGCGCTCGGCGGCGGCCTGCAGCACCGCGCCGACCAGTGTGGCCACTTCAAAACCACCCAGCGCGGCCAGGGCAGCAAGTGGCTTGGTGGCGCTTGCGTTGGCGTCCAGCGCTTGCTGCAACACAGCGCATTTGCGCGCAATGCCTGCTGCGTCCAGCCCGGTGCCTGCGCCCGTGCATTCGGCAATGGGCAGGCCGCACAAGCGTGCCAGCAGCAGCGAGGCCACCGAGGTGTTGCCAATGCCCATTTCCCCCAGCAACAAGGCATTGCCGGGCAAACTTCGCACCACGTCGATACCGTTTTGAATGGCGGTTTCGCACTGCGCCGTGCTCATGGCGGGACCTTGAGATGCATCCTGCGTGCCCGCTGCCACTTTGCGCAGGAGCAGGCGCGGCTGGCCGGGCGTGGTCTCGCGCGGGGCGATGCCCTTCGCCACACCGCAGTCCACCACGGTGAGCGCCAGACCGTGCTGGCGCGCCAGCACGCTGACGGCTGCGCCGCCGGCAAGAAAGTTCTCGACCATCTGCCAGGTCACGTCGCTCGGAAAGGCCGACACGCCGCGCGCTGCCAGGCCGTGGTCGCCGGCGCACACCAGCATTTGCGGGGCCTGCAACTGCGGTGCCTCGGTGCCCAGAATCTGGCCCAGGCGCAGGGCCAGAGATTCCAGCTTCCCGAGCGAGCCGAGCGGCTTGGTTTTTTGGTCGATCAGGTGCTGCAGGCGCGCGGTGAGGGCTGGATGGGTGAGATCGGGAAGAAGAGGAATTTGCATGAAAAATCAGATGAGAAGCTCACGTAGAAAATGGGCGTCGAAACATTCTTCGACCGTGCGCGCCAGGCCATCGAATACCGCGTTGAGCGTAGGCACCGGCGCTGCGCCTTCCTGGCCAAACAGGGCCTGCAGCACGGCAGGGTCTTCCAGCAGACCGTGCAGGTACACGCCCAGCACATTGCCGGCCGGGTTTTGCCAGGCCATGCCGGGGATGACGCCCCGCGCGATGTCGCCCTTGGCCGCCATGGCCGGGTGCTGGGCGGTCTGGCCGTGGTGGATTTCGTAGCCCGATACCGGCACGCCCGACAGCGGCGCCCAGGCGCCTTGCAGGTCGGCAAAACGCGCCGTGGTGCGGCGCACCGTCTTGGCAGGCTCGAACACCGTGACCAGCGGCAGCAGCCCCAGGCCGGGACCGTTGCCGTCGATGCCGGCCAGGTCGATCAATCCCTCGCCCAGCATCTGCAGCCCGCCGCACACCCCCAGCACCGCCCCGCCCTGTGCGGCGTGCGCGGCAATGGCGCGGTCCAGCCCCTGCGCGCGCACCCAGGCCAGATCGGACGCCGTGGCTTTGGAGCCCGGCAGCACGATCCAGTCGGTCGCCTTCAAACCCGCCACGTCGGCCGGGCTGCGCACCCAGAGCAGGCGCACGCCGGGCACGTTCTTGAGCGGCTGGAATTCGTCGAGGTTGCTGATGCGCGGGAATGCCACCACGGCCACCGTGGTATGCACGGCGCCTGCGGTGGTGCTGCGGTCGTCAAAAACCCCATCTTCTTCAGGCAGTCCGTGGTGCCACTGCATGGGGATGGTGGCCACCGTCGGCACGCCGGTCAGCGCCTGCAGTTGCTGCGGCGCGGGCGCCAGCAGGCTGGCGTCGCCGCGAAACTTGTTGAGCACAAAGCCGTGAATCAGCGCGCGCTCGTCTTCCGGCAGCAGCGCCCAGGTGCCATAGAGGTGGGCAAAGGCGCCGCCCCGGTCGATATCGGTCACCAGCAGGCAGCGCGCGCTTGCGTGCCGCGCCACGCGCATGTTGACGATGTCGCTGGCGTGCAGGTTGATCTCCGCCGGCGAACCAGCGCCTTCGATGACGACTACGTCGTTCTCGGCACGGAGCTGGTCGAGCGCGGCAGCAATCTGCGGCCACACCTTCTCGCTGCGCCCGCGCCAGGGGAGCGCGGTGAATTCGGCGTGCACCTGCCCCAGCAGCACCACCTGGCTGTGGGTATCGGCCTCGGGTTTGAGCAGCAGCGGGTTCATGCGCACTTCGGGCGTGGCGCGCGCGGCCAGGGCCTGGAAATACTGGGCACTGCCGATCTCGCCCAGCAAGTCATCAGCGCCTGCCACCACGCCGCCGGGCCGCCCCAAGGCGGGGTGCGCCCCCTCGGGGGGCAGCGCAGCACACGCAGTGGCAAGCGTGGGGGCCACAACCACCCGCGCGTTGTTGCTCATGTTCTGCGCCTTGAACGGCGCCACTTTGAGACCCTGATTGCTGTAGTAGCGGCACAGCGCAGTGGTCAACCAGCTTTTGCCGGCGCCGCTGGTGGTGCCCAGCACCATGACGCAGACGGCGGGGCGGCGCCCTTGATAGGGGAATGTCATTGCATGTTCTCGGTAGAAGGATGGGTTCTGCAGGCCGCCAGCCAAGCCGCCTGCAGCGCATCCTGCGCGGGTGGTGGCAGCACGCCCAGGCGCAGAACACCCGGCAGGCCAAAGGAGCTGCATTCGCGCAGCTTGATGCCCGCCTTGCGCAGGGCGGCAAGCCGCTCAGGCAAATGCGCCTGCGGTGGACGGGCACAGAAAAAATTGGCCGTGCTGCCCGGCAGCACCGCCCAGCCCAGGGCCGTGCAGAGTGCCTGCTGGCGCGTTTTCCAGCTGCAGAGCCGTGGCAGGCAGTCGGCCAGCCAGCGTTGCACCGACGGCTGCACCCAGGCAGACAGCAGCGCCACGCCATGCGCCCCGACAGGCCAGGACGGCGCCAGCGCAGCAAGCCGCTCGGCCGCATCGGCATTCGGCGCCACCGCGTAGGCAGCGCGCACGCCCGTCAGGCCCAGCGCCTTGTTGGGCGTCCAGAGTTGCCAGACGCCAGGGGTTTCGCCCGGAAGCGGCGTGCCATCGAGCCGCAGCGGCGCATAGGCGCAATCGAGCACCCGCAGCGCCTGCCCTTCTCCCGCAGGGGGCGCCTCGGCCGCCCACAACCAGCCGGCGCGCTGCAGATCCAGGCCGCCCAGAGGGCTGGCGGGCTCGCACGCCCATTGCAGCCCCACGCCCGCAGCCGCTTCGTGCAGCACGGCCATGCCACGCACCCGCGCCGCCTGTGCGTAGTCACCGTAGCTGTGACTGGGCACGCTGACGGCCGGTGCGCCCCGCAAGGCGGCCAGCGCGGTGAAGCGGTGGATGCATTCGCTGGCGCTGGCGGCCAGAACGATGCGCTCGGGCATCACGGCATGGAACGTGCCTAAGGCCTCGCGCAGCGCTGTGTAGGCCGGGTCGGGGTAGCGCGTGGCATCGGCCTGCTCTATGGCGGCCAGCGCCTCGGGGCAGGGCCGGCTGGCGTTGGCGTTGGTGGAAAAGTCGTGCAGCGGCACGCCTTGTGCGTCCGGGCCGCCGTGGAAACGGCCGCCGTGAACAAGCAGAGCATGGGGCATCAGGCGTCCATACCAAAAACTACAAAAACAATAGCTGTGAGCGCAATCAGCACAAGCGCTAGAGCCACTTTTGATACCAAATTTTGCGCATATGCAGCGTCGCACGGCGTCGGCGCGCGGCCAGTGGAATGGAGCTGGTACACCCCCGCCTTGGACAGCTGCACGCCCAGCGCCAGCGCCATCGCCGCCATGGGCCAGCCGCTGTTGGGCGACGGGGTTTTGCGCGCCTCGCCTGCCAGTTGCCCCAGCGACACGCCCCCGGCCACCAGCGCCAGCAGCAGCGCCGTGAGCCGCGCCGGCAGCCACGACAGCACATCGTCGGCCCGCGCCGCCCACTTGCCCGCCCATTGCCAGTAGCGCCCGCCGCGCATTCCTGGGTAGCCCCACATGGCGTCGGCGGTGTTGGCAAAGCGGTACAGCGCGGCGCCGGGCAGGCCCGCCAGCGCGAACCAGAAGATGGGCGCCACGACCGAGTCGTTCAGGTTTTCGGCCAGCGATTCGATGGCGCTCTGGCGCACTTCGTCGACGCCAAGGCTGTCCACATCGCGGCTCACCAGCCAGGCCAGGCGCGCGCGGCCCGCTTCCAGCGACTCGCCCAGCGCCGCTTCCACTGCGCGCACTTCGCTTTGCAGCGCGGCCAGCGCCAGCATCGGCTTGAGCAGCAGCCCCAGCACCGTGGCGGTCAGCAGTGCCAACAGCGCCGTTTGCACCGCATGGGCGCCCGCCATGCCCACGCCCTCGATGTCGAGCCCCTGGGGACGGGCGGGCGCCGGGCTGCCCAGCCAAAGCAGCATGCCCTGCAACACAGCGGCTGCTATCACAACCAGAGCTGCCAACGCTCCCCAGACAAGCGCTGCGAGCCAAAAATGCTTCAAATTTCGGTGGGTCTCCCTGGTAGGCGCAATGCGCGCACCGCAGGCCTCCAGCGCTCTGCCCATCCACACCACCGGGTGCCAGCGCGCGGGCGGCTCGCCCCACAGCCGGTCCACCGCCAGCGCCACCAGCACGGCCAGCGCCATGCAGGCAGACCCGAAACCAGGGTGCGCCGCAAGCGGATGGAGCCAGTGCCAGGGCATGGAAACTAGAACCTACAGTTCGGCTTTTTTGCTGCGTCGCACCGCCTGGGGCGCAAGACACTGGCACGCCCTGAGCCAGCGGCCACCGCGCAAGGGCCGCCCCGCCGCGCTGGTGGCGTCCCACCTCCCGCATCGCGCAGCGAGGCGAGTGAGGGGGCTGAGGGGCGCGGCTCCAAGCCTGCCGGCGCAGGCTTGGACGTCCCCGAAGGGCTGCCGCCTCTGGCGGCTGCAGAGAGGAGCGAAGCGACACAGGGGGGGTGCCACGTTAATCCTCAATGCCGCGCTGCGCCGGGACGCCGGCCTTGAACGCATGCTTGATGAGCGCCATCTCCGTCACGGTGTCGGCCAGCTCGATGATTTCCGGCGGGCAGCGGCGGCCGGTGAGCACCACGTGCACGTCCTTCGGGCGCGTGCGCAAGGTCTCCAGCACGGGTTCGAGCGGCAGCCAGCCGTAGATCAGCGGGTAGGTGATTTCGTCCAGCACCACCATGAAGTGCTCGCCCGAGTGGATGGCAGCGCGCGCCTTCTCCCAGCCATCGCGCGCGAGCTGGGCCGAATGCTCCAGGTCCTTGCTCTTCCAGCTGAAACCATCGCCCAGCCCTTCAATCGGAATGCCAAGCTGCTCGAACATCCGGTGCTCGCCAAAGCGCGCGCTGGGCACCTTCATGAACTGAAAGATGCGCACCGCCTTGCCGCGCCCGTGCGCGCGCAGCGCCAGGCCAAAGGCCGCCGTGCTTTTGCCCTTGCCGTCGCCGGTGTTGACGATGACGAGGCCCCGGCGTTCGCCCTCAGGCTTTTCATAGCGCTTCTCTGTGGGGGCGGTTTCGATTTCCATGGAATGTCCTCAAAGTGCAAGTTCAGGGGCGTGCATCCGTGGCAAGGCCAGCCATTGGTCCTGCACACAGTGGATGGCGATGCGCTGGTCGAACACGGCTTCGAGCGCGCGGTGGGTGGCGCTGTGGCGTGCGGCGCCGTGGTGCAGCAGGCGGCCACCCGCCAGCACGGCCACGTCGTCGGCCTGCAGCGCCATCGACAGCTCGTGCAGCACGCTGACCACGGTGCAGCCCTGCGCCACCAGGCTGCGCACCAGCAGCAACCAGTCGGCCTGGTGCGGTGGGTCGAGATTCGCCAGGGGCTCATCCATCAGCAGCACCGGGGCGTTCACGGCCAGGGCGCGCGCCAGCAGCACGCGCTGGCGCTCGCCGCCAGAGAGCTGGCCCAGCGGCCGCTCGCGCCAGTCCCAGGCCTGCGTCTGGCGCAGCGCGGCTTCCGCCGCGGCGTGGTCGGCTGCACTGGGCGGCTGCAACCAGCCCTGGTGCGGCAGGCGGCCCAGCAGGGCCACATCGAGCACCGTCAGGTCGTCGGCAGCCGCTTCGTTCTGGCCCAGCCAGGCCATCTGGCAGGCGCGCTCGCGGGCTGGCCATTCCTGCAAGGCACGGCCAGCCAAAGTCACCTGCCCGCGTTGCGCTGGCAGCAGCCCGGCCAGCACCTTGAGCAGCGTCGATTTGCCCGCGCCGTTGGGACCGACGATGCTGGTCCAGCGGCCTGCCGCCAGCGGCAAGGTGATGCTGTGCAATATCGGGCGTTTTCCTATGCCAGCGCTTATTCTGTCTGCGCTGACAGCTACTTTTTCAGGAGCAATCACAGCAAGCCTCCTGGAGAGGTGCGACGGTGCATGAGCCAGAGCAGGTATCCACCACCGAGCACCGCAGTGAGCACCCCCACGGGCAGCTCCTGCGGTGCCAGCAGGCCGCGCGCCAGCAGGTCGGCGCCGGCAAGCAGGGCGCCCCCCATCAGGCTGGACAACAACATCAAGCGCCCGTGCGATACCGACACGGCGGCGCGCACCAGGTGCGGCGCGGCCAGGCCGACAAAAGCGATCAAACCGGTCTGCGCCACCGCCGTGCCGGTGGCCAGCGCCAGCACCGCCACCAGCGCGGCGCGCAGCGGCGCCAGCCGCAGCCCCAGGCTGAGCGCGGTGGCCTCGCCCAGCGCCAGGCCATCGAGCCCGCGCGCCAGCAGCCAGGCCACCACCAGGCACAGCAGCCACACGGCGGCCATCAGCACGCAAGACGTCCAGCCGACAAAGCCGGTTGAGCCGAGCAAAAACGCCTGCATGGCTTGCAGCGAATCGGGCGAAAGCAGCAGGATGAGCGAGGTCAGCGCCCCCAGCACCACGCCCACCACCACGCCGGCCAGCAGCAGGCGCAGCGTGTGCTGCACGCCGCGCGCCAGCACCAGCGTGAGCAGCACCGCCAACACCGCGCCGACAAAGGCGGCGCCGGTGAGGCCCAGGCGCACCAGCCAGTGGCTGGAATAGACAGAAATGGCGATGGCGCTTTGCGCCCCCCCCAGCATGCCCACGCCGCCACCCATCAGCGCCAGCGCGATGGCCACGCCCAGCGAAGCGCCCGAGGCGCTGCCCAGCAGGTAGGGGTCGGCCAGCGGGTTGCGAAACAGCCCCTGCGCCACGGCGCCCGCCAGCCCGAGCAGTGCGCCGGCACACCAGGCGCCCAGCGTACGCGGCAGGCGGATGTCCCAGACGATTTGCTGCGCCATGGCGTGTGCCGCGCTGTCGCCCTGCGGGTTCCACAGCGCGGGCAAGAGGTTTTCCAGCCCCATGCTGCCCACCGCCGTGCCCAGCGCCAGCAGGCACAGCGCCAGAACGATGAGTGCAACCGCCAGCCAGCCACCCCGGCGCGCGTGCACGGTACGGGCGCGTGTGGGGACGGACGGCAGGGGCATGACGGCGCTCATGGTCGCACGGTTTTTTGCTGGGTTTTGTCGCTCAGGCAGGCTGCCATCAGACGCGCCGCCTCGGCCATGCGCGGGCCGGGGCGGATCAACACGTCGGACTGCGCCGCATCGAACCGGCACAGCCGGCCTTCGCGAATCGCGCGCATCTGCGCCCAGCCGGGCCGGGCGGCCATGCCATCGGCGCTGCGCTCACCGACCATGATGAGGTCGGGGTCGGCGCGCACCACGAATTCGGGGTTGATTTTTGGAAACGGCCCCAGCGACGCGGGAATGATGTTGCCCGCGCCCAGCCGGGTCAGGGTCTCGCCAATGAAGGACGCCTGCCCCGCAGCAAACGGCCCGCTGCTGACTTCGAAGTACACCCGCGTGCCATGTGCGGCGGCAGGCACCGACTGGGCGGCGGCCTGCACACCGGCGTCAATCACGCGCCAGACCTGCAGCGCATCCTGCACGCCCAGCACCTGGCCGACCTTGCCAAGTACGCGCTGCACGTCGGCATGGGTTTTGGGCTCCAGGGCCACCACCTTCAGGCCCAAGGATTCGAGCCGCACCTGCGCGCGCGACGAGGTGGCCATCAGCACCACATCGGGGCGCAGTGCCACGATGGCTTCAATGTTCGGGTCCAGCCCACCGCCCACGCCCTGAAGCACCTTGACGCTGGCCGGCCAGTTGGAATAGCGGTCCACACCCACCAGTCGATCGCAGGCGCCCAGCGCGCACACCGTCTCTGTCAGCGAGGGCAGCAGGCTGACGATGCGCTGCGGCGCGCCGGCAAGCGTGACGGTTCGGCCCTTGTCGTCCACGACGGTGATGGGCCCGGCCTGGGCCAGCGTGGCCATGGCCAGCACCAGCACCAGCAAGACCGCCAGCACGATGAGAATGCGCTTGATGGGCGTGGGTTTCATGGCACCTCCTTCAAGCTCAGAGGCAGGCCGGCCGCCATCAGCGTGACGCGGTCGCACACCTGCGCTGCCTGCTGGTTCACGAGGCCCAGCGCATCGACAAAGGCGCGCACCTGGCTTCCTAAGGGAATGACCCCCAGGCCAATCTCGTTGCCCACCAGAACAACCGGCCCAGGGGTTTTCGCCAATGCTTCAAAAAAGAGAGCTGCTTGCGCTTGCCAGCCGTGCGCTAGAGCCTCTTTTTGCTTCAAATTTTCATCTTGTCCAAAGAGCCAGTGCGTCAGCCACAGCGTGAGGCAATCGACGACGATGAGCGCCTCTGCGGCGCCGTGTTTTTCCAAGGCCGCCGCCAGGTCGCGGGGCTCCTCCCACGTCTGCAGGCGCGGCACGCGCGCGGCGCGGTCGCTCTGGTGGCGCGCGATGCGCGCACGCATTTCCTCGTCGTGCGCCTCTGCCGTGGCGATGAGCAGCGCGCTGTGCTTGGGGCTGGCGGCCAGCCACGCAGCCGCCAGCGCCTCGGCGCGGCGCGACTTGCCGCTTTTCTGGCCACCCAGAATCAGCTCGCTGCGGGCTACGGACAAGCTCATGCCGCGCCTGCGGGCACGCGCGCAGCCACCCGCCATGTCAGACCACGAAACAGCGCGCTGTGCATTACAGGCGCGGCTCCCACTTCAGGCCGATGTAGAGCTGGCGGCCGCCGGTGGCGTAGCTGCGGGCGGTCTGGTAATCCTTGTCGCCCACGTTGTCGATGCGGGCGAGCAGGCGATAGTCCTGCGCCAATCGGGTGCTGGCATACAGATTGACCAGGGCGTAGCCGCCGAGCACGTTGGTGTTGGCCGCGTTGTCAAAACGCCGCCCCGAGGCCTGCAGCTCGGTGCCCAGCGTCCAGCCCGCCACTTGCGTATCGGCACCCAGCGTGGCGTGGCGCTTGGCGCGGCGGGCGAGCTGCTTGCCCGTGTCCAGGTCGCGCGGGTTTTGCACATCGATCGAGCCGTGCACCTGCACGCCAGCGAGGCGGTGCGACGCGGCCAGCGTCAGCCCGGAATATTCGGCGCGCGCGGTGTTGGCGTAGCAGCCAAAGCTCGATGCGCAGCTGCCGGCCCCAGCGAAGAGGATCAGGTTGCTGACCCGGTTGCGGTAGGCCACCGCCGAGAAGCTGCTGCTGCCCTGCGCATAGCGCACGCCGATTTCGGCGTTGCGGCTGCTCTCGGGGCGCAGCGTGGCGTCGCCGTACTCGCTGAAGCGCTGGTACAGCGTGGGCGCTCGGAAGGCCGTGCCCACCGACGCCGTGGCACGCCAGCCGGGGGCGAACCCATAACCGTAGGACAGGCTGCCGGTGCCCTTGCCGCCGAATTCGCTGTCGCTGTCGTGGCGCAGGTTGGCCTGAACCGTGTGCGCGCCGGCGCTGTAGCCATAGCCAAGCGCCAGGCCGTCCTGCGAGCGGCTGCGCACGATGCCCACGCTGTAGGCGTCCAGCGCAGGGTTGTTCAGGTGGTCTTCACGGCGCTCAAGCGTGGCGCTCAGGCGGTGTGCGCCCAGGCGCCATTGGTTTTGCCACAGATAGCCGCGCAATTCGGTCTCGGTCAGGTAGGGCGGCGGACTGGTTTCGTAGCGGCTCAGCGATTCACTGACCGAGACGCGGGTGCTGTAAGACTCGCTCCACTGCGCAGCCCAGTGGGCGCCCAAGGTGCGCAGACGGTGCTGGTTGCGGTCATCGTTCGGCGCAGCAGGCAGGTACGTGAACGCGTCGTAGGCGGAATCGAGGCGGTTGGCGAGCAGCGTTGCGCCCAGCTGGTGCTGGGCATTGATGCGGTAGCCCAGCCTGGCGCTGGCACTGGTGCTGCGGTAGCCGTCGTCGTCCGGGTTGTGGACTCCGCTGGCCTTGCTGTCAAAGCCGCTGCTGCGCGCATGCGCCAGGCCCAGCGCATAGTCCAGTGCGCCCTGCGGTCCGGCCGTGCCGGCGACGCCGGCCTCGACCTTGCGCGTGCCCTGGTTGCCCAGGCCCACACCCACGTAGGGCGCAGCCGGGCCTTCGCCCTTGCGCGTGAAGAGCTGAATGACGCCGCCAATGGCGTCCGAGCCATACACCGCAGCGGCCGGGCCGCGCAGCACTTCGATGCGCTCGATCTGCGACAGCGGAATTTGCTCCCACAGCGCGCCACCCGTGGATTGGGAATCAACGCGCACACCGTCGATGTAAACAGCGGTAAAGCGCGACTCGGCACCGCGCAGGTACACGCTGCTGGAATTGCCAATGCCCCCGTTGCGCGTGATCTCCACACCGGGCAGGCGGGCGAGCACGTCAGAGATGCCGGTGGCGCCGCTGGACTCGATGGTCTCGCGGTCGACGATGGAGATGTCGGCCACCAGGTCGGACAGCGGCTGCTCGCTGCGTGTGGCGGTCACCACGGTTTCGGCCAGTTGGGGGGCGCGCAGGTTCTGCGCCACCTGCACCGGTGCAGTCATTTGTGCGCGTGCCAGTTGCATGGTCAACAAGGACAAGGCGGAAAAAACAGCCGGAGACAGGCACAGTGCAGCCGCACGGCGCACATGGAAGGAGCGATTTTTCATGGAAGACAAAAAAAACAGACAACCCGTGCCGGCTTCCCCGCCAGCGTATGGGTGACACGGCTGCACGCGCCAAGGGCGCACGCAACCACCGTGTTGGCCGGTATCCGGGCTGGCGGCGCGCCTTTCACGGCCTTCCCAGGCGCTTGTTCAAGGCGCCCAGTGGCACTGGGTGTGAAAGGTGAATCGAAAGATTCGGCCGCTGACCGTTGCGGGGGCAGCGCAGGCTCGGCTGGCGCCATGATCGGCGCCCTCCTCCCTGCTTCCCGTTGAACTGCGCCGTGTGAACCACGGCGCGAGCACCAACGGGCGGAGTTTACGACATGGCGTGCACCGGGCGGCCACAATGTAGGCCGGCAATGCGACCCGGCGCGCCGCGCTGCCCCTACAATTCTTGGGCTATGTCCATGGACTCTTCGTCACCCTTCGATCGCATTGCCGAACGCGTGGAGCGGCTGCTGGTTCGCCACGAGCAGCTTGAAAACACCATTGCGCTTTTGACGGACCAGGTGGCCGCGCTGACGCAGGAGCGCGATTCGCTGCGCTCGCGCCTGCAGGCCGCGCGGGCCCGTGTAGACGCCCTGATCGAACGCCTGCCCCCGTCGCCCACCACGAAGGACGCGCAATGAAACAGCTGGAGGTGCAAATCATGCAGCAGAGCTACCTGCTCGGCTGCCCCGAGGGCCGGGAGGCGCGCCTGCTCGAAGCCGTGGAGCGCGTGGACACCGCCATGACAGCCATTCGCGACGCCGGCAAGGTGCGCGCCCGCGAGCGCATTGCGGTACTGGCCGCACTCAATCTGGCGTTTGATCTTGCCGATCGCGAAGCCGAGGAACTGGAGCGTGCAGCGGCATCCCCCGCTGCCCAGCAGAGCCTGCCTGGTACCGACTCCCTGCTGCCGGCACAGCTCTCGGGCAATGACAGCGAGCGCCTGGAAGCCCTGGTCAAGCGACTCGACGATGCCTTGGGTGCCGACGGCCGCCTGTTCTGAAACGGTGTGCTTCGGCGCTGCCCAAACGCATCGGCTGCGCCTACAATGAACTTGTCTGCGGTGCTGCCGGGCTGTAATTCCTTGAACCAATGCTCATAGAGCCCGGGCTTGGAATATTGCCTGGTGAGCGTGATCATCTCGCGTTAGATGAACCCAACGCCGGGCTGCCCTCGCCCACCTGAACCCCCGGTTCAGGATGCCGGCTCGGCGGCATTCGCGGACACCTGATTCGGCCAGGGGCGCTCGGTCCCGATTTTTTCTGCCCCCTCTCGCGAGGTCTTTCGCGCCCCGCTTCGCTGCCATGTCGATCTCTCCTCTTTTGCTGGTCGAATTGGCACTCCTTGGCCTGGCCACGGGCTTTCTTGCCGGCCTGCTGGGCATTGGCGGCGGCATGCTGCTGGTGCCGTTTCTCACGTACTTCATCACCCAGCAAGGCGTCGCGCCGGGCCTGTCGGTGAAGATGGCCATTGCCACATCCATGGCCACCATCATGTTTACCTCGCTCTCCAGCGTGCGTGCGCACCACCGGCGCGGGGCGGTCCGCTGGGACATCGCGCAGCGGCTCGCGCCCGGCATCGTGCTGGGCGGTCTGGCCGCGAGCCTGGGCGTTTTTGCTCTGCTCAAGGGTTCGGTACTGGCGATTGTGTTCGCCGTGTTCGTGAGTTTTTCGGCGCTACAGATGCTGCGCGGCAAGAAGCCGGCACCCACCCGCCAGATGCCAGGGACCGCAGGGCAGCTGGCCGCCGGCAGCAGCATTGGTTTTCTCTCGGGCCTGGTAGGCGCCGGAGGCGGTTTTGTCAGCGTGCCGTTCATGACCTGGTGCAACGTTCCCATCCACCATGCCGTGGCCACCAGCGCCGCGCTGGGTTTTCCGATTGCGGTGGTGAATGTGATCGGCTACGTGCTGGCCGGGCGCTCCGAACCCGGCCTGCCGCCTGCAGCGCTTGGCTATGTCTGGTTGCCAGCGCTTGCGGCGGTGGCGCTGTGCAGCGTGCTCACCGCGCCGCTGGGCGCACGCGCAGCGCATGCACTGCCCGTGGCGCAGCTCAAACGCGTTTTTGCCGGCCTGTTGTTTGGCTTGGCAGGGTACATGCTCTGGAAGGGGCTGCGGGGCTAGCGCTTGGCGGCCGGGCAGCGCGATAAAACCTTGCCGATGCATGTACAGCCGGCAGCCGCGACAATGCAGCAGATGGCTTCCTCCCACCTGCCCTGCGACAGCACCTTGGCGACGGTTCCCGTCTGCGCCGATGGCGCGCCCCTCTGGCGCAGTGCCCTGCAGGACCTGGGGCCGGCGTTTTACACCGCGCTGCCGGCCGTGCCGCTGCCTGACCCGCATTGGATCGCCACCAGCGCTGATTGCGCGTGCGATCTGGGCATTGATGCAAACTGGCTTGCTTCGGACGCCGCGCTGCAGTTGCTGAGCGGCAACGCCGCGCCCGAGGGCAGCCAGACGCGTGCCAGCGTCTACAGCGGCCACCAGTTTGGCGTCTGGGCCGGGCAGTTGGGCGATGGCCGGGCCTTGCTGCTGGGCGAAATCGACACGCCCCAAGGCAGCAGGGAGGTGCAGCTCAAGGGCAGCGGCCTGACGCCGTATTCCCGCATGGGCGACGGACGCGCCGTGCTGCGCTCAAGCATCCGTGAGTTTCTGGTGAGCGAAGCCATGCATGCGCTGGGCATTCCCACCACGCGGGCGCTGGCGCTGACGGGCTCTCCCTACCGCGTGCGGCGCGAAACCATGGAAACCACTGCCGTGGTGACGCGCACCGCACCGAGTTTCTTGCGCTTTGGCCATTTCGAGCACTTTGCCGCCGCCGGCAAGCACAAAGAGCTGCGCCAGCTCGCCGACCATGTGATCGAACGGCACTACCCCGAATGCCGCGAGGGAGCCACCTTGGGCAATCCCTACGCCGACTTGCTGCAGGCCGTGAGCGAGCGCACCGCCGCCATGGTGGCGCAGTGGCAGGCGGTGGGCTTTTGCCACGGCGTGCTCAATACCGACAACATGAGCATCCTGGGGCTCAGCATCGACTACGGGCCGTTCCAGTTTCTGGATGCCTTCGTGCCCAACCATGTCTGCAACCACAGCGACAAGCTGGGGCGCTATGCCTTTGATCGCCAGCCCAACGTGGTGTACTGGAACCTCTACGCGCTGGGCCAGGCCCTGCAGCCGCTGATTGGCGAACCCGAGCGCGTGGTGCAGGCGCTTGATTCGTACAAGCGCGTGTTCCCGTCCGAGCTCACGGCCCGCATGCGCGCCAAGATCGGCCTGAGCCAGCCGCAGCCGGGCGACACCGAACTCATCGACGGCATCCTGCGCCTGCTGGCCGACAATGCGGTGGACTACACCATTTTCTGGCGCACGCTCTCGCATGCTGTGGCGGGGAACGCGTTCGAGCCGGTGCGCGATCTGTTTGCCGACCGCGCCGCATTCGATTCGTGGTTGCTATCGTATTCAGAGCTGCTTTCTAATACGGATAAAGCGCTAGCGGCCAATTTGATGCTTGAAACGAATCCCTGGATCGTGCTGCGGAACTACCTGGCCGAACAAGCCATCCGAACGGCAGGCGCTGGCGATTTCAGCGAAGTGCACCGCTTGCTGGCTTTGCTTGCCCATCCTTTCACCGAGAGCCCCGGCCACGCCGCCTATGCGGCGCCCCCGCCCGACTGGGCGTCCCACCTATCCATCAGTTGTTCATCATGACCTTTCGTGTTCAGAAATCCGAAGCCGAGTGGCAGTCGGTATTGAAAGAAAAAGGCGCCGAACCCGGCGCGCTGCAGGTCACGCGCCACGCAGCCACCGAGCGCCCTTTTACTGGTAAATACGAAGCGCATTGGCAGGATGGCAGCTACCACTGCATCTGCTGCGGCAACCTGCTCTTCGACGCGGGGACCAAGTTCGACGCCGGCTGCGGCTGGCCCAGCTTCTCGCAGGCGGTGCCTGGCGCCATCAAGGAAAACGTGGACCTCAGCCACGGCATGCGGCGGGTGGAAACCGTTTGTGCACAATGCGGCTCGCATCTGGGCCATGTGTTCGAGGACGGCCCCGCTCCGACCGGACTGCGCTATTGCATGAATTCGGCTTCGCTCGACTTCGAGGCCAAGGCCCCCTGACCCGCCGCTGCTCCGGCGCCATTTTCATGAAACTGCTCATCGATTTTTTCCCCATCATTCTGTTCTTCGTGGCCTTCAAGGTCTGGGGGATCTATGTGGCAACCGGCGTGGCCATTGCCGCCACGGTGCTGCAGATCGCTTACCTGCGCTACCGGCATGGCCAGGTGCAAGCCATGCAATGGTTGAGCCTGGGCGTTATCGTGGTGTTTGGCGGCGCCACGCTGCTGGCGCACAGCGACACCTTCATCAAATGGAAGCCCACGGTGCTGTACTGGCTGATGGGCGGCGCCCTGCTGGTGGGGCAATGGGTGTTTCGCCGCAACCTCATCAAGAGCCTGATGGGTGCGCAAATGGAACTGCCGGAACCCGCCTGGAACGCGCTCAACTGGGCATGGAGCGGATTTTTCACTGCGATGGGCTTGCTCAATCTGTGGGTGGCTTTCAACTTCGACACCGATACTTGGGTGAACTTCAAGCTCTTTGGCGGACTCGGACTGATGCTGGCCTTCGTGCTGGCGCAGGCGGTTTTCCTCAGCCGCTATGTCAAAGACACCGAACCCGAAAAGGACCCCCAGCCATGACCACCCCCTTGGCCATTACCGCTTCCGCCATGGACGCTGCCCTGCGCGCGGCGCTCACTCCGACACAGCTCGAAGTGCTGGACGAAAGCTACCAGCACGAGGGCCATGCCGGCGCCAACGGCACGGGCTTTGGCACGCATTTCCGGGTACGGATTGCGTCTCCTGCGCTTGCAGGACTGCCCCGCGTCAAGCAGCATCGGCTTGTGTATGATGCGCTGCAAGAATTTATCGACGGAGGCGCCCACGCCCTGGCGATTGAGGTTCTTTGATCCCACCCGGCAACGCGGTGCGGCTCGCCGGCAGTCTGCTGGCACCTTTTCCACTTTTTGGATTTCGAATGAAGAAACAGCTTTTGTCCGGCCTTGTGGCCGCCGCCTTGCTGGGCACCGTGGCATTGCCTGTGGCCGCCCAGAACATTGCCGTGGTCAACGGCAAGGCCATCCCCAAAGAGCGCGCCGACATCCTGCGCCAGCAGGTGGAGCGCTCGGGTCGCCCCGTCACACCCGACATCGAAAAACAGATCAAGGACGAAGTCATTGCGCGCGAAATCTTCCTGCAGGAAGCCGCCAAGCGCAACCTCGAAAAAGACCCCGATTTCAAGGTGCAGATGGAGCTGGCGCGCCAGACCATCCTGATTCGCGAGTTGTTTGCTGACTTCCAGAAGAACAACCCGGTGACCGACGCCGAAATCAAGGCCGAATACGACAAGTTCGTTGCCGCCAACAGCGGCAAGGAATACAAGGCCAGCCACATCCTGGTGGAAAAAGAAGACGAGGCCAAGGCCATCATCGCTTCCATCAAGAAGGGCGCCAAGTTTGAAGACATCGCCAAGAAGCAATCCAAAGACCCGGGTTCGGGCGCCAAGGGCGGCAACCTTGATTGGGCCAACCCAAGCAGCTACGTGGCCGAGTTCACCGAAGCGCTGATCAAGCTCGAAAAAGGCAAGATGACGCAGACCCCGGTGAAAAGCCAGTTTGGCTGGCACGTGATTCGCCTGGACGACGTGCGCCAGGCCGAACTCCCCAAGCTCGAAGACGTCAAGGCCCAGGTGGCGCAGCAGCTGCAGCAGCAAAAACTGGCCAAGTTCCAGGAAGACCTGCGCGCCAAGGCAAAGATCGAATAGCCTTGCATCGAATACCACCGAATTTTTCGGTGCATCGCAACGCGGCCTCGGCCGCGTTTTTTATGCTCCCTTGGCCGCGATCAGCCAGGCCAGCGCCGTCAGTGCGCCGAGCATCACGGGCTGGTGCAGCAAGTAGTACGACAGGCTCCAGCGTCCGAGCCGGGCCAGCGGCCGGGCAGCGCGCGGCACGGGCGCCGTGAGCCACCGGGGCTGCTGCGCAACAAGCCATTGCCCGGCAGCCAGGCCCCACCACATCACGCCCAGCCAGGGCAGCACGGGCACATAGTCTTCGGTAAATGGCTTTCGCCAAATCAGGCCCAGCCAGTTGAGCGCCCGCCCGTCCATGAGTGGTGCCCAGTGCGCGAGCGGGCCGCCGAGCAGCCCCTGCGCCAGCCAGGGCAGGAGCAGCGCCAGCATGCCTGCCGGCCACAGCCAGCGCCTCCAGCCAGCCGTCAGGCGGGCCAGCAACAGCATCACCGCCATGCCGTGCAGGATGCCAAAGTAGATAAAGCTTCTCGGAAACATCAGCCACGAGCCGAAACTGACCAGCATCGCGGCGGCCAGCACCTGCAGCCAGCGGCGCGAAAACCGGCGCCAGCCCACGGCCTGCGCCTGCGCCACCGCCTGACCCAGCCCAGCGCACAGGAGGAACAGCGTGACGATGGCGGTGCGCTGCCAGGTCCAGAACGGGTCGCCCAGAAAATCCTGCGGCCACCAGCCGAAGTAGCTCAGATCAAAGCAGAAATGAAACACCGTCATCCACACCATGGCCAGGCCACGCAAGGCGTCGATGGCGGCGTAGCGCTGGAGGTGGCTGGCAGAACGTTCGGGCATGCAGGGCAGGTTCCGTCTTGGCGCAGCATGGGGACCACGATTCTCGCCCAGCCATGAAAAAAGGACTTGCAGCGCGTGCTGCAAGCCCTCGGTTCGGTGGTCGGAGCGGCGGGATTCGAACTCGCGACCCTCTGCTCCCAAAGCAGATGCGCTACCAGGCTGCGCTACGCTCCGACAGCTGGCATTCTAACCTGCAGATGACTCCCGGATTGCCGCAGACGGACCGTGCGTGAAAAGAAAAGCGGGGGCAATGCGGCAATCAGCGCGAAGGCCCGGGCCCGCGGCCCGCGAGGTGGCGGAAGGTGATGCGGCCCTTGCTCAGGTCGTAAGGCGAGAGTTCAAGCGATACCTTGTCGCCCGCCAGAATGCGGATATGGTGCTTGCGCATCTTGCCGCCGGTGTAGGCGATGAGCTGGTGCCCGTTGTCCAGCGTGACGCGAAAGCGCGAGTCGGGCAACACCTCGGTCACACTGCCCTGCATTTCAATCAGTTCTTCTTTGGCCATTTTCAATCTCTGGTAAACGAATTCGATCCGAACGCCGGCGTGGCTTTGGCGCCATCGCCAGAGCGGGGGTACGGCGCGCGCTGTCTGTTCGGTCAACAGGCGCCATGCATTGCGGTCGGGGGGTGGCTGCAGCCGCAGCAAAGCTCGGTAGGAAGGCCGGCGTGGCGGCTTCAATGGCAGGCGGGGACGCAGGCCCTTAACCGGTCGATTGTAACGCGCCTCGCTCCGTTTGACTACAGCGGGCGCCGCAGCGCTCTATAGAATGGTCTGCCACACCCGCAACTGCCCTTTCCATGTCCGATTCCTTCCTCGTTTCCCTGCAGTACCTGCTGCCCAAGCAGGCGCTGACCGTGCTGGCCGGCAAGATCGCCTCGGCGCGCGCGGGATGGTTCACGACCGCCATGGTGCGCGCTTTCATTTCGCACTATGGCGTGGACATGACCGAAGCGGAGCAGCCGGACCCGGCCGCCTACGCCAGTTTCAATGCCTTTTTCACGCGCGCCTTGCGAACTGGCGCGCGGCCGATCTCGGGAGCCGATTGGGTCTGCCCGGTCGATGGGGCGATCAGCCAGTTTGGCGCCATCGCACAGGACCAGATCTTTCAGGCCAAGGGCCATCACTATTCGACCACAGCGCTGCTGGGCGGCGATTCGGCGCTGGCCGCGCGCTTTCAGAATGGGCACTTTGCCACCGTGTACTTGAGTCCCCGGGACTACCACCGCATCCACATGCCCTGCGCGGGTCGGCTGACGCGCATGGTGCACGTGCCGGGGGATCTGTTCTCGGTCAACCCGGCCACGGCGCGGGGCGTGCCCGGACTGTTTGCGCGCAACGAGCGGGTGGTCTGCGTTTTCGAGGGTGCGCAAGGCCCCTTTGCCATGGTTCTGGTCGGCGCCACCATTGTGGGCAGCATGGCCACGGTCTGGCACGGTCTGGTCAACCCGCCGCGCACGGGGGTGCTGCGGCACTGGGATTACCCCGAAGGCAAGGTGGTGTTGCAAAAAGGCGAGGAGATGGGGCGCTTCCAACTCGGCTCCACGGTCGTCCTGCTGTTCCCGCCGGGGCCGCTGCATTTCAGTCCCCAGTGGCAAAGCGCAGGTGCAGTGCGACTGGGCCAGGCCATGGCCGAGCGCGCAGCCAGCCCGAGCGGTTGACCCAGGGTACTGGCTGGACGCACGGTCTACGGGCAACGGGGCCGCGACCCCGCGTACGCCGCGGCACGGCGGCATGACGATATAGCCAGGATGTCGTTCGCGCCGGCGGAAGGCGCTGCAACAATGGCGGCTCGCCGCCCCGCGCGATTTCGCAACCCCTCGGAGACCCTGAATGAAGCTCGAAACCCTTGCCGTCCACGCCGGTTACTCGCCCGACCCGACGACCAAATCCGCCGCCGTTCCGCTGTACCAGACCACGGCGTACGCCTTCGACAACGCCCAGCACGGCGCCGACCTGTTCGACCTCAAGGTGGCGGGCAACATCTACACCCGCATCATGAACCCGACGCAGGACGTGCTGGAAAAGCGCGTCGCCGCGATGGAGGGCGGCATTGCCGGGCTGGCGCTGGCCTCGGGCCAGGCGGCCATCACCTATGCGATCCAGACCATCTCGGAGGCCGGCGACAACATCGTCTCGGCCAGCACGCTCTACGGCGGCACCTACAACCTGTTCGCCCATACCTTGCCGCAGTTCGGCATCGCCGTGCGCTTCGCCGATTACCGCGATCCGCAAGCCTTCGAGAAGCAGATCGACGAGCGCACCAAGGCGATCTATTGCGAATCGGTCGGCAATCCGCTGGGCAACATCACCGATTTCGAGCGCCTCGCCGACATCGCCCACCGCTACGGCATCCCGCTCATCGTGGACAACACCGTGCCGACCCCCTGCCTGTGCCGCCCCATCGAGCATGGCGCCGACATCGTCGTGCATTCGCTCACCAAATATCTTGGCGGCCATGGCAACTCGATCGGCGGCATCATCGTCGACAGCGGCAAATTCCCCTGGGCCGAGCACAAGGCGCGCTTCAAGCGCCTGAACGAACCCGACGTGAGCTACCACGGCGTGGTCTATACCGAGGCGCTCGGAGCCGCCGCCTACATCGGCCGCGCCCGCGTGGTGCCGCTGCGCAACATGGGCGCGGCCATCAGCCCGTTCAACGCCTGGCTGACGCTGCAGGGAATCGAGACCCTGCCGCTGCGCATGGACCGCATCTGCGACAACACCCTGGCGCTGGCCAAATTCCTGCAAGGCCACGAGAAGGTCGAGTGGGTGCGCTACGCGGGCTTGCCGGACCACAAGGACCACGCACTGGCGCAGCGCCAGATGGGCGGGCGGGCGTCGGGCATTCTGTCCTTCGGCCTCAAGGGCAGCGATGCCGACCCGCGTGCCGCTGGCGCACGCTTTCTCGACGCGCTCGGCCTGTTCACACGCCTGGTCAACATCGGCGACGCCAAGTCGCTGGCGACGCACCCGGCCTCCACCACGCACCGCCAGCTCGACGCTGCCGAGATGGAAAAGGCCGGCGTGAGCGAAAACATGGTCCGTCTCTCGGTGGGCATTGAGCACATCGACGACCTGCAGGCCGACCTGGCGCAGGCGCTGGAAAAGGTCTAAGTCGAAACCAGGGGCAAAAATCTGTTGTTTTTGGCCCCTACCGCTTTCCAGATATAGATAGCTTGCTACACATTAAATAGCAATCGCACCGCTGACGGCAGCCAATATGGGGTGCGTCAGAAGGAGCGGGTCTGCGGCCTGCGATGATAGGCGCCTCACCAGCTCCTGCGTCCAGCGCGCAGTCCGTGCCTTGATGCATCGGCGCCTCTTGTTCCATCCGCATTGCGCGCTGCGCTGGCTGCTGTGCTTTCTGGCGCTGGCAGGCGCATCTGTAGCGCTCGCCAGCAGTGGCGACCCCGCTGCGCCAGCGAACAGAACGCTGGACGTGACCCATGCTTCGGCAGGGCCGCTGACCCTCACACCGTGGTTCGATGTGCTGGAAGACTCCTCTGGCGCGCTCAGTTTCGAGCAGATCCGCTCCCCGGACATCGCTGCACGCTTCACTCCCAGTGGCCGTTCCGGCACGGCCCTGAACTTTGGCATCACGCCCTCCGCCTGGTGGCTGCGGCTGCGGCTGGCCAACCCCGGCGACGGTGCGCTGGACCGCTTGCTCGAAGTGGCCTACGCGCGCCTGTCCCACCTGGACTTCTACGCGCCGCAAAGCGACGGCACCTGGCAGCATCTGCACACCGGCACCACCCAGCCCTTTGACAGCCGGGGCTACGCGCACCGCAACTTCGTCTTTGGCATCGCCCTGCCGGCGCACGCCGAACCAACGATTTATTTGCGCATCGCGTCCACCACCGCGTTCGTCGTGCCGGCCCGTCTGTGGGAGCCGGCAGCATTTCATGCCTTCGAGCGCAGCGACTATGCCGCGCAGGCCTGGTATTTCGGCATGGTGGGCGCCATGGTGCTTTTCAACCTGCTCCTGTTTCTGCGGCTCAGGGACTGGCTGTACCTGCAATACGTGGGCTTTGCCCTCTCGGTGGCCTTTGCGATGGCGGCACAAAACGGGCTGGTGAAAGAGCTGCTGCAGCTCCGATCGCCCCTGTGGTCCGACCTGTGCACCAGCTTCGGCTATTGTTTTTCGATCGCCAGCGGCACGCTCTTCATGCGCCGCATGGTCGAGGCGCCGCGCCTGCTGCCCCGCCTGGACCCATGGTTGAAGGGTTTCATCGCGTTCTACTTTCTCAGTCCTTTCCTTTTTCTCGTGACCGGTCAGGCACTGATCAAGCCCATGGCCGTGGGCTACATACTGGCCATCGCCGTCGTCCTGTCGGTGGCCGCATACAGCGCCTGGCTGCGCCAGCGCAGCGCGTATTTCTTTCTGGCCGCCTTCACGCTGGTGTGCCTGGGTGCGGCCGTCTATGCCCTGCACGCCATCGGATTGATGCCGACCAACCTGCTCACCGCCAACGCCATCCAGCTGGGATCGACCCTGGAGATGATTTTGCTGGCACTGGCGCTGGCCGACCGCTTCATCCAGATGCGGCGTGAGCGGGCCGCCATGCAAAAGACCATGATCGACACCCTGCGCCACAGCGAACAGCGCCTGCAGGAGCGTGTCGCCGAGCGCACCATGGCCCTTGAGGAGGCCAACCGCCGCCTCGAGGCGCTCAGCCGCACGGACGGGCTCACCGGTCTTGCCAACCGGCGCCATTTTGACGAAGTGCTGGCCAGCGAATGGGCCCGCTCGCAGCGCAGCGGTGCACCGCTGGCGCTGGCCATGATCGACATCGACTGGTTCAAGGCCTACAACGACCACTTCGGGCACCTGGGGGGCGATGACTGCCTGCGCAGCGTCGCGGGCTTGCTGGCCAAGTGCGCCGCCCGCAGCAGCGACCTGGTGGCCCGCTACGGGGGCGAGGAATTTGCCATCGTCTCGCCCCACACCACGGGCGCGCAGATGCAGTCGTTGCTGAAAGAGCTGCAACGGGCGCTGGCAGTGCTTGCCTTGCCACACCCCAGCACCCCCAGCCGTTGCGTCACGCTCTGCGCGGGGGTCGCAGCGCACACGGCGCAGTCGGGTGATGTGGCAGAAAACCTGGTCGCCGCGGCCGACCAGGCCCTCTATCAGGCCAAGCTGGCTGGGCGCAATGCGGTGGTGCTTGCGTGACAGCCTGCGTGCTTGCATCGCGACGCCCCTTGGGCAATCGGCGCCGGCCGCAGGGCTGGCTCGCTCCGGCGGGCCGAACGCTGCGATCGCGCACACCTGGACCGCGGCGGCACGACTCTGAGATCATGCACGTCTTGCCGCCGGCATTTCGCCCCTGCCCGCCATGCGCTGCTTCCTGAATCGGTTTTGGTCGCTGCATTTTCGCCTTCTGATGGCTGCGTGGTGTCTGGCCATGGCAGTAGCGGCACAGGCAGCATCCGGGCCTGCGCTGGAGCTGGACGCGACCGGCGCATCGCCCACCAATCTGACCCCCTGGTTCGGGCTGCTCGAGGATCCCGAAGGCCGCCTGAGCCTGGAGCAAGTGCGCTCGCCCGAGCGCCACGACCGGTTTGTCCCCAGCGGTGACCGCGGGGACGCCTTGAACTTCGGCATCACGCCCTCGGTCTGGTGGCTGCGCCTGCGCCTGACCAACGGGAGCAATGCACGCATCGAGCGCCTGCTGGAGGTCGCGTATCCCCGCCTGTCGCATCTGAACTTCTATGCGCCCGTCGCCGACGGCAGCTACCGGGTGATTGAAACCGGCACCACCGCCCCATTCGAGAGCCGCGGCTACCCCAACCGCCACTTCGTTTTTCCGGTGGCCCTGGCGCCGCACGCCGAGCAGACCCTGTACTTGCGCGTGGCTTCGACGACAGCCTTCATCGTGCCGGCGCGGCTGTGGACGCCGTCGGCCTTTCACGCCCACGAGCGCATCGACTACGCGGCGCAGGCCTGGTACTTCGGCATGGCTGCAGCCATGGTGCTGTACAACCTGCTGCTTTTCATCCGCCTCAAGGATGTCCTGTATGCGCAGTACGTGGGCTTCGCGCTGTCCATGGCCTTTGCCCTGGCCGCGCAAAACGGCCTGGTGAAGGAGGTGTTTCGCCTGCAGTCGCCCCTGTGGTCCGACCTGTGCACCACGTTTGGATATTCGTTCGCCCTGGCCAGCGGCATGCTTTTCCTTCGGCGCATGGTGGCGGCGCCGCGTCTGCTGCCCCGGCTCGACCCTTGGCTGCGCGGCTTCATCGCCTTCTTCTTCGTCAGCCCGCTGCTGTTCCTGGTGACCGGCCAGACCTTGATCCGCGCCGCTGCGGTGAGCTACCTGCTGGCCATGCTCGCCATGATCGGGCTTGCGGTCTACAGCGCCTGGCAGCGCGAACGCAGCGCCTATTTCTTCCTGGCGGCGTTCACCTTGCTGGGCCTGGGCGCGGCCACCAATGCGCTGCGGGCCATGGGGCTGCTGCCGACCAACGTCCTGACCGCCAACGCAATGCAAGTCGGCTCGGCCCTGGAAATGCTGCTGCTGGCGCTGGCGCTGGCCGACCGGTTCAATCAGATGCGCCGCGAGCGCGCCGCCATGCAGACTGAGTTGCTGGCCGCGCAAAACGCCCTGATCGAGACGCTGCGCAGCAACGAGCAGCACCTGGCAGAGCATGTGGCCGAACGGACCGCCGCGCTGGAGAATGCCAATCGGCGTCTGGAGGCGCTCAGCCGCACCGATGGCCTGACCGGCATCGCCAACCGGCGCCGCTTCGACGAAGCCCTGGCAAGCGAATGGGCGCGCTCGCAGCGCAGCGGAGAGCCGCTGGCGCTGGCCATGCTGGACATTGACTGGTTCAAGGCCTACAACGACCACTTCGGTCACCTGGCGGGCGACGACTGCCTGCGCAGCGTCGCCAGCGTGCTGACCGCCTGTGCCGTGCGCGGCACCGACCTGGTGGCGCGCTATGGCGGCGAGGAATTTGCCGTCATTTCGCCGGGCAGCACGGCAGAGCAGATGCAGCGCCTGGCCCTGGAAATTCAGCGCGAACTGGCCGCCCTGGCCCTGCCGCACCCCACCACGCCCAGCGGCCACGTCACCCTGTGCGCCGGGGTCGCCGCGGTGACTGCGTCGCCGGGACAAACGCCCGACCACCTGGTGGCGGCGGCCGACCAGGCGCTCTACCAGGCCAAGGCCACGGGGCGCAACCGCGTGGTGGTAGTGCGGCAGGAAATTTAGGCAAAAATGGCTCCTGGCGCTTATGTGGCAAGCGCTTGCAGCTATTTATTCAATAGCTATTTAGCGCCGTCCCGTGCCAGTCGCAGTCCGCTGAACTGCCAGCGTGCCGTGGTGGGAAAGAAGTTGCGGTACGACAGCCGCGCATGCCCCGGCGGCGTGGCGCAGGAACTTCCGCGCAGCACGTACTGGTTGACCATGAACTTGCCGTTGTATTCGCCCACCGCCCCTTCGGCAGCGCGAAAGCCAGGATACGGCGCGTAGCTCGACTGCGTCCACTGCCAGACTTCGCCAAACAGCTCGCGCAGGCCCTTGCCGCCTGCGGCCTCGGGCTCGATGCGCTCGCGCGGCGCGCCGGCTTGGGCCAGCATGGCGGGCGCAAGAGACATTGCGGACGCGGCGGCCGCTTCCCACTCCGCCTCGGTGGGCAGGCGGGCACCCGCCCAGCGCGCGTAGGCATCGGCTTCAAAGTACGACAGATGCGCCACTGGGGCCTGTGGCGCGATCGGCTGCTCGCCGTGCAGGCCAAACCGGTTCCAGCCGCCCTGCT
Source organism: Burkholderiaceae bacterium (assembly GCA_023954035.1). Taxonomy (GTDB): domain Bacteria; phylum Pseudomonadota; class Gammaproteobacteria; order Burkholderiales; family Burkholderiaceae_C; genus Simplicispira. The sequence continues at coordinate 33,034 of JAMLIT010000020.1, read as the reverse complement.
CTGCCCGGCGCCAGTACAGCGGATGGGCAAGCTGCTGTGCCGCCAGCCAGTCCCAGCCCTCGGCCAGCCACAGCTCGGGCCGCAAGTAGCCGCCATCGGCAATGAAGGCGGCGAACTCGGACTGGTTCACCAGCCGCTCCCCCAGGGCATAGGGCGCGAGGAAGCTGGCATGGCGCGGCAGCTCGTTGTCAAAGCAAAACCCGGTGCCAAGGTGGCCCACATCTGCCAAGCCACCGGGGAACTCCAGCCAAGCCATCGGCTGCACAGGCGCCGTACCCTGCAGCGGCGCGGCATCGCGGTAGGCCGGCGCGGTGGGGTTGCAGGAGAGCAAATGCAGCACATCGGTCAGCAACAATTCCTGGTGCTGCTGTTCGTGCTGCATGCCCAGCTCCACCAAGGCGCGCAGTGCCGCGTTGCCGTCTTGCTGCGCCAGCAAGGCGTGCATGCGCTGTTCTACGTTGCTGCGGTAAGCAAGCACCGCGGACAATGCCGGCCGGGTAAGCAAGCCGCGCTGTGGGCGCGGGTGTTTGGCGCCCACGCCGTTGTAGTAGGAATTGAACAGCACCCGAAAGGCCGGGTGGAACGGCTGAAAACCCGGTTCATTCGGCTCCAGCACAAAAGTCTCAAAGAACCAGGTGGTGTGCGCCAGGTGCCACTTGACGGGGCTGGCGTCGGGCATGGATTGCGCGCAGCAGTCCTCGGCGGACAGCGGCTCGGCCAAGGCCAGGCTGTGGCGGCGCACTGAAGCAAAGCGGGACAGAAGATCGTTCATGGCGTTGGGCAGTCAGGGCTGGGCGTGCACCACGGCAAACCACCCGCGCGCATCCTGCCAGGCGCGCGCACGGGAAAATCCGGCTTGCGCCAACAGATCGCAAAAGCGGTCCAGCGGGTACTTGTAGCTGTTTTCGGTATGGATGCACTCGCCTGCGGCGAAGGTCCGCGCGCCGCCCGGCCAGCGCACCTGAACCGGCGCGCAGGCTTCCAGGTGCATCTCGATGCGCGATTCCTCGGAGTTGAAAAAGGCGCGGTGCTGCCAGTCGTCGGCCTCAAAGTCGCTGCCGATCAGGCGGTTGATGTGTGCCAGCACGTTGATGTTGAACTGCGCCGTCACGCCCTGCGCATCGTCGTAGGCGGCTTCGAGCACCGACACCTCTTTGGGCAGGTCAATGCCGATGAGCAGGCCGCCATCGCTGCGCGCCAAGGCACGCATCTGGCGCAGCAAGGCGAGCGCACTCGGTGGATCGAAATTGCCGATCGACGAGCCGGGATAAAACACCAGGCGCGGCGCCGCCGGCAAATCGTCGGGCAAGTGGATGCCGCATGTGATGTCGCCGCCCAGCGCGCGCGCGTCCATCCCGGGAAAGCGCGCTCCCAGGCGCTGGACCGATTCAGTGAGGTAATCGGCAGAAATATCAACGCCGACAAAACAGCGCGGCGCAATCAGCCCACAGAGCACCGCCGCCTTGGCGCAACTGCCAGCACCGGGCTCGATCAGGGTGCAGCCGGACCCGACGGCACGGGCAATCTCTGGCCCGTATTGCTCCAGGATGGCGTGCTCGGTGCGTGTCGGGTAGTACTCGGGGAGCTGTGTGATGGCCTCAAACAGTTGGGAGCCGCGCTCGTCATAAAAGTACTTCGGTGAAATGCGGGCCGGCGTGCGGGAGAGGCCTTCAATAATCTCGGCGTGGCGGGGCTCATGCATGTCTGGACAGCGCTTTCTCGTCAGGGTGGCCGGTCCATTGTGACGGCCCGCCGTGGCCTGCGGTGTAAGCCATTGCCCCGGCACCGCCCGCTGCGGGGAGAAGGCCGACCCGCTCGCCTCGCGCAGCGCCCGCGTCAGGCGGCCGCTTTGCGCAGCCGCTGGATCAGCGTCACCCCCACCAGCACCACCGCGCCCGCAAGCACCCCCACCCCGGCATTGAGCAGCTGCTCAGCCAGGACATCCCACACATGGCCCAGCGGCCCGATGGCGGCGCGCCCCGCCAGCGCGTCGATTGTCTCGGCCACGGCATGCACGCCGTGCACCAGAATGCCGCCGCCCACCAGAAACATGGCCGCTGTGCCAATCACCGACAAGGATTTCATCAGCCAGGGGGCGGCGCGCACGATCGCATCCCCCAGCCCCCGCGCCAGGCTGCTGGACTTGCGGCTGAGCCACAGCCCCAGGTCGTCGAGCTTGACGATGCCCGCCACCAGGCCATAGACGCCGACGGTCATGACGACCGCGATCGCCGACAACACCCCCACCCGCTGCGCCAGCGGTGCAGCCGCCACGGTGCCCAGGGCAATGATGATGATTTCGGCCGACAGGATGAAATCGGTGCGCACGGCGCCCTTGATCTTGTCCTTCTCAAACGCCACCAGATCGACCTGTGGATCCAGGTTGGCGCGCACGCGGCTCTCATGCACCACCGCGTCTTCTTGCCGACCGTGCAGAAAGCGATGCGCCAGTTTCTCGGCGCCCTCAAAGCACAGGAAGGCGCCGCCCACCATCAACAGCGGCGTCACGGCCCAGGGAGCAAACGTGCTGATGACCAGGGCCAGCGGCACCAGAATCATCTTGTTGATCATGGAGCCCTTTGCCACCGCCCAGACCACGGGCAGCTCGCGATCGGCGCGCACGCCCGAGACCTGCTCGGCGTTCAGCGCCAGATCGTCGCCCAGCACGCCCGCCGTTTTTTTTGCGGCGACTTTGGACATCAGGGTGACGTCGTCGGCAATCACGGCGCTTTTCTTGGCGGCCACCTTGGTCATCAGCGCCACGTCGTCGAGGATGGTGGCGATGTCGTCAAGCAGCGTCAGCAGACTGGCTCCGGCCATGGGAATCCTTGTGGGTCAGGTAAAGGTCAGAGATTTTGATAAGAACAGGCCTCTAGCGCTTGTAGGACATGCGCTGATAGCTATATTTTTCATAGTGAATCGCTCGAAAGACCGCTCAGCTTACCCAGCGCCGGGCGTTGCGCCACAAGCGCATCCACGGGCTGGCAGCGTCCAGGCCACCGGTGGCCGCCAGGTCTGTCCAGCTCATCTGCACGTTGCGAAACACCCGCTCGGGGTGCGGCATCATGGCCGTGAAGCGCCCGTCGGCCGTGGTCACAGCCGTGAGGCCGCCGGCGCTGCCGTTGGGGTTGAAGGGGTACTGCTCGGTGGCCGCGCCGTGGTGGTCGACAAAACGCATGGCAGGGATGGCCTTGTTCGCATTGCCGCGGCGCGCGAAGTTGGCATAGCCCTCGCCGTGCGCCACGGCAATCGGCAATCGGCTGCCGGCCATGCCGGCGAAGAACAGGCTCGGCGAGTCCAGCACTTCCACCAGCGACAGACGGGCTTCGAAGCGCTCGCTCTGGTTGGTGGTAAAGCGCGGCCAGTCCTGCGCACCGGGAATGATGTCGGCCAGCTCGGCAAACATCTGGCAGCCATTGCAGACGCCCAGACCAAAGGTGTCCTCGCGCGCAAAGAAGGCGGCAAACTGCTCGGCCAGGCGCGGGTTGAAGGTGATCGAACGCGCCCAGCCAATGCCCGCGCCCAGCGTATCGCCGTAGCTGAAGCCCCCGCAGGCGACCAGGCCGGCAAAATCCTGCAGGTCGGCGCGGCCGGTTTGCAGATCCGTCATGTGCACGTCCACCGCCTCAAACCCCGCTTCGGTGAAGGCGTAGGCCATCTCCACATGGGAATTGACGCCCTGCTCGCGCAGCACGGCCACGCGCGGGCGCGCGCCGTGCACGAAAGGCGCGGCCACGTTTTCGCCTGGGTCGAAGCTGAGTTGTACGTGCAGGCCGGGATCGGTGGGCTCACCCCGGCTGGCGTGCTCGGCATCGGCGCAGGCCGGGTTGTCGCGCTGCTGGCAGATCTTCCAGCTAACACTGTCCCAGACCTGGTGCAGGTCGGCCAAGCTGGCAGAAAACACCTCGCGCGTATCGCGCCAGACGCTGAGCTTGCCTTTACCCACGTCAATGCCCGAGTGCTCTGGCCGGGTGTTGCCGACCACATGCGAGAAGCGCGAGAGGCCGTGCGCGCGCAGCACCTGCAGGGCGGCATCGCGCTCGGGCGTGGCCACTTGCAGCAGCACGCCGAGTTCCTCGTTGAACAAGGCTTTGAGTGTGAGTTCTTCGCGCCGCGCGCTGACCTGCTGCGCCCAGTTCTTGGCGTCGCCGGCCTCCATGCGGCTGTCGCTGACGCCGTCGCCCTCGGTGAGCAGCATGTCGACGTTCAGCGCCACGCCAACCTGGCCGGCAATGGCCATCTCGAATGCCGCAGCGAACAGGCCGCCGTCGCTGCGGTCGTGGTAAGCGAGAATTTTTCCGTCGGCGCGCAGCGCGTTCACGGCGGCCACCAGGTTTTTCAGGTCCTGCGCGTCGTCCAGGTCGGGCACTGCGCCACCGGCCTGATTCAAGGTCTGCGCCAGGATGCTGCCGCCCATGCGGGCCTGGCCCTTGCCCAGGTCGACCAGAATCAGCGCGCTGTCCACATCGCGTGCCAGCTGCGGCGTGAGCGTGCCGCGCACGTCGGGCAGCGTGGCAAAGGCGGTGACGATGAGGCTGACCGGCGAGACCACTTTTTTAGCTTCATCGCCGTGCTGCCACTGGGTGCGCATCGACAGGCTGTCCTTGCCGACCGGAATGGAGATGCCCAGCGCCGGGCACAGCTCCATGCCGACCGCGTGCACGGTGTCGTACAGCGCGGCATCTTCGCCGGGCTCGCCGCAGGCTGCCATCCAGTTGGCCGAGAGCTTGACGCGGTCCAGCGCCATCGGCGCAGCCAGCAGGTTGGTGATGGCTTCGGCCACGGCCATGCGGCCCGAGGCCGGGCCATCGAGCGACGCCAGCGGCGTGCGCTCGCCCAGGGCCATGGCTTCGCCGGCAAAACCGGCGTAGTCGGCCAGGGTGACCGCGCAATCGGCCACCGGCACCTGCCAGGGGCCCACCATCTGGTCGCGGTGTGTCAGGCCACCGACCGTGCGGTCGCCAATAGTGATGAGAAAGCGCTTGGACGCCACCGTGGGGTGGCTGAGCACGTCCAGCGCGGCCTTTTGCAGCGCCACGCCTGTCAAATCGATGGGCTCGGCGGTGCGCGCCACGCGGGCCACGTCGCGGTGCATCTTGGGCGGCTTGCCGAGCAGCACATCCATCGGCATGTGCACCGCGTGATCGCCTTCGGGCAAGGCGGCGCCGGGCGTCAGCGGCACGTCGGCGCCGACCACCAGTTCACGCGCCTCGGTGGTCACGCCGACCACGGCAAAGGGGCAGCGCTCGCGTTCGCAGAAGGCTTCAAGCTGCGCCAGCGCTTGCGGGGCAATGGCCAGCACGTAGCGCTCCTGGCTTTCGTTGCACCAGATTTCGCGCGGTGCCATGCCCGTTTCTTCGAGCGGCACGGCGGACAGGTCAAAGCGCGCGCCGCGCCCGGCGTCGTTCACCAGCTCGGGGAAGGCGTTGGAGAGGCCGCCCGCGCCCACGTCGTGGATCGCGAGAATCGGGTTGTCAGCGCCCAGCGCCGCGCAGTGGTTGATGACCTCTTGTGCGCGCCGCTCGATCTCGGGGTTGCCGCGCTGCACCGAATCAAAATCAAGCTCGGCCGCGTTCTGGCCGGTGGCCATGGAGCTGGCGGCGCTGCCACCCATGCCGATGCGCATGCCGGGGCCGCCCAGCTGCACCAGCAGCGAGCCGGCGGGGAATTGAATTTTTTGCGTCAACGCCGCGGCTATGCTGCCCAGGCCCCCGGCAATCATGATCGGCTTGTGGTAGCCGCGCTGCACGCCGGCAACTTCAGCTTCGTACTCGCGAAAGTAGCCCAGCAGGTTGGGCCGGCCAAACTCGTTGTTGAACGCCGCGCCACCCAGCGGCCCCTCGGTCATGATCTGCAAGGGGCTGGCAATGTGGCCGGGCTTGCCGCCTGCCGTATCCGACAGGCCGCCCCAGAGCTTGGACACCGTGAAGCCTGCCAGGCCCGCCTTGGGCTTGGAGCCGCGCCCGGTGGCGCCTTCGTCGCGAATTTCGCCGCCCGCGCCGGTCGAGGCGCCGGGGAAGGGCGAGATGGCCGTGGGGTGGTTGTGCGTCTCCACCTTCATCAGCACATGCTGCAGCGCACTCTCTTTTTGATAGCTGGGAGCGCTTGCCCCACCTGCGCTAGAGGCCGATTTGGCTTGAAATTTCTCGACCACGCCGCCTTCCATCACCGAGGCGTTGTCCGAGTACGCCACCACCGTGTGCTGCGGGCTGGTCTTGTGGGTGTGGCGGATCATGCCGAACAGGCTCATATCCTGCGGCGCACCGTCAATGGTGAACTGGGCGTTGAAAATTTTGTGCCGGCAGTGCTCGCTGTTGGCCTGCGCAAACATCATCAGTTCGACATCGGTGGGGTTGCGGCCCAGCGCGGTGAAGGCGCGGGCCAGGTAGTCGATTTCGTCGCTCGCCAAGGCCAGGCCCCACTGCGCGTCGGCGGCCTCCAGCGCCGCGCGGCCACCCCCCAGCACGTCGACCAGCGCCATCGGCTGCGCCGGCAGCTCGGTGAACAGCGCGCGGGCGGCGTCCCGGTCGGTGAACCAGGATTCGGTCATGCGGTCGTGCAGCAGTGCGGCAGCCTCGGCCAGCTGCGCGTCGCTCAGGGCCTTGGCACCCCCGAGCAGGCCGGGACGCAGGGCGATGCGGTATTCGGTGGCGCGTTCGATGCGGCGCACGTCCAGGCCGCAGTTGTGCGCGATGTCGGTGGCCTTGGACGCCCAGGGCGACACCGTGCCCAGGCGCGGCGAGACGACCACCGCCTGGCCGCTGGCCTCGCCCGCAAACGGTTCGCCGTATTGCAGCAGCGCACCCAGCTGCGCGGTTTGCGCGTCGGTCGGCTGCCCGGGTGTCGCCACCCAGTGCACATAGCGTGCGCGCACCGCTTCGACGCGCGGCTCTATGGCTTGCAACTGCGGCAGCAATTGGCGTGCGCGGAAGGGACTCAGGGCGTTGCCGCCTTCAAACAGGGTCAGGTGCAGGGTCACGGTGGCAGCGTTCAGGTGGGGAGCGTGGGGGACGAAGAGCGGCTGCGGCGCATTGTGGGCAGCCAGCGCACGCCCCGCACATTTTAGTTGGCACCCCGCGCAGCCGCGCCCGTGCGAGCGGGCAAAAAGGGGCGATGGGATAATTTCGCCCCATGAGCATCACCATCAAGAGCGCAGAGGACATTGCCGGCATGCGCGTCGCCTGCCGCCTGGCCTCGGAAGTGCTGGACGCCATTGCGCCGCACATCCGGCCCGGCATCACCACGCGCCAGATCGACCACATCGCCGCCGAATGCATGGCGCAGCAAGGCACGGTATCCGCCACGGTCGGTTACCAGCCGCCGGGCTACCCGCCCTATCCCGCCTCGCTCTGCACCTCGGTCAACCACGTGGTCTGCCACGGCATTCCGAACGACAAGCCGCTCAAGAAGGGCGACATCGTCAACGTGGACGTCACCGTCATCACCCAGGACGGCTGGTACGGCGACAACAGCCGCATGTACCTTGTGGGCGATTGCTCGATTGCGGCCAGGCGCCTGTGCGCCATCACGTTCGAGGCCATGTGGCACGGCATCATGCAGGTGAAACCTGGTGCGCACCTGGGCGACATCGGCCACGCGATTCAGAAGTTTGCCGAAGGCCACGGTTTTTCGGTGGTGCGCGAGTTTTGTGGCCATGGCATCGGCAAGCGCTTTCACGAAGAACCCCAGGTGCTGCATTACGGGCGCCCAGGCACGCTGGAGAAGCTGGAGCCCGGCATGGTCTTCACCATCGAGCCCATGATCAACGCCGGCCGGCGCGAGATCAAAGAGTTCGGCAACGACGGCTGGACCATCGTCACCAAGGACCACAGCTTGTCCGCGCAATGGGAGCACACCGTGCTCGTCACGCCGACCGGCTACGAGGTGATGACGCTCTCGGCCGGCTCACCCGCGCTGCCCGATTTCGTCACGGCCACCACCACCTGAGGCGCTCGGAGGCGGTCTTGGCTCGCTTCTTGCATCGCCGGCGAAATGAATCTGACCCGCGCTCCCGCACCCGGCACGCCGAACCTTCAGGCGCTGCGCGAAGCCTACCGCAGCGACAAGGCGGCCCTGGTGGCCGCACTGCTCGCCCCGCTGCCGACGGTGCGCGGCATCCATGGCCTGCTGCGCAGGTTCACCCGCCTGGCCGATCGTTTGCTGCATACGCTGTGGAAGGCGAGCGGGCTGCCGCCCGATCTGGCGCTTCTGGCGGTGGGCGGCTTTGGGCGCGAACAGTTGCTGCCCTATTCGGATGTCGACGTCGTGGTGCTGCTGCCGGACGGTTCGCACGCCGCGCTGGGGACCGAGGCACGCTCGCGCGTGGAAGATTTCATCCGCAACTGCTGGGACGCCGGCCTGGAGATTGGCTCCAGCGTGCGATCGGTACAGGAGTGTCTGGAGGAGGCAGCGGGCGACGTCACGGTGCAGACCTCGCTGCTGGAGGCGCGGCGCATCTGCGGCAGCGCCGCGCTGTTTGCCCGCTTTGAGCGGGAGTTTCGCGCAACCATCGACCCGCGCGCCTTTCTCACTGCCAAGACCCTGGAGCTGCGCCAGCGCCACAACAAATACGAAAACACCGCTTACGCGCTGGAGCCCAACGCCAAGGAGTCGCCCGGAGGCCTGCGCGACCTGCAAACCATCTTGTGGGTGGCCGACGCGGCCGGCCTGGGCCAGAGCTGGCGCGCGCTCGCAGCCAGCGGTCTGGCTACGGTGTATGAAATGCACCAGCTCGAACGCAACGAAGCTGTGCTGCTCCTGATTCGTGCACGCCTGCACGCCGTGGCCGGGCGGCGCGAAGACCGCCTGGTGTTCGATCTGCAGACCACCGTGGCCGAGGCGTTTGGCTACCGCAGCGCTTCCGAAGGCGGCTCGCACCTGCCCCTGCGCCCAAGCGAAACCCTGATGCGGCGCTATTACTGGGCCGCCAAGGCGGTCACGCAGCTCACGCAGATCCTGCTGCTCGACATCGAAGACCGGCTCAATCCACCGCAGACACCGCCAATTCGCATCGACGAGCGTTTTCTGGACAAGGGCGGAATGATCGAGGTGGCCAGCGACGATCTGTACCAGCGCGACCCGCACGCCATCCTGGAAACCTTCTTGCTGTTCCAGTCTTCGTCGGCGCTGCAAAACCTCTCGGCGCGCACACTGCGGGCGCTGTACGCTGCGCGCAACGTGATGAACAGCGCGTTTCGCAACGACCCGGTGAACCGCGCGGCCTTCTTGCACATCCTGCAGCAGCCCTCCGGCATCACCCACGCCATGCGGCTGATGAACCAGACCTCGGTGCTGGGGCGCTACCTCTGGCCGTTTCGCCGCATCGTGGGGCAAATGCAGCACGATTTGTTCCACGTTTACACGGTGGACCAGCACATCCTGATGGTGCTGCGCAATGCGCGGCGTTTCTTCATGGCCGAGCATGCGCACGAGTACCCGTTTTGCTCGCAACTCGCCGCTGGCTGGGACAAGCCCTGGGTGCTCTACATTGCCGCGCTGTTCCATGACATCGGCAAGGGGCGCGGCGGCGACCATTCGCAAATCGGCGCCGTAGCGGTGCGGCGCTTTTGCCGCCAGCACGCGGTGGACCGGGCGGACGCGCGTTTGATCGAATTTCTGGTGCGCGAGCACCTCACGATGAGCCGGGTGGCGCAAAAAGAAGACCTGAGCGACCCGGATGTGATCACTGCCTTCGCGCGGCACGTGGGCAACGAGCGCTACCTCACCGCGCTCTACCTGCTGACCGTGGCCGACATTCGCGGCACCAGCCCCAAGGTCTGGAACGCCTGGAAGGGCAAATTGCTGGAAGACCTGTACCGCGCCACGCTGCGCGTGCTGGGCGGGCGCGCACCCGACGCCGCTGCCGAAGTCGAGGCCCGCAAGCGCGACGCCCTGGTGCTGCTGGCGCTCAGTGCCCTGCCATTCGAGTCGCACAAGGCCCTGTGGGACACGCTGGACGTGGGCTACTTCATGCGCCATGAGGCCACCGACATCGCCTGGCACACGCGCCACCTCTCGCGCCACGTCGGCAGCGCGCGGCCCGTCGTCAGCGCGCGCCAGTCGCCCGTGGGCGAGGGCCTGCAGGTGATGGTCTACACCGCCGACCAGAGCGACCTGTTTGCCCGCATCTGCGGGTACTTCGACCAGGCGGGCTTCAGCATCCTGGACGCGCGCATTCACACCACCCAGAACGGTTTTGCGCTCGACACCTTTCAGGTGGTCAGCGACAACCTGCCAGGGCATTACCGCGAGCTGACGCACCTGGTCGAAAGCGGCCTCATGCACGCACTGCAGGACACCCGCCCCCTGCCTGAGCCAAGGCGCAAGCGGGTTTCACGCCGGGTGCGCAACTTCCCCATGGCGCCGCGCGTGACCCTGCGCCCGGATGAAAAAGCCCAGCGCTGGCTGCTCGGCGTCTCGGCCAGCGACCGCGCCGGCCTGCTCTACTGCATTGCCCGGGTGCTGGCCAAGCACCAACTGAGCGTGCAACTGGCCAAGATCAGCACGCTGGGTGAACGCGTGGAAGACACCTTTCTGGTGCAGGGACCAGAGCTGCAGAACAACGCGGCGCAGATCCGTATCGAGACCGAGTTGCTCCAAGCGCTGGCCGGCGACGCAAGTTGAACACTACTAAAACAATAGCTGCTTGCGTATACCCATTAAGCGCTGGAGCCATTTTTTACTAGAAATTTCTTCTGTTCTCCAAGCAGTGGCGCTACCATGGCCCGACGCACGCTGCGCACGGCCTGCCCGCCCTGGCGCAGCACCAAGCCATCCCCCTTTGCAAGGAGTCCCCGCATGTTTCAGCATCTGCTTGTTCCCACCGACGGCTCGGCCCTGTCACGCGACACCGCACTGCAGGCCGTGCGGTTTGCCAAGTCCATCGACGCCAAGATCACCGCCTTTCACGCCATGCCCGAACTGCGGCTGCTGGCCAATCATCCTGGCCTGACCCCCGAAACGCGCAACAGCTTTGTGGAGCAGGCACGCGCGCATGCCGACGAACTGCTGGCCTTTGTCAAAGAGGCAGCGCAGGCCCAGAGCGTGGCGTGCCAGACCGTGATGGTCAGCAGCGACCATCCGCACGAAGCCATCCTGCGGGCGGCGCTCGACCGCGATTGCGACCTGATCTTCATGGCATCGCACGGCCGGCGCGGTATCGAGGGCATGCTGGTGGGCAGCGAAACGCAGAAAGTACTGACCCACGGCAAGATTCCGGTGCTGGTCTGGCGCGGACAGGCGCAGTGATGCGACCGGCGCCGAGCGGACAAGCCCGTGAGCGGCGCAAAGCTCAATCGTCCGCGTCGCCTGCCACCTCGGGGAAAAGCACCTCGGTATAGCCGAACTGTGAAAAATCCACCATCCGCATGGGATACAGCATGCCGGCCAGGTGATCGCATTCGTGCTGCACAACGCGCGCGTGAAATCCTTCCACACTGCGATCGATCGGCGCTCCGTCGATGTCCACACCCTGGTAGCGCACCCGCCGCCACCGAGGGACCAGGCCCCGCAGGCCGGGCACGGACAGGCAGCCCTCCCAGTCGCTCTCTTGTTCTTCGCCCAGCGGCGTCAGCACCGGGTTGATCAGCACGGTGGGCGGGACCAAGGGCCGGCCCGGGTAACGCGGATTGGGCTCGTTCGAGCCAAAAATTACCACCTGCAGGTCCACGCCGATCTGCGGCGCGGCCAGGCCGGCGCCCCGGGCCGCAAGCATGCTGTCCTGCATGTCGGCCACCAGAGCGCGCAGATCCTGGGTGCCGAATGCGCTTACCGGACGCGAGACGCGCAGCAGGCGCGGATCGCCCATTTTGAGAATGCTTCGAACGCCCATGTGAAATCCCCTATCTGTTGTGCCGCATTCACCGACGAACCAGTGTCCTTGGCGCGAGAATACGCTCTCTGGTCGCCGCGTCGGCGCGCTATCGACATGCCCGAAGACCCTCTCACTCCGCCTGCCATTTCGTCCGGCATTCCCCCGCCCCCCAGTCTGGCCCCCGTGCCGCGGGCGGTGCGCTGGCTGCTCCACGCTTTTGCCGTGCTGTGTCTGGGGCTTGGCATTCTCGGCATTTTTCTGCCGGGCCTGCCAACCACCGTCTTCATCCTCCTGGCCGCCTGGGCGGCGGCGCGCAGCTCGCCGCGCCTGCACGAATGGCTGTGGTACCACCGTTTTTTCGGCCCCATGCTGCGCGACTGGGCGCGGGGCGGCTGGGTCAGCCGCCGGGCCAAGTGGAACGCCAGCCTGGTCATGGCCATCTGCGCAGTGGTGCTGTTTCTTACGGTGCACCGGCTGTGGATACCCATTCTGGCCAGCACGAACATGGCGGTGGTACTGACCTGGCTGTGGATGCGGCCCGAGCCGCCGCAGGCTTGACATCCCCTGTGCGCCCCTTTTCCTTGTATATAATCTAAGGCTTGTTCCTCGATAGCTCAGTCGGTAGAGCGCCGGACTGTTAATCCGTAGGTCCCTGGTTCGAGCCCAGGTCGAGGAGCCAGAATCTTTCATTGAAGCCCTGCATGTGCCAGCAGGGCTTTTTCATGCCAATTTTTCCTCGATAGCTCAGTCGGTAGAGCGCCGGACTGTTAATCCGTAGGTCCCTGGTTCGAGCCCAGGTCGAGGAGCCAGAACCAGCAATGGGTCAGCGCAAGCTGGCCCATTTTGCTTTTCCACAGGCCCGCTACCATGCGCTGCATGACTCTCCGGCAGCAGCCGGGCTGGAGTCTGCACCGAACAGCATTGCCTGAAATGACCCTGCCCTGGCTTGCACCCGAAGACGCCTTCCCCCCGGTGAGCGCCGCATGGGATGCCGCTTCCCCCGCCCCCGGATTGCTCGCTGCCGGCGGCGGCCTGGGCGTGGAACGCCTGCGCGATGCCTATGCCCATGGCATCTTTCCGTGGTATTCGGACGAGCAGCCGATTCTGTGGTGGTCTCCCGACCCCCGCATGGTGCTGGACGTGGCGCAGTTTCGTGTGCACCGATCGCTGCGCCAGGCCCTGCAAAGGTTTCGCCGCGATGCCCGCTGCGAAATCCGCATCGACCACGATTTTGCCGGGGTCATCCAGGCCTGCGCCCAGGCGCCGCGTGCCGGGCAGCCGGGCACCTGGATCGTGCCGGACATGGTGCGCGCCTACGTTCGCCTGCACCATGCGGGCTTTGCACACAGTGTGGAAACCTGGGTCGGCCGAGAGCGCGTGGGAGGCCTGTATTGTGTTGCCATCGGGCGCGCGGTCTTTGGTGAGTCCATGTTCTCCCGCGCGCCCAACGCATCAAAGATCGCATTGGCCGCCTTGGTCGCACTGTGCCGAAAAAGCGACGTGCGGGCCATCGATTGCCAGCAGAACACCGCGCATCTGGCCCGGCTGGGCGCCCGCGAAGTCCCCCGCGCCCAGTTCACCGCGCACGTGGCGCAGGCTTGTCGGCAGGAGCCGCTGGTTTGGGGATTCGACCCTCTATACTGGAACGAACTGCTGCCCTTTGCGCCCACCGACGCATGACGCACCTCAACGAGCTTCCTTTTCAGACCCTGCAGTTCTACGCCACCGCGCCCTATGCGTGCAGCTACCTGCCCGGTCGACAAGCCCGATCGCAGGTGGCAACACCCAGTCATCTGGTGCGCAGCGACAGCTATTCCGCCCTGGTGGCCCAGGGCTTTCGGCGCAGCGGCATGTTCACCTACCGCCCCTACTGTGACAGCTGCCGCGCCTGCATTGCCTTGCGGGTGTTGGTCGAGCCTTTCAAACCCAACCGCAGCCAGCGACGTGCGCAGGCCCGCCATGCCCATCTGCAGGCGCGTGTGCTGCGCCCGAGCTTCAGCGCCGAGCATTACCAGCTCTACCTGCGCTACCAGACGGGCCGCCACAGCGGCGGCGGCATGGACCACGACAGCGTGGACCAGTACACGCAGTTTCTGCTGCAAAGCCGGGTCAACTCCCGCCTGGTGGAGTTTCGCGAACCCGCCAGCGCACACGATCCAGGGTGCCTGCGCATGGTGGCCATTCTCGACCTGCTCGACGATGGCCTCTCGGCGGTCTACACTTTCTACGATCCCCAGCCGGGCAGCCAACTGGGCACCTATGCGGTACTGTGGCAAATCGAGCAGGCGCGAACGCTTGGGCTCTCGCATCTCTATCTGGGGTACTGGATCGAACAGAGCAAAAAGATGCGCTACAAAGCGCGCTTCGTCCCGCACGAGGTCTTGGTGGACGAGCAGTGGCGCAGGGTGGACCGTCGACCGGACTGATGGCCGGGTTTTATTTCACGAAGTAAAATGGCAGGCCGCACTGCGGAGTCGATCTGCCATGAAAAAACACCCCCATGCCCCGCCCGCCAAGCCCAGCGTTCAGGTATTGGAGCGCATGTTTGCCATCATGGACGTGCTTGCCTCGCGCGCAGACCCGGTGTCGCTCAAGGACGTGAGCGAGCGCACGGGCCTGCACCCGTCCACTGCGCACCGCATCCTCAACGATTTGACGCTGGGCCGTTTCGTGGACCGCCCTGAGGCCGGGAGCTACCGCCTGGGCATGCGCCTGCTGGAATTGGGCAATGTGGTCAAGGGCCGATTGAGCGTGCGCGATGCGGCGCTCGCCCCCATGCGCGAACTGCACCGCCTGACACAGCAGCCCGTGAACCTGAGCATGCGCCAGGGCGACGAAATCATCTACGTCGAGCGCGCCTACAGCGAGCGCTCGGGCATGCAGGTGGTGCGCGCCATTGGCGGGCGGGCGCCGCTGCACCTGACGTCCACCGGCAAGCTGTTCCTGGCCGCCGAAGAAGCCTCACGCGTGCGCGCCTACGCGACGCGCACCGGCCTCGCCGGACACACCCGCAACAGCCTGACGCGGCTGGCCGACCTGGAGCGCGAGCTGGCGCAGGCACGAGAAAGCGGCGTGGCGCACGACAACGAAGAACTCGAGCTGGGGGTGCGCTGCATGGCCGCCGGCATTCACGACGACCAGGGAAAGCTGGTGGCGGGCCTGTCCATTTCGGCGCCGGCCGACCGGCTAGACACGGCGTGGCTGGGCAAGCTGCAGGCCACGGTGCGCAGCATTTCTGCTGCCTTGGGCTACCTGGGAAACGACGACGCACTGCACGCCGGCTCCGTGGGTTTGCCCTTGCGCTAAGGCCGCCAGGCTGGGCCCGTGCTCTGGCTCAGCCCTTGATGGCCTGGGCCTGGTGGCTGCCCGACGCCAGGCCGGCGGTGGACTCCAGCCAGCTGCGCACCCGCTCCGCATCGGCGATGCGGCTGAGCTTGCCGGCAGAATCAAGAAACACCATGATGAGCTTGCGACCGGAAATCTCTGCCTGCATGACCAGGCAGCGACCGGCTTCGGAGATATAGCCTGTCTTTTGCAGGCCGATGTCCCAGTCCGGGCTCTTGACGAGGCGATTGGTATTGCGGTACTGCAGCGTGCGCCGCCCCACGGCGACTTCGTAGCTTGGGGAAGTGGTGAACTCGCGCAGCACCGGATCGGTGTGAGCCACATTCACCAGCGCCGCCAGGTCGCGCGCGCTCGACTGGTTTTGGCTGGACAGACCCGTGGGCTCCACATAACGCGTGTCGCTCATCCCGAGCAAGCGGGCCTTGAGATTCATTTGCGTGACAAAAGCCCCCAGCCCGCCGGGATAGGTTCTTCCCAAGGCATGGGCAGCACGGTTCTCGCTGGACATGAGCGCCAGGTGCAGCATTTCGCGGCGGCTCAGCGTCGTTCCCACGGCCAGGCGCGAGCGGCTGTTCTTCTCGGTGTCGATGTCGTCCTCGGTGATCGTGATCGGCTCGTCCATTGGCAGGTGGGCCTGGCTGATGATGAGGCCGGTCATCAGCTTGGTCAGCGAGGCAATGGGAAGCACGGCGTGGTCGTTCTTGCTCAGCAGCACTTCGTTCGTGTCCTGGTCGATCACCAGGGCCACGCTGGATTTCAGATCCAGCAGGTCGTCACTGGAATGCAGACCGGCGAGTTCGCCAAAGGAGGGCTTGGCGCGCATCGCCGCTGCGGCCATGACGGGCTTTCGCACCGAGGCGGAGACGCTGCGCGTGCCGCGCGTGCGGGGAGCCTGCTTGCGCAGCGACACCTTGGATGCGGCAGGCGCCCGCTTGGCAAGGGACACCGTTTTCTTGGATGCCGTGGATTTTCGCTGGCCTGCGTCGGCGGCGGGCGCTGCGAGCGCGGCCCCTAGAACGACGATGGAGACACACTTGAAAAATGGAGAAAAGGCAGCGCGCAGGCGTGGAAGAATCACGACATGTCTCCAAACAGCAACAAACGTATTCCAGTGTACAGAGTTAAAAAAATACACGCAAGATCAATGTCTTGCGTGTTGTTTTGAAGAATCTGCGTGAGATCGATACGCCGGGTGCATTCAACCCTGCGCAGGCACCTTTTCGGCTTTGCTGTGGAGTTTATTCAAGGCGCTGAGATAGGCTTTCGCAGAGGCCACAACGATGTCGGGGTCGGCTCCCACGCCATTGACGACCCGACCACTGCTCTGCAGCCGCACCGTGACTTCGCCCTGGCTCTCCGTGGAGCCGCTGATGGCATTGACCGAATACAGCACCATTTCCGCGCCACTCTGCACGTGCTTTTCAATGGCCTTGAGCGAAGCATCGACTGGCCCGTTGCCATCGGACTCCCCCTTGATTTCGCTGCCCGCCGCGGTAAAAACCACCTGAGCGTGCGGGCGCTCGCCCGTCTCGCTGTGCTGCGACAGCGACACGAAGGCGTACTCCTCGCCATGGCTGCCGACGCTTTCGTCGCTCACCAGGGCCAGAATGTCCTCGTCGAAAATTTCGCTTTTGCGGTCGGCCAGCTCCTTGAAGCGCGCAAATGCCGCATTGGTGTCGGCTTCGCTCTCCAGGCTCACGCCCAAATCCTGCAGGCGCTGCTTGAACGCGTTGCGGCCGCTCAGCTTGCCGAGCACGATCTTGTTGGCACTCCAGCCCACGTCCTCCGCGCGCATGATTTCGTAGGTGTCGCGCGCCTTGAGCACGCCGTCCTGGTGGATGCCGCTGGCGTGGGCAAAAGCGTTGGCGCCAACCACCGCCTTGTTGGGCTGCACGACGAAGCCGGTGGTCTGGCTGACCATGCGGCTGGCCGCAACGATGTGCTGAGTGTCGATGCCAACCTCGAGCCCGAAGTAGTCCTTGCGCGTCTTGACCGCCATGACCACTTCTTCGAGGGAGCAGTTGCCGGCGCGCTCGCCCAGCCCGTTGATGGTGCATTCCACCTGGCGGGCACCACCGAGTTTGACTCCGGCGAGCGAATTGGCCACCGCCATGCCCAGGTCGTTGTGGCAGTGCACCGACCAGACCGCCTGGTCGCTGTTGGGCACGCGCTCACGCAGCGTCTTGATGAAGTTGCCGTACAGCTCGGGAATGGCATAGCCTACGGTGTCGGGCACGTTGATGGTGGTCGCGCCCTCGCGGATCACCGCCTCGATCACGCGGCAGAGGAAGTCCACGTCGCTTCGGTAGCCGTCTTCGGGGCTGAACTCGATGTCGCCGCAGAGGTTGCGGGCAAAGCGCACCGACTGCGTGGCCTGTTCGAGCACCTGCTCGGGCGTCATCCGCAGCTTTTTCTCCATGTGCAGCGGGCTGGTCGCAATGAAGGTGTGGATGCGGGCACGTTGGGCCCCTTTGAGCGCCTCGGCAGCGCGCGCGATGTCGCGGTCGTTGGCGCGTGAGAGCGAGCAGATGGTGGAATCCTGAATCTGGCTGGCAATGAGCTGCACCGCCTCGAAGTCGCCGTTCGAGCTGGCGGCAAAACCCGCCTCGATCACATCCACCTTCAGCCGTTCAAGCTGGCGTGCGATGCGCAGCTTCTCGTCGCGCGTCATGGAAGCGCCGGGCGATTGCTCGCCGTCGCGCAAAGTGGTGTCGAATATGATGAGCTTGTCGGTCATGGGGACTCCTGGAAAATCGGGAAGGCGTTGGCAGTGGGAAAATTCTGGCGCCCAGAAAAAAGGCCCGCTGCGGATGCATACGGGCCTTTTGGAAAAAGTGTGCGCGCGCGCCTTACTGTCTCCGCCCGTTCGGGGATAGCAGTAGGGCCAGGGTCGCAAAATTCATGAGGGCCACTTTACCACAGGAATGCCACCCTTCAATTGTGCAGGCCGCGCTCGTCGGGCTCGTCGGTCGAGGTGCTGATGACGCTGGTCTGCTGGCCTTTGGACTTTCGCCAGGCATACACCGCGTAGCCGCTGAAGCCATAGACCACGAAAATGCAGAACAGCACCACCGGCGGGCGAATGCTGATCATGGCAAAGGCAAGCGCGATGAGCACGATGGCCGCGAACGGAACGCTTTTTTTCATCTGTACGTCCTTGAAGCTGTAGAACGGTACGTTGGTCACCATGGTGAGGCCGGCGTACAGGGTGAAGGCAAACATGGTCCAGGTGGTCTGCTGCCAGCTCAGCCAACCCGACTGACCGCGTCCGATCCCCAGTTCCGTCACCAGCCAGATGAAACCTGCCACCAGCGCCGCAGCGGCGGGCGAAGGCAGCCCCTGGAAAAAGCGCTTGTCCACCACGCTGGTGTTCACGTTGAAGCGCGCCAGACGCAGCGCTGCGCAGGCGCAGTAGACGAACGCCGCGATCCAGCCCCAGCGGCCCAATCCCTTGAGCGCCCACTCGTAGGCAATGAGAGCAGGCGCCGCGCCGAAAGACACCATGTCCGAGAGCGAATCCATCTGTTCGCCGAAGGCGCTTTGCGTGTTCGTCATGCGCGCCACGCGCCCGTCGAGGCTGTCGAGCACCATGGCGCAGAAGATGCCGATGGCGGCCAGGTCGAAGTGGCCGTTCATGGCCATGACGATGGCGTAGAACCCGCCGAACAACGCAGCCAGTGTGAACAGGTTGGGCAGGATGTAGATGCCTTTGCGGCGCTTGCGCACGAACACCCCGTGCGGCGCCGCGCCCTGGTCGTTTTCATGCATCAAAATGGCCTCCAGCGCAGGAAGATAGTGCGCATATAGCTATTTTTTTAATAGTGGATACTCCGTGAACTCTGGCGGCAGTGTAGTCGCGGCCGGGCGCGCTCCGCCAGCGCGCGCCGCCAACGACAAGGGCCACCGAAGTGGCCCCTTGCACTGCGCTGCCCCGACGCCAATCAGTTGCGCGTCTGGTCAACGAGCTTGTTCTTGGCGATCCAGGGCATCATGGCGCGCAGCTGGCCGCCGACCTTTTCAATCGAATGGTCGGCGGTGTTGCGGCGGCGGGCCGTCATGCTGGGGTAGTTCAGGCGCCCTTCCTGAATGAACATCTTGGCGTAGTCGCCGTTCTGAATGCGCTTCAAGGCATTGCGCATCGCTGCACGCGACTGCTCGTTGATCACCTCGGGGCCGGTCACGTACTCACCGAACTCGGCGTTGTTGCTGATCGAGTAGTTCATGTTGGCGATGCCGCCTTCGTAGATCAAATCGACGATGAGCTTGAGCTCATGCAGGCACTCGAAGTAGGCCATTTCGGGGGCGTAGCCCGCCTCGACCAGGGTTTCGTACCCCATCTTGATCAGTTCAACGGCGCCGCCGCACAGCACGGCCTGCTCGCCGAACAGGTCGGTCTCGGTCTCTTCCTTGAAGTTGGTCTCGATGATGCCGGCCTTGCCGCCACCGTTGGCCATGGCGTAGGACAGCGCCAGGTCGCGCGCCTTGCCGGACTTGTCCTGGTGTACTGCCACCAGATGCGGCACACCGCCGCCCTGGGTGTAGGTGTTGCGCACCGTGTGCCCTGGCGCCTTGGGCGCGACCATCCACACGTCCAGATCGGCGCGGGGCACGACCTGGTTGTAGTGCACGTTGAACCCGTGGGCGAAAGCGAGCGATGCGCCCTGCCTGATGTGGGGCTCGACATTGTTTTTGTAGACCGAAGCGATGTCTTCGTCGGGCAGCAAAATCATCACCACGTCGGCCGCTTTGACGGCGTCGTTGACTTCCATGACGTTCAGGCCCGCCTTCTCGACCTTGGGCCAGGAAGCACCGCCCTTGCGCAGGCCGACGACGACCTTGACGCCGCTCTCATTGAGGTTTTGCGCGTGCGCGTGGCCCTGGCTGCCGTAGCCGATGATGGCGACGGTCTTGCCTTTGATGAGGCTCAGGTCGCAGTCCTTGTCGTAGAAAACTTTCATCGCATGTCTTTCGTAAGTAAAAGGGTTTGGCCGTTCTTCCTGAGCCTGTCGAAGGGCTCGTCCGCCCCGAAGGGCTTCGACAGGCTCAGCCCGAACGGGCCGCAACGGCTGAGCCTTGGGTAGGAATGGGGCTCAGACGCGCAACACGCGCTCGCCCCGGCCGATGCCGCTGGCGCCGGTACGAACGGTTTCCAATATCGCTGTGCGGTCGATGGCCTGCAGGAAGGCGTCGTTCTTGGCCTGGTCGCCGGTGAGCTCGAGCGTGTAGCTGCGCTCGGTGACGTCGATGATGCGGCCGCGGAAGATGTCGGCCATGCGCTTCATCTCCTCGCGCTCCTTGCCCACCGCGCGCACCTTGACCATCATCAGTTCGCGCTCGGTATAGGCGCCTTCGGTCAGATCGACCACCTTGACCACCTCGATCAGGCGGTTCAAGTGCTTGGTGATCTGCTCGATGACGTCGTCCGACCCCGTGGTCTGGATGGTCATGCGCGAGAGCGATGCGTCCTCGGTGGGCGCAACGGTCAACGATTCAATGTTGTAGCCCCGCGCCGAGAACAGCCCCACAACACGCGAGAGCGCACCGGGTTCGTTTTCGAGCAGGACAGCGATGATGTGTTTCATGAAAGGATTCCTCTTTTTGCGACGACAGAGCGATCAAAAAAGTGGTCGCAGAAAACTGTCGTTTTTTGCTGCCCTCCGCACGCGCCGGTAAGCGCGCGCCTTGGCAGGCAATAGATTCGTCTAAAAAATACTATCGAAATAGTAGCTGGTTACGCTTACTGGATAAGCGCTAGAGGCCAATTTGCCTATAAATCCTCAGAACCGAGCAGCATCTCCGTAATGCCCTTGCCGGCCTGCACCATGGGGAACACGTTCTCGGTGGGGTCGGTGCGGAAGTCCATGAACACCGTGCGGTCCTTGAGCTTGCGGGCTTCGCGCAGCGCCGGCTCCACGTCTTGCGGGCGCTCGATCAGCATTCCGACATGGCCAAAGGCCTCGGCGAGTTTGACGAAGTTGGGCAGCGCGTCCATGTAGCTGTGGCTGTAGCGGCCGGAGTATTCGATCTCCTGCCACTGGCGCACCATGCCCAGATAGCGGTTGTTCAGTGACACCACCTTGATCGGGGTGTTGTACTGCAGGCAGGTCGAGAGCTCCTGGATGTTCATCTGCACCGAGCCTTCGCCGGTGATGCAGAACACCTCGCTTTGCGGCTTGGCCAGCTTGATGCCCATGGCATAGGGAATGCCCACACCCATGGTGCCCAGGCCCCCGGAATTGATCCAGCGGCGCGGTTCGTCGAAGCGGTAGTACTGGGCGGCCCACATCTGGTGCTGGCCGACGTCGGACGTGATGTAGGTGTCTGCGTCCTTGGTCATGTTCCAGAGCGTCTCGACCACATACTGGGGCTTGATGACGTCCGAGCTGCCCATGCTGTACTTGAGGCAGTCGCGGCTGCGCCAGCCTTCGATGGTGTCCCACCACGCGGCCAGCGCAGCGGCGTCGGCGCGGGTCGGGGTTTCGCGGACCATGGCGATCAGCTCGGTCAGCACGTCCTTGACATCGCCAACGATGGGGATATCGACCTTGACGCGTTTGGAAATGCTCGACGGGTCGATATCGACATGGATGATCTTGCGTTCGTTCTGCGCAAAATGCTTGGGGTTGCCGATGACGCGGTCGTCAAAACGCGCCCCCACGGCCAGCAGCACGTCGCAGTTCTGCATGGCATTGTTGGCCTGCACCGTGCCGTGCATGCCCGGCATGCCCAGGAACTTGCGGTCGCTGGCCGGATAGGCGCCCAGACCCATCAGCGTGTTGGTGACCGGGTAGCCGAGCATGTCCACCAGGGTGCGCAGCTCCTCGGTGGCGTTGCCCAGCAGCACGCCGCCGCCGGTGTAGATGTAGGGGCGCTTGGCCGTCAAGAGCAGCTGCAGGGCTTTGCGGATTTGACCGCCATGGCCGCGGCGCACCGGGTTGTACGAGCGCATTTCGATGGTTTTCGGATAGCCCTCGAACGCAGTTTTCTTGAAAGATACGTCTTTCGGGATGTCCACCACCACCGGGCCCGGACGGCCCGAGCGCGCAATGTGAAACGCCTTTTTCAGGGTGCTCGCCACGTCGCGCACATCCTTGACCAGGAAATTGTGCTTGACGATGGGGCGCGTGATGCCCACGGTGTCGCATTCCTGGAAGGCATCGAGGCCAATGGCTGCGGTAGGCACCTGGCCGGTGATGATCACCATGGGGATGCTGTCCATGTAGGCCGTGGCGATGCCGGTGACGGCGTTGGTCACGCCGGGGCCCGAAGTGACCAGCGCCACGCCCACATCGCCTGTGGCGCGGGCATAACCGTCTGCAGCGTGAATCGCCGCCTGCTCGTGGCGCACCAGCACATGCTGCATGGTGTCCTGCTTGTAGAGCGCGTCGTAGATGTAGAGGACGGCGCCCCCGGGGTAGCCCCAGATGTACTTGACGCCTTCGGCCTGCAAGGCCTTGACGAGGATTTCGGCCCCCATGAGTTCCTGGGTGGCGGGCGCGGCGCCCTGCTTTTGGGCTGCGGCTGCCGATGCGATTTCGGCGGGTGTGATTTCCATGATGAACCTTTGTGATTTTCTCTAACGAAAAACCTTGGGTGCTTCTCGCAAGGCCCTCGTGAAGCCCGCTTGAAACTTGAGGCCAGGGACATGGGCGGGATGGATGCCGCGCCGGACCGTGACCCGTTTGCTTGATGGTGCAGGCTGAGATTATCGCACTGCAACAAAACCCGTGTGCAAGCGGCGTGGAAAAAATCTCGGCAATGCATAATTCGCCCGGCGGCGCCTGGGCCCTGGGTGCGCAGCCGTTGCATCCAAGGCGTCGAACCCTCTTGGCCACCGAAAAAGAACTGTCTGATTTCCTCAAAAGCGTCGAAAAACGGGCCTTTAAACGCTCGTACTACCACGTACGCAATGAGGAATCCGCGCTCGACATCGTGCAGGACAGCATGATGAAGCTCGCCCAGCACTATGGAGACAAGCCGCCCAACGAGCTGCCCATGCTGTACCAGCGCATTCTCAGCAACTGCACCCTGGACTGGTTTCGTCGCCAAAAAACCCATCGCGCACTGTTTTCTTCCATGGGGGAATTTGTCGCAGCTGGCGACGATGGGGCAGAATTTGACGCATTGGAGGTTTTGTCGTTAACAAGCAACGGCGAGCCCTCGCAGAGCACGGAAGACTCGGCGCGGCGCGCGCAAACCTTTCACCAGATCGAGGATGAGATCGCCCGCCTGCCGCCGCGTCAACGCGAAGCGTTCTTGCTGCGTTACTGGGAGGAGCTGGATGTGGCTGAAACGGCAGCCGCCATGGGCTGCTCGGAGGGCAGCGTCAAGACCCACTGCTTTCGGGCGGTGCAAACTCTCGGCAAGGCACTCAAGGCCAAAGGAATCGAACCATGAACCAACCTTCCCAAAGCAGTGCAGACCGGGCCGTGCAAGCCTATGCCCGGCGCATCGCAGCACGGCTGGACGAGTCGGCCGATGCGCTGGACTATGACGTCGTCGAGCGCCTTCGGGCGGCCCGCGTGCAGGCGCTGGTCCATCGCAAGAAAGCCGTGCCAGTGCGCCAGAGCGTCCCGGTGTGGACCCGGCTGGGATCGAGCCTGGCATGGAACCGCGGCCCCGCCGGTGGCTCGGACAGCTGGTGGCATTCGCTGCTGGCAGCGGTTCCCATGCTGGCCCTGGTGGCGGGCATCATGGTCATCGGTGCAGCCCAGGATGAGACTGGCGTCATGGAAATCGCCGAGGTCGACGCCGCCCTCCTGGCCAGCGACCTGCCTCCCGCGGCCTATGCCGATCCCGGTTTCGTTCAATTTCTGAAGGCGCGAGCCGACGAGAATCGCTGAGTACGCCGCTCTCTCGCCTTTTGCATGCATCCAACCACCGCGCCCGCTCTTCGTTCCTCCCGCGCCACGCCAGCCCTTGGGCTGGCGTTGGTTTTGTTGGTGGCCTTCGGCGCGGGCGGCTTGGCGATCCTGCATGCCGTTCCGATGGCTCCCGGAACAGCCATCCCGTCGCAAGCCCTGGCGTCTGTCAGTGAGCGGGGCGCGGAGACGCTCAACGCAGGCCCCCGAAAGCCGCCTCACTCTGCAGGTCCGGGCTGGGAGCTGATGACAACTCCGCAAAAGCTCGCGCTCTATCCCCTGGCCGAGCGCTGGGCCTACCTGAGCGAGGCGCAAAAGCGCCATTGGCTGGTGCTGGCAGAAAATTTTGGCTCCTTGTCCGAAGCCGAGCAGGCGCGGCTGCACGAGCGCATGACGGCCTGGGCGAGCCTGAGCGCCCAGCAACGCAGCCAGGCGCGGCTGAACTTTGCCGTGACGCGTTCCCTGGCTCCGCAGGACATCCAGTCCCAGTGGGAAGCCTACCAGGCCCTGAGCGACGCCGACAAACAGCGCCTGGCCGCGCACGCCGCCAAGCCCCGCGGCGCGGCCACGGCGCTCAAGCCAGTGCCCTCCAAACGACTGGCGCGCGTGCCCACCGCCACCGACGCCCGTGCGCAATCGGCCAACCCGCCGAAGATCGTCTTCCCTGCCGCATCCGCCGTGCGCGCCGCGCCATCGCTCGAGCCCAGCGTTCTCCCGCCCTCGGCGCCCGCGTCCAGCCCGCAAACCGATGCCGCGGTCCTGCCGATTCCCGTCGATGTGGACGAAACTCCGCGCCCGTCGGACCCGCTTCCCGACCCCTACATCAACTGAACGCCTTGCCTGCTGCTCCCACGCCCTCTTCCGTTTCCCTGGCTGCGCCAGGCAGCCCGCTCGTGGCCCCGGCGCTCTCGCGCCGCATGGCGTGCTGGCTCTACGAAGGCATTTTGATGTTCGGCGTCGTCTTCATTGCCGGCTACCTGTTTGGCACCTTGAGCCAGACCCGCAATGCACTGGACAACCGGCACCCGCTGCAGGCCTTTCTCTTTGTGGTGTTCGGCATCTATTTCGTCTGGTTCTGGGCCAAGGGCCAGACCCTGGCCATGAAAACCTGGCATATCCGCGTGGTAGACCGCGCCGGACAACCGCTGACGCAGCTTCGCGCACTGGGCCGCTACCTGCTCGCCTGGCTGTGGTTTTTGCCGCCTCTGGCAGTGCTCGCGCCGTTCGGGCTTCCTGCCAGCGAAGTCGTAGTGATTCTGGTGGGCTGGGTTGTTTTCTGGGCGCTCGCCAGCCGCCTGCACCCCCAGCGCCAGTTCTGGCACGACGCCCTGGCCGGAACGCGCCTCGTGAGCAGCCAGCCGCGCGCGCAATGAGCACGCGGTGAGGGCCTGCGCCCGCGCGACAATGCGCCCATGACTGAGACTCCCGGCTCCAAAGGCCGATACGCCAATCCACAAAAAGAGCGGCGCGGCGCCAGCCGCATGCTGCACGCCACCCGCTATTCCCTGCTTGGGCTGCGCGCCGCCTGGGGTGAAACCGCATTTCGCCAGGAAGTCCTTGCCGCGCTGGTGCTGGTGCCCGCCGCGTTCTGGCTGGGGCGCAGCTGGGTTGAGGTCGCACTGCTGGCCGGTTCGGTCGTACTGCTGATGATTGTTGAATTGCTCAACACAGGTATTGAGGCGGCCATCGACCGTATTGGCCCTGAATGGCATGCGCTCTCGGGCCGCGCGAAAGACATTGGCAGCGCCGCCGTCCTGCTCAGCCTGCTGCTGTGCATGGGCATCTGGGGCGCCGCCATTTACCAAAGGATTGTTCATGGCTGAGCCACGTTTTTCGGTGTGTGTGTACTGCGGCTCGCGGCCCGGCGAGAACCCGCTGTTTGCCGAGGCCGCGCAGGCGGTGGGCAGCTGGATTGGCGCGCAGGGGGGTCAACTCGTCTATGGCGGTGGCCGCAGCGGCTTGATGGGCACCGTGGCGCAGGCGACGGCGCAGGCCGGCGGGCGCGTGGTGGGCGTGATTCCCCAGTCGCTGGTGGACAAGGAACATGCCAACCGCGCCTGCGACGAGTTGCACATCGTGCAGACCATGCACGAGCGCAAGGCATTGATGGCCGAGCGCAGCGACGCCTTCCTGGCGCTGCCGGGCGGCATCGGCACGTTTGAAGAACTGTTTGAAGTCTGGACCTGGAGCCAGCTCGGCTACCATGACAAGCCGATTGGCCTGCTCGACGTGGCCGATTATTACCAACCCCTGCTGGCGTTTCTGGCAGGCAGTGTTCAGGCGGGTTTCATGGGCTCGTGGCAAATGGACCTGGTGCGCGTGGGCACGGAGCCGGCGAGCCTGCTGGAGCAGTTGGTGCAATCGGGGCTGCGCAACGCCCCGCAAGATGGGGCGCTGCGGGCCAGGATTTGACCCCCTGGGTTGGCTACACCGCCGCGTCGTCCAGATCTCCAGTGCGGATACGCACCACACGCTCTACTGCAGTAACGAAGATCTTGCCGTCGCCAATCTTCCCCGTGCGCGCCACCTGCACGATGGCGTCGACACAGCGCTCCAGGTCTTCGGTGCGCACCACCACTTCGATCTTCACCTTGGGCAGGAAGTCCACCACGTACTCGGCTCCGCGGTACAGCTCGGTGTGGCCCTTCTGGCGACCAAAGCCCTTGACCTCGGTGACCGTCAGGCCGGTAACGCCGCATTCGGCCAGCGCTTCGCGCACTTCTTCGAGCTTGAAGGGCTTGATGACGGCGGTGATCATTTTCATGGGGAGACTCCTGTTTTTAAAAAATCTTGTCAGGCGCGGAACTGGTTGGTGATCGGGTAGCGCCAGTCCTTGCCAAAGCTGCGCCGCG
Organism: Burkholderiaceae bacterium; assembly: GCA_023954035.1. GTDB lineage: Bacteria > Pseudomonadota > Gammaproteobacteria > Burkholderiales > Burkholderiaceae_C > Simplicispira. The sequence continues at coordinate 6,164 of JAMLIT010000020.1, read as the reverse complement.
TCACGCGGATGCCCACGGGCGCCTGGCGGCGTTTGTATTCGTTGATCTTGATGAGGCGCGTCACGCGCTCGACATCGGCGCGCTCGAAGCCGGCTGCGATGATGGATTCGATCGCCTCGTCATTTTCCATGTAGCGCGCGATGATGGCGTCCAGTACCTCGTAGGGCGGCAAGCTGTCCTGGTCGGTCTGGTTGGGGCGCAGTTCAGCACTCGGCGGGCGCGTGATGATTCGCTCGGGAATGGGGTTGGCGCCGGTGCCAAACGGATCGTTGTCGTTGCGCCAGCGCGCCAGGGCAAAAACCTGTGTCTTGGGGACATCCTTGATGGGCGCGAAACCGCCCGCCATGTCGCCGTAGAGCGTGCAGTAACCCGTGGCCAATTCGCTCTTGTTGCCCGTGGTCAGCACGATGCTGGCGAACTTGTTGGACAGCGCCATCAACAGCGTGCCGCGAATGCGGGCCTGCAGGTTCTCTTCCGTCGTGTCCTCGGCCATCCCGGCAAACTGCGGTGCCAGCGAGGCCTTGAAGGCTTCAAACGCCGGGCGAATGTCGATTTCCTCGTACGACACGCCCAGGCGCCCCGCCATGTCGCGCGCGTCAATCCAGCTGATGTCTGCCGTGTAGGGCGAGGGCATCATCACCGTGCGAACGCGGTCTTTGCCGAGCGCATCCACGGCCAGCGCCAGCACCAGGGCAGAGTCCATGCCGCCCGAGAGCCCCAGCACCACGCTTGGGAAGCCGTTCTTGGAGATGTAGTCGCGCACACCCAGCACCAGCGCATGCCACAAGTCGGGCAGCAAGCCTGGCAGCGGCGCGATGTCTGCTTTTATTTTGATAGCTGCCTGCGCTTTCTCCACCTGCGCAAACACCAGTTTTTCTTCAAAAGCCGGGGCGCGGGCAACAACGATACCGTCTGCATCCAGCGCAAACGAGCGCCCTTCAAACACCACCTCGTCCTGTCCACCCACCAGGTGCGCGTACACCAGCGGCAGGCCGGTTTCCTGCACCCGTGCACGCATGGTCTGCTCGCGTGCGCTGCTTTTGCCGCTATGGAACGGCGAGGCGTTGATGACAGCGATGAGCTGGGCGCCCGCTGCCGCCACGTCGCGCGCCGGGGCGGTGTGCCAGGCGTCCTCGCAAATCAGCAGGCCCACCCGCAAACCAGCCACCTCGAACACGCAAGGCGCCGCGCCGGGGCGAAAATACCGCCGCTCATCAAATACTTCGTAGTTGGGGAGTTCGCGCTTGGCATAGGTCTGCTCGATCTGTCCGGCGCGCAGCACGCTGGCGGCGTTGAAACAGGTGGCAAACGCGCCTGCGCCGCTTGCCCGCTGGGGGTGCCCCAGCACAATGACGAGGTCTTTCAAGCCCGCCGTCGCCTCGGCAATGCGTTTGACGGCATCATCACAGGCCGAGAGAAACGCCGGCCGCAGGAACAAATCCTCGGCGGCGTAGCCACACAAGGCCAGTTCGGGGGTCAGCAGCAAAACAGCACCACCGGCATGGGCCGCGTGCGCTGCATCGGTGATTTTCTGTGCGTTGCCGCGCAGGTCACCCACCGTGAAATTGAGTTGCGCTATGCAAATGGAGAGCGTCATGGGGTCCAGAAGGGCGGACAAGAAACAGGGGCGGTGCACGCCGGACGGGCGCGCGCGCGCAGTTGGATCGCGCTTGACCAGGGCCGTGCATGGCTGAAAAGCCCATTATTACCCGCGTACACGCCAGCCCGCTGGCGCTGGACGCCACCCGGTGGAACGCACTGCTGGAGCAGCAGGCGCACGCCACACCCTTCATGCGCCACGAATACTTCGCTGCCCTGCACACCAGCGGCAGCGCCGTGCCTGCCACGGGCTGGCACCCCCGCTTCCTGACGCTGGAGCGGGACGGCATTCTGATCGCCGCCTGCCCTCTGTATCTCAAAGAGCATTCTTACGGGGAATACGTCTTTGATTGGGCCTGGGCACGCGCCTACCAGGAGCATGGCCTGCACTACTACCCGAAGGCGCTGATTGCTGTGCCGTTCACGCCGGTGCCTGGAACCCGATTGCTCGCGCGCGATGCGGCCGCGCGCACGGCACTTCTGCGGGCCGTGGTAGCCTGGTGTGAGGAGCACGCCTTGTCGTCCCTGCACCTGCTATTTGGCAGCGAGGAGGACCTTGCAGCGTGCAAGCAGGCCGGGCTGATGCAGCGCACCACGGTGCAATTTCACTGGAACAACCTTGCGCCAGACGGTGGAAAATTCCGTGATTTCGAGCATTTTCTCGGCGCCCTTACCCAGGACAAGCGCAAGAAAATCCGCCAGGAACAGCGCCGCGTGCGGGATGCAGGCGTGCGCTTTCGCTGGGTGCGCGGCACAGACATTGCAGTTGCCGACTGGGAGTTCTTCTACCGCTGCTACGAACGCACCTATCTGGAGCACGGCAACCCGCCCTACCTCAGCCGTACCTTCTTTGAGCGCATGGGGCACGACATGCCCGACGCCTGGCTGCTGTTCATTGCCGAGCGGGGGGGACAGGCAATAGCTAGCAGTTTGATAGCGATCAACGCAGACCCATCAAGCGCTGGAGGCCAAAATGTATTGAATTTCCCGTCGCCAACAGCCTACGGACGCTACTGGGGAGCGCTCGAGCGCGTCGACAGCCTGCACTTCGACGCCTGCTACTACCAGCCGCTCGCCTGGTGCATTGCCCATGGATTGGGCGCCTTCGAGGGCGGCGCACAAGGTGAGCACAAAATGGCCCGCGCGCTGATGCCTGTGGCCACGCACAGCGCCCATTGGCTGGCGCACCCGGCCTTTGCCGACGCGGTGGAACGCTTCCTGGCGCGCGAAGATGCCGGCATGGCGGCGTATGTGGAAGAACTGCGGGCGCACACGCCCTTTCGCACTGCAACGCGCCCGGCACCAAACCCCTGATTGCAACGCGGCGGTGCACGCCAGCCGTTGCCAACGCATCAAAAACTGCGCGCCTTGCCGACCCTGCCAAGAACAGACAGGGATCCGCCCACAATCGTTGATCGAAAACAACATGCGAGCCATTGGTAGCTGCGCCAAGCCGTCTGCCGAGGGCAAACACGGTCCGAGCGAGAGACGTTTTGTGATAGCTTCAGCCGCCTAAACCAACGAGGGAATTCACCCATGCCAATCGCCGTCTGCCACCCAACACCCGACAGTTTGCCCAACCGCCTCACACGCGCCGCGCGCCGAATTGCCGCAGGGCTCGGTTTTGCCCTGTGCCTGGGCGCCGCACCTGTCGCCGCGCAGGCGGCTGTGATTAACTTTGACGATCTCGCCTGCGGCACTGGAATGCTCATTCCCAATGGCTACGCCGGGCTGGATTGGAGCACCTTCGGATGCTTAGACGGCACAGCGGTTTCCAGCGGCAATTCCGGCTACAACGCGGGACGCGTGTCCGGGACCAATGTGGCTTACAACCGCAACGGAGATCCTGCGGAGTTTGTAATCACCGCTCCTGCCGGTGCCAAATTCAACTTCAATAGCGTGTATCTGACGGGCGCCTGGAACGACGATCTGGTCGTGACCATTGAGGCCTACCGGGACGCCGGCCTGGTTTCCACCACCAGCCACACGCTCTCAGCCACCGCGCCAACGCTGGTCACACTGAACCTGGCCAATATTGACCGCGTACGCATGACATCGGCAGATGGAACACCTCACCCAGGATACCCCGGTAGTGGCTTCCACTTTGCCATGGACAACCTGGACGTCGGCCCAGCCTCTGTGACGGCCGTGCCCACACTGTCCGAATGGAGTCTGCTGCTGCTGGCCATGGTGCTGGGCGCCACCGCCCTGCACCAGCGTCGGCGCGGCTGAGTCGCTGCACTGCTCTCGCGCCGCCGATTCGAACCCATCCAGGCGCTGGTGACGGCGCCCGTCCCGCGCGTGCGCCGTTTGCTGACTTGAAGCATTTCCTGCCGCAAAGAAATTTGCCAGCAGCAGCGCGGCGCGAAGGGCGCGGGCAAGCGGCAGTCCTGGACGCACGGCGCAAACATTTCCGGCCGTCGGCTTGAGTTTTCTAGCACTGCCACTAGCACGGCAAACGATTTTTAGCTACTAATTTTATAGCTTTTATCGCTTACCGATCAAGCGCTAGAGGCAAAACTCTCTTCAATTAGCGTCGCCAACAACCTCGGCCGCTACTGGGGCGCGCTCGAGCGCGTCGACAGCCTGCACTTCGACGCCTGCTACTACCAGCCGCTCGCCTGGTGCATTGCCCATGGATTGGGCGCCTTCGAGGGCGGCGCACAAGGTGAGCACAAAATGGCCCGCGCGCTGATGCCTGTGGCCACGCACAGCGCCCATTGGCTGGCGCACCCGGCCTTTGCCGACGCGGTGGAACGCTTCCTGGCGCGCGAAGATGCCGGCATGGCGGCGTATGTGGAAGAACTGCGGGCGCACACGCCCTTTCGCACTGCAACGCGCCCGGCACCAAACCCCTGATTGCAACGCGGCGGTGCGTCCCATGCAGTTGCCAGCCAGTCCAAAGATGCATATCATGTACATCTAATAAAACCAGCCATTTCCACGATGCCCGTTACCACCCCAACCGCTCTGCTCTGCTCCCCGACGCCCGAGGTCTGCCATGGGCGCGTCTGACCAAGAGGCGCCTCTGGCGCAAGCACTGGAGCGTTCCTATCAGCACGGTTTCACTACCGACATCGAATCCGACTCGCTGCCGCCAGGCCTCGACGAAGGCACGATCCGCGCCATTTCCCTGCGCAAGCGCGAACCGGAGTTCTTGCTCAAGTGGCGCCTGGCCGCCTACGAGCGCTGGCTGACCATGCCCGCCCCCGAGTGGGCGCATGTCCACATGGAGCCGGTGGATTTGCAGGCGCTTTGTTACTACTCGGCGCCCAAATCGCTCAAGGACGGACCCAAGAGCCTGGCCGATGTAGACCCCAAACTGCTGGAGACCTACGAAAAATTGGGCGTGCCGCTGCACGAACGCGCGCGCCTGGCGGGTGTGGCGGTGGATGCGGTGTTCGATTCGGTCTCGGTGGGCACCACCTTCCGCGAGCAACTGCACAAGGTCGGTGTCGTCTTTTGCTCGTTCTCACACGCCGTGGAGCATTACCCGGAGCTGATTGAACGCTACATGGGCAGCGTGGTGCCGGTGGGTGACAACTACTACGCCGCGCTCAATTCTGCGGTGTTTTCCGACGGCTCCTTCGTCTACATCCCCAAGGGCGTGCGCTGCCCGATGGAGCTCTCGTCGTACTTCCGCATCAACGCCAAGGGCACGGGCCAGTTCGAGCGCACGCTGATCATTGCCGAGGAAGGCAGCCATGTGAGCTACCTGGAAGGCTGCACGGCGCCGCAGCGCGACGAGAACCAGCTGCACGCCGCAGTGGTCGAGCTGGTGGCGCACGACGACGCCTATATCAAGTATTCGACGGTGCAGAACTGGTACCCCGGCGACGAAAACGGCCTGGGCGGCATCTACAACTTCGTCACCAAGCGGGGACTGTGCGCCGGCAAGCGCGCGCATATCTCGTGGACGCAGATTGAAACCGGCTCGGCCATCACCTGGAAGTACCCCAGCGTGGTGCTGCGCGGCGACGATTCGCGCGGCGAGTTCCATTCGATTGCGGTGTCCAACCACTTCCAGCAGGCAGACACCGGCACCAAGATGATCCACCTGGGCAAGAACACCAGCAGCCGCATCGTCTCCAAGGGCATCAGCGCCGGCAATGCGCAAAACAGCTACCGCGGCCTGGTGCGCATTTCCCCCGGCGCGGCCAACGCACGCAACCACACCCAGTGCGATTCGCTCTTGATTGGCCCGAAATGCGGCGCCCACACCTTCCCCTACATCGACACCGCCCGCAGTGACGCCGTGGTGGAGCACGAAGCCACCACCACGCGCATTTCACAAGACCGCTTGTTCTATTGCCAGCAGCGCGGCATAGCGCCCGACGACGCGACAGCGCTCATCGTCGGCGGCTTCTGCCAGTCGGTGCTCGAAGAGCTGCCGATGGAATTCGCGCTGGAAGCCAAGGCCCTGCTTGCGGTCTCGCTCGAAGGCTCGGTGGGCTGAGCCCCAACATTCATAAAAATCGAAAACACCCCATGACCACTGCGACCACCCCCCTGCTGCAACTGGACGCCCTGCGCGTTGCCATTGGCGACAAGACCATCCTGCAATC
>JAMLIT010000002.1 GCA_023954035.1 Burkholderiaceae bacterium | reverse complement strand
TTTTCCCAAGTGTCCTTGCCCACCGAGTCGTAGACCACCTTCACGCCCTGGCCCTGGGTGATTTCCTTGACCCGCGCGGCAAAGTCTTCGGTGCTGTAGTTGATGGCATGCGCCGCGCCGTTGGCCAGTGCAAGCTGGCATTTGGCGTCCGAGCCAGCGGTGGCAATCAGCTCCAGACCCAGGGCGCGCGCCCACTGGCAGGCAATCAGGCCGACGCCGCCTGCAGCTGCATGGAAGAGGACCGCGTCGCCGCGCTGCAGTCCTTGCACCGGCAAGGTTTTCTTCAGCAAATACTGCGCGGTCAATCCCTTGAGCATCATGGCCGCGCCGGTCTCGAAACCGATCGCATCGGGCAGGCGGCAGACGCAGCGCGCCGGCATCACGCGCTCGGTGCTGTAGCTGCCGGGCGGGTTGCTGGCGTAGGCCACGCGATCACCCACTCTCAGATGCGTGACGCCCTCGCCCACAGCCTCCACCACGCCGGCCGCCTCCATGCCCAGTTGCAGCGGCATCGGGAATGGGTAGAGGCCGGTGCGCTGGTAGACGTCGATGTAGTTCAGGCCAATGGCATGGTGGCGCACGCGGATTTCCCCCGCCGCCGGATCGCCCACCTGGACTTCCACCAGTTGCAGTTCTTCCGGGCCGCCGTTCTGGCGAATCTGTATGGCAAGGCTCATGGGGGGCTCCTGTGGGTTCTGTAAAGCGCCTTGCATGCTGCCATGTTTTTGCAAGCTGCGCCTCGACAGGGCCGCTACAGTCAAGGCATGCAAGAAAAGCTTGGGGGCCGCACGGCGGCACTGCTCGTCATTCCGCCGCTGCTGTGGGCCGGGAACGCCGTGGTGGGGCGCATGGTGCACGACATGGTGCCGCCGCTGACGCTGAATTTTTTGCGCTGGCTGATCGCCTTTGCCCTGCTGCTGCCCCTGGCCCACCAGGTCCTGCGCCGGGACAGCGGACTTTGGGCGCACTGGCGCCGCTACGCACTGCTGGGGCTGCTGGGAATCGGGCTCTACAACGCGTTTCAATACCTGGCGCTGCAGACCTCGATGCCGATCAACGTGACCCTGGTGGGCTCCAGCATGCCGGTGTGGATGCTGGTCGTAGGGGCCTTGTTCTTCGGAACGCGCGTCACGCAGCGCCAGTTGATTGGCGCCCTGCTTTCCATGGGTGGCGTACTGCTTGTGCTCAGCCGCGGCGAATGGGGTGCGTTGCTGGCGCTGCGCCTGGTGCCGGGCGATGTGTTCATGCTGATTGCCACCATCTGCTGGGCTTTCTATAGCTGGTTGCTGGTAAAAACCAGCGAGCCTGTGCGCCTGCGCGGCAACTGGGCCGCCTTTCTGATGGCGCAACTGGTGTTTGGTCTGGGTTGGTCCGGCCTGCTTGCAGGCGGCGAATGGGCCACGGGACGCACCGAGATCGACTGGGGCTGGCCACTCGTTGCTGCCCTGGCGTTCATTGCGATCGGCCCTGCCGTGCTTGCCTACCGTTGCTGGGGCATGGGAGTGCAGCGCGCCGGCCCCACGGTGGCGGGCTTTTTTGCCAACCTCACACCGCTGTTTGCCGCCTTGCTGTCGGCCGCTTTTCTGGGCCAGGCGCCCCATGCCTACCATGCGGCCGCTTTTGCGCTCATCGTAGGTGGCATCGTGGTCTCTTCGCGGCGCGCGTAGCGCGCTGGCAGGTCGCCGTCCGCCGGGGCCGTCAGCCGCTTTCCGGCGCAGCAAAGAACAAGCGCCCCTTGCCAGCGCGCTTGGCGCAGTACATGGCCTGGTCGGCGCGGTTCATCAACACCTCGAGCCTGCCGGGAAGCGGTGGATGCATTGCCACACCGACGCTTGCGCCAAGTTGCAGCGTTTCGCCCTGGACCGTCATGGGCTGGTTCAGCGCTTCCAGGATGCGCCGTCCCACGCGTTCAGGTTCCGCCGGGCTGACGTCCTTGTCGAGCATGACCAGGAATTCGTCGCCTCCGAGCCGGGCCACGGTGTCGCCCTCCCGCACCGCGCGCAGCAGGCGCTGGGCGACGATGCGCAGCACTTCGTCGCCCGCCTGGTGGCCTTGATGGTCGTTGATGCGTTTGAAACCGTCCAGATCGATGAACAGGAGCGCCAGCAGATGGCCGGGCGCGCGCTCCTGCGCGAGCGTGCGTTCCAGGCGCTCATGAAACGAAGCCCGGTTGTCCAGACCGGTCAAGGCGTCGTGGTTGGCACGGTGGTGCTGCTGGCGCGCGATCTGCACCCGCGCCGACACGTCCTGCACCAGCGTCATGATGGAGGTGACCCGACCGGTGGCGTCTGTCAGCGCGGAATTGAACCACTCGGCGTGGATTTCCGTTCCGTCCGGGCGCACAAAGGAGTTTTCTTCCCGGTTCTGCGATTCCTGTCCGCGTTGCAGGCGCTGCAGGGCCTGGTTCAGGCGCTCATCCGTCACATCCAGCAGTTCCAGCAGCAAACGGCCCTCCACCGACGCCCCGCCCTCCCAGCCCATCAACTGAACGGCGCGCTCGGAGCAGTGGAGCAGACGCAGCTCGTGGTCCATCTCCAGCACCGCGAGCGGGCTGTTGTCAATGTGTGAGGACAGACGCTGGTTGGCCGCGCGCAGCGCGTTGAAAGCGACCTGCAATTCGTGCACGTCAATCGCCGAGGTCACGAAGCCGGCGATGGCACCTTCAGCGTTGCGCGCCGGGGTCAGGCAGATGGTGCGCCACTCCTCGGCGCCGTAGGGGTTGGTGAGCAAGCGCTGGTATTCCAGCCGCTCGCCGGCGCGCACGCGCTCGACCAACGGCAGGATGCGCACCGCATCGGCCTCGCCGTACAGGTCGGCAATGGTCTTGCCAATGATCTGCGAGGGCTCGGTCCCAAACCAGCGCGCGTATTCGTCGTTGCAGTACACCAGACGCAACTGCAGGTTGAAAACCGCTACCGTCGCGCCGACGTCGCGCGTGAGGACCGCCAGCAACTGGGAATCGGACAGGTCCAGCGGAAGCGAACCGGCGACATCGGAAACCGGGTTCATGGGAACTCGTTCTAAACGTAATTGATTGTTTTTAGTCAGCTCAGCAGCATTCTGCCCGATCGACAAAAAGGCGCGCAGCGCGAGCCACCTGTCGGCCGTTCGCGCCCGCGCAAAGCGCTTTCGCGGCGCCGCTTGCGTGTTTCGTCGCAAGGCGCTGGGCAGCAGCCGCGCACGAGCCGACAGTCGCGGTCATCTTCCTTGATTTCGAAAGGCTCCACCATGCTTATGACCATCGCTACCCAGCAGCCGCGCATGCTGCTCACCATCGTCTTGCACACCCCCACCTGGGTGTGGATGCTGCTTGCCGCCCTGATCTGGCTGGGCGCCAGCCAGATGTTTGCACGCCGCGCCGGCCTGCGCCGCGTGCTGCTGATGCCGATCGCCATGGCGGTGTTTTCTGCCTGGGGCATGGGTTCGGCGTTTGGCGCGGCATCTCAGATCGTTGAGATTCTGGCGGTCTGGCTGGGGACTGCCTGCGCCGTGGCGGCCTTGTCGCTTTGGCTGCATCGCTCGGCTCCAGCAGGAACGCGCTACGACGCTGCCACCGAACAATTGCATTTGCCGGGCAGTGGCTGGCCGATGCTCCTCATCCTCGGCATCTTTCTGGTCAAGTGGGCGGTGGGCGTGGAGCTGGCCTTGCAACCGCCGCTGGCCTACGACAACGCGTTTGCCCTGCACAGTGCCCTGGTGTATGGCGTGTTCAACGGCGTGTTCGCGGCCCGTACCGGGAGGCTCCTGCGCCTGGCCCGCGCTGGTGCCCGCTCTTCCAGCTTCATCCCTGCTTGAAAGCTTGCACCATGGCACGCTCCTCCTCTGACCCACACGCTGATCTCGAACGCCTGGCCCGCAAGCGCGCCGGAGCCAAACTCGGCTGGTACGCCCATGCCTGTGTCTACATCCTGGTCAACCTGTTCCTGGCCTTTCTCTCGGCACGCAGCCCTTACGGCTGGGCGGTTTTTCCAGCGCTTGGCTGGGGCTTGGGCCTGCTGATCCACGGGGCCGCGGTATGGATTGCCATGCCTGGCGGAAGCCTTTACGCGCAGTTGCTCGAACGCGAACGTGCGGCATTGCGCCGCCAGCCTCCTCGGTAAGAACGCACAATGGCGCTCTGCTCCCGTTCGCCCCGCACGATGCTCCACTTCGACCTGCGTCCGTTTGCGCGCCACGGCCTCCTCACGGCCGTGCTGTGCTGTTTGATTGCGCTGGCGCTCACGCTGTCCAAAAATGGCCCCTGGGACGTGCAGTTGGTCTATTCGCTCGCCATCGGGCTCAGCAGCTGGCTCGTCATCGAGCTGGGGCGCCATTGGCTGCGCGGCCCGGGCGACATCCCCTGGCCCATGGGGTGGCGCGGCATGGCCTTGATCGTCTGCGGCATCGGCGTGGGCTTCGGGTTAGGGACGACCCTGGGCGATGCCTACAGTGGTGATGCCACCGGTCTCCTGCACGGGCACGACGCCGTGCCCTCGCTGATCATCACGGTTGCGGCCAGTGTCGCCATTTCCTTCTTCTTCTACAGCCGGGGCAAGGCGGCCTATCTGCAGGCGCGCATGGCTCAGGCCCAGCGCGATGCCACCGAAGCCCGCCTCAAACTCCTGGAAGCGCAGCTTGAGCCGCACATGATGTTCAACACACTGGCCAACCTGCGCGTGCTGATTGCCACCGACCCGCCGCGCGCCCAGGCCATGCTGGACCACCTGATTGCCTACCTGCGCGCCACGCTCGGCGGCGCGCGTTCCACGCTGCACCCGCTGCAGGATGAATTCGCACGCCTGGCCGACTACCTCGAAATCATGGCCGTTCGCATGGGTCCGCGCCTGGCCTTCACGCTGGACCTGCCCGACGCGCTGCGGGCTGTGCCCGTGCCGCCGCTGCTGCTGCAGCCATTGGTGGAAAACGCCATCCGCCACGGGCTGGAACCTCAGGTGGTTGGCGGCCAGATCGATGTGCGCGCCAGCACCCGGCCCGGCCCCGCTGGATCGTTGCTGGTGCTGGAAGTGGTGGACAGCGGCGTGGGACTGGGCGCGGCGCCAGCGCACGACACGGACCGCCCCGGAAGCCACTTTGGCCTGACGCAGGTGCGCGAGCGCCTCGCCACCCTGTACGGCGCACAAGGAACTCTTGAATTGATAGCTGGAGAGGCCCATGGGACCTGCGCTAGAGTCACTTTTCCTTTGAATTCTTCCACCCCATGAGCCTCCCTGCACCCCGCGCCCTGATTGCCGAAGACGAGTCCCTGTTGGCCACCGCCTTGCGGCACGAACTGGCCCAGGCCTGGCCCGAGCTGCAGGTCGTAGCCACGGTGGGCGATGGCCTGTCTGCCGTGCGCGAAGCGCTGGCCTTGCGGCCCGAGGTGCTGTTCTTCGACATCCGCATGCCCGGCCAGAGCGGGCTGGACGCCGCCGCCGAACTGGTGGACGCCTGGCCGGACGGCCAACCCTTCCCGGCGCTGGTCTTTCTCACCGCCTACGACCAGTACGCCGTGCAGGCCTTCGAGGCGCAGGCGGTGGACTATTTGCTCAAGCCGCTGCAAGCCGGGCGCTTGCAAAAAACCGTGGCGCGCGTGCGGGCGCTGCTGGCCGCACGCAGCGGCGCCGCACCCCTGCCAGAAACCACGCTCGCCCAGCTGCGCAGCCTGCTGGGCGCCGGACTCGCCCCTGCGACGGGCGCCGCGCCCACCGGCGGCCCGCTGCGCTTCATCCAGGCCGGGCACGGCAGCCGCATCGACATGGTGCCGGTGGATGAGATATTGGTCTTCGAAGCGGCCGACAAATACGTGCGCGTGCTTACCGCCAGCCGCGAACACCTGATCCGCACGCCGCTGCGCGAACTGCTGGCCCAGCTCGACACCCAGCAGTTCTGGCAGATCCACCGTGGCACGCTGGTCCGCGCCAGCGCCATCGCCAGCGCGGTACGAAGCGACAGCGGCAAGCTCACGCTGCAGCTGCATGGCCGGCCGGAAGCGTTTGCCGTCAGCCGGCTGTATGCGGCGCAGTTCAAGGCCATGTAGTTCCCTTGCCCAATCCAGTGGGAACGCGAAGATCAAGCGCAGACCGACGTGCTGGCTCAGCGAAGCCGACGAAGGAATCGTTTGATCTAGGGCCTCAGGCCCTAGAAATGGAATTGCTTCGAAAAGACCTGTCTTTTCAGGCTTGACCGGATATCTGCGACGGGTTCCACTTCCGATCAGACCCACAGAAAGCCTGTTCTCAAAGACATGCTCCGCGCGCCTTCAGCGGAAGGACCAGCGGCACCGACTTGGACGCTTGCCCGCAAGTCACGTGCGCCCTTGGTTTGTTGCCGCTCGCCGTGCCCAGATGTCATCTTGCTTGAAGGAGGTCAAGTTGCCATCCGCTTTGCTGCTTCTCGCAATCACCGGCCTGGGTGTGATCGCGGGACTGGTGGTATGGGTTTGCCTGTTGTGGCGACGCCTCGCTGCACTGAAGAGCCAAACAAACCAATTGGCGGAAGCGCTCGATCATGTGCATGCCTTTGTGTACATGAAAGACAGCGAGCGCAGGTACATCTATGCCAACCGGCTGACCTTGGAGCGCTTGGGGCTTACTGCAAAGCAGCTGTATGGCACGCGCGCCACCGACCATTTTCAAGCAGCGACCGCCGCGTGCATCGACGAAGTGGACAAGCGGGTGCTCACGTATGGCGAAAGCAGCTCGGATCAAGTGGTGTACGGCGACGACCCTGCGACGGCCCTGGTGTATCTGGAAGTCAAGGAACCCTTTCACGACCCACGAGGGCGCGTCGTCGGATTGCTCGGTATTTCCACTGACATGACGGAGATTCGCCGCCTCGAACGGGAACTGGAATTGCGCTCCACCACGGATTATTTGACCGGCCTCGCCAATCGCCGCTTCTTCGACGAACGACTCACCCTGGCACTGAAGCACCAGCGCCGCGCCCAGGGCCCCACGGCCTTGCTCTTGCTCGATATCGATCACTTCAAGAAGTACAACGACACCTACGGCCATTCTGCGGGCGACGCCGTATTGCAAGCGGTCGCTGCAGCGCTGCTGGGTGCCGTGGCGCGAACGACGGACTTCGTGGCACGCGTTGGCGGGGAGGAATTCGCCATGCTTCTGGATGGAACGGACCTTCAGGGTGCGCAGCAGATCGCAGAGGCAGCGCGCGCAGGCGTGCAGCGTTGCGGTCTGCTCCATGAGAAAAACTCAGCCCAGGTGGTCACCATCAGCATTGGCATCGCAATGGCCACCCCCGATGAAGACCCCACCCACTTGTACCAAAAAGCAGACCGTGCCCTGTACGCAGCCAAGGAGTCCGGACGCAACCGGGTTTGCACTGCGTGATCCATGCGCAGCAGGCCCAACACTGGACGGACCAGGCGTTGCAGACCAGCGATCACTCGCGATCCGGCAGTGCCAACAGCGCCGTCCAGGGTACATCCGCCAGCGGCGCATCGTGCGCAACCACGATGACGCGGCCTGCTTGCTGGGCCGCATCGGCAATGGCGGCGCTCAGGTAGCGCCGCGAGGCAAGGTCCAGCCCGGCCAATGGCTCGTCGATCAGCGTCAGCGGCGCGCCGCTGGCCAGTGCGGCGGCAAACCAGGCCTTGCGGCGGGAGCCGGTGGAGAGCATGAAAAACCCCTTGTTCTGGTGCGCCTCCAAGGTGAAGCCCGCCACATGCCGCTCCAGCGCGGATGGGTCCCAAGCGGGGCAGCGCGCGGCAACCGCCCGCCACCAGTCGCGCACGACCATCTGCTCGGTTCCCGCCGCATCGCGTTCGGGCCAGAACACCTGCGCAGGCTGGAGCGGCGCGCCGTGCAGCAGGACCTGCCCGCGCGTGGGCGCTGCAGTGCCGGCGAGCAAACGCAGCAGCGTGGTTTTGCCGCTGCCCGGCCCGCCCTGCACCAGCGCGGCGCCAGCGGGAACGCGCCAATCCAGCGCGGCAAACATCGGGCCGTGGGGCCAGCGCAATTCGATTTGTTCGAGTACCAGAAGGGGTTCGGAAGCAGGCATGGAAAGAATAGTGGCGTAGGGACGCAGACAATGTGCCCATGGTTTTGGAATACCTCGATTTTGACCACAGCGACGACGCCGACGGTGCGGCCAGCTGGGACGCGCTGGCCAGTGTGCGGCCCGATCGCCTGCCCGCTGCACTGCGCGAAGTGCAGTCCGTGCTCGCCTGGGCGCACGCGGCCTTTGGCGCGCCCGATGCGGGTGGCGCCGAACTGGGCGAATGGAGCTACGCGCTGCACTGCAGCCAGGAGGGCGTGGGCGATCGGGCGCTGGCCTACGACGCCGGGCGCAAGGCGCTCGACCACACCCCGCTCGCGTCTGACAGTGGGCGCTGCACGCTCAGTTTGACCGTGAGCGGATCGGCGGGCTTCTCGCAGGCATTGGCCCAGGCGTTTGGCCTGGATTGACAACGATCAGCCTGCAAAGGCCTGAATGCAATCGAGCGCAGCCCGCACGTCGGCCGGCCCCACATCCAGGTGCGTCACCCAGCGCAGCCGGGTCTGGCCACCGTACAGGCTGCTGGTCACGCGCACGCCGCCGCGCGCCAGCGCATCCATGAACGCCGGAGCAATGTCCGGCGCGACGTCCGTGAACAGAATGTTGGTCTGCGCTGCATGCACCTCCAGGCGCCCTTGGAGTGCCGGCTGCGTGCGCTGTGCAGCGTGCAGCCCGTCCGCAAGCTGGCGCAGCAAGGCATGGTCGTCCGCCATGCGCCGCACATGGTGCTCCAGCGCGTAGTGTCCGGCGGCGGCCAGCACGCCGGCCTGGCGCATGGCACCACCCAGGATTTTTCTCGTGCGCCGGGCTTGGCGAATGAAATCGTGGCGGCCCAACAGCAAGGAGCCGACGGGCGCGCCCAGGCCCTTGCTCAGACACAAGGAGACGGAGTCGAAATGCTTGCAGATGGCGCGCGCCTCGTCGTAAACGTCGCTTCCATTGGCCTGCGCATTCGCCGTGGCGGCATTGAACAAGCGCGCCCCGTCCAGGTGCATGGCAAGACCGCGCCCACGGGCCAGCCCGGCCACCTCGGCGATGTAGGCCGTGGGCAGCACCTGGCCACCCGTGGTGTTCTCCAGCACCACCAGGCGGGTGCGGGCAAAGTGCGGGTCGTCGGGTTTGATGGCGGCGGCAATATCGGCCAGCTTGAGCGTGCCGTCGGGCTGCGTTTCCACCGGCTGGGGCTGAATCGATCCCAGCACCGCCATGCCCCCGGCTTCCCAGCGGTAGGTGTGCCAGCTCTGGCCGACAATCGCCTCGTCGCCGCGCTGGCAATGGCCCATCAGGGCGATCAGATTGGTCTGCGTGCCGGTGGGGGCAAACAGCGCGGCCTCAAAGCCCAGCAACTGCGCGGCATGGTCTTGCAGGGCATTGACCGAGGGATCGTCGCCAAAAACGTCGTCGCCCAAGGGGGCAGCCAGCATGGTCTGGCGCATGGCGGCGGTGGGTTGGGTGACGGTGTCGCTGCGAAAGTCCGGCATGGGCGGCTCCAGGAATCGATAGGTCTTGGATGGTAGCCGCGCAGGGGTGCGCAGCCCATTCAAGGCGCGGGAGCCCAGCCGCCGCCCAGGTTTTTCAACAGGCTGTTGACTGCCACCAGTTGCTGGCGCTGCAACTCGATCTGGCTGCGTTGGCCTGCCAACAGGCTGGCCTGGGCAGAGAGTACGTTGAGGTAGCCGACAAGCCCGGCGCGGTACTGGTTCTCGGCCACGGTCAGCGCGCGCTGGGCGGCGGCCACGGCCAGCGCCTGGGCCTGGGCCTGTTGCTGCAGCGCGGCAGCGCTGGAGAGTGCATCCTCCACCTCCTGCAGCGCCGCCAGCACCGCAGCGCGGTAGGCGGCCCCTGCCAGCTCCACATTGGCCAGCGCGCTTTCACGAGCGGCATTGCGCGCACCACCGTCGAACAGGGCGAGCGCGAGCTGCGGACCCAGGGCCCAGACCAGGTTGGGCGCCGAAATCAGCGACGCCAGGCTGCTTGCGCGAAACCCTGCACTGGCCGAGAGCGTGAGCGCCGGAAAAAATGCACTTTGCGCCACGCCCAGTTGCGCGTTGGCGGCTGCGGCGCGGCGTTCGGAAGCGGCAATGTCAGGGCGACGCAGCAGCAGTTGCGCGGGCAGGGCCAGCGGGACCTGCGGCGCCTGGGGCAATTGCGCGCTGGGCTGCAGCGCGAAGGAGGACGGCGCCTGACCTAGCAACGCAGCCAGGGCGTGCTCCCACTGCGCCCGGTTGGCCGCAGCCTCGAAGCTTTGGGCGCGGGTGCTCTGGTACTGCGCTTCGGCCTGGTCGGCGTCGGATGGCGGCGCCACCCCGGCGCGCACCCGGTTGCGCGTCAGCGTGCGGCTCTGGTCGTAGGTGTCCAGCACGGCAGCCAGCAGCTGCTGCTGCGCCTCGGCCGCGCGCAGCGCGAAATAGCTTTGCGCCACCTGGGCCTGCAGCGACAGCCGGGCCGCAGCCAGGTCGGCCGCGCTGGCCTCGCTGCTCGCCTGCGCAGCATTCACGGTGCCGGACACGCGGCCCCACAGATCCACTTCCCAACTGGCGCTGAGACCCAGCGACTGGTTGCTGGCTGCATGGCCCCCCGGCGTGGCCTGGGCGCGGCTGCTGGCAGCGTTCAGCCCCAGCTGCGGCAGCAGCGGTGCGCGCGCACCGGCCAGCGCCGCCTGCGCTGCCCGCAGGCGCGCCGCACTTTGCGCCAGGCCGGGGTTGCCCTCCAGCGCCTGCAGCTGCAGGTGGTTGAGTTCGGGGTCGGCGTAGTGCGTCCACCAATCGGCCTGCACGCCTTCGCCGCCTTGGGCCAGGCGCCAGAACGCAGCGTCTGCGCCCTCCTTCCACTGCGCAGGCAAGGGTGCCGCCGGCGGCACATACGGCGGCGGCGTGGTGCAGCCGGCGAGCAGGGCCGCACCGGCGAGCAGAAGCCGCGCACCCATGCGGACAACACAGTTCAGGGCAAAAACCATCAGGCAGTCTCCAGTCGGGGGGCCGCAGCCGGTCTGCGCCAGCCCCGGCGCAGCCGCGCACGGGCGCGTTCCAGCAGCACATAGACCACGGGCGTGGTGTAGAGCGTGAGCACCTGGCTGACCAGCAGGCCGCCCACCACCGCAATCCCCAGCGGTTGGCGCAGCTCGGCCCCGTCGCCCGTGCCCAGCGCCAGTGGCAGTGCACCAAAAATCGCCGCCATCGTGGTCATCAAAATGGGGCGCAAACGCAGCTGCGCCGCACGGAAGATGGACTGCGCCGCGCTCGCGTGGCCGCCGCGCCTGCGCGCCAGGGCAAAGTCGATCATCAAGATGGCGTTTTTCTTGACGATGCCGATCAACAGGAACACGCCGATCAGCGCGATGAGCGAAAACTCGGTGCCAAACGCCATCAGCGCCAGCAGCGCGCCCACGCCAGCGGACGGCAGGGTGGAGAGAATGGTCAGCGGATGCAGCAGGCTCTCGTACAGCATACCCAGCACCAGATAGATGGTGAGCAGCGCCGCCAGGATCAGCAGCGGCTGGCTGGCCAGTGCTTTCTGAAAAGCGCCCGCGTTGCCGCCAAAGCTGCCTCGCACCGACACCGGCACGCCCAGGCGCGCGACGACATCTTCGATGGCATCGGTCGCATCCGACAGCGCCACGCCCTGCGCCAGGCCAAAGCTGATGGTGCTGGACGGTGTGCCGCTCTCATGGTTCACCGCCAAGGGAGTCACCGTGCTGCGTACCTTGGCGAAGGCGGACAACGGCACCTGCTGACCGGTCTTGGAAATGAAGAAGAATCCGTCCAGCGTGCTCGGGTCTTGCAGAAAGCGCGGCGCGGCCTCCATCACCACGCGGTACTGGTTGAGCGGGTTGTAGATCACGCCCACCTGGCGCTGGCCAAAGGCGTCGTTCAGCGTGGCGTCCACCTGCGCAACGGTGAGCCCCAGGCGCGCGAGGGCGTCGCGGTCAAGGTCGAGCGTGGTCTGTTCGCCGTGGTCCTGCACGTCGCTGTTGACGTCTTCGAGCTGCGGCAGCGCGGCCAGGGCCTCGCGGATGCGCGGCTCCCAGGTGCGCAGGTCGGCCACATCGTCGGCCTGCAGCGTGTAGTCGAACGAACCGCTGCTCTGGCGCCCGCCAATGCGGATGTCGCGCTGCGGCACCATGAAGAGGCGCGCGCCGGGTTCGTCCTTGAGCTGAGCGCGCAAGCGCGCAATGACCGCGTCGGACGGCTCCTTGCGCTCGGCCTTCAGCGTCATGAACATGGCGCCGGCGTTGCGCTGGCCCCCGCCGGTGAAGCCAGTCACGTTTTCCACTGCCGGATCGGCCTGCACGATGGCCAGGAAACGCTGGATGCGCCGTTCCATCGCCTGGTAGGAGCTGGCCTCGTCGGCGCGAATGAAGCCCATGATGCGGCCCGTGTCCTGCTCAGGCAGGAAGCCTTTTTCAATCGCGGTGTACAAGTAGACGTTCAGGCCAATGACACCCACCAGTGCGGCCAACACCAGCGGCTGGTGCCGCAGACACCAGGCCAGGCTGCGCCGGTAGGCGCGCATGCCGCGTGCGCCAGCGCGGTCCAGCACCCGGCCCACGCGGCTGGGCGCACGCGCCGGGCGGGGCTTGAGCAGCAGCGCGCACAGCGTGGGCGTGGTGGTGAGCGACACCACCAGCGAGATCAGGATGGCGGCCGACATGACGACGGCAAACTCCCTGAAAAACCGCCCCACCACACCGCCCATGAACAGGATGGGTACGAACACGGCGACGAGCGAAATGCTCATCGACAGCACCGTGAAGGCGATTTCGCGCGAGCCGTCCAACGCCGCCTGCAGCGCGGTTTTGCCGCGCTCCATGTGGCGGGCGATGTTCTCCAGCACCGCAATCGCGTCGTCCACCACAAAGCCCGTGGCGATGGTCAACGCCATCAAGGAAAGGTTGTCCAGCGTGTAGCCCGCCAGATACATCACCCCAAACGCGCCCATCAGCGACGCCGGAACCGCCACGCTCGGCACCAGCGCGGCGCGGGCGCTGCGCAGGAACAAAAACACCACCATCACCACCAGCGCCACGGCCAGCACCAGGGCGCGCTTGACCTCGCGCACCGAGGCGCGCAGCGTCGGCGTTCGGTCAGAAACCACCTGCACGTCGATGGCCGCCGGAATTGAGGCCTTGAGCTGCGGCAGCAGCGCGCGCACCCGGTCGGCAGCCTCCAGAATGTTGGCGCCGGGCTGCTTGTAGATCTGCAGCAAGATCGCCGGCTTGCCGTTGGCTACGCCAAAGTTGCGCACGTCCTGCACGCCGTCGATCACGTCCGCCACATCGCGCAGCAGCACCGCGTGGCCGTCGGCGCTGGTCCGAAGCACCAGCGGCGCATAGTCGGCCGCCACGCGCGCCTGGTCGTTGGCGGCAATCTGCCAGTAGTGGTCTTCACGCTCTACCGCGCCCAGCGGCCGGTGCGCGTTGGTGGCGGTGATGGCGCTGCGCACCTGCTCGAGCGAAATGCCGTTGGCCGCCAGCCGCGTGGGGTCGAGCTGCACGCGCACGGCCGGCAGCGCGCCGCCGCTCACCGTCGCCTGGCCCACGCCTTCGACCTGCGAGAGCTTTTGCGCCAGCACGGTGGACGCCGCGTCGTACATCTGCCCGCGGGTGAGCGCGTCCGACGTGAGCGCCAGGATGAGGATGGGCGAATCCGCCGGGTTCACCTTGCGGTAGCTCGGGTTGTTCGGCATGCCGCTGGGCAGCAGCGTGCGCGCGGCGTTGATGGCCGCCTGCACGTCGCGTGCGGCGCCATCGACCGTGCGGCTCAAATCAAACTGCAGCGTGACGCGCGTGTTGCCCTGCGTGGAGCGCGAGGTGATCTCGGTGACCCCGGCAATGGCGCCCAGCGCGCGCTCCAGCGGCGTCGCCACCGTGGCGGCCATGGTGTCGGGGCTGGCGCCGGGGAGGCTGGCGGAGACGGAGATGGTCGGGTAGTCGACCTGCGGGAGTGGCGCGACAGGGAGCAGGAAGTAGGCGACGGCGCCGGAGAGGACCAGCGCCAGCGTGAGCAGCAGTGTGGCAACCGGGCGGTGGATGAAGGGGGTGGAGAGGCTCATGGATGACCTCTGCTGGCGGATTTAAGGTGTTTTTGTGCTCTAGCGCTTGTCTGTATTGGGTTGGTAGCTATATTTTTTGAAAGATTTAATTTGTTGAGGGCGGGTGCCGGGATGTGCGCCCGGCGGCGCAGTAACTTTCTTTCGCTTCGCCGAAAGAAAGTCACCAAAGAAAGGGCGACCCTGCTGTCCGCGACCCCCACGCTGCGCGCGGGGGCAACCTGCGATGCTCGTTCACGGGGCGCGCTGCGGAACTCGCTGCGCGCTGGCGCGCTCCGCTCAAACAGCCGCAGCGAGTCAGTCAACGAAGGCGTGTGTCCTTCGGCACACGCCCGCCCCGCGCCCTGCGCTTCTCGGCACGGCCAGAAGGGAACGCGCAGCCGGACATCCGTTCGGGCCATAGCTGCGCTCGGCCTCGCGTCGCGGGCGCAAGCGCCACGCGCTGCGCAAGCTGAGCCGAGCGCAGCTATGGCCCGTGTGGATGTTGGGGCTGTTTGGCCGCCCCAGCCCTTCTGGAGGCGCCTGCGGCGGAGCATTTGCGGGGTGGCATGCGCGCTGGGGCGCGCATGCTTCGTGAACTGGCTCGCCGTGGCTGTCTGAGCGGAGCGCCGCAGGCGCGCAGCGAGTTCCACGGCGCACCCCGCAAGTGCTCCGCCGCAGGTTGCCCGCAGCGAAGCGGAGGGACGCAGCCAGCAGGGTCGCCTTTCTTTTGGTTTCTTTTGGTGCTGGAGGAAGCTGCGCAGCAGCGTACGAGAGCACCGTGCGCAAAGCGCACCTTTGTCGGCGCAAAGACAACCCGCCACGCGGGTTGATTTAAAAGAAACTCGCCCGCCGGGGCGAGACCCGGCACCCGCCCTCAACCCAAGCAAACCATCGGAATCTGAGCCCAATCGCCCGAATTGAAGCCGAAATAATTGGAATCTGACCCCAATTGTTTGGCTAAGCATGGCGCGCCTTCCACCGCCGTGACCAGTCCTCAAACGTCAAGTAAATCACCGGCGTGGTGAACAAGGTCAGCAATTGGCTGAGGATGAGCCCGCCCACCACCGTGACACCCAGCGGGAAGCGCAATTCGCTGCCCACGCCACCGCCCAGCATCAGCGGCAGCGCGCCAAACAGCGCCGCCAGCGTCGTCATGAGGATCGGGCGAAAGCGCAGCAGGCAGGCTTGCACGATAGCAGCGCGGGGCGGCAGGCCGCGCTCGCGCTGGGCGTCCAGCGCGAAGTCGATCATCATGATGGCGTTCTTCTTGACGATGCCGATGAGCAGCACGATGCCGATCACGGCCACGATGTCGAGCTCGGCCCCCGAAATCTTGAGTGCCAGCAACGCGCCGACCGCTGCCGAAGGCAAGGTCGAGAGGATCGTCACCGGGTGCACCATGCTCTCGTAGAGCACGCCCAGCACGATGTACATGGTGACCACCGCCGCCAGAATCAGCAGCAGCGTGTTCGACAGCGACGCCTGGAACGCCAGCGCCGCGCCCTGAAAGCTGGCATCCACCGCCGTCGCCACGGAGCCGCTGCTGCGCGCATCTTCCAGTGCGGCCTGCACTGCCTTGACCGCATCACCCAGCGCCACGCCAGGGGCGGCATTGAACGACAGCGTCGCCGCAGGCAGCTGGCCGACGTGGTTCACGGCCAGCGGCATGCGCCGCTCCTCGATGCGCGCCAGGGCGGAGAGCGGCACGGGCGCAGCATTGGCGGCTCCCGCCACCGGCACGTAGATTCCCGCCAGCGCCTCGGGCCCCAGCGCAAAGCGCGGGGCCACCTCCAGCACCACGCGGTACTGGTTGGACTGGGTGAAGATGGTGGAGATCAGGCGCTGGCCAAAAGCGTTGTAAAGCGCGGTATCGATGGCCGCCACGGTGACGCCGCGCCGGCTGGCCTCGGCCCGGTCGATGGTCACATAGGCCTGCAGGCCCTGGTCCTGCAGATCGCTGGCAACGTCAGAGAGTTCGGGCAACTGCGCGAGCCGCGTCGCCATGGCCTGCGAAGCACTCTGGAGGGCGCCGGCATCGGGCGCCGAGAGCAGCAGCTGGTACTGCGTGCGGGCCACGCGGTCTTCAATCGTCAGATCCTGCACCGGCTGCACGAACAGGCGAATGCCCGGCAGATCGTGCACCGAAGCCGCCAGCCGCTGCTGCACCACGGCCGCACCCTCGCGCATGCCGTGCGGCTGCAGCGAGATCAGCAGGCGGCCGGTGTTGAGCGTGGTGTTCTGCCCATCCACGCCAATGAAGGACGAAATGCTGTGCACGGCCCGGTCTTGCAACAAGCGCTCGGCCACCGCCTGCTGGCGCGCTGCCATGGCAGCAAACGAGATCGATTGGTCGGCCTCGGTGGTGGCCTGCAGAAGGCCGGTGTCCTGCGTCGGGAAAAAACCCTTGGGGACCCAGAAATACAGAAGCACGGTCAGCGCCAGCGTGGCCAGGAAGACGATCCAGGTCAGCAGGCTGTGGTCCAGGACCCGCTCCAGCATCCGGCCATAGGCGGCAATGGTGCGGTCAAAAAATCGCCCCGTGGCGTGGAACAGCCGGCCGTGCTTTTCGGGCTCGGGCGGGCGCAGAAGCCGTGCGGAGAGCATGGGCGTGAGCGTCAGCGACACCCCGGCCGAGATGACGATGGACACCGCCATGGTGATGGCGAATTCATGGAACAAGCGCCCCACCACGTCGCCCATGAACAGGAGCGGGATCAGCACCGCGATCAGCGACACCGTGAGCGAGATGATGGTGAAGCCGATCTGGCGCGAGCCCTCGAGGGCGGCTTGAAGCGGGGTAAGCGGCACGGCCTCGGGATGCTCCAGATGCCGTGCAATGTTCTCAATCATCACAATCGCATCGTCGACCACAAAGCCGGTGGAAATCGTCAGCGCCATCAAGGTCAGGTTGTTGATGGAAAAACCCGCCAGGTACATCACACCCAGGGTGCCGATCAGCGAGAGCGGCACCGCCACGGCGGGAATCAAGGTGGCCGTGCCGCTGCGCAGAAACACGAAGATGACAGCCACCACCAGCGCGATGGCCAGCAGCAGTTCGTACTGCATGTCGCGCACCGAGGCGCGGATGGTCACGGTGCGGTCGCTCAGCACCTGCACGTCAAGTGACGCCGGCAGCGTGCTGCGCAGTTGCGGCAGCAGCGCCTGGATGCGGTCCACCGTGTCGATGACGTTGGCGCCCGGCTGGCGCTGGATGTTGAGGATGACAGCGGCGCGGCTGCCGGTCTCCGGCGTGCCAGCCCATGCGGCCAGGCGCGTGTTCTCGGCGTCGTCCACCGTTTCGGCGATGTCGGACAGGCGAATCGGCGCGCCGCCGCGAAACGCCAGCACCAGGTTGCGGTATTCGGCGGCCGACTGCAGCTGGTCATTGGCGTCGATGCTGGATGCCCGGTACGGCCCGTCAAAGCCCCCTTTGGCCTGGCGCACGTTGGCTGCGGCGATGGCAGTGCGCACGTTTTCCAGGCCCAGGCCCAGGCCCGCGAGCGCCGCCGGATTCACCTGGATGCGCACCGCCGGCCGGCGCCCGCCTGCCACCGCCACCAGGCCCACTCCCGCCACCTGCGAGATGCGCGGCGCCAGGCGGTTCTCGACCAGATCGTTGACGCGAATCACCGGCAGCGAGGGCGAGGTGATGGCCAGCGTCAGGATGGGCGCGTCCGCCGGATTGACCTTGCTGTAGAGCGGCGGCATCGGCAAGTCGTTTGGCAGCAGGTTGCTGCCGGCGTTGATCGCCGCCTGCACCTCCTGCTCGGCCACGTCCATGGCCACGTCCAGCGAAAAGCGCAATGTGATCACCGAGGCGCCACCCGAACTGGTGGACGACATCTGCGTCAGGCCTTGCATCTGGCCAAACTGGCGTTCCAGCGGCGCAGTGACGGTGGCGGTCATCACGTCGGGGCTGGCGCCGGGGTAAAGCGTGGTGACCTGGATGGTCGGGTAATCCACCTCGGGCAAGGCCGACACCGGCAGCAGGCGCAGCGCCAGCAAGCCCGACAGCAGCAGCGCCAGCATCAGCAGCGAGGTGGCCACGGGCCGCAGGATGAAAGGGCGCGAGATATTCATGCGCAGGGAGCCCGCCTTGAAAGACCGACCTGGGCGATCACGGCCGGACGGCTGAAGCGGGCGTCGAGGCAGGTGCCGGGCCCGCTTCCGCTGGCCTGCTTGCCGCCGCCTTGGCGCGGCGCGCGGCAATGAAAGCACGGCGCTCTTCGGGCGACATCTTGGCCAGTTTCTCGCGCAGCTCAGGCGGCAAGGTGGACGGATCGAAGCGCCGCGCCTGGGCCACAGGTGCACTGGAGGGCGCACCTTGCGGCGCGGGCGGCGCGATGACCATGACCTTGGCGCCGTCGCGCAAACGGTCCAGCCCGTCGGTGACCACCTGTGCTCCCACCGGCAGTTCGCCTTCCACGCTGACGCGCTCGCCGTCCTTCACGCCCGTTCGCACCGTGGTGTAGGCGACGCTGCCATCGGGCTGCACCACATAGACATGGCCGTTTTGCACGGCGGTGGAAGGAACGGTCAGCACACCGGCCAGGGTGTCGAGCTGCAGCACCACGTTGACGAACTGGTTGGGGAACAATGCCCCGTCTTCGTTGGCAAATGCGGCCTTGATGCGGATGCTGCCGGTGGCGGTGTCGATGGTGTTGTCGAGCGCGCTGACCCGGCCCGTGGCCAGGCGACGGCGCATCTCGCGGTCCCACAGCTCCACCGGCAGGGGCACACCGGCGGCCATGCGTGGCGTGATTTGCGGCAGCAGACTTTCGGGCACAGAAAACACGGCGTCGATGGGCCGCGTTTGCGTAATGCTGACGATGCCGTTGGCGTCGCCCGGCGTTATTACGTTGCCCCGGTCGGCTTGGCGCAGCCCCAGGCGCCCGGCGATGGGCGCGGTGATGCGCGTGTAGGACAGTTGCAGGCGCGCGGCATCGCGCGCCGCCCGCCCGGCCGCCACCGTGCCTTCGAGCTGGCGCACCTGCGCCGCCTGCGTGTCCACCTGTTGCCCGGCAATGGAATTTTGCTGCTGCAGCTCGCGGTAGCGAGCCAGGTCCATGCGCGCGTTGGCCAGCAGCGCCTCGTCGCGCGCCAGCGTGCCTTGCACCTGGCCCAGAGCAGCCTCGTAGCTGCGCGGGTCGATTTGCGCCAACAGCGCGCCCGCCTTGACTTCGTCGCCTTCCTTGAAATGAAGCGCCGTGAGCTCACCCGAAACGCGGGCGCGCACCACAGCGGTGGCGCGAGCGCTCATGCTGCCAATGGCGCTCACGCGCACGCGCAGGCTTTCACGCCGCACCTCCCCCACCGATACCGGCTGCGTCGCCGCCCCCGCAAAACGGCCGCCGCGCCCGCCCCGGCCGGACTGGCTCGCCTGCGGGCCGGTGGTCGCCCCGTCGCTGCTGCGCTGCGTGGTCCACCACCAGCCGCCGCCGGCAAGCGCCGCCGCCAGCAGGCACAGGCTGAGCAAAAGCCCTGCGCGCGCGCGACCGTGAGCGAAACGGGAAATCGACGTGGATGGGCGAGGTGGCGACATGGCAGGCAGGCCGAAAAAGCGGGCAATGGCCTGCGATGGTAGCCAGCGCCCGGCTTCTGTGTCGGCCTCCTGGCAGCCTTTACCGGCCTTTTACGCGCGATTGACGCTGGCCGCTACCCTGCCCCCAGCCGCGCAATCCGCCATGCCCACGGCAGAAACTACCAAATCGATAGCAGAGAACGCTTGCTGGTTAAGCGCTAGAACCCGATTCAAGCAAAAAATCGGCCTGGAACTCAAGCCCAGAGCACCTTCTTGCGCGACGCTTCCCATTCGTTGAATTTGGCAGCGTACAGATCTTCAATGCGATTGCGCTTGACCTTGAAGGTGGGAGTGATGATGTCGTTCTCCACCGTCCAGGGCGTGCGGCTGACCACCAGGCACTGCAGTTGCTCATGCGGGTCCAGCGTGGCGTTGACCTCGCCCAGGTGCTGCGTGAGCGATTGCTCCAGCTCCTTGCGTCCTTCGTCGGTCTTGGCCTGCGCAGCCGCGGCCTCGTTGAGCATCAGGATGCCCAGCGGCTGGCCCAGGTTGGCGCCGGTGACGACGCAAGCTTCGATGGCCGGGTGGCCGCCCAGCTTGTCTTCGATGGGCGCGGGAGCCACGTATTTGCCCTTGCCGGTCTTGAACAAATCCTTCACGCGACCGGTAATGTGCAGGCACCTGTCGGCGTCGATGCGGCCCTTGTCGCCGGTGCGCAGCCAGCCGTCCGCAGTGAACGTGTCGCGGGTCTGCTCAGGCGCCTTGTAGTAGCCCTGCATCAGCGCGGGGCTCTTCATCTGGATTTCGCCACTCTCCGGGTCGATGCGATCCTGCACGCCTTCGTAGGCCGGGCCCACGCTGCCCTGCTGGTTCTTGCCCGGCACGGTGATGTGGGAGACGGCGAGGTTTTCCGTCATGCCGTAGCCCTCATTGATGTGAATGCCGAGCTTGCCGTACCACTGCAGCAGCGCCAGCGGCATGGGCGCGGCGCCGCCAGCGCAGATGCGTGCCTGGTCCAGGCCCAGCGTCTTCTGAATCTTGCGCCGCACCAGACCGCCGATGAGGGGCAGGCCCAGCAGGCGCTGCAGCTTGGGCTCGGGCATCTTGTGCTGAATGGCCTGCTGGAACTTGACCCACAGGCGTGGCACCGAAAAGAAGATGGTGGGACGAGCGCGCTGCAGGTCGGCGGTAAAGGTCTCGAGCGAATCGGCAAAAAACACGTGCATGCCGGTGCGCAGCCAGCCGTGCTCCACCAGCACCCGCTCCACCACGTGCGCCAGCGGCAAATAGGACAGCATGCGGTCGTCCTGCCCCATGGGCAGGCGACGGATGCCGGCATCCAGCGCCCAGGCAAAGTTGTTGAAGCTGTGCATGACGCCCTTGGGCATGCCGGTGGTGCCCGAGGTGTAGATCAAGGTGGCCAGATCGTCGCCGCCTCGCACCGGCTGGCCGGTGACGGGCTTGGCGGCCTTGCACAGCGTGTCCCAGAGCGGATAGGCCTTGCGCGCCGATGCGGGCGAGAGCGGGTAGCTGATGCAGGGCAAATCTGCCGGCACGCCCGGCGCCATGGCCTCCCAGCCGTCGAGCTTGCCGATAAAGCAGGCGCGCGCCTCGCTGTGCTTGAGGATGTGCCCGATGGTGTCGGGAGCCAGCGTCGGGTAGAGCGGGACGGAGACGCCGCCCGCCATCCAGATGGCCAGATCGCTCATCAACCACCAGGCGCAGTTTTTCGACAGGATGGCCACCTTGTCGCCCGGCTGAATGCCCATCGATTGAAGGTGCCCCGCCATGCGCCGCACTTCGTCGGCCAATTCGCTCCAGGTGAAGTCGCGCACCGTGCCGTCGCCCATGGGCTGGGTCAGGGCAATACGGGTCGGAGCCTCTTTTTCCCAGGCATAGAGGCGCTGCAGCGCAAGCAGATCAGGGGCAATTTTTGTCGGCATGAGGTCTCCCACGGTGGTTATCGCGCCAGTGTAGGAGCCCCTGCAGGGGCTCAAGGTGGGTAAAGACCCTTGGGTAGAGTGGTCTGCCTAGCCCAATTGATGCCCATCAAAAGAAACTCTGAGCACCGTGGCGTTAGCCCATGCCTTCGCGCACCTGCTTTGCCTGCGCCACCTCCATGTCGCGCGGCAGGGCAACGCCGTTCTTCACCGCCAGCACTTCGGCCATCACGCTGACCGCGATTTCGGGCGGGGTCTTGCTTCCAATATAGATGCCAATGGGGCCGCGCAGGCGCGCCAGGCTCTCGTCGGTCTGGTCAAAATGCTCTTTCAGACGGGCACGACGCGCCGCGTTGTTGCGCCGCGAGCCAATGCCGCCGACGTAAAAGGCCTCCGTCTCCAAGGCTTGCAACAGCGCCAGATCGTCCAGCTTGGGGTCGTGCGTGAGGGCGACCACACAAGTGCGCCGGTCGGGCCGCATCGCGCTGACCACGTCGTCCGGCATGTCGCTGACGACGCGGGCGCCAGCCACGCTCCAACTGCTGCGGTATTCCTCGCGCGGGTCACACACGGTGACGGCGAAGCCGGAAAACAGCGCCATGGTGGCGAGGTACTCCGACATCTGCCCGGCGCCGATGATGAGCATGCGGTATTCGGGGCCAAAGGTGTTGACCACCTGCCCGGCGTCGGCCAGCAAGGTGGCGGGCGTGGCGGCGGGGCGCTGCACGACAGCACCGTCCGGCAAGCGCACGCTGCGCTGCATCAGCTTGCCGGCCTCCAGTGCGGCCAGCAATTCGGCCAGTGTCTCTGCATCGGGATCGAACTCGATCAGCAGCTCCAGCGTCCCGCCACAGGGCAGGCCAAAGCGGTGCGCTTCGTCGGCCGTGACACCGTATTTGGCGAAGACGGGCGGGCCGCCGACGCTCGCAGCGTCGTCGCCCTCACCCACCCAGGCGCGCGTGAAGCGGGCGATCAAATCATCTTCAATGCAGCCACCCGAGACCGAGCCCATCACGGCACCGTTCTCGCACAGCGCCATGATCGAGCCCTCCGGCCGGGGGGACGAGCCCCAGGTGCGCACCACGGTGGCGAGCAAGGCGCGCTGGCCTGATCGGCGCCACTCGGCCAGGGCGCGCAGTACGGTGACGTCGAGATTGTCCATGCGCCATCCTCAGCTGAGATAGATCGCCAAGGCCACCAACACCGCGGCGATGGCACCCCAGACCCAGACCGCAATACCGCCTGAGGGCGTCGCCCCGGCGCGCTCAGGCGCGTCCGCGCCCGGCCGGGAATCGAGCAGCACGGTCGCGGCGCCTTCTCGCGCCTCGGCGTCCATCGGCTCCGTATCCGTCGGCGGTTCGGCACGCGGGTGGCGCTGGCGCAACTGCTCGTCAAAGCGGCGAAAAAAGTCTTCAGCCATGCCTTTGGCGGCGCCGTCGATCAGGCGCTGGCCCAGCTGGGCGATCTTGCCGCCGACGGTGGCGTGCACCGTGTAGTGCAGCTCGCAGCAGGGCTGGCCCAGCGCATCGTCCGGCAGAGTTTGCAGCCGCACCTGCGCCTGGCCCTTGCCGAAGCCGGCAACGCCGCCCTGGCCTTCAAAAGCCAACTGGTAACTCGTCGGAGGCACGATGTCGCTGAGAACGAGCTTGCCATTGAATTTGGCCGAGACGGGGCCGATCTTGAGCGCCATGCCCACGGCGTACTGGCCCTCGCCAGTCGCTTCGAGCTTGTCGCAGCCCGGTACGCACGACTTGAGCATCTCCGGGTCATTCAGCGCATCCCAGGCCTGCTGCTGGCTGGCAGGTAGGGCGCGGCTGGCTTGCATTTCCATGGCAATTCCTTCGGATGATTGGTTTCAATGGCTGCGCGCGGGCGCACGCAACACCTGCGCCAGGCTGGCGGCAAGCTGTTGCAGGCTGGTGAGGTTGTGCACCGCCAGCATGGCGTCGGCCGCGCGGTGCAGTTCGGCGGCACCGCGCGCGCTGGGCGCATAACCCCCAAAGCGCAGCAGCGGGTTGAGCCACAGCAGGCGCGCTGAGTGGCGCTTGAGCCAGGCGAGCTCCTGCGCGAGCGCGGTGGGCTCGCCGGTATCGAGCCCATCGCTCACCAGCAGCACCAGCGTGCGCCTGCCCACCAGACGCCGAGCGTGCTGTGTGCGCAGTTGCGCCAGCGATTGCGCCAGGCGCGTCCCGCCGGCAAAGTCGGCAATGGCAGCACCGGCGCGCTCGAGCATGGTGTCGGGGTCCTGGTGGCGAAAGGCGGGCGTGAGGTCGGTGAGTTCGGTACCGAAGGCAAATACGTCGCGCCGCCCGCCGCCGTTTCCCGGCGCCGTGGCGGCGTGCAGAAAAGCCAGCAAGAGGCGCGCGTACCGCTCCATCGAGCCCGACACGTCGAGCAGTACCAGCAGCGGCAACGGCTGGCTCTGGCGCTCCAGGCGCGGCACCTGCAGCAACTCGCCCCCGGTGCGCATGGCGCGCTGCAGACCGAGCGGCCAGTCCGCACGCGAGCCATGCGGGCCGGGTCTCGTGCGGCGCGCGGCGTAGCGGGGCAGGGGCAACGGCACACGCTGGGCCAGGCGCTGCACCAACACGTATTCGCTGGCCGAGAGCTGATTGAAGTCGGCCCCCTGCAGGCGCGCGCGCGCGCTGGCCGTCATCGCGGCGTCGAAATCGACTTTGTCCTCTTGCGGCTTGGCGGACGCCCGCGCAGCACGCATGGGCGCCAGGGCCTCGGCCACGCGCGGGCGGCGTGGGGCAGGCTCGGCCCGGCTCTCGGCGCTGGGCAGCATTTGCGCCAGCAGCTTTTGCGCGACCTTGGGGTCGCGGAAATAGGCGGAAAAAAGTTCGCGAAACACGAGCAGGTCTTGCTCACGTGCGACGAGAACGGCTTCCAGCGCGGCACATAGGTCGGCGCGCGCCAGTCCGACGAGCATGGCCGCTTCTTGGGCCAGCGCCATGCGGGCGGCGTCCACGGGCAGGCCGGCGCGGCGCAGCGCACGGCAGAAGCCTACGAGGTTGTCAGCGAACTTGCCACGCCGCGCGTCGCCCAACTGGCTGAGGTATGTGGCCCCCACGCTCCCCGCTGCGCGTGGTTCGCTGCCCCCCGAGGGGGCGGGATTCGCCTTGGGGCGGCCCGGCGGCAAATCCGTGGCCCCCACGCTCCCCGCTGCGCGTGGTTCGCTGCCCCCCGAGGGGGCGCGATTCGCCTTGGGGCGGCCCGGCGGCAAATCCGTGGCCCCCACGCTCCCCGCCGCGCGTGGTTCGCTGCCCCCCGAGGGGGCGGGATTGGCCTTCGGAAGCGCGCCCGGCGGCAAATCCGTGGCCCCCACGCTCCCCGCCGCGCGTGGTTCGCTGCCTCCCGAGGGGGCGCGATTCGCCTTCGGAAGCGCGCCCGGCGGCAAATCCGTGGCCCCCACGCTCCCCGCTGCGCGTGGTTCGCTGCCCCCCGAGGGGGCGGGATTCGCCTTCGGAAGCGCGCCCGGCGGCAAATCCGTGGCTGACTCTGGGTAAAGCGGTGGCACGTCAGCTGCCCGACTCTGGCGCAGCCAATAGCTGCGCGGCCATGTCCTGCGTCAGCGCAGCGACGTCCTCACGCTGCTTGAACAGGATGCCGGCGGTGTCTTGCACCACTTCCGGGTCCACCACCAGGGTGTCGAGCGCCACCAGCGCCTTGGCCCATTCCACCGCTTCGGCGATGCCGGGGGCGCGCTGGAAGGCGTTGGCAAAGGGCTGGCTGCGCAGGCGCGCAACGAAATCGGCAACCTGCTCGGACAGGGCGCTGCTGGCACCTGGCACCTGGGCGCGGACGATGGCCAACTCGCGCTCGCGGTCCGGGTAGTCCAGCCAGTGGTACAGGCAGCGGCGCTTGACGGCGTCGTGCAGGTCGCGCGTACGGTTGCTGGTGAGCAGCGTGACTGGGGGTGCGGCAGCGCGTACCGTGCCGAGTTCAGGGATGCTGACCTGGTACTCCCCCAGATATTCGAGCAGAAAGGCCTCAAACGGCTCGTCCGCACGGTCGATTTCGTCGACCAACAGCAGTGCGCCGGGCGCCGGTGTGCGCAGGGCCTGCAAGAGCGGCCTGCTGACGAGGTAGCGCTCCTGGTAAATCTCGCGTTCGATGTGGTCGACCTCCTGCCTGCCCTGGGATTCGGCAGCACGCATATGGAGCAGTTGCGCGCTGTAGTTCCACTCGTACAGGGCTTCGCGCTGCTCCAGGCCGTCGTAGCATTGGAGGCGGATCAAGGGCCGCCCCAGCGCGCGCGCAAGGGCCTGGGCCAGCGCCGTCTTGCCGACACCGGGCTCGCCTTCGAGCAACAGCGGGCGCTGGAGCTTGAGCGCCAGCCACGCCGCCGTGGCAAGACGCCGGTCGGCGAAATAGCCCTCGGCTTGCAGCGCCTGGGCCAGCGCGTCGATGGACGCAGGCGCAGCGGCCTGCAAATCTGCAGTCATTTGCTACTTTTTTAATAGCTGTTAGCGCTTACTGCATAAGCGCTAGAAGCCCATTTCTTTGATAACTCTTGTCTTACCACTGGTCCATCAGCAACTGCCGCGCAAGGGACCAAGCCCACCGCCCCGCCCCGCGGCGCGGCCGGTGTCCCCCTTGCCCATCGCGCTGCGATGCGCAAAGGGGGGAGCGGCGTAAGCGGCTCAGGTGGATGCCGCAATTTTTTCCACCGCGCGCTGCGTCAGCACACGGATGAGCTGCGCCCGGTACGCCGGGCTGGCGTGGATGTCGCTGCCCAGGTCGGCATCGTCCACCTTCACGCCCTGAACCGAAGCGACGGTGAAGCTCTTGTTCAGCGCGGCTTCCAGCGCGCTCTGGCGAAAGACGCTGCTGGCCGCGCCCGTGACAGCCACACGCACACCGCCGGCCGTCTGGGCGACGAAAACGCCCACCAGCGCAAAGCGCGACGCGCCCTGGCGAAACTTCTGGTACGACGCCTTGCGCGCAATGGGAAAGCGCACCGCGGTGATCAGCTCGCCCTCGTCCAGGGCCGTGGTGTACATGCCGACAAAGAAGTCGTCGGCAGCGATTTCGCGCCGGTTCGTGACCACGGTGGCGCCCAGGGCCAGCACGGCGCTGGGATAGCAGGCGGCGGGGTCGTTGTTGGCCAGCGAGCCGCCCAGCGTGCCGCGTGCGCGCACCTGGCGGTCGCCAATGTGGTTCGCCAGATCGGCCAGTGCCGGGATGGCTGCGCGCACCTCGGCGCTGTCGGCCACGTGCTGGTGGCGCGCCATGGCACCGATGACGATGTGGTCGCTTTCCTTGCGGATGCCGGCCAGGTCGGGGATGCGGCCCAGATCCACCAGTTGGCCGGGGTCGGCCAGGCGCAGGCGCAGTGCGGGCAGGAGGCTTTGTCCACCGGCGATGGGCCGCGCGCCCGCGGCGGCCTGCGCCGCCGCGGCGGCAGTGGAAGTGGGCGCTTCGTAAGTGAATGCGTACATATCGGTCTCCTGTTAGTTTTCCTGTTGCGGCTGTAGAAGCTCGCAAGTCGTGGAACACGCGCGGGGCGCGCCAGCGGCCGCCGCGCAAGGGCCGCCCCGCCGCGCTGGCGGCGTCCCCCTAGAGGGGGAAGGCGCGAAGCGACTCAGGGGGTATTTCATGTTTTGGCGTTCTGGATGGCCTGCCACACGCGGTGCGGCGTGGCCGGCATGTCGAAGTCCTTCACGCCCAAGGGCGCAAGGGCATCGAGCACCGCGTTGATGACCGCCGGTGGCGAACCGATGGCGCCGGCCTCGCCACAGCCCTTGGTGCCCAGCGGGTTGTGCGTGCAGGGGGTGCAGACATGGCCGAGCTTGAACGAAGGAAAGTCGTCCGCGCGCGGCATGGCGTAGTCCATGTAGCTGCCGGTGAGCAACTGCCCCGTTTCGCGGTCGTAGACGCAGTTTTCCATCAGCGCCTGGCCGATGCCTTGGACCAGTCCGCCATGCACCTGCCCCTCGACGATCATGGGGTTGATGATGGTGCCGAAATCGTCCACTGCGGTGAAGCGGTCCACGCGCACCACGCCGGTCTGCGGGTCCACCTCGACCTCGCAGATGTAGGTGCCGGCCGGGAAGGTGAAGTTGGTCGGGTCGTAGAACGCGGTTTCGTTCAAGCCGGGTTCCAGCTCCGTCAGTGGGTAGTTGTGCGGCACGTAGGCGGCAAGCGACACCTGGGCAAAAGGAATTTTCTTGTCGGTGCCTTTGACGGTGAACTCGCCGCCCGCAAAGTCGATGTCGTCAGCGCTCGCTTCCATCAAATGCGCGGCGATTTTCTTCGCCTTGGCCTCGATCTTGTCCAGCGCCTTCATGATGGCGGCGCCGCCCACACTGATCGAGCGCGAACCGTAGGTGCCCATGCCAAAGGGCACGCGGCCGGTGTCGCCGTGCACGATATCGACGTTTTCCACCGGAATGCCCAAGCGCGCGGCCACCACCTGCGCAAACGTTGTTTCGTGCCCCTGACCATGGCTGTGCGAGCCGGTGAACACGGTGACGCTGCCGGTGGGGTGCACCCGCACCTCTCCGCATTCGAACAGGCCAGCGCGCGCGCCCAGCGCCCCGGCGATGTTTGATGGTGCGATGCCGCAGGCCTCGATATACGACGAGTAACCGATGCCGCGCTTCAAACCCTTGGCCTCGCTGGCCGCGCGGCGAGACGCAAAACCCGCCACATCCGCCAGTTCCTGGGCTTTTGTCATGCAGGCGTGGTAGTCGCCCACGTCGTACTGCAGTGCCACCGGCGTCTGGTAGGGGAAGTCGGTGATGAAGTTGCGCTTGCGGATCTCGTCCTGCGAGAGGCCCATGTCCCAGGCGCATCGGCTGACCAGGCGTTCGAGCAGGTAGGTGGCCTCCGGCCGGCCGGCGCCGCGGTAGGCGTCCACCGGTGAGGTGTTGGTGAACCAGGTGTCCACTTCCACATACACCTGCGGCGTGGCGTACTGGCCGGCAAGCAAGGTGGCGTAAAGAATGGTTGGCACCGCGCTGGCAAAGGTGCTCAGGTAAGCGCCGACATTGGCGTCGGTGTGCACACGCAAGGCCAGGAACTTGCCGTGGGCGTCCATCGCCATCTCGGCGTGGCTGGCATGGTCACGCCCGTGCGCGTCGGTGAGGAAGGATTCGCTGCGATCGGCCACCCATTTGATATTGCGGCCCAGTTTCTTGGCAGCCCAGGTCAGGCACACATCCTCGGCGTACAGGAAGATCTTGGAGCCGAAACCTCCGCCGACGTCGGGCGCGATGACGCGCACCTTGTGTTCGGGCAGACCCATGACAAAGGCCGTCATCAACAGGCGCTCGACGTGCGGGTTCTGGTTGCTGACGTACAGCGTGTACTCGTCGCTGCCGCGGTGGTAGGAGCCAATGGCCGCGCGCGGCTCCATGGCATTGGGAATCAGGCGGTTGTTCAGCAAATCGATCTTGCTGACGTGCGCCGCGCCTTCGAAGACTGCATCGACCGCACCCTTGTCGCCAATCGCCCATTTGAAGCAGTGGTTGTCCTCTGCGATGTCGTGCAGGCCTGCGCCTGCGATCCTGCCGGCGGCCGCGTCCTGCACGCTCACCACGGCGGGCAGTACCTCGTAATCGACCGCGACGCGCTCGGCAGCGTCGCGCGCCTGCTGGAGTGTCTCGGCAACCACCATGGCGACCGCGTCGCCCACGTAGCGCACCTTGCCCTGGGCCAGAATCGGATGCGGTGGCTCCTTCATGGGTTCGCCATTGGTGCTGGTGATGAGCCAGCCGCAGGGCAGGCCGTTGATGTTGTCGGCCGCGACGTCCGCGCCAGTGAAGACGCCAATCACACCCGGCGCGGCCTTGGCAGCGCTGGCGTCGATGCTGCCCACCTTGGCGTGCGCATGCGGCGAGCGAACGAAAACAGCGAAGCTTTGCGCTGGCAGGACCACGTCGTCGGTGTACTGGCCGGCGCCGGTCAGAAAGCGGTAGTCCTCCTTGCGGCGGACCGATTCGCCTATGTGCGGCAGCTTGGAAAAGTCGGATGCACCCATGGCTTGTGTCTCCTTCGTTGGTCTCAGGCAGCCGAGGCAGCCATGGCCTGCTGGCCCTGCTGCACGGCTTTGACGATGTTCTGGTAACCCGTGCAGCGGCACATGTTGCCGTCGAGCAGCGCGCGAATTTCGGCTTCGCTCGCGCCCGGGTAGCGCTCGACCAGGTCGACGGCGGACAGCACCATGCCGGGCGTGCAGAACCCGCATTGCAGGCCGTGGCACTCCTTGAATGCCGCCTGCATGGGGTGCATGCTGCCATCGGCCGTGGCCAGGCCTTCGATGGTGGTGATCTCGCACCCTTCGGCCTGCACCGCCAGCATGGCGCACGACTTGATGGCGCGGCCATCGAGCAGCACGGTGCAGGCGCCGCATTGGCTGGTGTCGCAGCCCACGTGGGTTCCGGTGAGCTGGAGATGCTCGCGCAGTGCGTGCACGAGCAAGGTGTTGGCGGGGGCGTCGACGCTGGCCGGCCGGCCATTGACGGTGAACTGCACGGGCATCGGGCTGTCTCCTGGTGGGGATGGCGGAAAAATGACAAACCCCATCTTGGACAGGCTGCTTGCAGAAGTGGCTAGGGACAACCCTGAGCGTGACCGCGCTGCTTGGCGATATTCTCAATTTGAAACATGCTGCGCCGCAGCGAGCGCCGCCGACGGTCTCGAAACCACCGGGCCGCGCTTTTTCCATCTCGAGGATCGACGTGCTCCCCGCATCCCAACTTGCCCCGGATCGCAGCGTGCTGATCGCGCAGGCGCGTCAGGCCGTGCTGGGCGGCGAGGGCCGCGAGCCATCGGGCGTGGAAAGCTGGATTTCCCGTTCCTGGCGCCGGTGCCTCCAGGCAGGCCGCTCGCCGTACCAGCCGCTGGCATTCGACCCGGTCAGCGCCGTGGCGCTGCGCCGCAGCCGAGAAGAGCATGCCGCGCTCCTGCGCGCTGCGCGGCCTGTGCTTGATCAGTTGGCGCATGCCATCGGTGGCATGGGCTACTTTGCGCTGGTGACCGACAGGCGTGGCGTCGTGCTGGACGTGCAAGGACCGGTCAACCACCGAGACCCGCGCGCCCATGCCATCGGACGCGCGGGCGTGGACCTGTCGGAAGCGAGCGTCGGCACCACGGCGATTGGCGCTGCACTTGCGGAACTGCGTCCGGTCTGGCTGCACCGCGGCGAGCATTTCTTCGACGCCAACGGCAGCTACAGCTGCGCCGGCGCGCCGCTGTTCGATCCCCAGGGCCAGTGCGTGGGCATGCTGGATCTCACCGGCGTCGACGTGCCCGAGCGGCCCGAGCTGCGCCACGTGGTGGCGCGCTGCGCACGCGCGCTAGAAGACGCCTTGCTGCAGCAGCAGCCACACGCGCTGTTGCTGCGCCTGAACTGGCCCGGTGCCCGGCTGGGCAGTGAGGCCGACGGCTTGATGCTGATCGATGGCGAGGGGTATGTCAGGGGCTGCAACAGCGCTGCGCGCCAGCTCGTTGCCATGCCGTCCAGGCCTGCGGGCGAACGCCTGCACTGCGGCGACTTGCTGGCGCTGGACTGGCCGCGGCTGTTTGATGCCGCCTCGCACGGCCTCTGCATCGAGCTGCCCTTGTGGTCCGGCCTTCGCCTGCAGGCCATGGCCACCAGCCGCGCAACGGCCCCATCGCACGCGACACCGCCGCGCAACAGGCCGCTGCGGGAGACCGAGGTCGAGTGGATCCGCAACGCCGTGCGCGCTGCTCGCGGCAATGTCGCGCAGGCTGCGCGAACGCTGGGGATCAGCCGCGCGACGGTCTATCGCAAGCTGGGCCATCCGACGAAAGTGCCAGCCGCCTCCCGCGATCCGGACCGGTAGCGCGCGACGCGCTGCGGCAGGCGCCGAGAATCACCTGGATAGAAACAACAAGTAGGCCACGAGGAGCACCGCCGCGGCAGCGAGCGCCAGCCAGCCCAGCTTGGGGAAGGAACGCGCGCTGACGCTGTCTTTCTTGGGCACAGATGCGGGTGCGCGCGCGGCGCGGTCCAACAGCATGGTGGGTGCTCCAGCGCGCTCGTCGGCGTCCATGTCCTGCGGCGCGGCGCGCAGTTCGGTCGGCGCTGCGCGCGGACAGCGCCGCCGCAGTTGCTCATCGAGTCGGCGAAAAAAATGTTCGGCCAACCCCTGCGCCGCACCATCGACGAGCCGCGGGTCGAGCTTGGCAATGTTGCCTTCCAGGTCGAGTTGCACCCTGTAATGCAGTTGGCAACGCGGGTGCCCCGGTGCGTAATCGGCCAGCGGAATCAAGCGCGCCCGGCCCAAGCCCTGGCCCAAGCCCGCCACGCCGCCGTCGCCCCTGAAACGGACCTGGTAGCGATCGGGCGGAAAGCGATCGGCCAACTCCACATGCGCCTGGAAACGCGGCGAGCCGGCGCCGATCTTGAGGGCCAGATTCAAGGCGTAGCGGTCGGCATCCACGGCTTCGAATCGGTCGCAGCCAGGAATGCAGGCCTGAAGCACGCCGGGATCGTTGAGTGCGTCCCAGAGCTCTTGTGGGCTGGCAGCAAAGGCCCGGCGGGCTTCCATCTCCATGGCGGGTGTCTCCTAGATTTCTTTCTTCGTTGGCGAACAGTCAGAGCATCAGGGCTCTGCCAATGCCAGTACCACCGCATTTTCTTCCAGTATCAGCGCAATCCGGTTGCCCGAACGCAAACCGCTGGCTGGGGGGGCAAACCCCACCATCTGCAAACCCGCCTCCAGTTCGGCAGACACTTCGTCGCCCGATGCGCCGCGCCGCACCCGCACCGCCTTGGCCTCGAGCGAGAAGCCCCCTGCTTGCCTTGGCTCGTCTGCCGACTCGCCGGCGGGCTCCTTCGCTCGCGCACGCTCCACGCGCACGGCCGTGGCCTTGCACAGCGCTTGCACCGGCAAGCCAATGCGCAAGCCGAGCAGCTCGGCGCTCTCACGTGTGATGCGCGATACCAGATCGGCTGGTGCAGACGCCGCCCGCTCGCTCAGCGCCAGATGCACACGCACGATCTGCCCCAGGCGCTCAAGCCGCTGGACCACGCAGGGCAATTGGTTGCGCATGCTGGTGCGTACCGCCAACCGCGCCAGCGCCGGCCCTGCGTGCGGCGCAGCTTGCCAGCGCGACAACACCTCCCCGCGCGCCCGCGCCATGGCGTCGGCGGCGGCCAGCAGTTCGTGACCTGCAGCGGTCAACGCCGCGCCGCCCCCGCCCGCGCCGCCCACGGCACGCGCCACCAGGGCCGTGCCGGCGAGATTGGTCAGCGTGTCGATGGCCTGCCAGGCTGCCTTGTAGCTCACACCTACGGTGCGTGCCGCCTGGGAAATGGAGCCGCAGCTGCCGACCTCACGCAGGATGGCGATGCGTTTGTCGGTGGGCTCGTGGCCAAGAGCAGCGGGCAGGGCAAGGGGCGATGGCATAGACGCAATGGTGCCTGACGAAGGGGACTGCCAAGGGTAGCGGGTCCCTAATGCTGGCCTAAGACTTGACTTTGACAATCGCGCCGTCGTTCACCACCTGATCAAAGGCTGGAACTATGTCTCTCGACGCTGCGCTCTTCTTGGCGATCAACGGCTCGGCTGCTTCGCCGCATTGGTTGACGGCCCTGGCCCTGTTCGTCACCGACCGATTGCCGCAACTGATGGCCGGCGGCGCTGTCGGCATTTTTCTGGCGGGTGATCGCCGGGTGCGGTTGCGCGTGCTGCAGGTACTTGCCGCCATGGCCATGGCGTGGCTACTGGCACGGCTTGGCCAGCATTTCATCCCTGCCGATCGGCCCTTTGTCTTGGGGCTTGGCACGCAGTGGCTGCCGCACGCAGCGTCCCACGGTTTTCCCAGCAACCATGCGAGCGTGGTCTTCGGGTTTGCGACGGCCATTGCGCTGACAGCGGGGCGCTGGTATTGGGGATTGCTCGCCCTGGTCGCTGCCGTCCTCGTCGCCTGGAGCCGTGTCTATCTTGGGCTGCACTTCCCGTCGGACGTTCTGGCCGGCGCCCTGGTGGGCGCCACCAGCGCCTGGCTGGCCTGTCGCCTCGTTTTCCGACATTCAATATGGCACACCGTCGCCACGAGGCTCACATGATTACCACGCTGGTAGCTGCCACCACGCCACCGCATCCAGCGGCCGACGTTTCGCCACCCTGCGAAAGACGCTTCCACGCGGCGAATACCACGCAGACAGGCACGCGCGCTCTTGGCCAGCCTCGATCCCGCGAATCCGGCTCTGTCTCTTGCATTGTTCCGTCCCACAACGAAGCGAGGAATCTGGAGCAGCTGCTGCCCCGGCTGCGCGATACCCTTGCGGCTTGCGCACAAGCGTGGGAAGTGATTTTGGTGGACGATGGCAGCTCGGACGCCACCAGCCTGGTGCTTGCCAAATGGGCACAGACGCCGGGCTTTCGCGCACTGCTGTTGTCACGCAACTTTGGCAAGGAAGCGGCGCTCACAGCTGGGCTGGAGGCAGCACGGGGCGATGCCATCGTGATGATGGATGCCGACCTGCAGCATTCCCCCTCACTTCTTCCCATCTTCCTGCAGCATTGGCGCCAGGGCCGCGATGTGATCTATGCGCTGCGCGAGGATAGGCAAGACGAAAGCCCTTTCAAGCGCCTGGGGACGCGCCTGTTCTACAAGCTGGTCAATATGGCAGGACGATTCGAGGTTCCTGCCGGCGCTGGGGATTTCCGGCTCATGGATCGCGCCGTGGTGACCGCCCTGCTTTCGCTGCCAGAACGCAATCGGTTCATGAAGGGGCTGTACGCCTGGGTAGGCTTCGATGCCCTTGCGGTTCCCTACATGCCTGAGGGGCGGCTGCATGGCAAGACCGCATTCAACCCCTGGAGCTTGATTCGGCTCTCGGTGGACGGCCTGACAGGCTTTACCACCTGGCCGCTGCGCGCCGTCAGTGTCATGGGCTTCGTGCTGGCATGCTTCGCACTGCTCTATGGCGCTTACCTCACCGCTGTCTATCTGCTGTATGGCCATGCGATCAGCGGCTGGACCACCATTGCGGTGGGGCTGATGGGGTTTTCCGGCATCCAGCTCCTCTCGCTCGGGGTGGTGGGCGAGTATGTCGGGCGCATTTTCGAAGAAGTCAAGGGACGCCCTATCTACGTCGTCAAGCGCGAGCTGGGCCAGGGTTTGAGGAAGGCCGACTGATGCAGGCGCTGACGACCAAGCGGACGCCCAGCACCACGGCCGTCACCTTGCTCGTGCTGGTCTGGCTGGCATGGACAGCATGGGCACGCCCCCTGATGCTGCCGGACGAAGGGCGTTACGTCGGTGTGGCATGGGAAATGCTGCGCTCTGGCGACTGGCTCACGCCCACCCTCAACGGGCTGCCCTACTTCCACAAGCCGCCCCTTTTTTACTGGATCACGGCAACTTCCCTGTGGCTCTTTGGCCAGCACGAATGGGCAGCCAGAGTGGCTTGCCTGCTGGGTGCTGTGCTCGGGGCGACCGCTTTGTACCTGTTCATTCGCCGCTGGTCGAGCGAACATTCAGCACGCGCAGGACTGGTGGCGTTGTTGGCGCAACCGCTGTGGTCAGTAGCCGCGCAATTTGCCAACCTGGACATGCTGGTGGCGGGCTGCATCAGCGCCACCATCGTGCTGCTGGCGCATGCCTCCCTGCTGGCCGACCATGACAAGCCCTGGCGTGCGGTACTGACTGGCGCCTGGGCCATGGCCGCCTTGGGGGTGCTGGCCAAGGGCTTGATCGGCTTTGTGCTTCCGGCAGTGGTGATTTTTGTCTGGCTCGTTCTGCAAAAGCGCTGGCGCAGCTTGTTCACGCTCTTGTGGTGGCCAGGAATACTGGTGTTTCTGGCGCTGACAGCCCCCTGGTTCGTGGCGATGCAACATCGGTTTTCAGATTTTTTGAACTATTTTTTTGTCGTTCAACACTTCAAGCGCTTCACCGAAGGCGGGTTCAACAACGTGATGCCGTTCTGGTTTTATCCCGCGGTGCTGTGCGTGTGCTTCCTGCCTTGGCTGCCCTGGATGGCGCGCTCCATCAAACCCAAGGCCAGCCAAACAGCCCCACAACAGGCGGTGCGGTTGCTGATGCTGGTCTGGCCCGCCATGATCGTGCTGTTCTTCTCGCTCCCCAAATCCAAGCTGCTCGGCTACGTGCTGCCGGCGGTCCCGCCACTGGCCTTCCTCGCGGCAGAGGGGTTTCTTTCACGAGCGCCCTTGTTGCGCACGTCAACCCGCCTGTGGCGCACTGCGGCGGGCTTTGGCAGTGCGCTGGCGCTCGGCATCGTCGTTTGGCTTGCTGTACACCCAGGCCACTCCACGCAGCCCTTCGCTCAGGTGCTGCGCAGCGCCCGCCAGCCGTCGGAGCCAATCGTCATGCTCGACAAGTACTTCTTTGATTTGCCGTTCTATGCGCAATTGGACAGCCCCGTGGCGACGGTGAGCGATTGGAACGACCCCGACCTTCAGCACCACGACAGCCAGCGCAAGGAACTGGCCGACGCCGGTCAGTTCGACAATGCCGCTGCCGCCAAGCTGCTGGTGCTGCCCGCAGCCTTGCCCGCCCTGTTGTGCCGCTCGGCCACTACCTGGGTGCTTGGCCCCTCTTCAGCGCTGACGCGGTATTCCTTCCTCGAGGCTGCCACCGACGTACACCACGAAAGCGGAACCACGCTTTGGCGCATCGACACCGAAACACCTGCCATGCTCAGCGCTCTGGCCTGCGGTTGAACGCCCAATGACGGCTCACAAGATAAGTACCGCCCGCCACCGCGATGAGCACGAGGGCAAGCACGAGGTCGTAGCGCAGGCCGCTCCAGTGCAAAAACAAGGCATACGTAGCTTCATTGATGGCGAAGCCGCTTGCCGAAACCGCGAAAAACCGCCTGGCAGAGCGCCCGAGCGCAACACCATGGTCTCGAAAGGTCCAGCGAGAGTGCCCGGAAAACGAAACGCCAAAGGCGATCAACCACCCCACCACGTTGGCCAGCAAGGGCTGCCAGCCAGCATGCTTCACCAGCATGACCACCACGCCCCAATGGACGCCAGCAGCAGCCGTACCCACCAGCACGAACCATGCAATGCGTCCGCGCAACCTCGCAGGGCAAGCAATAGGTACGAGGGGCCGCGTGCGCATGAACCTGCCAAGCATAGCCGCAGCCTGTGCATTGCCGTGGACGATTTCGGGATGCATGCGGGCGTCTGCGAGGCGGCATTGCTGCTCGCATGGCAGGGACGCGCACAGGCCATTGGCTGCATGGTGGGTGCTCCGGCGTGGGCGCAATGGGCTCCTGAACTCGAAGAAATAGACGCCCGCCAGACAGAGATCGGCCTGCACCTGGACCTCACGCAGTACCCATTGCTGCTGCCGCCACACAAGCTTGGGCCGCTCATCCTGCAAAGCTGGCTGCGCACACTTGACAGCAGCAGCGTGCGCAGCGAAATATGCGCCCAACTCGATGCCTTCGAGCAGCACACCGGCCGCCCGCCCGCGTATGTAGACGGACACCAGCATGTCCACCAGTTCCCGGTCGTGCGGGACGAATTGCTCGCCGAGCTGCAACAGCGCTATGCGGGCTGCCTGCCATGGCTGAGAAACACGGCGCGGTACTCCAACGCGCGCACAGCGACGCCCACGCCCTGGCGGCAGACCCTCAAGCCCCGGATCATTGAAACCCTGGGCTCAGCCGCACTGGCGCGGCAGGCGCAGACGCGAGGCTTTCGTCAGAACGCACACCTGCTGGGGGTGCACGACTTCAACGGCGACGAAGGCCACTATCTGGAGTGCACTCGCACGTGGCTGGGGGCCTGCCGCAGCGGCGACCTGTTGATGTGCCACCCCAGTCTGGGCGCCCAAGCGCAAGATCCGCTCGGTTCCTCACGCCAGCAAGAGTACCGGGTGCTGTCCGGAAACACCTTTGGTGAATGGGTACAGGAGGCAGGCATCCGGCTCGAACCTCTGAGCCAGACCTTGTCGCAAGGTCTTGTGGCACCCGGAAGCAGCCAGTGCGCAACTTGAGGCGGGCGGTGTCACTATGCCTGCGCTAAGTGTTGATCGGCACATTCAAGGCTTCTTCAGCCAATTTCGGGAAGCCAGCGATGAACACTGCCCCTACAGAAGCCTCCACAAGGAGCATGTCCAATAAAGTACCGGCCGTCGCCTTGTCGTTCTGGGTCATCAAGATCATGTGCACCACGGTGGGCGAAACCGGCGCCGACTTTCTGGCTTTCAGCGCCGGATTGGGAGCCCACCTGACCATGGCGCTCATGGGCGCCTTGCTGGCGCTGGCGTTGTTTGTGCAACTGCGCACGCAACGCTACACACCCTGGATCTACTGGCTGACGGTGGTGCTCGTCAGCGTGGTGGGCACGCAGATCACAGACTTCTTCACGGACACCCTTGGCATCAGCCTGGCGCTGAGCACGCCGATTTTGGCCGTGGCGCTGGCCGCCGCGTTCATGCTCTGGTACCGCGTGGAAAAGAGCCTGTCCATCCATGACATCTTCACGCGGCGCCGGGAGCTGTTTTACTGGGCTGCCATTCTCTGCACTTTTGCCCTCGGCACGGCAGCGGGTGACCTGGCAAGCGAGACGCTCGGGCTGGGCTATGCCTGGGGCGCTGTGGCCTATGGCGCGCTGATTGCCATCACCTATGCCGCCTGGCGCATGGGTGGCAATGCGATCCTGACCTTCTGGATCGGCTACATCCTGACCCGCCCCTTTGGCGCCGCGCTGGGCGACCTGCTGACGCAGGCAAAGACTGCGGGCGGCCTGGGAATGGGTACAGCGTGGACCAGCGCCATCTTCCTGAGCGTGATTGTCCTCTTGGTCGGATTTGCGCAATGGACAGCGAACCCGCCGCAGTAGAGTCGCGGTGACCGGCCCCTTTTTACAAAAACTACAACCCCACTTCAATCGCTATGAACACCACCACAGACCAAGCTCTCAGCAAGGTGCCGGAAGTCACCCTGCTTTTCTGGATCATCAAAATCGCTGCCACCACGCTGGGGGAGACGGGGGGTGACGCAGTTTCCATGTCCATGCACCTGGGCTACCTGGTGGCCACCGCCATCTTTGCCGCTGTGTTCGCACTGGCTGTGGTGGCGCAGATCAAGGCTCGAAAATT
Source organism: Burkholderiaceae bacterium (assembly GCA_023954035.1). Taxonomy (GTDB): domain Bacteria; phylum Pseudomonadota; class Gammaproteobacteria; order Burkholderiales; family Burkholderiaceae_C; genus Simplicispira. The sequence goes on along the minus strand of JAMLIT010000002.1, from coordinate 111,598 downwards.
TCATCCATTTCTGTACTGGGCCACCATCATTGCGACCACCACGGTGGGCACCACACTGGCGGATTTTGCCGACCGCTCGCTGGGCATTGGCTACGCCGGAGGATCGACGCTGCTGCTGGCCCTGTTGCTGGGCTCGCTTTTCGTCTGGCACCGCACGCTGGGGTCGGTGTCGGTCAACACGGTCAGTTCACCGAAGGCAGAAATGTTTTACTGGGTGACGATCATGTTTTCCCAGACGCTGGGCACAGCGCTGGGTGACTGGATGGCGGGCACCGCAGGTCTGGGCTACACCGGCGCTGCTGCAGTGTTTACGATATTGCTGGCCTTGGTAGTGGCGGCGTATTTCTGGACGCGGATGTCGCGCACGGCACTGTTCTGGGCCGCCTTCATCCTGACGCGCCCGCTGGGCGCCGTGGTCGGGGATTTTCTGGACAAGCCCTTGAGCGCCGGCGGTCTGGCGCTCAGCCGCTATTCAGCGTCTGCCGCCCTGTTTGCGTTTATTGTGATCAGCCTTGTGGTCTTCAGGCAGCGGGCGGCTGCTTCCGCCCATTGACAGGTCATTCACGGAAACTTCCATGCGGGTATTGTTGGTCGAAGACGACGCCATGATCGGCGAAGCCATTCAGGGCGCGCTGAAAGACGCCGCTTATGCGGCCGACTGGGTCCAGGATGGCGCCGCAGCCCTTGCCAGCCTGGTCGGCCAGCACTACGACCTGGTGCTGCTCGACCTGGGGCTGCCCGGCAAGGACGGGCTGGAGGTGCTGCGCAGCATTCGCGCCAGAGACAACCCGGTGCCCCTGCTCATCATCACCGCACGCGATGGCCTGGACGCTCGCCTGAGTGGCCTCGACGGCGGGGCCGACGACTATGTTCTCAAACCCTTTGAGATGGCCGAACTGCTGGCCCGCATGCGCGCGGTGCTGCGCCGCAAGGCCGGCGCTGCCGTGCCGCTGCTCGGCAATGGCGTCATTTCGCTCGACCCCGCCACGCGGCAAGCCACGGCGGCCGACGGTGCACCGGTGGCGCTGTCGCACCGGGAGTTTTCTCTCCTGCAGGCGCTGCTGGTGCGGCCCGGCGCGATCCTCTCGCGCAGCGATCTGGAAGACCGCATTTATGGCTGGGGCGACGAGGTGGACAGCAATGCGGTCGAATTCCTGATCCACGCGCTGCGGCGCAAGCTGGGCAAGGACACCATCAAAAACGTCAGGGGAGCAGGATGGATGGTTTCAAAAAACGCTTGAACGAATCGCTGCAGTTCAAGCTGTCGTTTTCGCTCTCGGTGGCCATCCTGGTCATCGCCTTGCTCGCAGGGGTTTTCTCCTTTCTCTCGGCATTTCAGGAAGCCAATGAGCTGCAGGACGGCACGCTGCGCCAGGTGGCTGCCTTGTTTGACCGACAGGCGCTGGTCCCTCACCGAGAGGGCGACCATGCCCTGGCCCCCGCCATGGATGAAGAAACACGCGTCGTGGTCCAGCATCTCACCGACGGCGACCACATGCGGGGCAAAGGGGACGCCGAATCCGTCCTGCCGCTGCCGAGCAAGCTGCCTGATGGCCTGCAGACCGTTGAGATAGAGGGAGAAACCTTTCGCGTGCTGGTGAAAACCACGCTGCTTGGTGAACGCATCGCCGTCGCCCAGGAAACCGGCGTGCGCGACGACATCGCCAGCGACAGTGCGCTGCGCACCTTGATGCCGTTCCTGATTCTGGTGCCCATCCTGCTGCTGCTGGTGGCCGACCTGGTGCGCAAGATGTTTCTGCCCATCGCCAGTCTGTCGTCCAGGCTCGACCAGCGCGCTGAAGACGATCTACAGCCCGTACCGCAGGACGACCTGCCCAGCGAGGTTCGGCCCTTTGCGGCCGCCATCAACCGCCTGCTGGGGCGCGTGGGCGCATCCATGCAGGTTCAGCGCCGCTTTGTCGCCGACGCCGCGCATGAACTTCGCTCGCCCTTGACCGCCCTGTCCTTGCAAGCAGAGCGCCTGGCGGCGACCCCGATGTCGGGCCAGGCCCAGGAGCGGCTCGATGCGCTGCGGCGCGGAATCGAGCGCGGCCGCCAGCTGCTCGAACAGCTCCTTGCGCTGGCAAAGGCGCAGTCCGAGCCCGATGCAACCAAGGCGGCGCTTTCGGTTCGGCAGGTATACCGCACGGTGCTCGAAGACCTCCTCCCTCTGGCCGAGGCCAAGCACATCGACATTGGGTTGGAGGGCAGCGCAGACGCCACGGTCTGGGCAAGTGAATTTGATCTACTAACGATCGTAAAAAACCTCGTTCACAACGCCATTCGCTACACGCCGGCGGGTGGCCGGGTGGACCTTTCCGTCACCACAGCGGAAGGCCGCGCAATACTCAGGATCCAAGACTCTGGGCCAGGCATTCAAGTCGTCGAGCGAGAGCGGGTGTTTGACCCGTTCTATCGCACCCTCGGGAGCGATCAGGTTGGGTCGGGTCTCGGCCTTTCCATTGTCAAGGCAGTCACCGATCGGATTGGCGCCGAGATTCAACTGGGGTTCTCGGACGAAGTGGCGCGTTCCGGCCTGTGTGTCTGTGTGCTCGTGCCGCTGGCGAAATCACCTTAAGAAAATCGGCCGCAATTGACGACGTTGCACCCGGCGACACCAAGTTATTTTGCTGCGACTCAGTGCCAGCTAAGTCGGTTTTCGTAGCCTCTCCATTGCGCAACTATCTGCGTTCTATTTGGAGAAACACCATGAATCGCTACAGCAAACTTTCCCTCCTGGCCACAGCCATCGCCGCTGCTGGCAGCGTTGCCTATGCCGCCCAAGGCAGCATGGAAAATGATGCCATGGCCATTGGCAAGGCAAAAATCTCGCTTATTCAGGCTGTCACGGCGGCTGAGCAGCACGCCAGCGGCAAGGCCGCAAAAGCCGAATACGAAAACTCAAGGCACGGCTGGGTGTATGAGGTAGAGGTCGTCAGCGGCGCCAAGGTCTTCGATGTCAAGGTCGATGCCGACAAGGGTACGGTCATTTCGTCCGCTGAGGACAAGGCGGATCACGACACCGACCACGACAAGCAAGACTGATTGCACGCCGACAGGCCGGTTTTTCTTTGGGGGTGATCCGGCCACGCAGGCCCGATGAAAGATCTCGGGCGGGCCCCATTTCTCTGGCTTCATGCGCCATGAGCACCCAGGCGGGTGGTCACTGACAACACTGCCCCGCTGCGTGGCGTGGCATCATGAAATTTTGCGCAAGGCGGACCATTGAACTCCTATTCCCCGGCACGCAAGGGGGCGTGGCTTGCCCTGGCAGCGGCAGCCCTTTTTGGGCTGAGCACCCCGTTGGTCCAGCACTTCGGCCAAGGGCTTGGCGCGTTTACCACGGCGGGCTTGCTTTACGTCGGCGCAGCAGGCGTGGCCGTGTGGCAGCGCCAGCCTGCCTCTCGCGAGGCCAGGGTCACGCGGCGTGACGCCCCCCGTTTGCTGTGCATGGCTATTTTGGGCGCTGTAGTGGGACCAGTGGCACTGGCTTGGGGCTTGCAGCGCACCAGCGGGACCAGCGCGTCTCTGATGCTCACGCTGGAAGCCGTCTTCACCGCAGTCCTGGCCTGGCGCATGTACGGAGAAACGATGGACCGGCGCGTGGCGACTGCGCTGCTGCTCTTGGTTGCCGGGGGCGGCGCGCTGGTGTTCGAACAAGGGCGCGCGGGGGGCAACCAAATGCTGGGGCTGCTGGCGGTTCTTGGTGCGACCGCAGCCTGGGGACTGGACAACAGCCTGTCGCGCGGTGTCGCCGAGCGCGACCCGGGCCAAGTGGTGCTGTACAAATCAGCGCTGGGCGCCACGGCCACGCTGTTGATCGCGCTGGCATTTGCCGAACCCCTGCCGCCATGGCGCGCAGCCTTGGCTTTGCTGGCAGTGGGCGCCACCGGTTATGGCCTGAGCCTGCGCCTGTATCTGCTGGCGCAGCGGACATTTGGTGCGGCCCGCACCGGCTCGGTGTTTGGGTTTGCACCGTTTATCGGCGCGCTGGGCGCGTGGGCCATGGGAGGCCGCTCAGGCAGCTGGTTGCTGGCCGCAGGCGGGGCGCTGATGTTGCTGGGCGTTGCGCTGCATCTGCTTGAAGGCCACGACCATGAGCATGTGCACGAATGGCTGGAGCACGAGCACGCGCATTCACACGACGATGGCCACCATCTGCATACCCACGACCCGATGCCAAGCAAGCCGCTCAGCCACAAGCACCAGCATGCCCCCATGCAACACGCCCACCCCCATGTACCCGATGCCCACCATCTGCACACCCACGGCTGAAATGGCTTGAGCCGGGCGCCTATACTTTCGCTATTCTAAATTTGAATAGCGCTGCTGCGCTGCCACCGCCATGCATCTTTCGTTCCAACGTCTTACGCGCATCCTTGGCGCGCTAATCCTCACGTTCGCCAGCCTGCACACCGCCCGGGCCGACCAGGTGCAGGTAGCCGTCGCCGCCAACTTCACAGCGCCCATGCAGGACATTGCCGCCTTGTTCGCCAAGGACACGGGCCACAAAGCCGAACTTTCGTTTGGCTCCACGGGCAAGTTCTACGCACAAATCACCCACGGCGCACCGTTCGACGTCTTCCTTTCAGCCGACGACAAGACCGCCGGCCGGTTGGTGTCGGACGGCAAAGCCATAGGCACCAGCTTGATACCCTATGCGCTAGGCAGCCTGGTGCTGTGGAGCCCCACCGAGGGCCTGGTGGACAAAGACGGCAAAGTGCTGGCCACCGGCAACTTTGCGCATCTGGCGGTGGCCAACCCCAAGCTCGCGCCCTACGGCGCAGCCGCCCTGCAGACACTGGGCAAGCTCGGCCTGGCCGACAAGTTACAACCCAAAATAGTGATGGGCGAGAACATTGCGCAAACCTACCAGTTCGTGCACACCGGCAATGCGCAGCTGGGCTTTGTGGCGCTGTCGCAAGTGATGAAAGACGGCAGAATCGCCCAAGGCTCAGCCTGGCGCGTGCCGGCCGAGATGCACAGCCCCATTCGGCAAGACGCTGTGCTGCTCGAACGCGGCAAGGACAACCCGGCCGCGGCGGCGCTGATGCAATACCTTAAGAGCGATGCCGCGCGCGCGGTCATCCAATCCTATGGCTACGGGATCATTGAATAGCTGGCTCACATGCCCTTCAACGAAACCGACCTGCGTGCGATTGGCCTGACGCTGCGCCTGGCTGGCACGACCATGGCGCTGTTGCTGGTGCTGTGCACGCCGCTGGCCTGGTGGCTGGCGCGCACCCGTTCGCGCTGGCGCGGGCCGGTGTCCGCCGTGGTGGCGCTGCCTTTGGTGTTGCCGCCCACCGTGATTGGCTTTTATATGCTGGTGGCGCTGGGGCCAAGCGGCCCGCTCGGGCAGCTGACCACGGCGCTGGGCCTGGGCACCCTGCCCTTTACCTTTTGGGGGCTGGTGCTGGGTTCGCTGATTTATTCGCTGCCGTTTGCGGTGCAGCCGCTGCAGGGTGCATTTGAGGCCATTGGCGAGCGGCCGCTGGAAGCCGCTGCCACTCTGGGCGCCGGGCCGCTGGACCGCTTCTTCACCGTCGCGCTGCCGCTGGCGCGCGGCGGCTTCGTGACCGCCGCCATCCTGAGCTTTGCGCACACCGTGGGCGAGTTCGGCGTGGTGCTCATGCTGGGCGGCAACATTCCGGGTGTGACGCGCGTGATTTCCGTGCAAATCTACGACCACGTCGAGGCGCTCGAATACACGCAGGCCCACTGGCTGGCCGGTGGCATGGTGGTGTTCTCGTTCATCGTGCTGCTGGGGCTGAACCTCACGCGCCGCGCGCGCGTGCTCCCATGACTGCGCCGCACGCCGCTGCTCCCATGACTGCGCCGTGCGCGGCTGCTGCCATGAGCCAAGAGCCGGGCGGCATCGAAGCGCGCCTGGTGCTCAAGCGCGCCACGTTCACGCTGGACGTGGATTTGCAGTTGCCGGGGCGCGGCTTCATTGCCTTGTTCGGGCCGTCGGGCTGCGGCAAAACCACCTGCCTGCGCGCGCTCGCCGGCCTGGAGCGCGCCCGGCCGGGGCGGGTGCGCGTGGCGGGCGCCACCTGGCAGGACGACGCGGCCGGCATCTGGCTGCCCACGCACCAGCGCGCGCTGGGCTATGTGTTTCAGGAAGCCAGCCTGTTCGAGCACCTCAGCGTGCGCGGAAACATTGCGTATGCGCAAAAGCGCGTGCGCGCAACAGACCGGCAGGAATCGGTGGCGCTCGACCAGGCCGTCGATTTGCTCGGCCTCGCCGAATTGATGGACCGCCGCCCCGCCACGCTCTCGGGCGGCGAGCGCCAGCGCGTGGCGATTGCGCGCGCACTCGCTGCGCGGCCCCGCGTGCTGCTGATGGACGAGCCCCTGGCCGCGCTCGACGCTGGCCGCAAGGCCGAGTTGCTGCCCTACCTCGAAGCCCTGCAGCGCACGCTGGCGATTCCCGTGCTGTACGTCAGCCACGCGCTGGATGAAGTCGCGCGCCTGGCAACGCACATGGTGCTGCTGGACGCCGGCCGGGTGCGTGCCAGCGGCAGCGCCGAGGACTTGATTGCCCGCCTCGACCTCCCGCTGGCCCAGGGCGACGCGGCCGCCACGCTGATTGAAGGCAGGCTGCTGCGGCACGACAGCTCAGAACATCTCTCCACCCTGGCCTTTGCAGGCGGCGAGCTGCACGTCATCAGCACCACCGCCCGCGCTGTAGGCCAGCGGGTGCGCGTGCGCGTGCAGGCGCGCGACGTGAGCCTGACATTGGCGCGCCAGAGCGACACCAGCATCTTGAACATCGTGCCCGCCACCGTCACCGGGCTGCGCGAAGACAGTCCAGGCCAATGGATGGTGGCGCTGGACGCTGGCGGCACGCGCCTGCTGGCCCGCATCACGCAACGCTCGGTGCAGGCGCTGGGCATCGCGCCCGGCCGCGAGTTGTTTGCCCAGGTCAAGGGCGTGGCGCTGCTGGATTAAGAGACTTTGCTATCTAAAAAATAGCTGCTTGCGCACTATTCATAAGCGCTAGAGGCCAAAAACACTTGAAATTTATCAGCCACTGACGCCCTGCGGCTTACTTGTCCGCGTTCGGAAAGAACAGTTGCTGCCCATTGATTTGGTACTCGGCAATGCTGCGCTGGCCGGCGGCGGACGTCACCCAGTCCACAAACCTTTGCGCGTCCTTTTCCTTGACTTGAGGATGCTTGGCGGGGTTCACCACCATCACGCCATACTGATTGAACAAGCGCTTGTCGCCTTCCACCAGGATGGCCAGGTCGGCACGGTTCTTGAAGTTCAGCCAGGTGCCGCGGTCGGCCAGGGCGTAGGCGCCGCTGCCTGCGGCCATGTTCAGTGCCGGGCCCATGCCGCAGCCGCATTCCTTGTAGCCCGCGCCCTTCTCCGCGTCCGCCGCTTTCCAGTAGCGCAACTCGGCGGCGTGGGTGCCGCTCTTGTCGCCGCGCGAAATGAAAGGCGCGTTGGCGCTGCCAATCTTTTTCAGTGCGACGGCCACGTCCTTCCCGGCAATGCCTGCCGGGTCGGCCTTGGGGCCGACGATGACGAAGTCGTTGTACATGACCGGGTAGCGCTTGACGCCCCAGCCGTCGGCCACGAACTTTTCCTCCGCCACCTGGTCGTGCACAAAAAGCACGTCGGCGTCGCCCCGGCGCGCCATGTCCAGCGCCTGGCCAGTGCCCACGGCCACCACCTTGATGTCGATGCCGGTGTCCTTCTTGAACGCCGGCAGCAGCTGCGAGAACAGGCCCGACTGCTCGGTGGATGTCGTCGAGGCCATGGTGATGGTGTCGGCCCAACTGGCCGTGCAAGCTACCAAAGCAATAGCTGCGAACCCTTTATGGATAAGCGTCAGGGGGTTAAAAGCCTTGATATTTTTCACAGAGTTTCTCCTTTGACGAACCAACGGGCGGCCTCTGGCAGGGGGCCGTTAAAGAAATCGTGCACGGGCAGGTCGGCCAGCACCCGGCCTTGTTCCAGGTAGAGCACCCGCGTGGCCAGGCGCTTGACCTGGCCCAGGTTGTGGCTGCTGAACACGGTGGTGACGGGTTCTGGCTGCGCGTCGCAAGTGGTGGGGCTGGCAAGCTGGGCAATCAGCGCTTCCACCTCGCGCTTGGCGTGCGGGTCCAGGCTGGAGGTGGGCTCATCGAGGAACAGCACCTGCGCCTGCAGCGCCCAGACGCGCGCCAGCGCCACGCGCTGCTGCTGCCCGCCCGAGAGCGTTCGGCCGTTTTGCCGCGCGAGCGATTCGAGCCCCACGCGCTCCAGCGCCCGCAGCGCCTGCGTGCAGGCGTCGCGCCAAGCGTGGCCGCGCAGCCACAGGGCCAGCGCGACGTTGGTCTGCGTACTGGCGCGCAGCAGGTGCGGGCGCTGAAACAACATGGCTTGGCGGTGCGGCGCGCCATGCACCAGCTCGCCGCTGGACAGGCGCTGCAGGCCGTGCAGCACGCGCAACAAGGTGCTTTTGCCGCTGCCGTTGGCGCCTATCAGTGCCAGGCGCTCACCGGCGTGCAGGGTGACGTTCACCGCCTGCAGTGCATGCAGCGCGCCAAAACGCACCCCAGCGCCCCGCAGGGTCAGGAGGGGCGCATGCGTCTGGATCAAGCCGCCGCCAAGGTAAGCGCCGCCGTACCGCTGGCCGCATCGCGCCGGCTGACCCAGCGCTGCAGCAGCGCCACGCTGGCATGCAGCGCCAGCACCACAGCCAGCAGCACCGTGCCCAGCGCCAGCGCCAGCGGCAGGTCGCCCTTGCTGGTTTCCAGAGCGATGGCCGTCGTCATCACGCGCGTGAAGCCATCAACATTGCCACCCACAATCATCACCGCGCCCACTTCCGAGATGGCCCGGCCAAAGGCCGCCACCAGCACGGTGAACAAGGCCAGGCGCGTGTCCCAGGCCAGCATCAGGCTGCGCAGCAAGCGCCCGGCCCCGAGCGACTGGAGCTGCTCGCCGTAGGAGCGTTCGGCGTCTTCCACCGTCTGGCGTGTCAGCGCCGTGACGACGGGCAGCACCAGCACGGCCTGCGCCAGCACCATTGCCTGAAAGGAAAACAGCCAGCCCAGCCAGCCCAGCGGACCACTGCGCGAGAGCAGCAGGTACACCAGCAACCCCACGACCACCGAAGGCATGGCGAGCAAAGTATTCAAGACCAGCAAGACTGCGCCGCGCCCGCGAAAGCGCGCCACGCCCAGCCAGGCGCCCAGCGCGAGGCCCGCGCCAAAAGAGATTGCGCAGGCCGTGGCGCTCACCGCCAGGGAGCGGCCGACAATGCTCCAGAGCGCGGGATCAAAGCCGGCGATGAGCTGCAGCGCTTTCGCAAAGCTGGGCAACAAGGTGGACATGCGAGGGCGAACGGTGGGACGGACGGTGAGGCGATGCGGGCGTGCGCTATCGTAGGCGCCCCGCCCGCCATCGACCATATGAAACGCCGTGCATAGGATTCAGCTCCACTACACACTCTCGCGCGATGCCGGCAACCGCCTGATCCGCAACCCCTTGCCCGAACTGCTAGCTGCCGTGGCGCAGGAGGGCTCCATCTCGGGCGCGGCGCGGACGCTCGGCCTGTCGTACCGCCACGTGTGGGGTGCACTCAAGCGCTGGGAGGAAGAATTGGGCGGTGCGCTCATCGTGTGGGGCAAGGGCCAGGCGGCGCAACTGAGCGAATTTGGCGAAAAACTTCTGTGGGCCGAGCGCCAGGCCCAGGCGCGTCTGGCGCCGCAGATTGCTGCATTGCACGCCGACCTGGAACGCGCGTTTGCCGTGGCCTTCGACGCCGACGCCCATGTGCTGACGCTGTACGCGAGCCACGACGACGCGCTCGGCCTGCTGCGCGAGCATGCGGCGGCGCACAGCCTGCATCTGGACATCCGGTTCACGGGCAGCGTGGACGCAATCCGTGCGCTCAACGAAGGCCGCTGCACCTTGGCGGGATTTCATACGCTGGAGGGCGCAGCGCCCCTCTCCCACACGGCACGCACCTACCAACCGCTTCTGCAGCCGGGCTTGCACAAGCTGATCGGCTTTGCGCGGCGCACCCAAGGACTGATGGTGGCACGCGGCAATCCCATGGGCCTGCATCGTTTGCGTGATGTCGTGGCGCAGGGTGCGCGCTTTGTGCACCGACCGCTGGGCACTGGCACGCGGGTGCTGCTGGGCGAACTGCTCGAGCGCGAAAGCCTCGCGATGGACGCCCTGGGCCGCCCTGCGCACACCGAACCCTCGCACGCGGCCGTGGCGCAGGCGGTGGCCTCTGGCGCGGCGGATGCGGGCCTGGGCATCGCGTTGGCCGCCCAGGCGCGGGGGCTCGATTTCGTTCCCCTGGTGCACGAAAACTACCACCTGGCCTGCCTCAAGACCAGCCTGGACCAGCCGCCGACGCTGGCTTTGCGCAGCTTGCTGCAATCGCCTGTCTGGCAAGCGCGCATGGCGCAGCTCTCTGGCTATGCACCCGACCAGTGCGGCCAGGTGCTGGCCATGAGCGCCGTGCTGCCCTGGTGGAAGTTTTCCGCAAAAAAGCGGGTTTTGCGCTCTCCGCGTTAACCCTTATAGCTATGTTTTCCGTAGCGCAAGGCGCACACGGCGCCTAGGGAATACACCGTCACGCTGCTGTCAGCCTGCGCCTACAGTGGTTCGTAGAATCGCAACCGATCAAAAAGTGATCGCACGGCGTCGCGCCGATTCCTCGCCATCCGCCCGCCCCTTGCGGCGCTCTTGGAGACTTCATGCAGGCATTCCTCAAACTATCCAGAGGCATCGACTGGCTCAATGAGCGGGTCGGCCTCTTCGTGATCTGGCTCATCCTCGCCTCTACCGTGATCAGTGGCTTGAACGCCATCGTGCGCAAGCTCTTCAACTACAGCTCCAACGGGTTCTTGGAGATTCAGTGGTACCTGTTTGCCGCGGCGTTTCTTCTGGCGTCGGGCTACACGCTGCTGCACCGCGAGCACGTGCGCGTGGACGTGGTCTCCAGCCGATTTTCCAAGCGCACGCAAATCTGGCTGGACGTGCTGGGTTTTGTCTTTTTCCTCGCGCCCGTGTGCGCGGCCGTCTTGTGGTTTGGCGTCCCGTTCGTGCTGCAGGCGATGGAGTCCGGCGAAATGTCCAGCAATGCCGGCGGACTGATCCGCTGGCCGGTCTATCTGATGATGCCTCTGGGCTTTGCCCTGCTGCTGCTGCAAGGAGGGTCTGAACTGATCAAGCGGCTGGCATTTCTCAAGGGTCTGATCCCTGACCCGACCATCAAGTCCGGCGAAAAATCGACAGAGGAAGAACTTGCGGAATCGATCCGCCGACTCGCCGAAGCCGCCAGCGACAACGGCAAGCGCGCCAACCCAGCCCACTGAGCGCAGACATCATGGAATTCATTACCTCCAATATGGCGCCGATCATGTTCGCGGGGCTGATCGTGTTCTTGCTCATGGGCTTCCCCGTGGCGTTCAGCCTGGGCGCCTGCGGCCTGTTCTTCGGCTTCATCGGCATCGAATTGGGCCTGCTGCCCGAAGCGCTGCTGCAGGCGCTGCCCCTGCGCATCTACGGCATCATGCAGAACGACACCCTGCTGGCGATTCCCTTCTTCACGCTGATGGGCCTCATTCTGGAGCGCAGCGGCATGGCGGAGGACCTGCTGGAGACCATTGGTCAGCTCTTTGGACCGGTGCGCGGCGGTCTGGCGCTTGCTGTGGTCTTTGTGGGCGCACTGCTGGCTGCCACCACAGGCGTGGTGGCCGCCTCGGTCATTTCCATGGGGCTGATCTCGCTGCCCATCATGCTGCGCTACGGTTACGACCGCCGGATTGCGACCGGCGTCATCGCCGCATCAGGCACCCTGGCGCAAATCATTCCGCCGTCGCTGGTGCTCATCATCCTGGCCGACCAGCTCGGGCGCAGCGTCGGCGACATGTACAAGGGGGCGTTCATCCCCGGCTTCATGCTGATGGGCATGTACACGGGCTATGTCGTCCTGATCGCCATTTTCAAACCCCAGTGGGCGCCGGCGCTCCCGGCGCAGGCCCGCACCATCCGCGAGGACAACGGCGACAGCGGTCTTCCTTCCCTGCTCATCCTGACCGTGGTGTCCGTCGGGGCGTCGCTCTACTTTGCAAAGCACATCGCAGACGTGCATACCTGGTGGACCGGCGAAGAAGTGACCAAGGTCGCCCGGGACGAAACCATCGTGGTGTCCATGTGCGTGGGCGTCGGCTTGGCCTTCGTGCTGGCGATGTTCAACAAAATCACGCGCCTGGGCCTGCTCTCGCGCATGGCCGAGCGCGTGACCTTCGTCTTGATTCCGCCGCTGCTGCTCATCTTTCTGGTCCTGGGCACCATCTTCCTTGGCGTGGCCACGCCGACAGAAGGTGGCGCCATGGGCGCGCTGGGCGCGATTGCCATGGCGACGGTGCGCGGTCGCCTGAGCTTCAAGCTGCTCAAGCAGGCCCTGATCGCGACCACCCGGCTGTCCACGTTCGTCGTTTTCATTCTGATCGGCTCGACCATCTTCAGCCTGGTGTTCCAGGGGGTGGATGGCCAGCGCTGGGTAGAGCACCTGCTCACCGGCCTGCCCGGCGGACAGATCGGCTTCCTCATCCTGGTCAACGTCATGATTTTCTTCCTGGCGTTTTTCCTGGACTTCTTTGAACTCTCCTTTATCGTCGTTCCTCTGCTGGCACCGGTCGCGGACAAGCTGGGCATCGACTTGATCTGGTTTGGCATCTTGCTGGCGGTGAACATGCAAACCTCGTTCATGCATCCGCCATTTGGGTTTGCGCTCTTCTATCTGCGCAGCGTGGCCCCCGCAGTGGCCTACACCGACCGCATCACCAAGAAGCTGATTCAACCCATCACCACCATGCAGATTTACTGGGGCGCGGTTCCCTTCGTGCTGATCCAGATCATCATGGTCGGCCTCATCATTGCCTTCCCCGGGATCGTTTCAAGTGGCCTGGACGAAAAAGAGGTTTACGACCTGGACAAGATCCGCATGCAGATGGAGTCGCAGATGCGCAAGCTCGACGCTCTGGAGGCCGCCGCGCCGGAACCCGCACCTGGCGAACCCGCGGCAGCGCAGTCCGACGTACCCGAAGACCCTATGAAGGCTGCACTGGAAGCCATCGAGAGTGAGAAGAAATAGGCTCGGCGTACCCCGAACGACCAGCCCCGCGCCCGCGGGGCTTTTTTTGGCCAGCTTGCCGGTGCACTCCCCCAAGGCGCCGGGCGGGCACCACGGCAACGCTCTGCAAACACTGCACCTGGACACGCACGTGGCGTGCCGGCCACCGCGGCCGAATGCCAGAGGACGCGTCGCAGCCGGCGCTGCCCGCCGACAGCGTCTGCCGCGCGCCCATAAAAAATCCCGCACCAGGCGGGATCTTGATGGGGTGAAAGTGCTTACAGCTTCTGGCGTTGCATGAAGTTGTCGAAAGTGCCTTCGGCAAAACGGAACCAGAGCACCTGATCGCGCTGGAAGTTCACGTAGTCGGCATGGATCTTCTTCCAGTCGGGGTTCTTGGCGTCGAGTTCGGCAAACACCTCCTGTGTGGCCTTGAACGAAGCGTCCATGACCGACGAGGGGAAGGGCACGACCTTGGTTTTCGCACCGACCAGTTGCTTGAGGGCGCCCGGGTTGCGCGCATCGTAGCGCGCCTGGGTGGTCACGTGTGCCTCGTGGGCGGCTGCCTTGACGATGGCCTTGTTTTCCGCAGACAGGCCGTTGAAGGCCTTGTCGTTGATGTAGAACGACAGATTCAGGCTGCCTTCCCACCATCCGGGGTAATAGTAGAACGGCGCCACCTTGTTGATGCCGAGCTTCTGGTCGTCGTAAGGTCCGATCCATTCGGCCGCGTCGATGGTGCCCTTCTCCAGCGCCTGGTAGATTTCTCCGCCAGGAATGTTCTGCGGCACGCCGCCCATGCGCTCGATGATCTTTCCGGCAAAACCGCCGACCCGAAATTTCAAGCCCTTGATGTCGGCGGGCGATTTGATCTCCTTGCGGAACCAGCCGCCCATCTGGGCACCCGTATTGCCGCCGATGAAATCGATGATGTTGTACTGGGCATAGAACTCGCGCATGAGTTTCTGCCCGTTGCCGTCGACCATCCATGCCGTCAGCTGGCGTGAGTTCATGCCAAAGGGGATCGCTCCACCGATGGCGAAGGCCTCGTTCTTGCCAAAGAAATAATAGGGCGCGGTGTGCGCCATTTCCACGGTGCCGTTCTGCACACCATCGACCACGCCGAAGGCAGGCATCAGCTCACCGGCGGCATGGACAGACACCTCGAACTTGCCACCCGACATCTCCTTGACCGCGTGGGAAAACACCTCGGCGGAACCGAAAATGGTGTCCAGCGATTTCGGAAAGCTCGAGGCCAGACGCCAGCGCACGGCGGCCTGCGCATGCACGGCCGGCGCGACACCCGCAGCGAGCACCCCGGCGATGCCGGCATTTTTGATGAGGGAACGACGATCCATTGCTAGTCTCCTGTGATGAAAAAGAGGTGCTGGCGGTGCAGATGCGGTGCCAAAAAAAGCCGGTGCCAGGCCCGCACAAGGTGGGCCCGGGACTCGGCTGCCTGGGGCGATCAATCCGGTCAAGGCCTGATCGCGACAAGAAGGGCTCTGCTTACAGCTTGACCGAGGTCATATAGCTGTCATAGCGATATTCCGAGAAGCGACCCCACAGGATCTGGTCACGCTGGAATGCGCGCATGTCCTGATGGATCTTCTTGAACTCGGGCGACTTGGCTTCGTGTTCGGCAAACACTTCCATGGAAGACTTGAAGCCGGCGTCCATGAGTTCCTTGGAAAACGCCTTGAGCTGCGTCTTGGCGCCGACCAGCTTTTTGAGCGCAATCGGGTTGAAGGCGTCGTACTTGGCCGTCATGTCGCGCGCGGCGACGGCAGTGGCCGCGTCGACCATGGCCTTGAACTCGGGCGACAGGGCCGCGTAGGCCTTGGCGTTGATGAAGAACTCGAGTTCGGCGCCGCCCTCCCACCAGCCGGGGTAGTAGTAGTAGGGGGCGACCTTGTTGAAACCCAGCTTTTCGTCGTCGTACGGGCCGACGAATTCGCAGGCGTCCAGGGTGCCTTTTTCCAGCGCCTGATAGACCTCGCCGGCGGGCATGTTCTGCGACACGACACCCAGCTTCTGCATGGCTTCGCCAAACAGCCCGCCGCCCATGCGCATCTTCAGTCCCTTAAGGTCCTCGACCGTGTTGATTTCCTTGCGGTACCAGCCACCCATCTGCGTGCCGGTATTGCCCGCGCTGCGGCTCTTGATGTTGTAGTTGGCGTAGAACGCATCCATGAGCTTGCGACCGTTGCCATGCTCCATCCAGGCGTCCATCTGGCGTGCGGTCAGGCCAAAAGGCACGGCGCAACCAAAGGCAAAAATGGAATCCTTGCCGGTGAAATAGTACGGCGCCGTCTGCGCCATCTCGACCGTGCCATTTTGCAGGGCATCGACCACACCGAACGGAGGCATCAGTTCGCCACCGGCATGCACCGAGCATTCGAACTTGCCGCCCGACAAGGCCTTGAGCGTTTTTGAGAACATCTCGGCGCTGCCAAAAATGGTGTCGAGCGACTTGGGAAAGCTCGACGCCAGGCGCCAACGCACCGTCTCCTGGGCATGAACGGCAGGAGCAACCCCTGCGGCCAATACACCGGCAATGCCGGCCTGTTTGATGAGTGAACGACGGTCCATGAAAACCTCTTGAAATACGGGGTTGCAAAAGTGCCGATCACGGGGCATTTCTGCCGCGCGGCCCAGCCACTTTAGCAGCCACGCAGGCATTCTAAAAAAGCGGTTTTCCCAAGCCCTTGCGGGTTTTCCCGCGAAATCTGTCCGCAAGGCCCATGTCTTCAGGGTTTTGCAAGCTCCGCGTGCAATGCGGCACAACGCACCCGGGCCGCAAGGCAGGCTCAGGCGGCGCGTTCGCCGACCGAGCGGCCCGCAGCGCCGAAGCGCGCGCGCACCGAGGCCGCAATGCCCGTGGCATCAAGGCCCTGCATGGCCAGCAATTTGGCCGGGTCGCCGTGCTCGATGAAAACGTCGGGCAGGCCCAGCTGCAGGACCGGGCACTGCACGTCGGCGGCCGCCAGGGCTTCTAGCACCGCGCTGCCCGCCCCGCCCTGTACGCAGCCTTCCTCCACCGTGACCAGCGCGTCGTGACCGGCTGCCAGCTGCAGGAGCAAGGCAGTATCCAGGGGCTTGGCCCAGCGCATGTTGGCCACGGTGGCGTCCAGCAGCTCGGCGGCTTCTAGCGCCGGATACAGCAGGGTGCCAAAAGCCAGGATGGCGATGCGCGGCAGGCCGGCAGGGCGCAGCGCGCTGCTGCGCGTGCGTCGGATTTCGCCCTTGCCGTAGGGCAGTGCGTCCAGACCCTCCAGCGGTGCGACACCTGCGCCGCTGCCCCGCGGGTAGCGCACGGCGACCGGGTGGTCCTGGCCAAACGCCGTGCAAAGCAGTTGCCGGCATTCGCGCTCATCGGCCGGGCAAGCCATGGCCAGGTTGGGAATGCAGCGCACAAAGGCGATGTCGTAGGCACCGGCATGCGTGGCCCCGTCGGCGCCGACGATGCCCGCGCGGTCCAGCGCAAACACCACCGGCAGGTTTTGCAAGGCCACGTCATGGATGAGCTGGTCGTAGGCGCGCTGCAAAAAGGTGGAATAAATGGCGACGACGGGTTTGAGCCCTTCGCAGGCCAGACCGGCGGCGAAGGTGACCGCGTGCTGCTCGGCAATGCCGACGTCGTAGTAGCGCTCGGGAAAGCGGCGCTCGAATTCCACGAGGCCCGAGCCTTCGCGCATCGCGGGGGTGATGCCGACCAGGCGCTCGTCGTGCGCCGCCATGTCGCACAGCCACTGCCCAAACACCTGCGTGAATGTCTGGCGCGGTGGCGTGGCGGGCTTGACCAGACCGATCTTCGGGTCGAAGCGGGACGGCCCATGGTAGGCCACCGGGTCGGCCTCGGCCAGCTTGTAGCCCTGGCCCTTCCTGGTGACGACGTGCAGAAACTGCGGGCCCTTGAGTTCCTTGATGTTCTCCAGCGTGGGGATGAGGGAATCGAGGTCGTGACCGTCGATCGGGCCGATGTAGTTGAAACCGAACTTTTCGAACAAGGTGGCTGGGACCACCATGCCCTTGGCCTGCTGCTCGATGCGCTTGGCCAGTTCGAGCAGCGGCGGCACCGGGCGCAGCACTGTCTTGCCGACGTTCTTGGCAGCGGCGTAGAACTGACCGCTCATGAGCTGCGCCAGATACCGGTTGAGCGCCCCCACCGGCGGACTGATGCTCATGTCGTTGTCGTTGAGGATCACGAGCAAGTTGCAGTCGGCGACGCCCGCGTTGTTCAGCGCCTCGAACGCCATGCCTGCCGTCATCGCCCCGTCGCCGATGATGGCGACAGCGTAGCGCTCCTCGCCGCGCTGCTTGGCCGCCAGCGCCATGCCCAGGGCGGCGGAAATGCTGGTGCTCGAATGCGCGGTGCCGAAGGTGTCGTACTCGCTTTCGGCGCGCTGCGGAAAGCCCGACAGGCCGCCGAGCTGGCGCAGCGTGCCCATGCGCCCGCGCCGGCCGGTCAATATCTTGTGCGGGTAGGTCTGGTGGCCGACGTCCCAGACCAGGCGGTCGCGCGGCGTATCGAACACGTAGTGCAGCGCGACCGTCAGCTCCACCGTACCCAGGTTGGAACTGAGGTGGCCGCCGGTTTTGGAGACGCTGTCGAGCACGAAGGCGCGCAACTCGTCGGCCAGGTGCTTGAGCTCCGGGCGCGAGAGACGGCGCAGATCGGCCGGATCGTTCACGGTCTCAAGCAAGGGGTAGGCGTTCGTGGACATTCAATACTATAGATTTAATAGCTGTCATGGCTTATTCGGTAAGCGCTAAAGGCCATTTTTACTGCTAATTTGAGCGCAGCAGAACCATGTCTGCCAGCGCGGCGAGCCGCTCGGTATGGCGCAGGCCGCAGGCCGCAAGTCCGGCCAGCGCGTCGCTGTGCAGATTCTGCGCGCATCGGCGCGCTGCCTCCAGCCCCAGCACGGAGACGTAGGTGGGCTTGGCGTGCGCGGCGTCCTTTCCCGCCGTCTTGCCCAGGGTGGCGGAATCCTGCGTCACGTCCAGAATGTCGTCCACAACCTGGAATGCCAGCCCCAGCGCCTGGCCGTAACGGGCCAGACCCGAAAGCGCCACCCCCCCGGACGCGCCGCAGGCGGCGCCCATCATGACGCTGGCGTGCAGAAGCGCTCCCGTCTTGAGCTGGTGCATGTGGCGCAGCTGCGCTTCATCCAGGTGCTGGCCCACGCTGGCCAGGTCGATCGCCTGGCCGCCGGCCATGCCCGCAGCGCCGGCAGCACGCGCGAGCAGTCGGCACAGCTGCGCCTGCACCGCCGCCGGGATGGCACCGCCTTCGGGCGTCAGCAGTTCGAAGGCCAGGGCCTGCAGCGCGTCGCCCGCCAGCAGGGCGCCGGCCTGGCCAAACCGCACGTGGACCGTGGGTTTGCCGCGGCGCAGCACGTCGTTGTCCATGCAGGGCATATCGTCGTGGACCAGGGAATAGGCATGGATCAGCTCGACCGCGCACGCGGCGCGAAGCGCCGCCTCGTCCAGCGCGGCGCGCAGGGGCTCCGCCTCCCCGGCCCCATGGGCGCCGGGGCGCTCCTGAGCCACGGCCTCGCGGGCCGCCAGCACCAGCAGCGGCCGCAGGCGTTTGCCGCCACCCTGCACCGCATAGCGCATCGCCGCGCCCAGGTCCCTGGGCGCGCCCGCGCCCACCCATTCGGACAGCGCGGCCTCGGTGCGTGCGAGCTGCTCGGCGCTCCAGTCGGCGAGCGCTTGTTCAGGCAAGCCGCCGCTCATTCCGCGGTCCAGGGCTGGATCTGGCCGGCGTCCAGCACCTTGATCTGGTCCTGCACTGCTTCCAGGCGCGCGCGGCAGTAGGCCAGCAGCGCGGCGCCGCGCTGGTAGCCCGAGAGCAGCTGCTCCAGCGGCATCTGCCCGGATTCGATGCGCGCCACCAACTGCTCCAGCTCCTCCAGGGCGCTTTCGTAGCTGGCGGGTTCGGCGATTTGGGTTTTGGCCATGGGCAAGGGGGCAGTGCAATCGGGAAGGGCAAGCGCAGGATTTTAGGGCGTGCCATCGGCGGCACCTGGCACTGTGCCCGTTCTGAATACACGCGCAGCGGCCGCGGGCATTGCGATGCGCCGCAATAACCCCACCGCCTATAATCCCATTCACTCATCCGACCGGCGTCCTGCCGGTTTATTTTTTTGCCCGGCCCGTCGCCCCCGAGGGCCGATTCCTGTTCCTCCCTGTGGGGAGTCTTTAGGTCAGGTCACCCATGTCTGATTTAAGTCTTCGACTGCAGCCGGCCACGAGCCAACTTCCGGTTTCCAGCTACTTCGACCCAGCGCTCTTCGAACGCGAAATGGTGGCGCTGTTCCAGCGCGGCCCGCGCTACGTGGGCCACGCGCTCAGCGTGCCCCAGCCAGGCGATTACCACGCGCTGGCGCAGGAAGACCAGGGCCGCGCCCTGGTGCGCGCGCCCGGCGGCCAGGTGGAACTCATTTCCAACGTCTGCCGCCACCGCCAGGCCATCATGCTGGGCGGGCGCGGCAGTTTGCAGGAGCACGCCAAGGGCAGTGCCGGGGGCAACATCGTCTGCCCGGTGCACCGCTGGACCTACAGCCCCCAGGGCGAGCTGCTGGGCGCGCCGCATTTCAAGCACGACCCCTGCCTCAACCTCAAGAACTACCCGCTGCGCGAGTGGAACGGGCTCCTGTTTGAAGACAACGGCTACGACGTGGCGGCCGACCTGGCCGAGCTGGGCCCGCGTGCCGACCTCGATTTCACCGGCTTCAGCCTCGACCGGGTGGAACTGCACGAATGCAATTACAACTGGAAGACCTTCATCGAGGTCTATCTGGAGGACTACCACGTCGGCCCTTTCCATCCCGGCCTGGGCAGCTTTGTCACCTGCGAGGACCTGCGCTGGGAGTTCGGCCGCAACCATTCGGTGCAGACCGTGGGTGTTGCCAACGCTCTGGCGCGTGCCGGCAGCCCGGTGTACGAACGCTGGCACAAGGCACTGCTGGCTTACCGCGGTGGCAAGGCGCCGACGCACGGGGCCATCTGGCTCACGCTGTACCCGCACATCATGGTGGAGTGGTACCCGCATGTGCTCACGGTTTCGACACTGCACCCCATCGGGCCCGAGAAGACGCTGAACATGGTGGAATTCTTCTACCCCGAAGAAATCACTGCCTTCGAGCGCGAGTTCGTCGAAGCCCAGCAGGCCGCTTACATGGAAACCTGCCTGGAAGACGACGAAATCGGCGAGCGCATGGACGCCGGCCGCAAGGCCTTGTACCTGCGCGGCGACAACGAAGTCGGCCCCTACCAGAGCCCCATGGAAGACGGCATGCAGCATTTCCACGAGTGGTACCGCAAGGCCATGGAAACCACCCCCTGAGTGGCTCGATGCAAAGGCGAACAAGCCCGTTTGCTCTTTTTCGGATAGCTATAGGCGCCCGCTGAATAAGCGCTAGAGCGTCATTTCACCTATATTCTTGGCGCCATGAAAGCTCTCTGGATGGTGCTTGCTGCCCTGCTGTTTGCCAGCATGAGCGTGTGTGTGAAGTACGCCTCAGCGTATTTCACCTCGGCCGAATTGGTGTTCTACCGCGGCCTGATCGGCATGGGGCTGATGGCCTGGCTGGCGCGCTCGCGCGGCGTCACGCTGGCCACACGCTACCCGCGCATGCACGCCTGGCGCTCGCTCGTTGGGGTCACGTCGCTGGGCGGCTGGTTCTTTGCCATTGCCCATTTGCCGCTGGCCACGGCCGTCACGCTCAACTACATGAGCAGCGTCTGGATCGCCGCCTTCCTGGTGGGCGGCTCGCTGATGGCCTGGCGCCCCTCGGCACAGTCCCCGCGCCCGGAAATGCACACGCCCCTGCTCTTGACCGTGGCGGCGGGCTTCGCTGGAGTGGTATTGCTGCTGCGCCCCAGCATCGGCCAGGGGCCCGAACAGGCGCTGGGCGGCATCGTGGGCCTGCTCTCTGGCATGTGCGCAGCGCTGGCCTACATGCAGGTGGTGGCGCTCTCGCGCCTGGGGGAACCGGAATCGCGCACGGTGTTCTACTTTGCCGTGGGCTCGGTGGTGGCGGGCGGCGCCGTGGTGCTGGCCACCGGCTACTCGCCCTGGCCCGGCTGGCCGGCGCTGTGGCTGCTGCCGCTGGGCGTGCTGGCGGCGGGCGGCCAGTTGTGCATGACGCTGGCCTACGCCAGCGCCCACAACCCGCGCGCCACGCTGGTGGTGGCCAACCTGCAGTATTCTGGAATCGTGTTTGGCGCGCTCTACGGCCTGCTGCTATTTGGCGACGTGATCCCGCCGCTGGGCTGGCTGGGCATGGGGCTCATCATTGCCAGCGGCATTCTCGCCACCGTGCTGCGCGCACGGACCGTGGCGGCGCCACCTGCCGAAGAACTCTGACGCGCGCAATGCGCATCCTGCGGCCAAAATGGTTGCCCACTGCCTCTCCTGCTTTTTGCCATGCCCTATACGCATCTGATTTCCGCCGAACAACTGCTGGCGCTGCGCGCCAGCGACAGGCCTTGCATGGTCTTTGACTGCAGCTTCGACCTGGCCCAGCCTTCGGCCGGCCACGCCGCCTTTGTGCAGGCGCACATTCCGGGCGCCGTCTATGCCCACCTGGACGAGGACCTCAGCGCGCCGCACGGCGCACCGGGCGCCGACGGCAGCGTCATCACCGCGCATGCGGCCGACCGGCCGATGTCGGGCGGCCGCCATCCGCTGCCCACGCGCGAGCGCTTTGCCGTCTGGCTCTCCAGCGTGGGTTTTTCCAACGCCATGCAGGCGGTGGTGTACGACCGCAACGCCAGTGCCTACTGCGGCCGTCTGTGGTGGATGCTCAAATGGATGGGCCACGACGCCGTGGCCGTGCTCGACGGCGGCCTGGCGGCGTGGCAGGCGGCGGGCGGGCCAGTGGCGAGCGGCGAGGAACCGGCACACTTTCAGGCCAACTTCCTCTTGGGGGCGCCGCTTCGCACGCTGCGCACGGCAAGCGAGGTGGCGGCGGCGCTGGGCCAGCCCGGGCAAACGCTGATCGACGCGCGCGCCGCCGAGCGCTACCGCGGCGAGGTCGAGCCGCTGGACCCGGTGGCCGGGCACATCCCGGGCGCACTGAACCGGCCTTTTTCAAACAACTTCCAGCCCGACGGTCGCTTCAAGAGTGCCGAGCAGTTGCGCAGTGAATTCGCGCGTCTGCTCGCAGAGCGCCCACCTGAGAGCGTGGTGCACCACTGCGGCAGCGGCGTAACCGCCAACCCCAATCTGCTGGCCATGGAGCTGGCAGGCTACGCTCCCACGGCACTGTTCGCCGGCAGCTGGAGCGAGTGGTGCAGCGACCCGGCGCGGCCGGTCGAGCGCGGCTGACGCGCTATTTGCAGCAGCGGTAGGCCAGTCCCACGGTCACACCGTAGTCGTTGGGTTTTTGCACGATGGGGCTGTTGCGTGCATCGCCGCGCAGCTGGCTGAAGCGCACGCCGCCAAAGACCACCCAGCGGTCGGTGATGGCGCTCTTGATCTCCACGCCCAGGTCGCTGCTTTTGACCCCGCCGCCGGGCGCGTAGGCCGCAAACGGCGTGCGCACCAGGGCGACGTCGGCCGGCACCCCGAAAAAACTGCGCAAATGGGTGGAATCGGCGAGGGTGAAGCCCGCGGCCAGGCCGATCTCGGTGCTCGGCGTGATTTGCCATTCGTACTGCAGCGTGGTCTGCAAGGTGGTGCCGCCCTTGCGGCCGAGCAGGTCTTGGTTGAGTGAACTGCGCAAGCTCAGTTCGGGCGAGAACATCCAGGTGGCGGAAAGCCGGGCGCGAAGCGTCTTGCGCACGTCGGGCAGGCCGTAGAGCGGCGAGTCGGCGTCGTGCGTGCGTCCGCCGCCGATGCGCAGGCCGGCGCTGAGCTTGAGGCGTTCGGCATCGAGCAGGCGCGCGCTCACCCCGGTGTAGCGCGGCTCCAGGTCAAAATCCAGCAGCGAGCCACCGCCGCCGCTGCTGAGCGTATAGCGGCCAATGTCCAACCCGATCACCGGGCGCAGATTGCTGCCGCGCTCGTCGCTGCCGGCATAGTCCGGACCGTTGGATGCGGCCAGGCCCAGCGCCCAGGTGTAGCCCGGCTCCTGTGCTGGCATCGCTGCGCTGGCGGGTTGGGGCGTTTGCTGCGCCAGGGCGGACAGGGGCACACAGAGCGCGCCGAGCAGCGCGGCGGTCAATGGAAAGTGTCGCGTGTTCATGACCGCCATCATGCCGCGTCCCAGCGCACCCAGCCCAGCCACCACGTTGCAATCACGACACAGCCAAACGCAATGCGGTACCAGGCAAAGGGAACGAAGCTGTGGCTGCTGATGTAGCGCAGCAGCCAGCGCACACACACCCAGGCGCTCAAGAAGGAAAACACCAGACCCACGGCAAACACCGGCAGGTCGTGCATCGACAGCAGCGCACGTTCCTTGTAGAGGCTGTAGACGCCGGCACCGATGAGCGTGGGCATGGCCAGAAAGAAGGAGTAATCGGTGGCGGCCTTGCGCGACAAACCCAGCAGCATGCCGCCGATGATGGTGGCGCCGCTGCGGCTGGTGCCGGGCACCATGGCCAGGCACTGCGCCAGGCCCACCTTGAGCGCATCGAGCGGCTGCATGTCGTCCACCGAGTGGATGCGGGTGGCCGCCGGCGCACGCCGCTCGGCCCAAAGGATGACGAAACCGCCCAGGATAAAGGTGCTCGCCACCACCAGGGGCGTGAACAGGTGTGCCTTGATCGCCTTGCCCAGCAGCAGACCGAGCACCACGGCGGGAAGAAAGCCGATCAGCACGTTGAGCGCAAAGCGCTGCGCCTGGGGTTGGCTGGGCAGAGCGCTCAGCGTCTGCCGGATCTTTTGCCAGTAGACAAGAATGACGGCAAAAATCGCGCCGGTTTGAATCGCGATGTCAAATACCTTGGCTTTGTCGTCGTCCAGTCCGAGCAGCGCGCCGGCCAGTATGAGGTGGCCCGTGGAGGAGATCGGCAGAAACTCGGTCAGCCCCTCGACCACGCCCATGATGGCTGCCTTGAGCAGCAAAACTGTGTCCACGCGCACTTCCTTTGGCCACACGGACCCAATGTGAATCGGCGATTATCCCTTGCCAGCCCGCGCTGAAAGCACTTCTGCCAGCGAACAAAGGGTCCCGCCGTTCATGCCTGCATGCCGGCTGCGCGCCCGGCCAGCAATGCGCAGAGGTCTGCGACCGGCATAGGCCGCGCCAGCAGGTAGCCCTGGAAATAGCCACAGCCATAGTGCAGCAGCATGTCCCGCTGCGCGCTGGTTTCCACGCCCTCCGCAATGACTTCGAGCTCCAGATTGCTCGCCATGCCAATGATGGTTTGCACGATGACGTCGTCGGTCGGGCGCACACCGAGGTTGCGGACGAAGGACTGGTCGATCTTGAGCTGGTGCAAGGGCAGTTTGGTCAGGTAGGCAAGCGACGAATACCCGGTGCCAAAGTCGTCCACCGAGAAGCGGATGCCGCGCGCGCGCAACTGGTGCATGCGGGCCACGGTTTCTTCGACGTTGTCGAGCACCAGGGACTCCGTCAGTTCCAGGGTGAGCAGGTGCGCGCGGCTTCCCAGGCAGGCCACAGTTTGCAGAACCTGGTCGACAAAGTGCGGGTGGCGAAACTGGCGCGCGCTCACGTTGACGGACACCTGCAGCTTGTCGCAAAGCGGGTCGTTCTGCCACTGCATCAACTGGGCGCAGGCGGTCTGCAGCACCCAGTTGCCGATGTGCACGATGAGATCGCTCTCTTCGGCCGCCGTGATGAAGGCCCCTGGAGGCACCAGCCCGCGCTCGGGGTGCTGCCAGCGCAGCAAGGCTTCTGCGCCCACCATGCTGCCGTTCTGGGCGAACTGGGGCTGGTAGAAGAGCACCAGCTCGCTCTGGCGCAGGGCATTCTTCAGGTCCACTTCCAGCTCGGCGCGCTCGCTGATCGCAGTCTGCATCTGCGGGTCGAAGAAGCACAGACCGTTGCCGCGGCGTGCCTTGACCTGGTACATGGCAATGTCGGCCTGGCGCAGCAGTTCGCCCGCCGAGCACGCCGATGCGCCAAACAGCGTGGCTCCGACACTGGCCGTGCTCTGGTGTTTGTGGCCCTGCAAGGTATAGGGCTGCTCCAGCGCCCGCAGCAACTTTTCGGCCACGCGCTGCGCCTGCGCCGCTGCGTCGACCGCGCCACTGGAGAGGTCGCAAAGCATGATCACGAATTCGTCGCCACCCAGGCGCGCCACGGTATCGGCACTGCGCACGCTGGCGCTCAGGCGCTGGGCCACCTGCAGCAGCAGTTCGTCACCGATCTCGTGACCGCGCGTGTCGTTGAGCGTTTTGAAATGGTCCAGGTCCAGGAACAGCAGCGCGCCCAACTGGCCCGAGCGCTGCGCACGCTCCGTGGCCTGCCCCAGGCGGTCTAGGAGCAGGCGGCGGTTGGGCAGCCCGGTCAGCGGGTCATAAAAGGCCAGGGTCTCGATTTCGGCACGGGCCCGGCGCATGTCGGTGACGTCGCTGTAGGTAATCACCATGCCGCCGTCGGGCGTGCGGTGCTCGGTAATCTGCAGCGTGCGGCCATTGGGCAACTGCTGCTCATGCGGACCTTCTGACTTTTGCTGCTCCAGCAGTCGGCGCTCGACCCAGGCGGCGCGTTCGGACGCGGTGGCCTGCGGCAGATGGTGCACCACCGTGGCCTCCAGAATCTTGCGAAACGGAAGCTGCGGCGCCATCATGCCGGCGAGCCAGGGGAATATCTCATCGAAGCGCTGGTTCCAGTGCTGTACCCGGTGCTGCTCGTCGAGCAGCACGAAGCCACTGACCATGGATTCGAGCGCCTGGTCGAGCCGGAGCTTGGACTGCGCCAGCGCCTGGCGCGCATCGGCCATGCGCTGAAGGTAACGGATGAACAAGGTGGCGGCCAGCAGCAGCAGAAAGACGAACACCCCGGTCACCCAGGCCACGGCCGTGGCTTCGGTGCGCCAGGGCGCCAGTACCGCGTGGCGGGGCAGGCTGGCAGTGACCCAAAGATCGTCGTAGATGATGGACCGGGCCAGCACCCGTCCGGGCAGGCCTCGCAGCCGCGTCGGGGTCTCCCAGGTGCCGCTTTCGCGCAGCACCTGGGCAAGCGGTGTGATCGCCTTGCGGGGCCCGCTGTCGGCGAGTTCCGGCACGGCCAGCAGCACAGCGCCGTCCCCGGTTTCCAGCGTCACCTCCAGCGCGGGAATCTGCACGCCTTGCGTCAACACCGAAGCGAGCAGCGAAACCGAGACTTCGGCGACAGCCACCTGCCGGGCGCCATTGGCCGCGCGCAGGTGCCGGGCCATGTACATCACGCTCTCCGAGCTCGAAAAACTGCGCGTGGGGGGACTGATGGTCAGCGCCGACACCGTCGGGGCAAGCGCCTCTTCCACGAATCCCTCGGGCAGGCGCAATTCGAGCTCCGCCCCGCGCGGGGTGGAGGAGGCCAGCAGATGCCCCTGGGCGTCGAGCAGCGCCACCAGCCGAACCGAGAGGTTTTGCCGCGCCGCGCGCTGCAGCACCGCGCTCGCCGCGTCCGACAGGGCCCGACCGTGCGGCCCGCCCGCCATGTCGAGCAGTTGGTCGGTGCCGGCCAGCAGCACGTCCACACTCAGAAAGGCACGGTTCAATGCCGCCTCGGCCCCGGAGACGTAGCGCGAGAGCTGCGTCTCGCTCTCGCTCAGCGCCGCGTCGCGGGTCGTCTGGATGAGGGCGGCGGCTGCGACCGCCAGCGCGCAAACGAAAAACGCCACCGCACCCCAGAGCGCCGAGCGGACGGACAGGGGCGGGGAGGCCGTCATGGGCGCGTAACCGCCAGGCGACGCGCCGGACCGATGGTTTGCTTCCAGATGTCCTCGCACGGGGCGCCGCAGCGCTGCAGCCACTGCGGCAACACCGTCTTGGTGAAAATTTCCTGGCTGAGCCGCCGGTCCTGCGCAGTGGCCGGCACGATGACCATGGCACCGGGCTTGCCGTCCTTGCAGCCGCTCGCGCCGGCATTGCAGGCCAGGCCCTGCGCGGTATCGCGCTCGGACTCGTCCCAGATCGCACGTTCGAGCTTTGGAATTTCGCGCCGAAGCAAGGCGCGCAGATCCTCGGGCAAGGCATTCCAGGCCGCGCCATTGGCGCCAAAAATGGCCATGCCCCAGTTGAACGGCAGCGCGTACAAATGGCTGGTGAGACGTGGCAGGCCCAGCGTGTTGCCGGACATGGTGCCGGTAATGGCGCAGTCGATGCTGCCCGTCTCCAATCGGGAAACGATCTGCGAGAACGGCGTGTGCACCGGCGTGGCCCCCAGTGCGCCGACAAAATCCGCCTGCCCTGCCGACGAGACGCGCACCCGCCGCCCGACAAGATCGGCCAACTGCCCGATCGGCTGCTTGCAAAACAGCATCTGCGCCGGGTAGACGTAGATCGCGAGCGCCTCGACACCATGCTCCTCGCGCAAGGCGCGCTCCAGGTAAGGCCGAAATGCCGCCACCGTGGTGCGCAAGCTGGCCATGTCAGGGTTCAGGCCGACCAGATCGGCTGCGCCATACTGCGGGTATTGGCCGGTCAGGGACACCAGAAAGGTGCCAAAAGGCACGACACCCAGCTCCAGCAGGCGCAGCATGTCGGCGCCGGGCACGCCGGCGCGGTCGAACGGGACGATGCTGGCGCTGTAGCGTCCGCCGCTCAGGCGCGCCAGTTCCTGGCTCCAGAAAGGTTCTTCAAACCGGGTGAATTGCGCCACGCCCGCCAGGCCGCCCACCACGCGCAGCGTCTGGACGGGGACGGCAGGCGCCTCGGGGGCGCCCGCAGCCTGCGCCGTCCATCCCGGCGACGCGGACAGCGCGGCAAGCGCAACAACGCCCGCCAGGCGCCGACGCCAGGCGGCCACCAGCTTCAGTGGGCAGCAAAGGCCCCGCAAGCGAGCACGCATGAACCCATTCTGCATGATGCGACGGCCGCAAGAAACCATCACAGCGCTTTCCCCCCGGCGCCGGCTAAAAGCTGCCCGGGTACGCTCCGCCATCGGCCAGCAGGTTCTGACCGTTGATGTAGCCCGCGTGCACGCTGCAAAGAAAGGCGCAGATTGCGCCAAACTCCTGCGCGTTGCCAAAGCGACGCGCAGGAATGCTGGCGCGCTGGGCCTCGCGCACCTCCTGCAGCGCCCGGCCGCTGCGCGCCGCGGCGCCGGCAAAGGTCGCAGCCAGGCGGTCGGTATCGAACTTGCCGGGCAGCAGGTTGTTGATGGTGACCCCGCTGGCGGCCACTGCGCTGCGCGCCGCACCGGCGACAAAACCCGTCAGCCCGCTGCGCGCCCCATTGGACAGGCCCAGGATATCGATGGGCGCCTTGACCGCGCTGGACGTGATGTTGACGATTCGCCCAAAACCGCGCCCGGCCATGCCATCGACGGTGGCGCGCATCAGGGCAATCGGCGTCAGCATGTTGGCGTCCAGCGCGGCGATCCAATCGCTGCGGTTCCAATCGCGAAAATCGCCGGGGGGCGGGCCTCCGGCGTTGGTCACGACGATGTCGAAATCGCGCCCCGGCCCGCCGGGCACCGAAAGGGCCGCCTCGCGCCCGGCTTCGGTGGTAATGTCTGCAGCCACGGTCAGCACGCGAATTTTTGAATTATTCAGGCCCCCAGCGCTTGCTGAATAAGCGGTTGCAGCTATCATTTCAGAAGCAGCCGCAGCCAGGGCGGCCTCGCCGCGCGCGTTGATGACCAGATTCACGCCCTCGCGCGCCAGCGCCTGCGCGCAGCCCAGACCCAAGCCCTTGCTGGCGCCGCACACCAACGCCCATTTGCCGGCAATACCCAAATCCATAACAATCGCCTCGCTTCGCCTTGATGGCGTTCAATGATCATACGGGGGGTTCGCGCGATGAAACCAGGGCTTATTTCGCGGGCGGGGTGGGCCGCGCTGCTGGCGGGCGCTGCCTGGGCGTGTCCGGCATGGGCACAACAGGACGGCTCGGTCATCCAGCGCGCCACCGAGTTGCGCGACGCGCCCGGCGCGAGCGGCGCCAGCCTGGGCGCACTGGCCGAAGGCAGTCCGGTCGAGCGCACCGGCGAGCGCAAGGGGTCGTGGGTCAAGGTGCGCACGCCGCAGGCGGGCAGCGGCTGGGTGCACATGTTCGATGTGGGCACGCGCGCCAGCGCCGCCCCTACCGGCGGCAATGCCGCCACCAGCGGACTGCGCAGTCTGGGCAACCTGCTGAGCAGCGGATCGGGCACGACGACAGCGACGTCCACCGTCGGTATCCGCGGCCTGGAAGCCGAAGACATCGCCAATGCCCAGCCCAACCTGGCGGCGGTGGACCAGGCCGAGCAACTGCGGGTCAGCGCGGAGCAGGCGCAACGCTTTGCCAGCCGCGCCTCGCTACGCGCGCACGCGGTGGCAGCCCTGCCCGAACCCGCGCGGCCCGCCTCGCCCGGCACGCCGGCGGGGGGCTTTACGCCAATGAACGAAAACATCAGTCCGAACTGAAGGTGATCACCATGCTTGTGCCTTTGCCTTCCCGCGCCCTGCGCGGCGCTCGCCTTGCCGCGGCCTGCACTGCCCTGGCGCTGGCACCGAACCTGGCCCCCGCCCAGAACGTCATGAACCTGCTCAACTCCCTGGGCAGCAGCGTCGGCGGCGGGTCCTCGCCAGGCGGTTTGCTTGGCACGCTCTCGGGGAACACCGCCGCGCCTGCAGCCCAGGGCGACGATCTCATCAGCTTGCTCACGCGCTCGACCGAGACCATTGACGAAGCCAGCGAAATCAAGATTGGCCGCCAGCTCGCCGCCGTGCTGCTGGGCAGCAAGCCGCTGCATCCCGATGCCCGGCTGCAGGCCTACGTCAACCGGCTGGGGCGCTGGATCAGCCTGCAATCCGAGCGCCCCAACCTGCCCTGGACTTTCGTGGTGCTGGACGACAACGGCTACAACGCCTTTGCCGCCCCAGGCGGCTATGTGTTCGTGACCAAGGGATTGATCGACCGCTGCGCCGACGAGTCCGAGCTGGCGGGCATCCTGGCGCACGAAATCACCCATGTCACGCAGCGCCACCACCTGCAGGCCATGCGCAAAACGGCGCAGTCGGGGCTGCTGACACAACTGGTGGCTTCGCAAATCAAGACCAATGCCGTGGGCAACCTGGTGGCGTCGCAGGTGCTGGCGCTGGGGCGCAATCTGTACGCGCGCGGTCTGGACCAGGGCGACGAGTTTGAAGCCGACCGCCGCGGTGTGGCGCTGGCAGCGAGCAGCGGCTTCGATCCGTTTGGCTTGCCTGCCGCGCTTCAGGTGCTGCGTGCGGCCGCACCGGGCAATCCCATGTTCACCTTGTCGCTGGCCACCCATCCGCCGGCCGAACAGCGCCTGGACCAATTGCAACTGGCCATGGGCAACCGGCTCGATGGGCTCACTGGCACGGCTGCCGTGACGGTGGCGCAGCGCCTGCAGGGTTCGGGCGGCGCGGCGCCAGCTGCGGCTGCGGCGGCGGGTGCAGCGGCCGTGGCCGCACCTGCGGCTGCCGCAGAAAAGACCAAGCGCAACCGCAAGAAGAAATAGCGCCGGTCAGCGGCGTCCGGCGGGCGCGGCGCGCAGCGGGGCCGAGGCGCGCGAAAACACAAAAATTCCCGCAATCACCAGGGCCGTGCCCAGCGCTATGCCTACCGTGAACGGCTCGCCCAGCAGCCAGACGCCCATCAGAATGGTCGCCATCGGCCCGACCATGCCGGCTTGGGAGGCCGCGCTGGCACCGATGCGCTCAATGGCCATCATCACCATCAACACCGGCACGGCGGTGCACAGGGTGGCGTTGAGCACCGAGAGCCAGATCACTTCGGGCGCCACCAGCGCCGCTCTCCAGGGCCGCAGCAAGGCAAACTGGAGCAGGCACAGCACACAGGCCACGGAAGTGGCCAGGCCCACCAGACGCAGCGAACCCAGGCGCTGGACCATCTCGCCGCTGTAGACCAGGTACGCGGCGTAGCTCGCGGCGCTGCCAAATACCAGCAACGCGCCCCAGGCGGCGTCCGGCCCCTGGTGCAGGGCCTCCTGACCAAAGACCAGCGCCACGCCGCAATAGCTCACCAGCATGCCGAGCATCTGGCCGCGCCGAACCCCCCGGCCATACAGGGCCCAACCCAGCAACAGCACCAGCGTCGGGCTGAGGTACAGAATCAGGCGCTCCAGGCTCGCGGTGATGTACGCCAAGCCGGCGAAATCGAGAAAACTGGCCAGGTAGTAGCCCGAAAACCCCAGGCCAAGCACCCCCATCCAGTCGCTGCGGGTCAGCGCTGCCCTACCCCGGCTGGCCCACCACGCCATGGCGGCAAAAAGAGGCAGAGCAAACAGCATGCGGTACATGATGAGCGTGACCGCATCGACACCGTACCGGTACGCCAGCTTGACGATGATCGCCTTGCCACTGAAGGCCACGGCGCCCAGCAGCGCCAGGGCGAGTCCGGTCGCTCTATTTTTTGTAGCTAGTTCCCCACTATCCATGAGCGCTAGGGGCGTTTTTGATTCATATTTTCATCGTCGGCACGTGCGTCAGACCTTGGCATGGAACACGCGCCGGTGCAGCTGGCGCAGCGACCACCACACCGACAGCGCCACCACCGGAATCGCCAGCGCCGCCGTGGTTTCGGGCGCCAGCGGCCAGCCAAGCTTTTGCCCGCCCTTGGCGAGGTAGCTCACCAGACCGACGATGTAGTAGGTAATGGCGGCCACCGACAGGCCCTCCACCGTCGATTGCATTTGCAACTGCAGGTCCTGGCGCCGGTTCATGCTGGCCAGGAGCTGCTGGCTGCTTTGCTGCTGCTCGATCTCGACGCGGGTGCGCAGCAGGTTGCTGATGCGCGAGACGCGCTGGGAAAGCGCCTCCTGCCGCCGCGAGGCCCAGGCGCAGGTGCTGCGCGCCGGACTCAGGCGCCGCTCCATGAATTCGGCGATGGTCTGCATGCCCGCCAGGCGCGACTCGTGCAGGTCGGCAATGCGCCGGTCCACCAGCTCGAAGTAGGCGCTGCTGGCGGAAAAACGCGAGTGCGTCGCGGCAAACTGGCTCTCCACCTTGCCCGCCAGCCGGGTCAGGCGGTCCAGCAGTTCGGCTTCGGCGTTGCGGTCTGCCGTGCGTATGGCGTCGGCCAGTGAGGCCAGCTCGCGCTCGGCGCTGGCCAGAACGGTGGAGGCATCGCGCGCCGCCGGCAGACCCAGCAGTGCGGCCATGCGGTAGGTTTCAATCTCCAGGAGCTGCTGCACCAGCCGGCCCAGGCGCCGGGGCGTCATGCCGCCGACGAGCAACACCATGCGGGCGCAGCCATCGGCGTGCAGCGCAAAGTCGGTATAGACCTCGCCGTGGCCGTGGGCGACGGTGGAGGCCACCAGCGTGTCTTCGTTGAGCACATGGCCCACCAGGCTGGTGTCGCCGAAATCGCTGTTTTCAAGCACCCACAGGTTCAGGCTGCACAGGCATTGGCCCGGCAGTGCGGCCAGCCAGTCGAGCGGAATGACGTTGGCCACACCCGTGGGCTCGCGCTCGCCAAAACCCTCGGTGCGCAGCGCCGTGGTGAAGGTCCAGGCGACAAATTCGGTGTGCAGTTCCCAGCGCACGCGAAACGCGCCCAGATCCATGCGCAGATGGGTGGTTTGCGCATCGGGCAGGGGTGCATGGTGGTCGCGCAAAAGGCTGGCGAGGTGGGCCCGGCTGGCCTCGCGCATGTCTGCGTCGGCCAGCATCACGATGTGCAGGCAGGCCAGCGGCGCCTTGACGGCCTCGGGCGGGCGGGCATGCACTTCGTTGTGCAGCGCGGCGCGCTGAGGATGGTTGACAAGCTGCCTCACGGGTGCGGTGCGGGTAGAGAGATTCATGGGCTGCGAAAAGCGGGTGGTGTGGGCCGGTCACAGACCACGGTTGCGCTGACGATGGCGCAAGCGCGCGCTGCGCATTGTGCCGGTACTCAGTCGGGCGCCGTGTGGGCGCAGGCGCTGTGCGCCGCGTGGTCCAGGTGTTCGGCCAGCAGCGCGCGGGTGACGCCATTGGTCCAGCCAAAGCCGTCCTGCAAGGGGTACTCGCCGCCGCCACCACCGTGCGAAGCGTCCGCAGGGAGTTCGCGCAGGGCGTATTTTTCCACCAGCTTGCCCTCGGCCTGATAGACCTCGGCCACGGTGCTGAGCCAGCGGTGGGCGATGTCACGGGCCAGCTCGGCGTGGCCGTAATTTTGCAGGCCGCGAATGCCCATCCACTGCAGCGGCGCCCAGCCGTTGGGGCGGTCCCACTGCTGGTCGCTGCCACATTCGGTGGTGGCCAGGCCGCCAGGCGCCAGCAGGCGCGCGCGCACCGTGGCTGCCATGGCTGCGGCTTGGTCGGGTTCAGCCAGGCCGACAAAAAGCGGTGTCAGGCTCGCGGCGGTCAGGCAGCTGCGGCGCGCGCCCTTGCGCCAGTCGTAGTCGAAAAAGGCGCCCTGCCCGGCGTCCCAGCACAGCGCCAGCAAGGCTTGTCGGCGCGCTTCGGCCTGGGCTGCGTACTCGCTCGCCGCTGCGGGGTCGCCGGCGTCCTGGCACAGCCGGGCGAGCGTGGTTTCAAGCTTGTAGAGAAAGGCATTCAGATCGACCGGCAAGATCTCGGTGGTGCAGATGTCGGTGAGCGAACGCGCCGACGCGGCACGCGGGGGCTGCTGCGCGTTCTTCGCCGGGCTGACCGGGGCCGACTGCGTGAGCCAGCGGCTGCTGAAGTCCCAGCCGGACTCGGCGGCGGCGCGCAGGTTGCGGTAAACCTCCTGCGGCTCGCGCTGGCAGGCACGCGCGGTGGCCACGTCTTCCAGCCAGGATTCTTCTCGCGGCGTATCCCGGTCGTCCCAGTAGCGGTTGAGCAGCGCGCCGCCGGGCAGGCGCACCACACGGCGTGAGGCTTGGGCCCTGGGGCGTTCATTCGCGTCCGACAGCTCGTGGGCACCGGCCATCCACCACGCGTACTCCTGCTGCAACTGGCTGCGGTGGTCTGCGGCCTGGGCCGCGCCGTGCTGCTCGGCGAGTTCGAGCATGAGCACGAACACCGGCGGCTGCGAGCGGCCCAGGTAGTAGCTGCGCGTGCCGTTGGGCACATGGCCGTAGGTGTCGATCAGGTAAGCGAAGTTGGACACCATGTCGGCCAGCAGATCGGTGCGGCCGCTTTCGGCAAGCCCCAGCATGGTGAAGTAGGAATCCCAGTAATACAGCTCACCAAAGCGCCCGCCCGGCACCACATAGGGCCGGGGCAATGGCAGGATCGATGCATTGGCTGGGTGCGTACTTGGGTGGCGCGTGAGCACCGGCCACAGCGCGTCGATGTGGGTGCACAGCGGCTGGCCGGGGACCGATTCGTACTCGGATTTGGGCGGCCGGGTGGCGCGAAAATGCCGGCGCACGAAATCTGCCAGGTCAAAGCTAGGCTGGCGGTGCGACTTTCGGTAGGCGTCCAAAATGGCCGCCGGCTCGGCAAGCGGCACGCAATCGACAAAGGTCTTGCTGTCATCAAACACGCCGCCGCTTTGCACCGCGACGAACAACTCCTGGTAGCGGTCTGCGGGAGAGAGAGCGTCGGGGCGCGCCGCAAGCGCCGCCTGTTGTTCGCGCTGCGTGCGCGAGCTGGTGCAATGCGGTGGCTGAGTGCCCATCACCATGCCCGGCGCCTCATCGCAGCTCCAGCGGCGGGGTGGCACTCAGCACTTCTTCCAGCGTGGTCAGGCCCTCGGCCACACGCAGCGCGCCGGCCAGGCGCAAGGGGCGCATGCCGTCCACCACGGCCTGTCGGCGCATCCCGGACAGCGAGGGCTCCTTGGTCAATTCGCGTTTGAACTTCTCGCTCACCGTGAGCAGTTCGTACAAGCCCATGCGGCCGCGAAAGCCGGTCATGCGGCAATCCACGCAGCCCACCGGTTTGAAGGGCCGGTAGTCGCCCGAGAGCTTCCAGGGCTTGACGGCCTCGGCCAGCGCCTCCTGCGAGGCGGCCTCGTCGGGCTCTTTGCACTGCTTGCACAGCGTTCGCACCAGGCGCTGGGCGAGCACGCCCAGCAGCGTGGCGTGAATCAGGTAGCTGGGAATGCCCAGCTCGATCAGGCGCGTCACGGCGCTGGGAGCGTCGTTGGTGTGCAGAGTGGAGAACACCAGATGCCCGGTGAGCGCCGCCTGCACCGCCATGTCGGCGGTGGGCAAATCGCGGATTTCGCCCACCATGATGATGTCCGGGTCCTGGCGCATCAGGGCGCGAACGCCCTCGGCAAAGCTGAAATCGAGCTGGGGCTGGGCCTGCGTCTGGTTGAAGCTGGGCTCGATCATTTCGATCGGGTCTTCCACCGTGCTGACGTTGACCGCCTCGGTGGCCACGCGCTTGAGCGTGGAATACAGCGTGGTCGTCTTGCCCGAACCGGTGGGGCCGGTGACCAGGACCACGCCGTGCGGACGTTTGATGAGCTCTTCCCAGCGCTTGGCGTCGTGCGGCGTAAAGCCCAGCGCGTCCAGGTCTTTCACCGCCGTGTCGGGGTCGAAGATGCGCATCACCATCTTCTCGCCAAAGGCCGTGGGCAGCGTGGCCAGACGCATTTCGACTTCGTCGCCGCGCTGGTTGCGCGTCTTGATGCGGCCGTCCTGCGGCCTGCGCTTTTCCACCACGTCCATGCGACCCAGGAGCTTGACGCGCGCCACCATGGCGCTCATCACACCCAGCGGCATCTGGTAGACCGGGTGCAGCACGCCGTCGATGCGAAAACGGATCACGCCCTGCTCGCGCCGGGGCTCCAGGTGAATGTCGCTGGCGCGCTGGTCGAAGGCGTACTGCCAGAGCCAGTCGACCACCCTGACGACGCCCTGGTCGTTGGCATCGAGCTGCTTGTTGCTCTTGCCCAGCTCGACCAGCTGCTCAAAGTTGCTGGTGGCCGATTGCCCGCCCGACTTTTGCGCCGCGCGCACCGATTTGGCCAGCGCAAAGAACTCGGCGGTGTAGCGGTGGATGTCCAGCGGATTGGCCAGCACGCGGCGCACCGACCGGCGCGCCTGGCGCTCGACCTCGCCCACCCAGTCGGTGATGAAGGGCTCGGCCGTGGCCACAACCACTTCCTTGAGACTCACCTGCACCGGCAGCACCTTGTGCCGCTCGGCGTAGGTGGCGCTCATGGTGTCTGCCACCTTGCCCACGTCCACCTTGAGCGGATCGATGCGCAGATAGTCGAGCCCAACGCGCTTGGCCAGATACTCGGTCAGCATTTCGATGTCGAGCGGCTTGCCGTCACTGGCGCGCGACATGGCCACGCTGTCGAGCCGCACCAAGGGATGCTGGCTGCTTTCGGCCTGTGAGCAGCGAGCGATGGTTCGCCCCGCTTCCTCCTCGCTGATCACGCCATCGCTTTGCAGCCACTCGACAATGCGGCGCCATTGCAAGGGCCCCACGGGGACATCCGCGCTGGGCCCACGGGCGGCTTGCTGCTTGGAGGCGTGCGGGAATGTGTGCGTGGAGGCGGGCGTGGGCGTCATGGGCATATTCTGCGGCAGTCCGGGCCCGCACCGCTCGGAGCCGCGCCCGATCAAAGCCGCACCGGGCGCAGCCCGCGCACCCAGCGCGCGGTGGGTAGGCCCCAGCGCTCCTGCACGTCGGCGCAGCGCTGGGCCTGCTCGCCGCGCTGAAAGCGGGTGGGTGTGTGCTGGGCGAGCACCACGGTATTGCCTTCGCGCGTGGGCTTGAAGGCCCACAGCGCGTCTTCGCCAAAGGCCAGGGCCATTTTTTCCAGGCTTTGCTCAAAGCGCGACGAGCGTCCAAACAGGTTGACGCTCATGCTGCCGTCTGCGGTCAGCAGGGCGCGGCAGTCGGCATAAAAGGTTTCGCTGTCGAGCACGGGCGCGGCAGCGTGGTGGTCGTAGAGGTCCACCGCCAGGGCATCGACCGTGCCCAGCCACATGGGCTTGCGGATTTCTTGGGCAGCATCGGCCAGCACCACGCGCAGCTTGGGTCCGTCGGGCGGCAGCTTGAACCAGGCACGGCATA
Source organism: Burkholderiaceae bacterium (assembly GCA_023954035.1). GTDB lineage: Bacteria > Pseudomonadota > Gammaproteobacteria > Burkholderiales > Burkholderiaceae_C > Simplicispira. Next base: position 74,508 of record JAMLIT010000002.1, on the reverse strand, counting down.
CCGCCAGCACCTGGGGGTTCAGCTCGATCGCCGTGGTGCAAAGGCGCAGCTTTTTGTGGCAGAACTTGGTGATGGCGCCGGCGCCCAGCCCGAGCTGCATGGCATGGCGTTCGCGCACGCTGGCGGGGTCCACAAACAGCAGCCAGGCCATCATGCGCTGAATGTATTCCAGCTCCAGATCAAACGGCGCCGCGATGCGCATGGAGCCTTGAATCCACGGCGTTCCCAGATGCAGGTGGCGCACCTCGCCGTCGTCGGAGACGCTGACCTCGGGGAGTTCGGCAGGGGCGGTAGAGCGGGATGGGGAGGGCGGCATCAGAGCGTGGGGGGAGACGGTTAACTATTGAATTTGTAGCTGCTTGCTCAATCGCGGCAAGCGCTAGAGGCCATTTTCGCTCATATTTTCAGCCGCGGCAGCGCCGCGCAGGCGTTGCGGCAGGTCTGCGCGGCAAGCTCCTTCGCCGACTCAGCGCGCAGCGCCGCCAACACCGCGGCAATGCGCGGCAGCTCGCCGGGCTCGTTGCGCGCCTGGGGCTGGCCCTGGGCGCGCTCGGCCGCGCTGCGGTAGAGCCAGTGCGGCGCAATATCGGGGGCATCGGTCTCCATCACGATGGCCTCGGGTGGCAGCGCCTGCGCCAAGCGGCGCACCTGCAGCGCGCGGTCAAAGGTGAGCGTTCCGCCAAAACCCAACTTGAATCCCATCGCAATGAACTGGCGCGCCTGCTGCTCGCTGCCATTGAAAGCGTGCGCAATGCCGCCCGCCACCGGCAGCTCGCGCAAGGCCTTGAGCACCCGATCCACCGAGCGGCGCACATGCAGCAGCACCGGCAAATCAAAGCGCCGCGCCAGGCGCAGTTGCGCGCGCAGCAGCGCTTCCTGGTGCTCGGCGTCGAGTTCGGGAACGAAGTAGTCGAGGCCGATTTCGCCCACCGCCACCAGGGCTGGGTCGCTCCGGCCCGCCTCCAGGGCGAATTCGAGCGCCTTCAGATCGGCCTCTCCCGCACCGGGCGAGCACAGGGGGTGGATGCCCAGCGCATAGCTGTCGCCATAGCGGTGCGCCAGCGCGCGCACCGCGTCGAAGTTGTGCACGTCCACGGCCGGAATGACGATGTGGCCGACACCGCGCTCGTGGGCGCGCTGGCGCACGGCGTCTGCATCGTGCGCGAACTCGCGCGCGTCCAGGTGGCAGTGGGTATCGATCCAGCGGGGCATCGCAAACATCATGCCGCAAGCGGCTGCGTGGGGCCCTGAACGGGCCAGCTTGGCGCATCCCCCGTGCGCCGGTTCCGGCTTTCCTACTCGCAACCGCCGGCTGTCTCTGCCAAGCGAAGGCGGTATCTCGCCCTCTTTCGACATGGGCAGACCGGCACTGACCGGGGGTTTCGATCTCCACAGCATGCACTGGGAGGCCGAGGACGCTCCGGCGCCTGTTCAGGGTTCATCGCCTGCGGAAAGCGCCAGCAAGCGTTCCACCTGAGCCAGCCACTCCTGCACACTGACATGCCGTCCCCGCTCCAGAACCAGTTTGCCGTCCAGGTAGAAGCGCAGCACCGGCAGGCTGAACACGCCTTGCTGGGCACAGACTCGGGGTGCCTCTGCGCAATCGACATGCGCCAACGCGACCTGCGGGAAATGCTGCGCCATCTCGCGCTCAAGGCGCGGGCGCAGCACCTGGCAGACGCCGCAGTGGGCGCCGCCAAACAGCAGCATCGCTGCCGCAGCGTGGACATGTTTCTGTAGCGCTTGCTCGCAGGAGATGGTTTCCACCGCGCCCAACTCAGTGCGCAGCCGTCTTGGAAAACGGCTGAATGACCGCAAGGCCCGCCACGATCAGCGCCATGCCGACACCGGCTACCCAGTCGATGGACTGCGGATACAGAAGCACGCCGCGCACCTCAAGCTGGGACGCCTGCGCCTTGCACCAGCCGCCCCGCCACCAGACGCAGCACCCGGTCGCATCGCGCGGCCAGGGTTTCGTCGTGCGTCACCAGCACAAAGGCGGTGCCCTGATCCCGCGCGAGCTGCAGCATGTGCTGGAACACCCCTTCGGCGGTGCTGCGATCCAGGTTGCCGGTGGGTTCGTCGGCCAGCACGCAGGCGGGCCTGGTGACCAGTGCGCGCGCAATCGCCACCCGCTGGCGCTCGCCGCCCGAGAGCTCGGCCGGGCGGTGCTGCACGCGCTCACTCAAACCCACCTGGGCCAGCATTTGCGCGGCCTGGCGCGTGCATTCCTCGTACGGCAGGCGGCGAATGCGCAGCGGCATGGCCACGTTGTCGAGTGCGCTGAACTCGGGCAGCAGGTGATGGAATTGGTAGACAAAACCCAGGTGCTGGTTGCGCAGCAGCCCTTGCTCGGCCGCCGAGCGCTGCGCCAGGTTCTGGCCCAGCAATTGCACGCTGCCCGACGTGGGCGCATCGAGCGCGCCCATCAGGTGCAAGAGCGTGCTCTTGCCCGAGCCCGAGGCGCCGACGATGGCCAGGGTCTCGCCGGCGTGCACATCCAGATCGACGCCTTGCAGCACCGTGACGTCCAGCCGCCCCTCGGTGAAGCGCTTGGTCAGGCCGCGCACCTGCAAAACAACGTCATTTTTCAAGTCTTTAGGGCTTGTAGCGCTTGATGCATAAGCGCCGCCAGCTAGATTATTCATAGCGCAGCGCCTCGGCAGGGTTGACGCGGCTGGCGCGCCAGCTCGGGTACAGCGTGGCGACAAAGGCCAGCACCAGCGAGATCAGCGCAATCGGCAGGATGTCGGACTGCTGCGGCTCGCTGGGCATCTTGCTGATGAGATAAATGTCCTTGGGCAAAAAGCTTGCGTGCAAAGCCTGTTCGATGGCGGGCACGATGACGTCGATGTTGTAAGCGATGGCCAGGCCCAGCGCCAATCCGGCAAACGTGCCAATGACTCCCACCATCGCGCCCTGCACCACAAAGATGCCCATGATGCTGCGCGGGCTCGCACCCAGGGTGCGCAGGATGGCGATGTCGGCACGCTTGTCTTGCACCGTCATCACCAGGGTCGAGACGAGGTTGAACGCCGCCACCGCGACGATGAGCGTGAGGATGATGAACATCATGCGTTTTTCCAGCTGCACCGCAGAGAACCAGGTGCGGTTTTGCTGCGTCCAGTCGCGAATCAGGAGGTTGCCACTGAGCGTGGCGGCGAGTTGCTGCGCCACATCGCGCGCCTGGTGCAGGTCGGAGAGGCGCAGGCGCACGCCGGTCGGACCTTCGAGGCGGAAGATGCGCTCGGCGTCCTCGATGTGCAGCAGCACCAACGCCGAGTCGTATTCGTAGTGGCCAGAGTTGAAGGTTCCGGAGACCGTCATTTGTTTCAGGCGCGGCACCACGCCGGCCGGCGTCACCTGGCCGGACGGCGCAATCAGCGTGACCAGGTCGCCCACCTCCACGCCCAGGGTGTGCGCCAGCTCCACGCCCAGCACCACCTTGAACGCGCCCGGCGCAAGCTGCGCCACGGCCGCCGCGTTGGCGCTGGCCAGGTCCGTCACCTCGGCCTCGTGCGCCGGGTCGATGCCGCGCACCAGCGCGCCTTTCATGTCTTCGCCACGCGCCAGCAGCGCCTGGGCGGAGACGTAGGGCGCCGCGCCAACCACCTGCGGATTGCGCCGCGCCTCCTGCATGGTCAACTGCGGGTCGGCCATGGCCGCGCCGCCGGGCGCAAAGATTTCAATGTGGGAGACCACACTGAGCATCCGGTCGCGCACCTCTTTCTGAAACCCGTTCATCACCGAGAGCACGATGATCAGCGCCGCCACTCCCAGCGCAATGCCCAGCATGGACACACCCGAGATGAAGGAGATGAAGCCGTTGCGGCGCGTGGCACGACCGGCGCGCGTATAGCGCCAGCCCAGGGCCAGTTCGTAAGGGATTTGCATGAAGGCGCGATTGTGCCCCGGCGCACAATTGCGGCCATGTCGGACACCCACCATTTGCTGCTGCCCTGGGCAGCCGCCAGTTCTCCGGGCGGCGCCCAGGCCTGGCACGACCTGCGTCTGCCTCAGCTCGAACGCCTGATCAGGCGGCTGACCCCACTGGCGACCGACGTGCGGGAAGAAGAGAGCTTCTCGCCCCCACACGAGCGCGCGCTCGGCCGCGCGCTGGGCCTGGGCGACGCGGATGGTCGCATTGCCTTCGCCGCGCTGCACGCCGAGCAGACCGGCTTGGCCCATGCCGCCAAGCCGGGTGACGGCTGGGCCTTTGTGACGCCTTGCCACTGGCAGGTGCGCACCGACCACGTCACGCTCTCGGACCCCCAAGCCCTGGACTTGGGCGAAGACGAGTCGCGCGCACTGCTGGCGCTGATGGCGCCCTGGTTCGCCGAGGACGGCATGGCCCTGCACTACGAACAGCCGGGGCGCTGGCTGGCGAGTGGCCCGCTGCTGGCCCAGGTGGCGACCGCCTCGCTCGACCGCGTGCTGCAGCGCGACGTGCGCGCCTGGCTGCCGCCGGAGGCCGCCGCCGCACCCCTGCGCCGCCTGCACAGCGAAATGCAGATGCTGCTCTACACCCACGCGCTGACCGACGCCCGCGAGGCACGCGGCCTGGCGCCCATCAACGCCTTCTGGGTGCATGGCTCGGGCGCCCTGCCCGCACCGCTGCCGGCCAGCGAGCCGCCGCAAGTGGTGGAGTCGCTGCGCGGCCCCGCCCTGCGCGAGGACTGGGCCACCTGGCGCAGCGCCTGGCAGGCGCTGGACGCCGGCCCCGTGGCAGAGCTGGCAGCGCGCGCCGCGAAAGGCCAGCCGGTGCAGATCACGCTCTGCGGCGAGCGCGGCGCGCTCTCGTGGCGCAGCGCGCCGCGCAGCCTGGGGCAGAAAATTTCAAGCATTTTTGGCCGCCAGCGCTTATCCCAATTGCGCGAGCAGCTATGAACATAGTAGCAAGACAAGTACCCCCGCGCGCCGCCTGGGCGCTAGAGCAGGCGGGGGTGCACCCGCTGCTGGCCCGCCTGTACGCGGCGCGCGGCGTGCTCAGCCACGACGAGCTGGACGACGGCCTCTCGCGCCTGCTGCCGCCCGCCGGCCTCAAGGGCATCACCGACGCCGCCCGGCTGCTGGCCGACGCCATTGGCGCGCAGCAGCGCATCTGCATCGTCGCCGACTACGACTGCGACGGCGCCACCGCCTGCGCCGTGGCGCTGCGCGGCCTCGCCCTGCTGGGCGCGCAGCGCGTCGACTACCTGGTACCCGACCGCGTGGTGGACGGCTACGGCCTGACCGCGTCCATCGCCCGTCGAGTGAAAGAGCGCGGTACGGACCTGCTCGTCACCGTGGACAACGGCATTGCCAGCGTGGACGGCGTGGCCGAGGCCAAGGCGCTGGGGCTGGCGGTGCTGGTCACTGACCACCACCTGCCGGGCGAGCAGCTGCCCACCGCCGACGCCATCGTCAACCCCAACCAGCCCGGCTGCAGCTTCGAGAGCAAGGCGATTGCGGGGGTCGGCGTGATGTTTTACGTACTGCTGGCGCTGCGCAGCGAATTGCGCGCACGCGGCGCGTTCGACAAGGCCACGCAGCCGAGGTTGGAGCCCCTGCTGCCGCTGGTCGCCCTGGGCACCGTGGCCGACGTGGTGCGGCTGGACGCCAACAACCGCCGTCTGGTCGCGCAGGGGCTCAAACGCATCCGCGCTGGCCACGCACCCGCAGGGATTGCCGCGCTGTTTTCCGCAGCCGGCCGCCGGATGGACGCGGCCACCAGCTTTGACTTTGGCTTTGCCCTGGGGCCGCGCATCAATGCGGCCGGGCGCCTGTCGGATATGTCGCTGGGCATCGAATGCCTGCTGACCGACGACGCGGGCCACGCCGCGCGGCTGGCCGCCCAGCTCGACGCCATCAACCGCGAGCGCCGCGAAATCGAGGGCGGCATGCGCGAGCAAGCGCTGCTGATGGCGGAAAACCTGTTTGCGGAAGGGGAGGAACCGCCACCCGCCGTCAGCGTGTTTGACCCCGATTTCCACGAGGGCGTGGTCGGCATCGTCGCTTCACGCATCAAGGACAAGCTGCACCGCCCCACCTTTGTGTTTGCCACCAGCGGCGCGCCGGGCGCCGAGGGCGAACTCAAGGGCTCGGGCCGCTCCATCGCCGGCTTTCATCTGCGCGACGCGCTGGACTTGGTGGCCAAGCGCCACCCCGGCGTCTTGCTCAAATTTGGCGGCCACGCCATGGCGGCAGGCTGCACGCTGGCCGCGGGCCAGTTCACGGTGTTCGAGCAGGCGCTGGCGCAGGTGGCGCGCGAATGGCTGGACGCCGCCGCGCTCACGCGCCGCATCGAGACCGACGGCACGCTGGCGAGCGAATACTGCCGCGCCGATCTGGTGGACACGCTGCACCGCGAGGTCTGGGGCCAGGGCTTTGCCCCGCCCACGTTCAGCGAAGAGGTCGAGGTGCTGAGCCAGCGCCTGGTGGGCGAAAAGCACCTGTCGCTCAAGCTGCGGCACCAGGGCCGGCCGGTGGACGGCATCTGGTTTGGCCACACCGACCCGCTGCCCGGCCGGGTGCTGCTGGCGTTTCGGCTCGACGTCAACGAGTGGAAAGGCGAGCGGCGCGTGCAGTTTTTGGTGGAGGGCGCACAGCTTTAAAAAGCGGCTGGCGCGCCCATCAGAAGCTTTCCCAGTCGCCTTCCGCCGGTGCTGCAGCGGGGCGCTTGGCGGGCGGCGCAGCGATGCGGGCTGGGGGTGCAGCGCGTGCGCCGGCTGCGCTCGGCGCGCTGGTTGCCGGGCCCGTTTTGGCTTTTGCCGGGCCGGAAACTGCGGGCCGGGCGGCAGAGGCGGCTCCCAATTTTCCCGGAGCCGTGGCTGCCTTCAATGCCGCAGGGCGGGCGGGCGCTGGCGCGCTGCGGGGCAGTGGTGCACGAGGCAGCGGCGCCTGGGCGGATGCCAGCGCCACAGCGCCCACGTTGAACACCGACACCACGCCAGCCAGGTGCTGGGCCTGATCGCGCAGCGCCGTCGCTGCCGCAGTGGACTGCTCGACCAAGGCCGCATTCTGTTGCGTCATCTGGTCGAGCTGGGTCACGGCCTGGTTGACCTGCGAGATACCGTCGCGCTGCTCGGTCGACGATGCCGTGATCTCACCAATCAAATCGCTTACCCGCTGCACGCTGGCAACGATCTCTTCCATGCTCTGGCCTGCTTCGGCCACCTGGCGGGAGCCGGTTTCCACGTTTTCCACCGAGGCGCCAATGAGCTGCTTGATCTCCTTGGCGGCATCGGCACTGCGCCCGGCCAGGCTGCGCACTTCGCTGGCCACCACGGCAAAGCCGCGCCCCTGCTCGCCCGCGCGTGCCGCTTCGACCGCCGCATTGAGCGCCAGAATGTTGGTCTGGAACGCAATGCCATCGATCACGCCGATGATGTCGGCGATCTTGCGGGAACTGTGGGTGATTTCTTCCATGGTGCTCACCACCTGGCCCACCACCTGACCGCCGCGCGTCGCCGCCTGCGCGGCGTTGGCAGCCAGCTGGTTGGCCTGGCGCGCGGTGTCGGTCGATTGCGTGACGGTGGCGGTGAGCTGCTCCATGCTGGCCGCCGTTTGCTGCAAATTGGCGGCTGCCTGCTCGGTGCGCGAGGACAAGTTCTGGTTGCCACTGGCGATTTCCGAGGATGCAAGCGACACCGCATCCACCCCGGTGCGCACGTCGCCCACCACGCTGCGCAATTTCACTGCCATGCGCGAGAGCGCACGAAGCATGTGCCCAAATTCATCCTTGCGCGCAGGGTGCAGCTCGCGCGTAAGGTCGCCTGCGGCAATGGCGTCGATCAAGCCGCCCGCCTGCTGCAGTGGCACGGTGATCGAACGCACCAGCTTCCAGACGAGGAAGAGAAATAGCAGGATCAACACAGCCGTTGCCACCAGGCCTTCGATGGCGTGTTGCGTGCGGCTCGTTTCGGCTTGCGCAAGCACGGCCTCGCCATGCTTTTCCAAGACGCTGACAAATTCATCCTGCGCCTTCAGGAGCTTTCCCACCAGCGGCGTCAACTGCTCGTCGGCGTAGTTCTGCGTCGCCACACCGTCGCCGGCGCCTTTGAGCTCCCAGGTCTTGGCGGTGGCATCCGCCACCGCCTTGCGCGCTGCCAGCACCTTGTCCAGGGACGCTTTTTCCTCTGGGTCTTTGGCGCTGGCGGCAATGGAGTCCTTGAGGCTTTCGATGCCTCCGGCAATCTCTTTGAGCCGCGCGTCGTACTGCTGCGCCAACACCGAATCGGTGGTCACGGCGCCGCCCATCACCATGGTGACCGAAGTCTCGGTGCCGCCACGCCAGCGCACCGCCTGGGAAATCCGGTGTTCGATATCCATCACCGAATCCACCGCCTGCGCCATGGCGCGGTTGGTGCGGTATTGCTGAAGACCGGAAATCCCCAGCATGACCAGCATCAGCACCAGAAACATGCCCCAGAGCTTGCGAGACACACGGATATTGTCGAAATGCATGGGATTCTCCCGATCCAGCCAGCACAGTAGCCAAAGCAACCAGATGAATCACATCTGGAAACACACCGATAACGGCTTGAGCCTACTCCTCCCTTGAGCGCGTCCCGACAGGCGCAGCTCAGGACAAACCCGTAAGATGAGCGGGTGACTTCCTACCAAAACGCCGACCTGCACTGCCATTCTGTCGTCTCCGACGGCACCCTCACGCCCGAATTGCTGGCCGCACGCGCCCACGCCAACGGGGTGGACCTGTGGGCGCTGACCGACCACGACGAAGTAGGCGGCCAGGCACGCGCCCTCGCCGCCGCCCAGGCGCTGGGCATGGCCTACATCAGCGGCGTGGAGATATCCGTCACCTTCGCCGGCACCACGGTGCACATCGTCGGGCTGGGGTTCGATCCGACCAACCCGCAAATGGTGCAGGGCCTGGCGGCGACACGCGGCGGGCGCAACGAGCGTGCGCGCGACATGGCCGAGCAGCTCGCCGCCGTGGGCATTGCCGGCGCCTATGAGGGCGCGCTGCGCTATGTGGGCAACCCGGAGCTGGTCTCGCGGACCCACTTTGCGCGCTTTTTGGTGGAAACAGGCGTTTGCCGCGATACCTCTGAAGTCTTCCGCAAATACCTGATTGAAGGCAAGCCCGGCTACGTGCCACACCGATGGGCGTCGCTCGGCGACGCCGTGCGCTGGATCACGCAAGCGGGCGGCGTGGCTGTCATTGCGCACCCGGCGCGCTACAAGTTCACGGCGAACGAAGAATTTGCACTGTTTTCTGAATTTCAACAGCACGGCGGGCGCGGTGTCGAAGTGGTCACCGGCAGCCATTCGGCGAGCGAGGCCGCACGCTACGCCGACCTGGCGCGCGAACTGGGCCTGGCAGCCTCGCGCGGCAGCGACTTTCACAGTCCCGACGAATCCCATACCGACCTGGGCAAGCTGCCGCCCTTGCCAGCCGACCTGACGCCCGCCTGGGAGCTGGTCGCTGCACACATTCACCCGGGTCGCTGATCTTTCCCGTCCGTTCGCCATGGCCCAGTATTTCGAAGTGCATCCCGACAACCCGCAGCCGCGCCTGATCAAACAGGCGGCCGAGCTGCTGCGGCAGGGTGGCGTGCTCGCCGTGCCCACGGACTCCAGTTACGCCCTGGTCTGCCAGCTCGACGACAAGACCGCAGTCGACCGCCTGCGCCGCATCCGCGGCGTCGACGACAAGCACCACCTGACGCTGCTGTGCCGCGACCTCTCGGAGCTGTCCAGCTACGCGCGCGTGGACAACCGCCAGTACCGGCTGCTCAAACTCGCCACACCCGGCGCCTACACCTTCATCCTCGACGCCACCAAGGAAGTGCCGCGCCGCGTGAGCCACCCGAGCCGCAAGACGATTGGTCTGCGCGTGCCCGAGGGCGCCGCGCTGCAGGCGCTGCTGGAACTGCACGGTGGACCGCTGCTGGGCACGACGCTCATCCCGCCCGGCGAGACCGAGTCCATGAACGACGCGGAGGAAATTCTGGAGCGCTTTGACAAGCTGATCGACGGCGTGATCGATGCCGGTGCCTGCCCGTCGCAGCCCACCACGGTGCTGGACCTGACGCCCATGGAAAAAAGCGGCGACCCCCACGTGGTGCGCGAGGGGCGAGGCGATCTGGCAGCGCTTGGGCTCTAAAATTTTGTGCCAAATTGGCCTCCAGCGCTTGCTGGTAAAGCGGTGTCAGCTATTTATTGGATAGCATTTCAGGACAATCTGGTATCCCGTACGGATTGTTTGCGCTCGTCGGTTGGCAGGCTCGCCGCGCCCCATTGCGGGTCAAAGTCGCGCCATAAGGGACAATCCGGCGGGTGAACTTTTCCAACATCCTCCAGACCGTCCTCATCTACGCACTGCCGGTGCTTTTCGCCATCACCGTGCACGAAGCAGCCCACGGCTATGTCGCGCGCCACTATGGCGACAACACCGCCGCGCGCCTGGGGCGCGTCACGCTCAACCCGTTCAAGCACATTGACCCAGTGGGCACCATCCTGATGCCGCTGATGCTGTACTTCGCCACGTCGGGCGCCTTCCTGTTCGGTTATGCCAAGCCTGTGCCAGTGGATTTCGGGGCACTGCGCAACCCCAAGCGGGACATGGTCTGGGTGGCGCTGGCCGGCCCGGCGTCGAACTTTGCCCAGGCCATCGCCTGGGCGCTTCTGATGCTGGTGCTGGTGGGATCGGGTGTGCAGGAGCGCTTCTTCCTGGAGATGGCGCGCGCCGGCGTCCTGGTCAACCTGGTGATGTGGGCTTTCAACCTTTTCCCGCTGCCTCCCCTGGATGGGGGCCGCATCCTCGTCGGCCTGTTGCCCTGGAAACAGGCACAACTGGTCTCGCGCATCGAGCCCTGGGGTTTCTTTATCGTGCTGGCGCTGGTGCTGGCCGGCGTGGTCGGCACGCTGTGGCTGCGCCCGCTGATGGCACTGGGCTATGGCGCCATCAATTTGCTGCTTGCCCCGCTGATCGCACTGCTGGCCTGAACCGTTTTTTGATTCATTGAATTTTCATGAGCACCACCCGCTACCTCACCGGCATCACCACCACCGGCACGCCGCACCTGGGCAATTTCGTCGGCTCGATCCGCCCCTCGGTCGCCGCCAGCCTGCGCCCCGGCGTGCAGAGCTTTTATTTTCTGGCCGATTACCACGCGCTCGTCAAATGCGAAGATCCGGCGCGCATCCAGCGTTCGACGCTGGAGATTTCAGCAAGCTGGCTGGCCGCAGGGCTGGACCCCGACAAGGTGGTCTTCTACCGCCAGTCGGACATCCCGGAAATCCCCGAACTCACCTGGCTGCTCACCTGCGTCACCGGCAAAGGCTTGCTCAACCGCGCCCACGCCTACAAGGCCAGCGTGGACAAGAACCAGGAAGCCGGCCGCGAAAGCGACGACGGCGTGACCGCCGGCCTGTTCATGTATCCGGTGCTGATGGCGGCCGACATCCTGGCCTTCAAGGCGCACAAGGTGCCGGTGGGGCGCGATCAGGTGCAGCACATAGAAATGGCGCGCGACATGGGCGCGAGCTTCAACCACCTCTATGGCGAGCATTTCGTGCTGCCCGAGGCCGCTGTGGACGAGCATGTCGCCACCCTGCCCGGCCTGGACGGCCGCAAGATGAGCAAGAGTTACGACAACACGATTCCGCTCTTCTCCAGCCGCGCGCAGTTGCAAAAATTGATTGGTGGCATCGTCACCGACTCGCGCGCGCCGGGCGAGCCCAAGGATGTCGAGGGCTCGGCCCTGTTCCAGATTTACCAGGCCTTCGCCACGCCGAATGAGACCGCTGCGCTGCGCCAGCAGTACGCGGACGGCATTGCCTGGGGCGCCGCCAAGGAGCTGCTTTTGGAGCATGTGGATGCCGTCATTGCGCCTATGCGCGCCCGGTACGAAGCACTGATGGCCGACCCGGAGCGCATCGAAGCTACATTGCTCGCCGGCGCCGAACGCGCGCGCGCGCTGGCGACGCCGTTCCTGCGCGAGCTGCGCAACGCTGTGGGCCTGCGCGACTTGCGTTCACGTGTGGCCCAAACTCAAGGGGCGTCCGCCTTCGGGGCAGGCGTACCGTCAGCAAAGCGACTCCCGACATTCAAGCAGTACCGCGAGCAGGACGGCAAGTTCTATTTCAAGCTGTTGGATGCCGATGGGCGCTTGCTGCTGCAGAGTACGGGTTTCGACGCGCCCAAGGAGGCCGGCCAAGCGATTGCGGCGCTGAAACGCGGTGGACTGGCTGCGCTGGCCGGGCAACATCTGCCTGTGGAAGGCGTGGCCGAGTCCGAAGTAGGTGCAGCGCTGACCGCATTGGCAGAAGCCGCTGCGTAAACCAGCAGCCGGCTTGAGAAGCTATATTTTTGATAGCTTAAAAAGCTTACCGAATAAGCGCTAGACGGTCAAATAAGTCAAAATTCAGTTGCGATAGCGCACGCGCAACCACAGCGTAGGCTTCTCGCGGCCGTCCAGCGGCGTCTGTACCGTTCCAATGATCGACCATCGTCGGTCGGCAGTATCGAACGCATGCACCAAGGCGAAGTTCCAGCCCGGCTCTTCACGGCGCCCATTGAAAACGGTCACGTAACGCGCACTGCGATAGACCAAAGACGCATAGGTATAGTCACGCCCGCCATGCCGCCAGACGCTGGTCAGTGCCAGGGAATGGCGCGGGAACCCGGGCAGTTCATTGCCTGTGACCCAATCGCCGGTACTGCGCGAACGGCTCCAGATGTAGCCTGCCAGCAGGCTCCAGCGCGGCGTGAGAATGCGGTTGTAGCCCAGGCTGAGTTGATGCAGTCGCCCGCGGTCGAACACGGGATTGCCGTTGTACGGGTCCACCGAAGTTTGCGCCATCTGGATGAGAGGGCCCAGGCCTTCGATTCGGTCGTCCAACAATACGCTCATGAGCGGCAGCAAATCCCCGTTGGAATATTGGATGCTGGATATGTCCTGCCGCGATGCCATGGCCACGCCAAAACTGCGCGCGTCGAACTCCCAGTCCAATTGCAGGGCCAGCTTGCGCGCCAGGCTGCCCGGTGTCTGGTAGTGGTAGTCGATGGGAATCGCACCAACTGCCACCGGTGCGAGGGTGTAGGTGGACGGCGTGTACAAGCTCTCTATGTAGGCTGCATGCAGCGCTCGCCCAGGCGCAAAGCGGTACGACACCCCCAGGCGCGGCCGCAGGCGCCGGGCCTGGCCCGTATCCTCCAGCCTCGGCACGTTCAAGGCGGCGCCCGTCCGCCCCAGGTAGAGATAGCTGCGCTCATTGACCTCCATCTGCGGCCAGAAAGCCTGCGCCTGCCAGGCCCAGGGACCTTGTTGACCTTCCAGTCCGGCCCAAGGCAGGTCGTAAGCAATGCGTGTATCTGCCGCAGCAAACACCTCCGAATACTCCCGTGCGAACTTGTTGAGTACACGTCCGCGCTCCCAGCCCGCACTGAAACGCAGGTTGCCGCGCTGCAGTGTGTGGCGCAGCATCACACCCTTGTCTGTATCCCGGCTGGCAAAGTTGTAGAGGCCGACGACAGGATCAATCAGTGGCGTTTCTCTGACGAAACGAGCGCTGTGCAACGCCAGCCAGGTCTGCTCGTTACCCGACCAGCGCCAGGATCCGCCCAGGTCTGTCCGGTGCACTGGCGAACGTGTGACGCCTTCCATGCGCACGCCCTGACCATCCGCATCATCAACACCCCCCGGGTAGTGGTAGCGCGTTCGCTGCGCCGAATGGGTCAGCAACAGCCCCAGGCGATCCGTGGGGCGGGCGCCGATTCCCAGGCGCCAATCGAATGATTGCAGGCGATCGCTCAACACTCCCGCACGCGGGTCGAAACTGTAGCCCTCGATGCCCACGCGCCAGGCGATGGGAAAGGGACTGGACGCAAGGCCATGGTGACCCAGGTCCGCCACAGCCTTGGTCTGCGTTCCATTGCGCTCCACACTGCCACCGCCCACCCATTCGCCCAAGTTCGATAGAAGCACCGGAGCCTGTTTTTCGCTGGCGCCAAAGGCCAGCGGGTCTGCCAGGTAGCCCTGATGAAATTCCGAGCGCCTGGCAAATGGACTCTCGTAGCGGTTCGCCATGAAGAAGTGGCTGCCCGCCCACAGCGGGTAATAGGACTGCTGCGCGTACGCCCGCGCCCAATGCTCCAGTCCAAAATCGCCCAGCGCCTTGCCCAGGTTCGCCGAGCCCTGGCTGTCCGACGCCAGTGGATTGAGCGACTTGAGGTACGGCAGCCGCACAAGCGCCTCGCGTGCGGCAGCGATCGCCGCTTCGGACTCGCCGCTGTCGTTGCGCAAAATGGATTCGATCTGCCACGGCAGTGGATCCTTGGGGTCGGCCTGGCGTGCCCGCTGCAAGGCGTCAAGCGCCGCACCCTCTGCGCCCAGGGTGTATTCGGCCACGGCCAGCCACATGTGCGCCCGCGCATAGCGCGGCTCAATCACCAGCGCTTTGAGCAACAGTTGGCGCGCCGCTTCGGGCTCGCCGCGGCGCAGAGCCAGATAGCCGGCACCCGCCAGGCTTTCGTAGTCGTCGGCCTGCAACGCCAGGGCGGTGTCAAACCCGGCGCCCGCCTCCTGCAGGCGCAATGCCTCGGTGGCGGCCGTGGCCTCAGCACCGAGCAAGTGGGCACTGCGCGGGTCCAGCGCCACGGCTTGGGCCAGCGCTTCACGTGCCGCCGCGAGGTCGCCGCGCTCTTGCAGCGCGCGGCCCAAGCGGCCCAGGGCATCGGCCTTCTGTTTATCGCCTTGCGAACGCGCTACACCGGCACGGTAACGCGCGATGGATTCATCTCCCCGGCCGGCCAGGCGGTACCAATCGCCATCGGCCAGCAGCAGGTCGCTGCTGGCAGCGCTGCTGCTGCGCGCCAGGGCCTCATCGAGCACGCTTCGGGCATCTTCCGGGCGGTCCAGCGCGAGCAAGAATTCGGCGCGTCGCGCAGCAAGCCGGGTGTCACCGGTGCGCTGCCAGGCGCGCTCCAGCTCTTGTACGGCGGTCTCCAGCCGCGCATCGAAGGCCGCCAGATCGGCCAGCACCAGCGCCACGGCGGCTTCGTGCGCGCCGTTTTGTCGCAGCCCCATGAGTCGCTCGCGCGCCTGCGGCCAAGCGCCGGCGTCCAAATCGATCTGAACAGCGGCCAGCTCAGGGGCCACTGCATCGCCTCGAAATTCGGCCCAGCGCCGCGCATCCACCGGGTTGGCCATGACCCACTGCACGCGCTCGCGCGGGTTCACCAGCAGCCGCTTGGTGGGCGCCTGTCCAGGCACGGCAATGCCCTGCTCGGACGGCCCCAGATCGACACGCCCGTAGGCGTTGGAGAACTCGACCTGGCCGGAGAGCACGGTGAAGGTGGTACGCCCGCTGCCCTCCACCTCCACATCCCAGTCGGTGCCGCGCACGACGGCCAGCGCGGCAGGGGTTTGCAGCTGCAGGTTGGCAGGGCTGCGCTTGGTACGCGCCCACAGCCGCCCGGCAATCAGTTCGAGCAGGCTGCGTTCGGGTTGCGTGTCACACAAACGCAACTGCGCGTTGGCCGACATGCGAATCTGCGTGCGGTCGGCCAGCAGCAGCGCGGCAGACGAGAGGGCCAGCGTGCGCATGTCCGCCCCGCCCTTGAGCTTTTGCGCCTGCACCGCTCGCTCCCAGGCAGCGTCGCCGCTGGGGCGCGTCTCGCCCCGGCCCACCAGACTGACCAGTTCGGCGGCGGCAGTCTGGTCCGTCTGCCCCGCTGGGACACCTGCGCATTGCGCCAGCGCGGCTGGAGCGACGAAGGCGGCACTGGCGCCCAAGAGTCCAACGCGAAGGAAGGTTGGGGTCATGGCAAGTTCCTTTCTCTATTTGCTCAGTTGTCTCGGAGGCAACGCAGAGCTTGCAGCGGACGCAGCGCCGTCTGGCAAGACATTCAACGCGGCACGCAATCGCTCGGCCAAAGCCATGGCGGCGGCGGCATGCGCAGGCGCCCCGCCGTTTTGCGCCAGCCACTCGTCGCACAAGGCCAGCGCAATCTGCAGCCGCCCGGCGTGGATATGCGCGCGCAGGGCCGCGCCTTGCGCGACCAGGGCCGCATCGCTGCATGGCGTGTACACATCGAGCCCGCTGCTGCGACCGGCGAGCAGCACGCAGTCAAGCCACAAAAGCGTGCCTTGCAGCTGCGCATCCAGGGTATCTACTGTGGCCCCCGAAACCAATATTTCGGTGCCCAGCGCCTTGTTCGCGCCCTCCAGGCGTGCAGCGGTGTTGACCGCATCACCCACAGCTGTGTATGTGAAGCGTTCGGTGGACCCCATGTGCCCCACCGCAGCTTCGCCGGTGTGCACGCCGACGCGCAGGCGCACTGCAGCGAAGGGCGTGCCACGCCAGTCGCTGCGCAGCAGTTCCATGTCGGCCTGCATGGCCTGGGCGCAAGCCAGCCCACGGGCTGCGTGGGCAGCATCGGGCAGGGGCGCATTCCAGAAGGCCATGACCGCATCGCCAATGAATTTGTCCAAGGTGCCGCCATGGGACCGCACGCAGTGCGCCATGCGCGTGAAATAGGCGTTGAGGGCACGTGCCACAGCCTCAGGCGCCAGCGTTTCGCTGGCTGCGGTAAAACCTGCAAGATCGCAAAACAGCAGAGTCAGCACGCGGCGCTCACCATGCACATGGGCCATTGCACCGGACGCCATCAGCGCATCAACGACCGCTGGTGGGACATAGCGCGCGAAATCCGCACGCAAGCGCTGGCGGCGGCCACGCTCGCGCAAATAGCTCTGGGCAGCACCCAGATTCCAGTGCACCGCCAGACCGGTAAGCAAGGGCAGTACGCTGAACCACCAACCAGCCACAAAGGCAAAAACACCGGCCACCACGGCCGCACCGCCCAAGGCAAGGCTGGCCGCCAACGCGCGCAAGGCACTAAAGCGGCGCGTGAACAGCGAAATGCCAACCATGGCCAGCAAGGCGGCCAACCAAGTGAGAGGCCAGGGCACCGGCCTGATCCAATCATTGGTCAAACCATTGAGCAAGGCCGTGGCATGCAAAAAAACGCCCGACTGGGTCGCTCCGCCCAAGGCACTGAACGGTGTGCGGAATTGGTCGACCCCACCCACTGGCGTGTTTTGCCCCAGCAGCACCAACCGCCCCTGCACGGCGCGAGGTGCCAACGCATGCTGCGCATCCAGTGCTTGCGTGTAATGTGCGTAAGGAATGGGCAACTCGGGCGCGTAGTAGCGCAGCAGCGCCCCATCAGGAGGAGCGGACACCTGCCGGCCGGCCTGCTGTGCAAGCACCCTCCACAAAGCATCTGCTTGCATGGGTGCCCGCCGGGCAATGCCATCTTCATCCGGCACCATCCCGGCAGCACCGCGCGTCGCCTCAGGAAAAACAGTGGGCAGTTGCTGTACATACTGCGCCACTTGTGAGCTGTCGTTTTGCACCGCCGCCCCTGCCAACACAATCGGCAATCCACCCTTCAACGCCTGGCCAAGCGCTTCGTCGTCCAGAACCGTCTGCGGCTCCGCGAACAGCATGTCTATCCCCAACGCCGCCGCGCCCGCATTGGTCAAGGCACGCACCAGTTGTGCATGCAGGCGGCGTGGCAGCGGCGGTGCGACGCCCAATTGCGCCAGGCTGGCCTCGTCCAATCCCACCACCAAAATCCCTGCATCGGGCGGCGCAGGGGCCGTCAGGCTGGAAAGAAAATCAAACTCATACAGCGCCAAGCGCTGGTAGAGCGGCATGGCCGCCACAACGGCCAACAAGGCGAAGGCCAGCGCAATCCGACGCACCAACTCGCCCAGAGAGTCCTGTGAATCCGCAGGAGAAGAACCGTGCGCAGCAGCCATCGGTTTGCATCCCAATATTCGACGCCGGGCCGCACATCGCCCAGAGCCGATCCGAGCGATCGGCACTCGAATGGCCCACTGTAGAGGCGTAACTTTAGGTAAGCAAAGGGGTTTACCTTGAGAGGCAGGCGCCAGGCTCGCCAGAGCCCAGACGAAAAAATCCCAGCCAGTCAAGGCCAGGATTTTTCTAATTTGGTGGTGGGTGGTTGACCGTGTGCGGACTGGCCTCCCGAGCTTATGAGCATTTGCGCGGGTTGCTGCGGGCAGATGACTACAAGCGGCTCCGCTACTTTACTGATGCCACGGCTTGGGTTGCGTGCTTCACGACCTCTACGATCTTCAGCCCACCGTCAGGCGATGATTCGTTTTCCAAGTAACCGGACGGCGTGATGGCGAAAATCGACTTGGTGGTTTCCATCAGTACCGCACTACGAGCGGTATCGTCGCTGGCCGCCTTGGTGAAGGCCTGGAATGTTCGCAGCGCATTTGCCCAATGCTTGTTGATCGCGCTTTGGTGCCGAGCCGCCTTGTCGAGTCGGCCGCACCAGATCCTTGCTGTGAAAAGCAAGCCCAGAATCACGACCTTCGAAGTAAAGAGCTGGATGACTTGCGGTGTCGTGGCATCTGGCTTGACCGGAACGAATACCATGAGCAAAGCCGCCAAGGTCACGCTTGCTGGCCGATTTTGCGCGCATGGTCGATGTGTTTGACCGCCACCGGGTCAGCTTCAGCGCCGTAACGCAGCAGATCAATTCGGCCACGTCGATGGGCCGGCTGATGCTCAACCTTTTGCTGTCCTTCGCGCAGTTCGAACGCGAGGTCACCGGTGAGCGCATCCGCGACAAGATCGCCGCCAGCAAGGCGAAGGGGATGTGGAGGGGCGGGCCGCTGCCGCTGGGTTTTGACGTGCGCGACAGGCTGCTGGTGATCAATGAAACCGAGGCTGCCCTGGTCCGCCGCGTCTTTGATGCTTTCGTGACCGTGCGATCGGCCACGCTGATGGCCAAGGCCTACGGCGCAGAAGGCGTGCTCACCAAGGGCGGCAAGCCCTTCACCAAGCAGA
Organism: Burkholderiaceae bacterium; assembly: GCA_023954035.1. Classification (GTDB taxonomy): domain Bacteria; phylum Pseudomonadota; class Gammaproteobacteria; order Burkholderiales; family Burkholderiaceae_C; genus Simplicispira. The sequence goes on along the minus strand of JAMLIT010000002.1, from coordinate 55,668 downwards.
CCCTCTACAAGATGCTGCACAACCGGATGTACCTGGGCGAGATCGTCCACAAAGGGCAGAGTTTCCCCGGCCAGCATCAGGCCATCGTGACACAGGCGCAGTGGGATGCCGTGCACGCACTGATCGCCACCGATGGCATCGAACGGCGGCGAGAGACCAACGACCGCCAGCGTGAGCCGGTGTTGTTGCGCGGCCTGCTGTTCACGCCCGACGGTGAACGGCTGGTGCCCAGCTACATCGTCAAGAAGGGCAAGACCTACCGCTACTACAGCCCGATCAAGCATCGGCGCTTTGGTGCGTGGGCCAGCCAGCATGGGCCACTACCGGCGGCGCCCATTGAGGAATTGGTGACCCAGCAGATCGTAGCGGCGCTATCAGCACCGCACATCGTGCAGTCGGTGTGGGATCGGATTCGGGCACCCCGCCCAGACCTGTCGGAGCCGGAGGTGGTCTTGCCGATGCGAAATCTGGCTTGCCTGTGGCAACAGTTGTTCCCCGCTGAACAGTGTCGACTGGCGCAGCTACTGATCGACCGTGTGGTGAGTGCCGATGGCGGGTTGGAGATCATCTGGCGCGATCAGGGATGGCAGGAACTGGCCGGGGAACTGCTGCCCGGCACCATCGGCGCGGAATTGCAGGAATGGGAACAGCAGGAGGTGGAGGCATGAAGCCGAAAGTGCAGGCTTTGGGCGGACCCGTTGCGCGCGAGCGTCGGGACGGCGGCCAGGTCAAGCTGTCCACCTTCATCCCACTGAAGATCAGGAAGCGCGGCGCCAGCAAGGTGGTGGTGCGACCGGATGGCCAGGTCGAGTCGACGGGCAAGATCGCCACACAGATCGACCAGCCCTTGCTGGTGGCACTGACGCGGGCCTTCTACTGGCAGCAACTGCTCGACGATGGCGTGGTCGGCAGTGGCAGCGAAATCGCCCAGCGGGAAGGCCTGCACCACTCGACGGTCAACGAACTGCTGCGTCTGACCCTGCTGGAGCCAGCCATCATCCAGAGTATCCTGGCCGGGCAGCAGCCCAAGTGCATGAGCCTGCTGTGGTTCCAGCGGAACCCGCTGCCGACCGACTGGGTGGCGCAGCGGGCGGTGGTGGCCGGGTTTGACGCGTGATGCGCTGAACTGCATTCAGACCACCACGGCCTGACCAAGTATCCCTTGGCTGTCAGCGCGCCAGCTGACGATACAGCTCATCGAACTGCGCCAGGCTGTCGACAAACGCCCGCTCGATGCACTCACGCGCAGGAGCCGCCATCTCGTGCTGGTCGGGCTCGAGGCGGATTTGCTCGTCATCGCCCGCGCTGGTCAACTCAGTCGATTGCGTCATTGGACGACCTTCCTTGCATCCTTGAGCAGCAAAAGAAGTTGCTGCTCGCGCAGCGGCGATGCAATGAACCCGAACCGGGTGTAGAACCTCGCCGCTTCTTCATCGATGGGATGGGTGAGCACGGCGCGGATGGCGGCCTGCTCGGCAATCAGCATCGTGCGGCGAATCGCATCCTGCAGCAAACCGAAGCCGATGCCTCGCCCCTGATCCGCTACCGAGACAGCGAGCCTCGCCAGAATCACCACCGGCAATGGGTACTGCCCCATCCCCTTGCGGATGCGCTCTGGCGCTTCCAGCGTGTCGACTTGTCCCACGGTCAGGCTGAAGTAGCCCGCCACACGGCCATCGTCCTCGGCAACGACAAAGGTCTTGGCCGAGCCACTGCCCTGCGCCTGGCGAGCGTGACGCAACAGCCAGTCATTCAGCGCGGGCTTGCCGCAATCAAAACCCTCCAGCCGATGCTGCGCGGTCAGAGGCTCCGGTGCGCGCAACGTCACTTCGCGTCCCAAGGCGCCTTACGAGCGAACAGGTCACGCAACCCCTCGTTGGCCTGTTCGGGGCGATCCAGCAGATCCATCAGGGCCTGATACTGGCTACCCGAGACCATGAACAACCGCTGATCGAGCAGCGTCTGCTCGGCAGCCAGGCACGCGCTGTCGAGGATGAAGTCGGTCAGCGATTTGTGGGCCACCTCGGCGGCACGGCGCAGCACTACCTCCTGTTCGGGGGTAGCGCGCAGCCCAAGTCGGGCAGAACGGGCGGAAGGCGACGATGCAACGGCAGTCATGGCAGCACCTCTTTTGTTAGATCAACTGCCGCAATGTTAGTACAAGTGACGCACGCCGTCTAGTTGTACTGGTGACTGACAGCCTTGGTTGACGATGAACCGCAGCGCGTAAGTTGTTGATTTCGCTAGACCTGCATCTGCGCCTAGCCGCAGGCCAAACGGAGAACAGAGCCGGCTCTGGCCAAGAAAGTGGCGATTTCGGGCGTTTCGGCTGATGGCCACCCGCAGCACAGGCGGGCAAAACCCCGCGTGGTGCGGGGATTTCAGGCACGAAAAAGGGCCCGGAGATTATCCGAGCCCTTGCATATGGTGGTGGGATGGTACCCCGCATCAAACGACTATTGAAAGTACGGAATCGAAGCGGTGCGGGCTGCTGCGAACCGGTGCGAACCGGATCGAAAAGCCTGCCGGTACGGCCATCGGCCATGGACGATCAAGCTGGTTTTTCGCTCTGATTGGTCGCCGATATGCGGCCTCAACCTCGTTCGCTTTCTGGGGCCAGTTCAATTCCCGGTTTGGGAATCGAACCCGAGTCCGGCGCCCCAGCCAAAAGCACACCCATTTACACCCATTCGAGTCGGGTGTCCCTGGAGGCAATGCAACTGCATTGACAAGACAATGCGACTGCATTACCATTCAAGCGTCAACCCAGATCCGCAGGAGACTGCCATGGCCGCGACCTTCGAAGTCGAATCCACACTCACCGATCGCTACCAGACCACGGTGCCGGAAACCGTGCGTCGTGCCCTCAAGCTGGGCAAGCGCGACAAGATCCACTACACCATTCGCCCCAGCGGCGAGGTGGTGCTGACGCGCGTCGAAGCATCCGACGGTGACGACCCGGTACTCGGCCAGTTCCTCGGCTTCCTGGCTGCCGACATCACTCGCCATCCCGAGCGGCTGCAAGCTGTGGATGCCGGCCTCGTGCAACGCATCCAGTCGCTGGTCGGCGGCGTCGATGTCGACCTCGATGCCGCCCTGTCGGCAGACGATGAATGAGCGCAGGGAAGCCCGAGCCTCTGGTCATTCATGGCTGGACGGTCTTTGCCCATCCACTGTTCCTCGCACAGATTGAAGCGCTGGTGCGGCAGGTCGAGAGCCTGAAGCAGAAGGACCCTGTCGGGTACGTGAAAAAGAACGCCAGCAAACGACTGGCCGCGATCACCAAGCTGGCGTTCGATGTCATCCCGCAAGATCCGACGCGACCAGAGTACCGCCAGGGTGGGACGCTCGGTGACGATCACAAGCACTGGTTCCGGGCCAAGTTCTTCCAGCAGTACCGACTATTCTTCCGCTACCACGCCCCGAGCAAGGTGATCGTCTACGCCTGGGTGAATGACGAAGACACCAAACGCGCCTACGAAAGCAGCGACGACGCCTACCGGGTGTTCCGCAAGATGCTGGAAAGCGGGCATCCGCCCGATGACTGGAATCAGCTCCTGGCTGAGGCGCAGAAGGAATCGCAGCGGATGCAGGAATCATTGGCAAGGGCAACAGCGGCGCAGCGATAACAGCAAACGGCATTCTACTTGCGGCGAATCCGCTATCCAATCTCCGCAAAAACTGCGGTGAATAGTCGGCGTCTCGATATCGCTTGGCTCGCGGGCGGAACAGCGCCTTCATGGACTCCTGCCAACTCATTCGGAAGGAGACCAAGATGGAAGTCGCTCACCTCAACCAAAAACAACTGGCCGCCCGCTGGAGCATCAGCGAGGCCACCCTGGAACGCTGGCGCAGCGAAGGACTCGGGCCCAAGTTCCTTAAGCTCTGCGGCCGGGTGCTCTACCGGCAGGTGGACATCGAGGCCTACGAGGAGTCGTGTCTGGCAACGTCGACCAGGACGGTCGCGACGCAGGCCAGTGCTGGCTGAATGTTCCGTTTCGTCGGCAAATATCGACAAGTACCGACGATTTGAAACGTGACGGCACCGACGGCTGTCTGGGCGAGCCAGATTTCCGGCCTATTGAACGTCCGCAGTCCGCAAGCGCGGACCGATCGAGCAGTTTGTTGAAAATCAACGGCCTGGCATCGGGCCGTGCGGGCTGGTGAGGGTTCCTGCGGGTTCGTGCGGAAAGATTCGAACTCCTGCGGGGTCTGGGTGGGGTGGTACCCCGCATCAAACGACTATTGAAAGTACGGAATCGAAGCGCTGCGGGTTGCTGCGAACCAGTGCGAACCGGAGCGAAAAGCCTGCCGGTACGCCCGTCGGCAGTGGACGATCAAGCAGGTTTTTCGGACTGATTGGTAGTCGGAATACGGCCTCAACCTCGTCTGCTTTCCGTGGCCAGTTCAATTCCCGAAACGGGAACTGAACCCGCGTCCGTTGCCACAGCCAATAACACACCCATTTACACCCATTCCTGGGGCAAGGCGATCCGTCATGCGGCGAATGGTGACCACATTCACCGCACAATGCGCGGCGATTGACTTGCGCGTGCGGAGATTGCAGTCCATAATCTCCGCATGAATAGCGGCGAATACAAATATATCTGGCAGGCCAGTGACTGGCCAAACTGGCGCTCCGACCTGGCGGCGCTGGCCGAGCCCATGGCTGAGGTCAGTCGTGCCCAAGGGCTCTTGATGGGGCGTCTGGCTGACGTCGGCATGGCCTTGCGTGACCAAGCGAGTCTCGCGGCGCTCACCGAGGACGTGGTCAAGACCAGCGAGATCGAAGGCGAGCAGCTCAACGTTGAATCCGTGCGCTCGTCCATCGCCCGCAGGTTGGGCGTTGACATCGGCGCGCTCGCTCCGGTCGATCGGCATGTCGAAGGCGTGGTCGAGATGGTGCTCGATGCCACCGCCAACTGCCAGGCACTGGTGTCGCGTGAGCGTCTATTCGGCTGGCATGCCGCACTGTTTCCTACCGGCTATTCTGGGCTCTCCAAGATCAACGTCGGCGGCTGGCGCGACGATGCCACCGGCCCGATGCAGGTGGTGTCCGGACCCATCGGCCGCCAGCGGGTGCATTTCGAAGCACCGCCGGCCGATCGCCTCGAGACCGAAACCAGCCGCTTCCTCGACTGGCTGAATGGCACATCAAACGAACCGCCACTGCTCAAGGCAGGCCTTGGCCATCTGTGGTTCGTCACTCTGCATCCATTCGATGATGGCAATGGCCGTATCGCCCGGGCCATTGGCGATCTGCTGCTGGCGCGTGCCGATGGCAGCCCGCAACGCTTCTACAGTTTGTCGGCGCAGATCCAGCGCGAACGCAAGGCTTACTACGACATCCTGGAGAGGACGCAGAAGCGGTCGATGGATGTCACCGAGTGGCTTGAGTGGTTCCTCGACACGCTTCATCGCGCCCTCGACCATGCACAGCACACGCTTGATGCCGTGCTGACCAAAGCGCGGTTCTGGCAGCGCTGGGCGACGACCCCGTTGAACGAGCGGCAGGTGAAATTGCTGAACAAGCTGCTCGATGGTTTCGAGGGCAAGCTCACCAGCAGCAAGTGGGCGGCCATCGCCAAATGCTCGCCGGACACGGCGCTGCGCGATATCAACGACTTGCTTGCGCGGGGCGTGCTGCGGAAATCGGATGCGGGTGGGCGTAGCACCAGCTATGAGCTGAACGACCTGCCGGAGTAGCGGCGCTTCCTGGAATTGGCTTGGCTCGCGACCGGAACAGCGCCTTCATGGACGCCTGCCAACTCATTCGGAAGGAGACCAAGATGGAAGTCGCTCACCTCAATCAAAAACAACTCGCTGCCCGCTGGAGTATCAGTGAGGCCACCCTTGAGCGCTGGCGCAGCGCGGGGATCAGTTTCGATCTGCTGGGCCACTGCGCCGACCGCTACGGTGTATCGCTCACGGCCGCCGCCCTGCGCTGGACCGAGATCGCACCCAAGCGCGCCATACTGGTGGCCAGCCGCGACGATCACATGCTCTGGGCCAAGTCGAACAAGGCGGCGCTCAGGTCCGGCGCCTACTTCGCGACGCGCAAGAACACCATCGAGCTGCCGCACGATGCGCTGGCGCACAGCTACAACGCCTTTGATATGTGCGACAACCGGACAGGGCGTGCCCAGTCCTGGTTTGCCCGCGAACCTGCCAGCATGCCGGTCACGGAGATGACGCGCGTCGCGGGTCAGTACGACTACACACTGACCTTGCTACTGCTGCCCGAGGCCGAGTGGCAGGGCGCGCGCCACGACGATGAGGAACCGGAGGAAGACACTTACGACCGCTTCATCCGCAACGGCCAGTACCCGGTGCGATAGCTCATGGTGGATCGATCATGAGCGCCCACAAGTGGCAATTCGCCTCCCGTTTCCGCCGTCATGCCTTTGGCTGGCGGTCCGACACGCCGGTGCAGCGGATCAAGGAAGCCATCACGGAGATCAAGCAGGTCGCTCGCAAGGAGCCCGTGCTCGCAGCTGAGGGGGCCATCACCCTGCTGGAAAAGCTCTCCCCCGCGCTGGAACAGGTGGACAGTTCATCGGGCGCCCTGGGTTCGGCCGTCAACAAGGCCATCGATACCCTGGTGCCCATCATCGTCAAGGCTGACGTCGAGCCGAAGCTGCGACAACGCTGGCTCGAGCGCTTGTGGCAAGCGCTGCAGGACGACGAGATGCCCTACATCGAACTGCTCGGCGATTACTGGGGCGAGTTGTGCGTGACGCCGGAGCTGGCGTCGCACTGGGCCGATGAGTTTTTGCCGGTCGTCGAGAGCGTGTGGAGCCCGAAGGCTTCCGGACATGGATTTTTCAAAGGCACCAGCGCTTGCCTGGCATCGATGTACGTGGCGGGCCGCCACCAGGAACTGTTGGCGTTGCTCGACAAGTCGCCGTTCAAGTGGTGGCATGATCGGCGCTGGGGTGTGAAAGCGTTGTCGGCGATGGGCAGGAAGGCGGAGGCGATCCGCTACGCCGAGGAGTCGCGCGGTCTCAATGATCCTGGCTGGCAGATTGCCCAGGCCTGCGAAGAAATCCTGTCGTCCTCCGGTTTGCTCGATGAGGCCTACCGCCGCTATGCCATCGAGGCGAATCAGGGCACGACGAACCTGGCGACGTTTCGCGCCATTGCCAAGAAGTATTCCCACAAACAGCCAGATGAGATTCTGCGCGACCTGATTGCCAGCACGCCTGGCGCCGAGGGCAAATGGTTCGCGGCAGCCAAGGATGCGGGCCTGTTTGATGTGGCGATCGAACTGGTCACGCGCAGCCCGACCGATCCGCGCACGCTGACACGCGCTGCCCGTGACTACGCCGAGAAGCAGCCAGCATTCGCACTTGGCGCAGGCCTCGCCGCGTTGCGCTGGATCTCCCTCGGGCATGGCTACGACATCACCGGCGCTGATGTGCTCGATGCTTATTCGGCAGTCACGCAGGCAGCGGTGAACGTAGGTGTTCCAGTCCAGCAGGTCAACGAGCAGATCCGGGACATGATCGCCAGCACCCAGCCTGGAAATTCGTTGATGAAGACCATCCTCGCCCGTCATTTGTCGAACTGATAGGGACCCGCTTTTCGCGGCAACCCGCATCGGTTCGCACGACTCCGAAACTCCCTCATGGTGTCGGCGGCAGTCCATCCGGACAATTTCACTGCATGTGAGTTTGACCGAGAGGACCGCCACCAATGCATCAAATCAACCATCTACCACCGGAGCGGATGACGCCGGAACAGCGTCGCCACGAGATCGCGTCATTGCTGGCCAACGGCCTGGCACGTTTGCGTATCACCGGCACTGAACAGTCCGCAACCAGGCCAGAAGCGAGCGGGTTTGAGCTTGGCTTCTCTGGCAACCAGCGCGTTCATACAGACCCCGTCAACAAGACAACTACGGAGTCGAAATGAGCACGCAAACACCATCATCTTCCACGCCGCCATCGGTGGCGGCGCAGATCGCCAGGTTGCCCGAGATGCCAATGGCAGAGATCCGGGCACTCTGGCAGAAGCTGGTCGGTGGCGACACGCCCACCCACAACCGCCAGTTCCTCGAACGCCGGATTGCCTACCGGCTGCAGGAGTTGGAGTTCCGCAAGGTCGATGCCAACCTGCTGGAGCGCAATCAGCGCCGCATCGAATCTCTGGTCGAAACCGGCAAGGTGAAAAAACGCGACCGCGATTACCGTCCGGCCGCAGGCACGGTGCTGGTCCGCGAATACAAAGGCGTCGAGTACCGAGTGATCGCGACCGCCGACGGCCAGTATGACTTCCAGGGACGCATGTACCCGAGCCTCTCCATGATCGCTCGCGAGATCACCGGCATGCGTTGGTCGGGGCCGCTGTTCTTTGGACTCAAGCCGGCATCCAATGCCAAGACCAAGCCCACCACCAAGCAGAGAGGTGGGCGATGAGCGAAGTCTTGAAGCGCCGCATGCGCTGCGCGGTCTACACACGCAAATCCACCGACGAAGGGCTGGACCAGGAATACAACTCGATCGACGCGCAGCGCGATGCCGGTCATGCCTACATTGCCAGCCAGCGCGCCGAGGGCTGGATACCGGTCGCCGACGATTACGACGATCCCGCCTTTTCCGGCGGCAATATGGAGCGCCCGGCACTCCAGCGGATGATGTCGGACATCGAAGCCGGCAAGATCGACGTGGTCGTCATCTACAAGATCGACCGCCTGACGCGCAGCCTGGCGGACTTCTCCAAGATGGTCGAAGTGTTCGAGCGCTATGGCGTGTCGTTCGTGTCGGTCACTCAGCAGTTCAACACGACGACCTCCATGGGGCGGCTGATGCTGAACATCCTGCTGTCCTTCGCCCAGTTCGAGCGCGAGGTCACCGGCGAACGCATCCGCGACAAGATCGCCGCCAGCAAGCGCAAGGGCATGTGGATGGGCGGCGTGCCGCCGCTCGGCTACGACGTCGAGAACCGCCGACTGGTGCCCAACGAACGTGAGGCCAAGCTGATCAGGCACATCTTTCAGCGTTTCGTCGAACTCGGCTCCAGTACTGCGCTGGTCAAGGAGCTGAAACTGGATGGCGTGACGTCGAAGGCGTGGACCACGCAAGACGGCAAGACGCGCGATGGTAGACCGATCGACAAGGGCCATATCTACAAGCTCCTCAGCAACCGAACCTACCTTGGTGAGTTGCGGCACAAGGATCAGTGGTACCAGGCCGAACATCCACCCATCATCAGCCGCGAACTGTGGGACAGCGTCCACGCGATCTTGGCCACCAATGGCCGGGTGCGCGGCAACGCAACGCGGGCAACCGTGGCGTATCTGCTCAAGGGCATCGTATTCGGCAACGATGGTCGAGCACTGTCGCCGTGGCACACGACCAAGAAGAATGGCCGTCGGTACCGGTACTACGTGCCTCAGCGTGACGCCAAGGAGCACGCGGGCGCCTCAGGCCTGCCGCGCTTGCCGGCCGCCGAACTCGAGTCGGCGGTACTCGACCAACTGCGCGCGATCCTGCGTGCCCCGAATCTACTCGGCGACATGCTGCCGCAGGCGATCAAGCTCGATCCAACCTTGGACGAGGCGAAGATCACCGTGGCCATGACCCGGCTCGACGCGATTTGGGATCAACTGTTTCCGGCCGAGCAGACACGGATCGTGAAATTGCTGGTCGAGAAGGTGATCGTGTCGCCCAATGACCTCGAGGTGCGACTGCGCGCCAACGGCATCGAACGCCTGGTGCTGGAACTGCGTCCCGAGCCCGTCGGCCAACCAGAGGAGGCGCTGGCATGAGCGACATCCGCATCCAGAAGACCGGCGAGCCGGACATCCTGCAGACCAGCGACGGCAGGCTGACCCTGTCCGTGCCGATCCAGATCAAGCGCCGCAGTGGCCGCAAGTTGGTCACTCTCCCGAGCGGTGAGACTGCACCAGTCAGGCCGTGGGACGTGGCACCGACATCCATTCAACTGGCACTGGCCAGGGGCCACCGCTGGCTCGCGATGTTGGAATCAGGAGAAGCAAAGTCCTTGAAGGAGATCGCCACGCGGGAAGGCATCGACAAGAGCTACGTCAGCCGCATGGTCAACCTGACGACGCTGGCACCCGACATCGTGGCGGCCATCCTGGACGACGCACTGCCGAACCACATCACGCTGTTTGATCTGGCAGTTGATCCGCCGGCATTGTGGGACGAACAGCGAGCTCGGCTTACAGTGCGCGACTGAAGCCTGGCCAACAGACTGGGCATAACTTCCAACCTTGTCGGTTAGAAATGACCGCGCCCAGACATCGCACGCAATTTCTTCTTCGCGCCGATCGGCGGGGCAGTCGCCGTCACTGAGGAATTTCACGTGCCGAAGTTCATGAAGAAAGACATAGGCGGTCGCCAGGCAGACTAGATCGAAAGCCGCCATTTCTTGATGGCCGCCGAGAGTTTCTCTATCGACGTTAGGGCGCGGCACATCTTGCGGCCAAGTGGTGTGAACAGAGCTTTGCTCTTCGATGATCGATCGAGCGGAATTTGAACGAGACCTGTAATCCATCTCGAAAGAAGCAAGTTCGTCATCCGCGTGCAGTATGTCTTCAAGGGCCCCACCAGTGATGCCGGCCAGAATGATCGCTGGAGAGTACGTCTCGATAGATCTCCACCCATTGAAGCCGAGCAGCCAGATTGCCTCGAGTGTCTTGTGGTCGAACTGGATGCGACCCTTGCCGGCGCTGATGTTCACACCTCGAGCGTCTTCGACTACGCAGACCTTGGGTGCATAGCGATCCCATAGGTCCTCAATTTCTTGTTTGCGCTCAGGCGTGGCGCCTTGCAGCAGAGCCTTAACAGCGATGCCTGCTTCAACCATCACGTCACCCGTTGATCGCTGTTTCCAGCGCACGCAGTCGATCGATGATGGCGTCGAAAGTGGGAGGCTCGCCGACGAACATGCCGGCACTGATCATGCGCTGGAGGTCATCGCACAGCGCGGCTAGTGCGGTGTCTTCCGGAATCAGTTTGAGCTGCCCGGCCAGGCATGCGTCGTAGTTGGCGTAGCTCGCGTTGTAGAAGACCTTCTTGTGTTTGACGACGTCTGCGAGCAGAGCGCGATCGGCCACAGCGGCTTGCCCATGTTCAATGTCGGCCAACATCGCCAAGTCGTACCAATGGCGTGACAGACGTTCGGCGCCTGTGCGGAACTCTTCGCGCTGACATTCGACGTGCATCAACGTCGCCTTTTCCCAGAAGGTACGTGTCGGAGACAGCACACTTACCGTCGAGCGAGGGAAATCGAGTTCAGCGACATGTTCCGCGATGTCGGGTCGCACCTCATGCTCCTCATTCGGCTCGGTGATGTTACGGCCACCGAACTCGATCAGGACGCTGTTGCCCACATAGTCTCCTGGTGCCTCCAGAACGCTCGGGTAGTGCACCCGCATCTGCTCGCCGTCATCGCTGACTTCAAGCTGGAATGCATCGGCATCGAACTCGTCCTCCAGCATCTTCTGGAAGTGCGGCGCCACGACACCGTGGGCATGGCCGCGCACGAAGGACTTGAGATCCTCGCTGAACTTCTTCAGCCGATTGCGTGAGACGCCTTCGGCAAACGGGTCGAAGGAGCCGCCCAAGCCACGGTAGTCGAGCGTGATGTCCACGTCCTCGGAGAAGCGCGCAATGGCGCCGAACACCTTGGAGAGTGATGTTCCGCCCTTGAAGGCCATCGGAAGTCGGTCGGGCATGGTGAACAGGGTCTGTAGCACCCAGCAGACCCAGACATCTTTTTCCAGTACGACGGGCGTGCGGGCAAGCTGCGGAGCCAGTGCCCGGTAGATCTGGGACTGCTCTTGAGGCTTCAGATGCAGGAAGGACTCAGGCATGAACGGCCATCCGCTCGTTTCGGAAGATGGCGTCGCTCATCCACGCAGGCATCGAGCTGGTGGCTGACTTCAGCACCTCGAACTCGCTCGATCCCAGCTTGCGCCGAATCTTCTCGACGAGAGCTGGAGTCACTTCCTTCTTGCCGAGGTACCACATCGCCGCAAGCGCGAGCCCCGCAGGTCGGCCGGCTAGGGCCAGCTTGCGCTGACAGACGTGCTGCAGTCGGATCTCCATCTTGCCCACGCGGATGCGCTTTGACGGGCCCGATGTCACGAATACAGATTGGGTTGGAACCTGAGTGGTCAGTTCAAGCCGACGCGCAGCTTCGGCACCGTGAATCTGGATAACCGCCCCAGTGGTCTTGGCAACGGTCTCGGCCACCTTCAGCGGTTCAGGCATCACCTTGCCGACGAAACGGCTGACCTCAGGACGCACAAAGACGCCGCGCGTCACTCGCTCGATCGACCCTGCCTTGACGAGGCGCGACAGAGTCTGATCGACGGACGCACGCGTGCCGCACTCAAGGAATGCCGTTGGGGTGAAAGGCTCCCCAATCGGCATCGCCTCAATGCGCTCGCGAATCAGCTCGGCAGTCTTGGTCGTCGTTTTCATGTACGAAAATATATGCGAGTTTCTGACAAACTGCAAGTGCGACAGCTCACTGGGGTGAGCGTGTGTCCCCTCTGGCAGCCAATGCTGCAATCCAACCGCTTGATTCGTCCGCGCGTAACTCGTTGATATGTAAGGCTAGAAATTCGGGCCTTTGCGGACTTCAGGCCAGTTCCGAGGAGCGAGGTCGGAGCGAGGAATGGCCAGGAGAGAATGAAATGTGGCAGGGAACGGGCAATTCGGGCGGCTGGTGAAGTCCGCAGGCTTCCGCAAGAACCCCCAAGAACACGCGGGAACCGGCGCGATCGGGCAAGAAAAAACCCCAACCGAGAACGGTTGGGGTTTCGTTATTGGTGGCGGACGGACGCCGGTTCAATTCCGTCTCTGACGCTTGAATAGCAATGCAGCGGGCGTAAGCGGCAATGGGCGGATCAGAGAACTGCTTACCGCACCGGCGATTCTGGATCTGCGCCGAACACCACAGGAATATCTCGCGCGCCGTGCAGGATGCGCACAATCACCACCACGTCGGAATTGGATTCGAAGAAGATGACGTGGTGGCCGTGGGCGCAGGAGCGGATGCGGCCGCCCAGCTCGGGGCGCAAGCGATAGCCGAGTGGATTGAGGGTGATCCGCTGACACTGCGTGCGCAGCTCACGCACGAAGCTCAGGGCGCGCACTGGATTGTCAGCAGCGATGTAGTCGGCAATGGCTTCGAGGTCTTGCTCGGCCAGCGGGGTGAAGGCCAGGCGCATCAACGATCAGCTTGTACCGCGTACTTGGCCTCAAGGCGGTCAAACACTGCATCAGCAGACTTGGTGGGGCCACTGGCCCGGCCTGCGGCGATCTCGGCACGCAGGGCATCCAGTTCGAGTTGCTTGCGCTCCTCGCGCTCCTCCAGCAGACGCAGTCCTGCCCGCACCACCTCGCTGGCGTTGTTGAACCGACCACTTTGCAGTTGATCGCGGACGAAGGTTTCGAAGTGATTGCCAAGGGCGACACTGGTAGGCATGGCAGAGCTCCTAACTATTAACAACTATTATTATCTGCCGTACCCAACCAACCGTCAATGCACGAGCTCGTCCAGCCGGTGCCCAGCAGCCCAGCCGACATCACCATTCAAAACTTCCTACCGACGGCGTACCCGAATCGACGCGATAGCCCATCGCCCGATAGCCCCGTTGCCGCTTGTCCCACATCCGCAGCAGGGCCGGATGGCCGGTGTCCACGAAGTCAATGATGCGCACGTCGGTTTTGCTGGCGTGTTCCCGGTGCAGGCGACCGGCGTATTGCGCAAGCGTGCCTTTCCACGAGACGGGCATCGCCAGCACCAAGGTATCCAGTGGCGGATGGTCGAAACCTTCGCCAACCAGCTTGCCGGTGGCCAGCAACACGCGCGGCGCGTCCGACGACAGGGCATCGAGCTCGGCGATCAGTGCGGCGCGCTGCTTATTGGACATTCGCCCGTGCAACACGAACGGCCCTGGTATCTGATCAGCCAACGCGGTGCGAATGGCGTCGATGTGCTCTGTGCGTTCGGTCAGCGCCAGCACCTTGCGGCCTTGCCGGAAGGCGTCGGTGATCGCGCTGGCGATGGCTGCGGTGCGGGCCGCGTCTTGTGCCAGATGCCGGAACACATCCTGAATACCTGCCTCCGGCAGCAGAGCAATTGGCGAATCGATGAACTGTGGTGTCACCGCCAGTTCGTGCGGAGCGTCAAGCGGCTGCGCCGCCTTGTGCCGGATCGGCCCGCACTGCATGAAGATGATGGGCTGCTGACCGTCGCGGCGAATCGGCGTTGCCGTCAGGCCGACCACGTATTTCGCCTTCGCGCGCCGCAGGATGGCATCGAAGGACGCCGCGCCGACGTGGTGGCATTCGTCCACGATCACCTGCCCGTAGTTCTCGACCCGCGCATCGACTTCGCCTTGACGCGAAAGCGATTGCATCACCGCGATGTCGATCTGGCCGGTGGGCTTGTTCTTGCCGCCACCGATGACGCCGATCACATCCTTGCCTGCATCCAGGAATGCGGCAAGGCGGGCCTGCCACTGCTTGAGCAATTCCGTGCGGTGCACCAGAACCAGGGTGTTGACGCCGCGCCGCGCGATGATCGCTGCAGCCGTCACCGTTTTGCCGAAAGCCGTTGGCGCGCACAGTACACCGGCGTGCTCCAGCATCGCCGCCACGGCAGCTTCCTGGTCTGGGCGAAGCGTGCCGCTGAAGCCGACGGCGATGGGCGTTCCGGCGTGGCGCTCGTCGTGCAAGTCGAGACGAATGCCGTTGTCCGCCAGCAGGTCGCGCGCGGCGTCAAAACACCCGCGCGGCAGCGCGATGTGCTGCGGAAAGTTTTCGGCGCAGCCGATGATGCGCGGCTCGTCCCACACCGACATCCGCATTGCCTGCGCCCGGTAGAACTCCGGGTTCTGGAAGGCGGCCAGTCGGATCAGGCGGTTGGCCAGTGCCTGCGGCAGTTGCGCCTTTTCGAAATAGATCTGGTTGGCCAGGATCACGGTCAGCGATTTGGGCATCAGTCCGGCCAGCTTGGCTGGCTTGCTTGCCCTCTTCCACGGCGTTGCCAAATCCTCCTCGTCGATGAAGGTCACGTCCAGCGGATGCCCCCCGCCCGTTGCGCGCAGGATGGTCGGTTCGATGTCGTGCGCAGGCATCCGCGCGATGGATGCGAGAAACGCCCACTGGTCAGGATACGGCTGCAGGTCGGCATCCACAAAGACGCTGAACCCCCGCTCGCGCGGCTTCCTCTGCAAAGGCAAGGCGATCAGATTGCCGAAACCACCCTTGGGCATCGTGTCCTGATTCGGAAACAGTCGGTCGTAGGACGTCAGTTCAAGTTGGCGGGTGCGGGCGCAGGCGTGGCTGATGATGGCCGTACCCAGACGACGCGCATCACGCGCCGAAACCGCACTGTCGAAGAACACCCAGGCGTGCGCGCCCTGGCCGGAGCGGGATATCTCCAGTGCCGCCGATACGCCCAGTTCAGTGCAGGACTGGATAAATGCCTTGGCATCCTCGCGCCAATCGGCCTCATCGAAATCGACCGCCAGGAAATGGCAGGTGTCGCCTTCCAGCAGCGGGTAGACGCCAACTGTGTGCTCACCGGCCAGATGGTCGTAGATCACCGCATCGGTCAACGGCTGCAAGACGCGGTGAGCGCAGTCGCCGCACTTGATGCGCGGCTTCTCGCAGACGCCCGCCCGCCACTCGTTGGCGCAGGCCGGGGCGTAGCCAGACTTGCCGCTGGTCTTGCCTTCCCAGCGGACCGGATAAACATCCGAGCGACCGCGAAACAGCGTGCGGAACAACGCCACCTTCGCGTCGGTCGTCAGCCGAGAGGGCTCCGCAACCGTCGGTGTTTGGGCCTGCGCCGGCAAGCGCCACGCGATGCCGTGCGCGTCCAGCAGTGCAGTCAGGCGCGCGTTCTCAGCGCGAAGCATTGCCAACGCATCGGCGTCGGTCATGCCAAGACCGCTTCTTGGGCAGCGTCCCTGCCTGCCAGCGCAGAAGGCCCACACAAAAGGCACCCATCGAGACTGCCGCAAGCAGGCAGGATGAGCTGACGCCGCTGTAGGCAGAAGGGCAGCACCCACAAGCGCAGCCCCGACGATTTCGGAAATTCGAACACCGGCAGCGCCTGATCAAACGCATCTGTCCTGGGGTAAATCAGCACCACATCGCCCCGGCCATCGAGGTAGTTCTGACCGTAGGCGTGCAGTTGGTAGAAGTCCGCCTGGCTCAGCCCGTACTTGTCCGAGCCATTGGCCTTCGCACCATCGAGCAGCTTCCACTTGGTATCCAGTACCAAGCGGTTCGCGGCGGCCCCCTGAACCAGCAGGTCGGGCTTCAGACGGAACCAGTCCTGGCTTCGGTGCCGCACCAGCGAGAAGCTGTTGGCCTGCGTTCGTAGCGTGAAAGGCCGCGCCAACTGCCTTGCCAGATGCCGGGCAACAAAGGCTTCAAACACCGCCTCCATCGGGAACAGCAGCGATGGCGCGCCATTGTGTCCTGCTCCGGTGAGTGGCGACTCGTCTTGCAGGATCAATCGTGCCCACGCCAGGGCGTCCGCGTAGTGGCCCATGCCGCGATCCAGACGCACCCGCTGAAAATCCAGCGCTGGCTGTTCCGACACAGGCACCTCGGCAAACACAAAACACAGCTCGCGTGCCAATTGCTGATGCGCCTGCGAGGCCGTCCAAGCCAGTGCGCGCCGCAGCGCAGAATGCAGCAGACGGTTTTCCGGGCGATTGATCGAGAACTCGTCGAAAGCCGCAAAGAACCGATCCCGGCGGCACAGGTTCTGCCGCAGATGCGCGGCCATTTGAATCTTGCCGCGCAGCGCAAAGACATTGTCCTGCCGTGCGCTGTAGTCACTGCGCAGTCCGCGCTTGACGATGTGCTCCACCGCGCGCAGGAACTCGCCAATGAACACTTCCAGCAAGGGCATGCGCGCGGCCACCAGCTTGGCGCTGTCGGTCTGGATGTGGCGGAACCCACCCAGGCAGCGCAGCATCTCGATCAGCAGTTGCCGGGTCTGTGCATCACCGCCGTTCAGCGCCTTGCCGATCTTGGGCAACACTTCGATCTGAAACCCGTCCGGTGCGCGAATCACCCCGACGAAGCGGGTCACCTGCACGGCACGGTATCCGCGTCGCTGCGTCAGACGCAACCACGCCGATTCGCCCGCCTCGGCCGAACTCAGGGCCTGCGATTCCAGCCAACCGAACACGCGCTCGGGCACCGCGCGCAGATCACCGGCATCGGGTGCGCCCGGCGGCGTGACCACCAGCGCATCGAATTCGTGGATCGTGATGCCCGCCATACGCGTGTCCGTCAGGTGGCTGTCTGATAGATGCCGATGTACGCCGCGGGGTTGCCAAAAGCGCCTTCACGCAGGCTGTAGCGACGTTTGGTGGCGTAGCTGTCAAGCCCGTGGTCGTTACCGAACAGAAGCGTCAAGTCCTGTTCGTGCGCATTGCTCTCGCCCACGAACTGACTTGCCACATCGGGCTTCTGGTTGTCGCCGAGCACCAGTCGAATCTTGCGCCAGTCCTCGAAGAAGTATTCCTCCAACAACGGCACGATCCGTTGCCGAAAGGTGGACGCCAGTGCGTCGAAACGCTGCGGGCCATCGGTTACCCGCGCCAGGCCAGTCAGGTAAGCGTGGCCGATGCAGTGGTCGCGGTCGTACAAGGCCTCGATGCGCTCGTTGATCCGCTCCAGCATCAAGCGCACGTCAATGAGGCCAACATCGGTCGTCACCACCAGCCCCGCCAACGGCGCGCTGTTCTTCTCACCCAGCACTTTATCGGCGCGGGTGTCGGGCAACAGCGGCTCGAAGTCGAAACGGCGGCGCAGCGCCGTGTCCAGCAGGGCCAGCGAACGATCCGCTGTGTTCATCGTGCCGATGATGTCGACGTTGGCGGGCACCGAGAACTTCTCGCCGGAGTACGCCAAGACCACCTCCACCGGCGGCGCGCTGCCGTCCAGGGGGTCACGCTTGTCGGCTTCGATCAGGGTGATCAACTCACCGAAGATCTTGCTGATGTTGCCCCGGTTGATCTCGTCGATCACCATTGCAAAGCGCTGGTCGGGGGCCTGCCGCGCCTTGCGGCACAGCTCCTTGAACGCGCCGGGGCGGATTTCGTAGGCCACTTCGCCCGCTTCCGCATCGCCCGCCAGCACCGGGCGCAGGCCTTCGACGAACTCCTCGTAGCCGTAGGACTGGTGGAAGGTGACGAAGCTGTAGCGCTGCACGGCACCGGCGTCCTGCTGGCCGCGCTTGAGCTGATCGACCAGCGCAATCAGATCGGCGCAGTCGTCGCGCCAGTCTCCGGCGAACTGCCATACCGAATCGGCCGCCTTGTCGAACACGGCGGGGCTCAGTCGCTTCTTCATCTTCACGGTGGTGGATTCGTCCACCGTGTGGTTCTGCAAGGTGCGCCACAGGGTCTGACGCACATTGCGGTTCGAGCCATTGGCCGCTGTGATCGCCTGGATAAAACGGTGCTCGGCAATATCCGCCACCTTCGCCTTGCCGCCCAGGTCGTACAGCGCGGCGGCCGCGCCTTCCCACCATTTCAGCACCGCAATCTTTTCGGCAACGATCTGGTTGCGCCATTCCTCTGGCGAGATCATGGCTGCCGCCTGCTCGTAATCTTCCTCGTCCGCCAGCAGCGATTGCAGTTCGGTGGCGTCGAGGCCGGTGAGCGCGAGGTCGAATCCTCCCTCGGACAGCTCGGCCAGTTCCAGCGCCAGCATCTCCTCGTCCCAGCCTGCGTCCAGCGCGAGCCGGTTGTCGGCAATGACGTAGGCGCGCTTTTGCGCCGAGGTCAGGTGCGCCAGTTCGATGACCGGCACATCCGCCAACTCCAACTTGCGCGCGGCGGCCAGACGCCCGTGGCCCGCGATGATGCCGTTGCCGCCATCGACCAGGATCGGGTTCGTCCAGCCGTACTCGACGATGCTGGCCGCGATCTTGGAGATCTGCCCGTCGTTGTGCGTGCGCGGATTGCGGGCGTAGGGGATCAGCGTCTCGACCTTGCGGTACTCGACGTTCAAAGGGTTCAAGGTTTTGGGTTCCAGAAAAACGAAATCCGCCGACGAGCAATGCCGTGGGCGGGTTGGAGTGAAGGGTGCGAACTGGACGGGGTGCGAACCTGCGAACCGTGCGAACCTTGGTTCGCGCCCTGACGCTAGAAAAGCGTCGCGCTCGCGCCCCCCGCATGGGATTTTCGGAAGGAAGGACCCCTTTTGCCTCGGGCCACTCGCCGAACCGTCACCGCTGTCCAGAAGATAGCTGAAATACTACCCCCGACCGGGGTGATTTGTTGCAGGCTCCGTGAGCTTCAAAAAGGACAAACGAGGCAAACAGCGGACAAATGCGGCAAGCGTTACCCTGCTTGGCCTACGATTTTGGAACATCTCTTGTCAGTGCTCGCTGCGCGGAGCGTGATCACTGTGCGCGCAGCGTGACAACGACCTGCGCTGCATTGAGATGGTCGGCCACGATCTCCAGCGCACGCTGCCAGCGCCGCCACGCCGTGGTGCGGTCGCAGGCGAAACGGATGGTGATGTCGCGCCAGCCGTAGCGCTTAGCGCGCATCCACACCAGATGCCGTTGCTCGACCTCCAGCCACTGCACCCACGTCATCGTCTCCAGCATCCGGTCGACGGCCTCGGGCGTCGGTGGGAAGGGTCGGTAGACACGCTCGTCGTCGGCTGAGAAGGCTTCCCATTCCTTGCGCACGATGATGGGCCAGGTGTTGAAGTAGCCCTGCACACGCACGGGTGGCAGGCGTCGTCCGGTGCTGGCGGCTTCCTCGAAGCGTGCTGCTACGTCCTCGATCGTCCAGTCGTTGCGGGCCACGTCACACCTCCTGCCCGATGTCGTGGTGCTGGATGGCCCAGTGCAGCAATGCCAGCGCGTCGGCCTCGTTGTCGTCGACGGGCGCGTGGCCACGGGCACGGGCCGCTGCGATGACGTCCTCCTTGCCCGCGTTGCCTTTGCCCGTGGCGTGCTTCTTGATCGTGCCGACCGGCACGCCTTGGTACGGGATCTGGTGGTGTTCGCACCACGCCGTGAGCGTGGCGAGGAAGCCGCCGTAGGCGTGGGCGGCATCGGTCGAGACGTGGCGACGCACCTCCTCGAAGTGCAGGCAGTCGATGCCATCGCAGGATTGCTTGATCTCGGTGAGCCAGCGCTTGAACCGCAGGAAGCGCATTCCGCCGCCTTCGAATCGCTGCGGCCGGAAGCTCTCCGAGCCGCTGGTGATATGGCCGTCGCTGCCGCGCAGCGCCCAGCCCGTGGTGGTGCCCAGATCGAGGGCGAAGAGGGTCGTGGTCATGGTGTCAGTCCTTATCCGGTGCAGGTCTGACGCAGCTGACACGGACTATCGAAACATTCCGTGAGGCGCGCACGCGCACACGCGTATAGAGCGTTACGTGCAAATTCGTCAGCTGCGTCAGACGACGTGGTTTTCATGGGGGTCAGTTGTCGGCGTAGGGGGTGTAGGCGGGCACCGGCGGATGCTTGAGGCCAATGCCCTGAAACCCGCGCACGCCGACGCTGTTGCGCCACTTCTCGATCCCGCGCGTGATGAGCAGATCGGAGAACCGACGTTGCGCGCCGATGAACTCACCGGCGGCCTCGGCCCACTGCTTCCAGTCGGTGAAAAGTTCGGCGGTCAGCGACTTGGCGTTCGGTTCACGCACGCAGCGTTCTTCGAGCCAGCGACCCAGCGCGTCCTCGGCTTCGAAATACTCCTCGGTCGCCGACACCACGCTGGCGGGCGGCTTCAGGCCTTCGCGCTGCCATGCAAGGCAACCAGCCACGGCCCACGCCAAAATCCCGTCGCGCTCGGCCAGCAGCTTTTCAGTCAGGCGGGCATCTCGCCGCTCGGGCGGAATCGTTACCGTGAAGGGGATCATGTGCATCCGCCGCTTCATCGCTTCGTCGATGTTGCGGATGGCGGGCTTGTGGTTGCCCACGATCACCGGCTTGAACTGCGGCGTGTACTCGAAGAAGTCCTGGCGCATGAAGCGCGCGGAGATCTTGTCGCCGCCCGTGATGGCCTTGACCTTGGACTCATTCAAGCGCCGACCTTGCTCCGTTTCGATGGCCGTCACGAAGCGCGCTCCGCGCAGACCCGCCAGATCGGTCGGATGGCGGTCGCCACGCGTTTCGACGAAGGTGTCCATTGACGCGGTGGCGGCGTAGTCGCCCAAGATAGTGCTAATCACGTTGGCGAACACGCTCTTGCCGTTGGCCCCGGTGCCGTACAGGAAGAACAGCGCGTGGGCGCTGGTCACACCGGTCAGGCAATAGCCGACCATCCGCTGTAGGTAGGCCTGCAGATCAACATCCCCACCCGTGATGTCGGAGAGGAATGCCATCCACTGTGGACAGTCGCCCCCCGGCGTTGCCGTGGTGATCTTGGTCATCCGGTCGGCGCGGTCATTCGCGCGCTTGCGGCCGGTCTTGAGATCGACCACGCCGCCGGGGGTGTTGAGCAGCCACGGATCGGCATCCCATTCGTCGGTGGTGGCTGCGTGCCTGCGGTCAGCGCGCGCCAGCCGCTCCACGCCACCGACCGTACTGGCGCTGGCCAACTTGGCGGCGACCTTGGGGTTGTCGGCTCGTACTGCTGTCTGGCGACAGACGCTGCGAATCAGATCGGTGGCTGCCAGCGTGTCCTCGGTGCGCCAACGCTGCCCATCCCACACCAGCCAACGCCCCCACGCCGCCACGTAGCGCCAGTCGCGGTGGTAGCGACGGGTGAAGGCCAGCGCCAACGCATCCTCGGTGCCCCAGACGGATTCGTGGCTGCTGACCACCGGATCGACGTCATCGGCCACGTCGTGCATCTGCAGGCGCGGGCCGTGGGTGAGGAAGGTGGCGACATCGAAACCCTCGGCGATGGCGTCAGCCACATCCCAGCCCTCGGCGGCTTCCTCAGGCGGGTACAGGATGTGGCAGGACTTCGCACCCGCCGCCAGGATGGCCTGGGCCGCTTGTGCCGCGTAGTCCCAGCCCGGCTTGTCACGGTCGGGCCAGATCAGCACGGTCTTGCTCGCAAGCGGCGACCAGTCGGTTTTCTCGACCGGCGCGTTCGCGCCGTGCATCGCCGTGGTGGCCACGACGCCCGTCTCGATCAAGGCCTGCGCGCACTTCTCGCCCTCGACCAACACCACCTGCGCGGCGCTGGCCATCCCCGGCTGGTTGTAGAGCGGACGTGGATCGGGCGGAGCCATCTTGCGCCGCTTGGCATCCCAGGGGCGGAACTCCTTCTTGCGCCCGGGCGGGTCGTAGCGGTACACGACCGCGATCAGCTTGCCCGTGGCGTCGAGGTAATCCCACTTCGCGGTGGCCGGGCCGAGGTCGTCGACGGGTGCTTCTCTCTTGCTCTTGCGTCCCGGTGCAGACGGCGTGCGTCCGAGCAGTTCGGTCGCTGCATCGAGGACGCGCGGAAAGTCGGTGTGGGCGTTGATGCCGAAGTGCGCAGCCAGCAGCGTGAAGATGTCGCCGCCGTCGCCAGTGGCGCGATCTGTCCACAGACCCGCCTTGTCACCGTCGAGCACGACTTCGAGGCTGTCGCCTGGACTGCCGAGTACGTCGCCGACGAAGAACTTGCCACCTCGCTTCTTGCCAGCGGGGAAAATCGTGGCCAGCAGCGAATCCAACCTTGCAAGCAGTTCGGCGCGGATCGCGTCACGGTCGGCATCGAGGTCGCGGGGAACCTGCTTCTCAGTGTCGTTGAAGTCGATCATTCGGCTCCCTCGACTGGCTCTTCGCCTTCAGTGGGGCGACCCTGCGCGGCGTTGCTACGTGCCGCCCATGCGTGCAGTTCGGATGGCCGGTAACGCACCAACCCGCCGATCAAGTAGTGCGGAATCTTGTACTTGCTGCGCATCTGCGGGTCGGCGAACCAGTAGTACGGCAGGCGCAGCGCGACGGCAGCTTGTTTGGCGTCGATCATCGGCTCGACGCCGCCAGTGAATGGGGTGTCGTCACTCATGTCGTCCTCCAGCAGCGGTCTTGCCATGGGCACATCCGGCATTCGAAGTGGGTGGGTTCTTGAAAGCTGCGCGGCAACAGCTCACCGGCCTCGGTCGCCGAGATGACCTTCACCGCTCGGTCGGTCATTCGCTGCGCGAGCGCGCCATCGAAGGGCACCAGCTCGACGTAGATGTCCATCGAGTCGGCGTTGATCGCGGTGAACAATGCCGGGTGCTCGTGCAGTTGCAGGTACGCCTGATAGAGCGCCACCTGCGCCGCGTACACCGGCTTGGCCACCGAGAGGCCTTTGGTCTCCAGCTCACGCCAGGACTTGGTGCCGAGGCACTTGTTCTCCCACAACGCGGGATAGCAGAAGCCCTCCGGCCCGCCGACGATCACGCCATCGACGTGACCGCGCAGGCGTCCGTTCGCATCGGAGAAGCCGAACTGCCCGCCGTCGGGTTTGCGCGTGCGCAGATCGAACCCCGCGTCGCGCAGCCACGTCACCATGCAGTCCTCCATGACGTGGCCGCGCTCGAAGATGCGAAGCAACCGTCCGGAATGGTCGCGCCCATGATCGACCGGAGCCTTGGCGTACTCGAACTGCAAGGCGCGCTCGCATTCCACACCGAGACGCGATGCGCCGAGGTAGTCGCGCGCGGGCTGCTGCTCGCGCACGCGCCGCATCCCGATGTCGACCAGCGCCGTGATCTGGCCGGATACGCTGGACGAGGAATTGAAGTCCATCATGGCTTGGCCTCCCAGAACGCCTTGTCCTCCAGATCGTCGAAACCGAACGGGTCGGGCGTTGGAGCCATGCCGCGCACGGGCGGGTACTTGGTCGCCTCGTGGTGCGCGACCATCGCCTCGGTGTAGCAGGTGACGATGGCATCGATGACGCGCAGCGCCTCGGCCTCGGCGTACTCACCCAGCGGCTTGTTGAAACCGATCTCGCCCGCCGCCTCGCCGAAGGCCTTGAGGCACTTCTTCATCGCGCCCAGTTCGACATCAGACGGATCGATCATGGCGACCTCCGTCTTGTCGATGCGGCCTTCCTTCACCCGCATCCAGTTGCCGTACATCTGGTGAAAGATGTCTTGGCAGCGGCGCGAGCAGAATACCCAGTCGAGCACGTAGCGGCGCGGATCGGCGGTCTTGAACCGGCCATCGGTGTGGCCATAGCCGCGCGCCTGTCGTTTGCAGACCCAGCATTTCACGCCACCTCCGCCAGTTCTTCGGCCAGCAGGCCGAGTTGCAGGGGCGTGCCCTCGAAGGCCGCGTCGCAGCGGCGCTTGAAGTCGGGGTAGCTGACCGAGCTGCGGGCAATGGCGGTGACCGCGTGAATCTGCGATTCCAGCCGCGCCAGACCTTGCTCGGACAACCATTGGTGGTGGCGCTGCGAAAGGCTCTTGCGTGCGCGGATTTCCTCGATCATCTCGGCCGGCAGCACCGGGCCATAGACCCAGCGATGGGTGATCTGGCCCACAACGTGAGGCGGGTTCTGCTCGTGCCCGTTGTACTTCCAGCCGAACAGCCGGTAGATCGCGCGGTAATAGTCCGGCTGGAAGCGGCGCTCCCACGAGGCGCAGGACTGGCGCAGCAGTTTGGCGATCAGCTCCTGCAGCGCGTCCGGCGCGCGGTGGTACTGGTAGCCCGTCGCCTCGTCTATCAGCGCCACCTCGCCGGTTGTAGCCAAGGCCTTCATGATCTGCAGGCAGTTGGGCACCAACCGCTGGCGAGCGCGGTGCAGCGACTTGTTCAGCGCCGCGTCGATCACCCCCGAAGCGATCTGGGTGATGACGCCTGCCGGGAAGAACTGCGCGCGGCGACCGCTCGGAAGGGAAATCGGTGATTCAAATTTCTCCAATTCCGACAAGGCGTTAGGCGCGTAGTCGGCCAGAATTTGGCGGAAACGGTGACCCGTGTTGTTTTCGTGGACGCCGAGCGCCTTGGCCACCTGCTTGCGCACGTAGCCGCGTTCGCCGGTGTTGAGTACGACGGCGTCGCAGTCGAGATCGCCGAAACGGACGGTGCCGAAATGGCTGGCGGCGAGGATGGATGCGTTCATGGCGTCCTCCTCACTGCGCCCAGGTCGGCTTACCGGCCACCGGCGTGCGCTGGACTGCGGCAGGCGCGGTGGCGGCATAGGACGGCGTGGCTTGCGCCGGTGCGCCCGAGGTGCCGCCGCCGGACGTGGCCTTGGGCGGCACGCCCATGAACTTGGCGTAGTCCGGGTGGTCGGGTTCGACAGCCAGCTTGACGACGTTGCGATCCAGACCCTTGGCGTCCTTCTCGACATCCACGCGGGCGAGAAACTCGATGCCGTCCAGTTCGTGGAAGCCCTGGATGCGGCGCGCGGCGGCGGCCTGCGGGCTGTTGTCCTGCGGGTGGACGTTGCGGGCGCTGTTGAGCGCGGCGCGGATGAAGGTGCGCCCCATCTGGCCCCAGGTCGGGCCCTTCTTGGAGTGCAGGCCGATGTTCGACCACATCTTGCGTTTGGCGTGCGCGCCGCCGGTGACGACAAACTCGGCGGCAAGGTAGATCGAGCCGGTGTCGAAGGATTCGGTGGCGTAGCCGCCGCTCCAGCCCTGATCCGGATCGTCGTGGCCACCGGGTTTGATGGTCATGCGCACCGGGACGATGGTGCCCTTGGGGATGAGATCGAAGCCTTGCTGCTGTTCGGCGTCGTTGAAGTCGTTCCAGTTGTTCTGCGTGCTCATGGTGGTCATTCCTTGGATGCGATGGATGCGGGGATGGCGGCACTGCCGGGCACGGCGGCACCCGCGCACTTGGCGATCAGTGCGTGCAAGTCCGGCGGTTCGAGCAGGTCGAGACGACCGCTGCGGTCTTTGGCCGGGAAGCCGTAGGGGTTGAGGGTGTGGGTGACGAACGCGCGATAGGCGCTGCCGTCCTCGGCCTTGATCTCGGCCAGCGTCACGACCTCGTCGACGATGCCGGGCAATTCAAGGCTGGTCTTGCTGCCTTCGATCTGCGGGACGAACACCTTGCGGTTGTAGTCATCGAGGCGTTCGTCGAGGATCGCCACGAACACCACGTTCTTGCCGCGTGCGTGCTGCAGGTGCGTCAAGGCACTGACCATCTCCTGCCCGAGCTGACCGTAAGCGCCGCGCATGTCGGGCTTGCCGGTGCGGTCACTGACCGCGCCCGGCTGCGTCTTGCACCAAGCGAAGCACTGGCGCGAGAGCTGGGTGATCGAGTCGAGGAAGAAGGTGTGGTAACGGTCGAGCTGCGTCGGCTCACCGAACTTCTCGATGACGTGGTCGTAGTGCGCCTGCGAAAACGCGCTTTCCGGCGGCAGCGATTTATCCGGGCCCGCGAGGAACACGAAGAAGTCGCGGCTCTCAGGCCAGGACGCCGGGCGGATGGTGTCGCCGGGCCAGTCGGCCACGGCGAGATCGCCTGCCTCGATGTCGATGAACAGCGTGGTCTTCGGATCGAGGTCTTTGAGCCGGGTGGTCTTGCCGATGCCGGACTTGCCGAGCATCAGGAGCTTGACGCCCTTGCGCTCGGCCATGCGCTGCTGCGCGCTGATGATCGGGAGGCTCATGCTTCACCTCCGTCGAACGACAGCTTGAAGCTCTGCTTGCCGGGCTTGACGGTGCGGGCGGGCGCGAACTGGTCGCGCCACGCAGGCGGCAGCGCATTGAAGCGGGATTCGGGGATCGAAAACTCGATATCGATGTAGTCCTCGACCTGCTCGCCGGAGGCGGCGATGCGCCGGGCGATTTCCCCGAGCACCGACTGATCCCACGACACGCGCTTCGGGGTGTCGGCAGCGACGTGCAGCGCGCCGTCATGCAGGTGGACGGTGCCGAAGTCCTTGCCGACCGAAACGCGCTCCTCTTTGATGCGCTCGCCGTAGGCACTCTCAAGCGCTGCGTCGAACTTGGTGCGGGCCCGCTTGAGCCAGTCCATCGCCTGATCGAGGTTGCGGGAGATTTCAGCCTTCTGCTCGGTGGGCAGTGCCGCCAGCTGGCCAACAGACATCTCGGCGATGTCGGCGGGGTAGATGGTCAGATCACTCATGGCCGTCCCCTCACTGGTACGCACGAGTGAAGGTCGAGTGACGCGAAACGCGACGCTCGAAGGCTTCGATCTCGGAGATCAGGTAGGTGACGCGCGCGCCGAGCTTGCAGAAGACCGGGCCGAGCTGTTCCTGCCGCCAGCGGCGCAGGGTTTTGACGGACAAACCCCAGCGGGCGGCCAGCTCGAATTCGTCAAGGGCGATGCGTGCGGCACCGGCCGGGTTGAGCCGGTTGAGAACCCGGCTGGTTTGAATGGAAGGGACTTGGTTTTGCACGAGGAGCACTCCTTTTGTTGGGGTGCTCCTACTTTCTTGCCGCAGGGCTTGCGATATTTCGCAGCCTTCCCGCAGAAATCACGCGGAAATTACAAGGGCCTGTCGCTCAGGCAGTTTCGGATTCCGCTGGCTCGTCGTCTGTTGCCTGCGCGGAGCCCAGATAGTCGGGGGTGCCGATGTTGAGTTCCCAAATACGGGGCTTGGCGTTTCCATCTGCGCCCCGGAAGTACGTCAGCCACTCCGGTGCGCCACGGAACAACTCGGCCATCGTGCGGAATGAAACACCCGACGCAGATTCGATCTGCGCCTTTGTCCATTTGCGCCGTCCGGACGCCCAGCCGTTGACGAATACTTCGACCACATCGAGCCAGTCCTTCTTGGTCAACGTCCAGGGGTCTGGCCACGGCCCGTGCAGCGTGCCGCTGCGCGCGTCGTCCTTGATGAGACGCGGTGTATCGGTTGTGGTGGCGTCGGCTTGCCGACGGCGAATCTCCGCCTCGACCGGGGCGAGATCAATCAACACCTTCCCGTTGGAATCCTTGGTGAGCGCATCCAGTGACACAACGATGCCGGGCCCAAGGAAACGGCGCGGCTGGCCCGTCGTCGTCGACAGCACGATGGTGAGGCCAAGATTCGACTGCCGCAGTTTCGTGTCCAGCTTGTCGGCGTGCTTGGGCTCCCACAGCCGGGAGACCAGCGCGACCGGAATGCGCTGATCGCCCATCCGGTAGTTGCCGAGCACGTAGGGCTCCTCTTCATCCACGGTCAGCGGTATGTCAACCAGTTGTGGCCGGAGCAGTTGGTCGAGCCGTTCGCGCAGGTACCCCTTGCTGATGTCGTACCGGCAGAGGTCGCCTTCAGTCAGGTTGTACCGTTCGCCGGTGATCTCGTCCGCCGCCGAAGTGCTGGTGCTGTTGAAGCTGACCTTCAGGCGGCGGAATCCCTGTTGGCCGTCGTCGTCTTCGATGGGAACGGTGATGTAATCGCCCGGAGCCTTTTGCTTGAGCAGGCCCTTGCTCACCAGATCGGTGGCTGTCAGGCCAAGCGCCGCCAGCAGATGACCATCCACCTCCTGGCCTGCGAGGTCGAGCAACTTTATCTCGGCTCGGAACAGAGCAAGATCGGCACCGACCTTTGCCGGTTCGACGCGCTTCATCACGCCCAGCGAGGTCAGGATGTCTTCACCACATTGGCGCAAGCGCGGATCGGGCAAGTTCAGCAGATTGCAGGAACCGCGCTGATCCACCGTGATGTCCAGGGCCCGTGTTTCCTGTTCCCCGTCGAAGCGGATCGAGAAGGAGAGCTTCACCTCGACCACGGAGCGGCAGCTCGACAGCGGGTTGTGATCGCCGAAGTGTGAGTTGGACACACTCCAGACGCTGTCGTTGTTCGCCATCGAAATGGTGACGGTGTGCCGGGTATGCCCAAGGGTGACGGTCAGCGAGGAAATCCATGCCTCCAAGATCACCGCACCCCTGGCGGTTGCGGCGCGAAGGTCGACCGGCTGTTTGAACGTGCCCAGCTCGTAGCTAATCGCCCCCACGGGCTGCTTCGAAAGCGGCTTATCGAAGCCTACTGCGACGAAGTGATTGGCCAGGCGTTGCGCCGTACCGCGCTTGTCCGAGAGCACATGCACCTTGTTCGCTGCGGGGTCGTACACCAGCGTCGCTTCTAATGCAGGCGTAAAGACCAGCAGATCGCGGCGGCGATCTTTCATCTGCCGCAGCAGCTTCATCTTGCCGGGGTGGTAAACGACCAGATAGTGCATGCGGCGCTGGGTGCCCGCATCGCCTTCGTCCATTTCAAAGTGGATCAGCTCGCAGTTCTGCTTGGCCTCGTCGTCCAGTTCGAGGATCTCTCCCACGCCTTCGTGCAGCTTCTTCTCGACCTCCGGCGTCCACTGGAAGTCGCGCCCGTCGCCATCGCGCACGGTGAAGCCCAGGAACTTCTTGTGCCCGTGGAAGTGGTGGGTCAGGTAGATGGTCTCGATCTGATCGAAAACGTGAGACGCCTTCACGCGCAGCCAGATCAGCCGGGTCATCGCATCCGCCGACCTATCGAAGGTGGCGATCTCCGCGTGCTGCTCGAACTCCAGCTCGCCGTATGCGTGCTCCAGCATCTCCTCAGTGCGAAACCGCACGAGCTGCAGCAGTCGCACGGATTCCTGGTCGGCGATGGTGACGTCATCGCTTTTGAGCGTGAGGATGTGTTCGCGCAGTGCCGCGCGCGCCTGATCTTCGGGCAGGGACGCCTCGATGCCGCCGAGCATGGCGAACTTTTCGACCTGCGCCAGCAGTCGGATGGCGGCGACGGTTGCCGACTCGATCAGGTCGGCGAGGTGCTTGCTGTTCTTGTGAGACTTCTTGGCCACTCGATGCTCCTTGGGTTGGTGCTGAGTGGCCTCGCTTGCGTCGGCACCGTCAGCGCGGCGACTTCACGGGATGATTCCCAACATGATCTTGGTCTTGATGCTGGACAGCCAGTCTTCGCGGTACTGCAGAGCCAGGGCGTCCAGATTGACGCGACCGACGCCCGCCTTGCGGGCGAGGTCTTCCAGCGAGGTCATGCAGTTGAGCCAGCCCAGTCCATTCGAGGCCACGAGAGCGGCCTTGTCGGCGGTCGTGACGACGATGACGTTTGACGGCAGCAGCTTGCTGGCGTGCAGCCAGGCAAACAGATGTTTTTCGCCGTCGTCCAGCGTCATGCATCCGGGATGGCTGGTGACCAGCGTGGCCAGTTCCGTGCGGGTGACCGGGTGCCGGGCGGCGAGGCCCGCGTGGAGTTCAGCGGGCGCAACCGCAAAATGGCGCGGATCGGAGGGGTCGCCGGTCAGCGTTTCCTCGACGCACTTCTCGACGGTTTCGACGAGGAAGTGTGTGGTGATAGCTGTCCAGCACCGCGTGCGGAAGGCTTCGAGGATGACATTCGTGTCAGCGAATACGCGAACTTCTGGCATCGCGTATTCACCTCAAAGCTCGAAGGGCGCGGGCAGGTCGTACTGACCGAACAGTTCGGTCAAGCCACCAAGGCCAAGGCCGATGGCTTTGGCCGCCTTGCGCGCCGACAGCCGACCGTTGTCCAGCGCCTCGTGCAGCATCTTCACGAAAGACGGTGAGAACCGCTTGGGTGACCCGGACACGGAGGGACGCTGCTTCTCCTGCGAGAGGCTTTGCCGAGTGTCGTCGCCGATGAGTTTGAGGTTGAACAGCCGCCACGCCAGCGCCACCGGTGCGACGCGCAGCAGCGCAGCGACCTCGCACAGATGCGCGATATCGTCGACACGCTCCTTGTCGATGAGTTTGTCGAGCGAGGCGCGTGGCATCAGCAGCGCCGCTGCGAAGCTGTTCGCCAACTGCTCGATGCGCTTGCCCTTGGTGCGCTCCTCGAAGGAATTCGACTCCCGGTGCTCGGGCCGCATCGCATCCCACGTCAGGGCGTGAAAGAGTTCGTGGGCGAGGTCGAAGAAGCGCCGAGCCTCGCTTTCATTGCGGTTGATGAGAATGACGCCCATCTCCTCCAGATGGCAGGTCGCGCCGGAGATCGACTTGCCGTCAGCGGTTTCGACCGTGTCGACGAACAGCACCGGGATGTCCAGTTCGCGCTCGACCTTGTCGATCAGGGTTTCGGCAGGGATGACGCCGAGATCAAGTTCTGCGACCAGACTTTCCGCGCGGTCCTGCGCATCCTCGTAGGACGACTGGGTCGACAGACGCAATGCGCGCTTGAGCACGCTGGCCCGGCTGTCGCGCTGTTCGCGCAGCCAGCGCAGCATCCCGATCCATTGACCAGCCTTCAGCTCGAAGCCGTCCAGGCAGTCCTCGGACACGCCCGGATCGGCGCGCCAGTTGAACTGCGCCTCGCCCGCGACGGCGAAGGGGTCGATGAAAAAGTCGATGTCCCGATCCAGTAGATCGGACAGGGCGAGCATCTCCTCCGGCCGCAGCGTGCGCTTGCCGTTCTCAATGTCGGAAACCGACTGGCGGTCGTTCAGGCTTAGGCCTTGGGTGAGCTGATCCTGCGTCCAGCCCTTGGCCTCGCGCGCCGCCTTTACGCGGAAGCCGATCAGCTTGTGCGAGATCTTGTCGAGCATGGGGTGGCACCTCCGAAACCGTCATTTTACGCTTGCAAAGTAGTAAACGCAAGAAAACATTGCGTTGGCATAGTTGCAAGACCATTACCCTGCGTTGCCATCCCTTTCGGACGTTCCGGCCGACGATCTCAGGCAGTTGCAATCCCCGGAACTGCCATGACGACCATCGAACTGCCATCCCCATCCGAAATGACCCCGGCCGCCCGCGCGGCGGAGGTCACCTCCATCCTCGCGGCGGCCATCGTCCGCACCCTCGTTGCGCCGGAAGCGACAGAGGGTGCGGTTCGCCTTGGCTTCCTGCCCGACCAGCGCGTTCATGCAACTCCCTCTCAACCGGAGAAATTGTCATGAACGAAAACCCGTCATCCATCGCGGCGCAGATCGCCGATCTGGGCCATCTGCCGATGGCCGAACTCTGGACGCTGTGGGATCGCTACTTCGAGCGCCGCCCACCGCACCCGAACCGCACCCATGTCGAATCGCGCCTTGCCTATAAGTTGCAGGAGCAGGCCTTCGGCGGCCTCGCGGCGGAAACCCGCCAGCGTCTGGAGGCCATCGGAGCCAAGCATTCCCGGATCAAGCTGCGCGCCAAACCGCGCGCCCTCAACTTCGCGCCGGGCACGGTGCTGCTGCGCGAATGGGCAACGCGCGATCACCGCGTGACCGTGACCGCTGAAGGTCTGTTTGAGTACGAGGGCCGCAGCTTCAAGAGCCTGACCGCCGTAGCCCGCCAGATCACCGGCCAGCACCGCAGCGGGCCGGAATTCTTCGGCCTGCTGAAGGGAGGCAACTGATGGCCGAGACTGCCTCACCCAAGGCGCGCAAACGCTGCGCCGTCTACTGCCGCGTGTCCTCGGACGAGCGGCTGGATCAGGAATTCAACTCCATCGACGCGCAGAAGGAAGCGGGCCACGCCTACATCGTCAGCCAGCGCGCCGAGGGCTGGATTCCGGTCGCCGACGACTACGACGACCCCGGTTTCTCCGGCGGTAACACTGAGCGCCCGGCCTTGAAGCGGCTGCTGGCCGACATTCAGGACGGGCGCATCGACATCGTGGTCGTCTACAAGATCGACCGCCTGACGCGCAGCCTCACCGACTTCTCCAAGATGGTGGACGTGTTCGAGCGCCAGTCGGTGTCCTTCGTCTCGGTCACGCAGCAGTTCAACACCACGACCTCGATGGGGCGGCTGACGCTCAACATCCTGCTGTCCTTCGCGCAGTTCGAGCGCGAGGTCACCGGCGAGCGCATCCGCGACAAGATCGCCGCCGCCAAGAAGAAGGGAATGTGGATGGGCGGCGTGCCCACCATCGGCTACGACGTGGTCAACCGCCTACTGGTGATCAACAAAGACGAGGCCGCCGTGGTGCGGCGCATGTTTGAAGAGATGCTGACCATCGGCTCGCCGACGCAGATCGCAGCGCGTCTGTCCGACGAAGGCGTCACCACCAAGGCGTGGACGACGCAGGACGGGCGTGTGCGTACCGGAACGCGCATCGACAAGAAGTACATCCACAAGGTGCTGCGAAACCGCATCTACCTTGGCGAACTATCGAACCGGGGCACGTGGTATCCGGGCGCGCATCAGCCGATCATCGAGCAGGAGCTGTGGGACAAGGTTCACGCGGTGCTGGCGCGCGACAGCCACGAGCGCGGCGTGGACACCAAGATCAGATCGCGCAACGACGCGCTGCTGCGTGGCTTGCTGTACGCCCCCTCGGGCGAACGGATGTACCCCACCTACTCACGCAAGAACGGGCGCAAGTACCAATACTACGTCTCCAAGTCGGAGAGCCGGTTCGGCGCGCCGGGCAAGAGCTACGAACGTCTGCCTGCCGCTGAGATCGAGGCGGCCGTCGTGGCGCAGATCCGCACGGTGCTGACCAGCCCCGAATCCATCGCCTCGGTGGCGCGCCACATCCAGAATAACGGCGGGCAGGTCGACGAGGCCAGCACGGTGATGGCGATGGCGCGGCTCAACGATGTGTGGGATCAGTTGTTCCCGGTCGAGCGCCACCGCGTCGCCAACCTGATGATCGAGCGCGTCGATCTCGTCCACACCGACGAGATGCAGGGCATCCGGGTGAAGTGGCGTGAACTGGGATGGGACGCCCTGATCGGCGAGTTCGCGCCACGCGGTGTCGGCGCGGAACTGCTGGAGGTGGAAGCGTGAAAAACGGCCAACTCGAAACCTTCGTGCCGATGACGCTGCGCCGCCGGGGCGTACAACGCCTCGTCCAGCAACCGGTGGTCGAAGAACGCGAGGCCCACGACAGCGCCCTGATTGAAGGTGTGGGTCGGGCCTTCCACTGGCAGCGCCTGCTCGATACCGGGGAGATGGAAAGCGGCTCGGCCATCGGCCGCGCCGAAGGGCTGCATCAGTCGGTGATCAACGAGCTGCTGCGCCTAACCTTGCTCGCGCCGGACATCGTCGAGCAACTGATGGCTGGGCGACAACCGCGCCGGATGAGCCTGATCTGGTTCCAACGTCACCCGCTGCCGGTGGACTGGGAGGCGCAGCGCGCCATCGTGCGCGGCTTCGAGGGCCCCGCGTGAGCAAGAAGCACCGGGGGCGCTTCGAGGGCGAATCCATCGTTCGGCACTTGCCGTCGCCTGCGGGCGGCGTGAAGCTGGAAACTTTCGTGCCGTGGCGGCTGGTGCGGCGCGGCGTAAAGAAGGAAGTCATCACGCCGCTGGACGCGCCGCAGGCTTTCAGGGAGCAGGCCGAAGCGGAACGGCAGGCGCGCGCCGCCGCGCGGGACACTCCGATGATGCGCGCCCTGGGGTTGGCGCATCACTGGCAGCGCTTGCTGGACGAGCAGCGCGCGGCATCCGTGGCCGAGATCGCCGAGGCCGAAGGCATCGACAGCTCACAGGTGCATCGGCTGATGCGCCTGACGCTGCTGGCCCCCGACGTCGTCGAGAAGCTGGTCGGTCAACCCGGCCTCACCGTCGAGAAAGTGCTCGGCCGCCCGTGGCCGTATGGCTGGCGTGAGCAGGTGCGCCTGTTCGGCTAGGCTGACCGAGCGCCACCGGATCGTGAGGCGGCACGACCCGGGAGAATACGCACCATGTGCAACCGCTATGTCTCACCCGATCAAGCCGCCATCGAACGCTTCTGGCACATCGGCGGGCGCAATCCTCCGCGCTGGTGGGCACCGGAGGTCTATCCCCGGGCGCAGGGGCCGTTCATCCGCGCGGCGAATGACGGTCCGGAACTGGCAGTCGGCCAGTGGGGGCTGATCCCGTTCTTCGCCAAAGCCGCCAACCTGCCGTACTCGACCAACAACGCGCGCTCCGAAGAACTGGCGGCCAAGCCGACCTTCCGCGATCCGTGGAAGCGCGGGCAGCGTTGCATCATTCCCGCCGTGTCTTTCGATGAACCGTGTTGGGAGACGGGCAAGAATGTCTGGTGGCGGTTCCGCCGCGCCGATGGTGCGCTCTGGGGGCTGGCCGGGCTGTGGAACACCTGGCTGGACAAGGCGACCGGCGAATTGGTTGAGAGCTACACGATGCTCACCCTCAACGCCGACGCCCACCCCCTGATGCGCCGGATGCACAAACCCGAACCGAACTTGCCACCCGATGCGCAGGACAAGCGCTCGGTGATCCCCATAGAGGCGGGCGACGCCGAGCAGTGGCTGCGCGGCACGGTGGACGAGGCGCAGAGCCTGCTGAGGCTCGCACCCGTGGAAACCTTCGATGCGGGGCCCGTTTCGGCGGCGTCGCAGTCCTCGCTGCTGTAGCAGTCTCCAACCACAACCGACCGTCTCCAAACCCTTGTCGCGCAAGGAAGTCGCCCTTGGAGCACTCCACGGACGCCAGAGAAAAACAGAGAAGAGAGAGTCGTCAGAGAGCCTGACGGCGCGACCCGGCCGCGCCCGCGTCCGAAGGGCGATGCCCCCAAACGCAGCAAACACGCGGGGAACGGCCAAGAAAAAACCCCAACCGAGAACGGTTGGGGTTTCAATATTGGTGGAGCTGGCGGGAATTGAACCCGCGTCCGCAAGCCTTTACCGGGCAGATCTACATGTTTAGCGGTCTGATTTGAGTCTCGCCACCGGCATCGCGCAGTCGCACGCTATACCGGCCGCCAGTACCCTATTGTCTCGTCCCAACCCAAGGTACCCGGATCAGAACCAGCCCATGTAATTATCCTTGCAGCCGGGAGGCGTCGATTGCTCGATACCCCCTTGCCCAGCCCATCGGCCAACTGTTGCAAGGCTCACTGGCAATTAAGCAGCGAGTGCGAAACGTTCGTCGTTTGCAGTTAGTTTTTTGAATGCAGATTTACGAGCGCCAATCAAGCTCGACATGCACCACACCGATTCCGAACCCACGTCGAAACCAGGGCAGCCCCAAGCACCCTATATTAAGCGCACAGGCAGGAATTGCAAGAGCTGCACGGGCGAATTAATTTCTGCGTCGGCACGCCAGGCTTTGACCGAGACTTCGGAGCCCAGATAGCCGTAGTTGGCAGCTACGGTGGCCATGCCTGCTGCACGACCCGCCACGATATCGCGCTCGTCGTCCCCCACATAAATGCATTTTTCAGGGGCGATACTTAAGCGCCGCGCAGCCTCGAACAAGGGCTCAGGATGCGGCTTGGCATGTGGCGTAGTATCACCGCTGATGGCTACTGCACATTTTGCGAAAATCGGCAGGGCGCGCAGGAGGGGCTCCGTGAATCGCGCAGCCTTGTTGGTCACAATGCCCCAAGAAAGCCCGCGTGTTTCGAGAGCAAGCAACAGGTCCGCGACCTCGTCAAACGCCGCCGTGTGGTCAAACATGCATGCCGCGTAGTTTGCAAAAAACTCTTCGCGCAGCGGATCGTAGCTCGGATCGCCGGGCGCAATGCCAAACGCGACGCCCAACATGCCGCGCGCGCCGGCACCCGCCATCGCGCGGTAATCGGTCAACGGGCGGGGCGGCAGTCCGCGGTCGGTCCGCATTTTGTCGGCGGCACGGCCCAGATCGGTCGCACTATCCACAAGGGTCCCGTCCAGATCAAACAGGACGGCGCGGCTGCCTTCAAACATTCCAGGGCAATCGCTGCGCCGCCACCAGGTAGTTCACGCTGGTGTTTTGGCTGAGCCAATAACGGCCGGTGAGCGGGTTATGCTCGAGACCCCTGGTATGGGCAATTTCCAGTCCTGCACTGCGGCAGCTTTGCGCCAGTTCGCTGGGGCGGATGAGCTTTGCGTATTCATGGGTGCCGCGGGGCAGCAGCTTCAAGAAGTATTCGGCTCCCAAAATGGCAAATGCAAAGGCCTTGGCATTGCGGTTGATGGTGGAGAAAAACACCCAACCACCTGGACGCACCAATTCGGCGCATGCGCGCACGATGGAGTCCGGGTTGGGGACATGCTCCAGCATCTCCATGCAGGTGACGGTATCGAAGCCTGCCGGTTGCTCCTGCGCCAGGGCCTCGGCACTGATCTCCCGGTAACTCACTTGCGGGGTCTGGGCTTCGAGAGCGTGCAACTGGGCAACCTTGAGTGACTTGGTGGCCAGGTCAATGCCCAGCACCTGGGCGCCCTTGCGCGCCATGGCGTCCGCAAGAATGCCACCGCCGCATCCCACGTCAAGCACTTGCTTTCCCGCCAAGGGGGCGATGGAATCGATCCAGGCCAAGCGCAAGGGGTTGATTTCATGCAGCGGGCGAAATTCACTCTCTTTGTCCCACCAGCGATGCGCCAGGTCGGAAAACTTGGCCAGTTCGGCAGGATCCACGTTGGCGGTAGTCGTCATTTTTCGTCGCTCGATGGCAAAGTCACAAAGGCAAAGCGCCATGAAAAAAGCCCCGTCGCCGGGGCTTTTTAGCAAGCAATCAGGGATTACTTGGAAGAGCGGGTACCCACTACTTCGATTTCCACGCGGCGGTTCTTGGCACGGCCTTCGCGGGTCTTGTTGTCGGCGACAGGCTGCTTCTCGCCCTTGCCTTCGGTGTAGACGCGGTTCTTTTCGATGCCCTTGGCGACCAAGTAGGCCTTCACAGCTTCAGCGCGACGAATCGACAGCTTCTGGTTGTAAGCGTCGGAACCAATGGAGTCGGTGTGGCCGACAGCAATGATCACTTCAAGGTTGATGCCCTGGACCTTGGAGACCAGATCGTCGAGCTTGGCCTTGCCGGCGGGCTTGAGAACCGACTTATCAAAGTCGAAGAACGCGTCGGCGGCGTAGGTCACCTTGCTGGACGCGGCCACTGCGGGGGCGGGCTTGGGAGCCGGTGCAGGAGCGGCTGCAGGAGCAGGAGCAGGAGCAGGAGCTGCCGCTACGGGAGCTGCCAAAGCGCCATCGCACCCAGGAGCTGCGGTAGCAGGGGTCCAGGCGGCGTCACGCCAGCACAATTCGTTGGTACCGTTTTTCCAGACGAGTTCGTTGCTACCGTTCTTCCAGTTGTCGATGGTTTGGGCGCCGGCGGCGGTAGCAAGCGCTGCAGAGGCCAACAACATCGCCACTTTGTTCAGTTTATTCATGGTTCTCCTCTTGGGGGCAAAGGCCGCAGCAGCGCTGCGAATCAAGGACGTCATTCGGTGACCATCACCAAAAACGTTGGTCAGATTGTGCCATACGTAACAGCGGCGGGCAGTCCCGCCCAGGGATCAGATCGTAGGACAAAAGCGCTTGAAGGGTCAATTGTTGCTCTGCAGCTACAAAGCCTTGCGCCTAAAATGCCCAGTCCCCGCCGCTTTGCACCCATCCTATGACCCAGTTCGCCAAAGAAACGCTCCCCATCAGCCTGGAAGAGGAAATGCGGCGCAGCTATCTGGACTACGCGATGAGCGTCATCGTCGGGCGGGCTTTGCCGGACGCGCGCGATGGCCTCAAACCGGTGCATCGGCGTGTGCTGTTCGCCATGCACGAGCTCAACAACGACTGGAACCGGCCGTATAAGAAGTCCGCCCGCATCGTGGGTGACGTGATCGGCAAGTACCACCCGCACGGGGACAGCGCGGTGTACGACACCATCGTGCGCATGGCGCAAGACTTTTCTCTTCGTCATATGTTGGTGGACGGCCAGGGCAATTTCGGCTCGGTGGATGGCGACAACGCGGCCGCCATGCGTTATACGGAAATCCGCCTGGCCAAGATCGCCCACGAGATGCTGGGCGACATCGACAAGGAAACCGTCGACTTCGGCCCCAACTATGACGGCAGCGAGAAGGAGCCTCTCGTATTGCCCAGCAAGCTGCCCAATCTCCTGGTCAATGGCTCCTCCGGCATCGCCGTGGGCATGGCCACCAATATTCCGCCGCACAACCTGAACGAGGTGGTCGACGCCTGCCTGCATCTCCTGCAGCACCCGGAGGCCTCAATCGAGGAGCTGATGGAAATCATTCCGGCGCCCGATTTTCCCACCGCCGGCATCATCTACGGCATCAATGGCGTCAAGGACGGCTACCGCACAGGGCGCGGGCGCGTCATCATGCGCGCCAAGTGCCATTTCGAAGACATCGACCGCGGCCAACGCCAGGCGATCATCGTCGACGAGCTCCCTTACCAGGTGAACAAGAAGACGCTGCAGGAGCGCATGGCCGAGCTGGTGCACGAGAAGAAGCTCGACGGCATCAGCCATATCCAGGACGAATCCGACAAGTCCGGCATGCGCCTGGTCATTGAACTCAAGCGCGGCGAAGTGCCCGAGGTAGTGCTCAACAACTTGTACAAGCAAACGCAGTTGCAGGACAGCTTCGGCATGAACATGGTGGCGCTGATCGATGGCCAGCCGCGTTTGTGCAACCTGAAGGACTTGGTCAGTGTCTTCTTGCAGCACCGCCGCGAAGTGGTCACGCGCCGCACCGTGTTCGAGTTGCGCAAGGCGCGTGACCGCGGCCATGTGCTCGAAGGCCTGGCCGTGGCGCTGGCCAATATCGACGATTTCATTGCCATCATCCGCAATGCGCCGACGCCGCCGGTTGCGAAATCCGCGTTGATGGCGCGTTCCTGGGACAGCCAGCTGGTGCGCGAGATGCTCACCCGCACGCGCGCCGATGGCGGCACCATCAATGCGGACGACTACCGCCCCGACGGGCTGGAGAAGGAGTTCGGCATGGCTCAGGATGGCCTGTATCGCCTGTCTGAGACCCAGGCCCAGGAAATTTTGCAGATGCGCCTGCAGCGCCTGACCGGCTTGGAGCAGGACAAGATCGTTGCGGAATACAAAGAGGTGATGTCGGTCATAGAAGACCTGCTTGACATCCTGGCCACGCCCGAGCGGGTTTCCACCATCATTGGCGATGAACTCGCTGCCATCAAACAGGAATTCGGCCAAACCAAGCTCGGCGCCCGCCGCAGCCTGGTGGAGTACAGCGCGCAAGACCTGTCTACCGAAGACCTCATCACACCCACCGACATGGTGGTCACGCTCAGCCATACGGGCTACATCAAGAGCCAGCCGCTGTCGGAATACCGCGCTCAAAAGCGCGGCGGGCGCGGCAAGCAGGCCACGGCGACCAAGGAAGACGACTGGATCGACCAGCTCTTCATTGCCAACACGCACGACTACATCCTGTGTTTCTCCAACCGTGGGCGCCTGTACTGGCTCAAGGTCTGGGAAGTGCCTGCCGGTTCGCGCGGCTCGCGTGGCCGGCCCATTGTCAACATGTTCCCGCTGCAGGAAGGCGAAAAAATCAACGTCGTGCTGCCGTTGACCGGCGCCATGCGCAGCTTCCCAGCCGACCATTACGTGTTCATGGCGACCAGCATGGGGACGGTGAAAAAGACGGCGCTCGACGACTTCTCCAACCCGCGCAAGGGCGGCATCATTGCCGTCAACCTCGATGAGGGCGACTTCCTCGTCGGCGCTGCGCTGACCGACGGTGCGCACGACGTCATGCTGTTCTCCGACGGTGGCAAGGCCGTGCGCTTTGACGAAAACGACGTGCGCCCGCTGGGCCGCCAGGCACGGGGCGTGCGCGGCATGATGCTGGAAGAGGGCCAGAGCGTGATTGCCATGCTGGTCGCCGAAGACGAGACGCAAAGCGTGCTCACAGCCACCGAAAACGGTTATGGCAAACGCACCAACATCACCGAATACACCCGCCATGGACGCGGCACCAAAGGGATGATCGCCATATCGCAGAGCGAGCGCAACGGCAAGGTGGTGGCGGCCACGCTGGTGCGCGCGGACGACGAGATCATGCTGATCACCGACAAGGGCGTGCTGGTGCGCACGCGCGTTTCCGAAATCCGCGAACTCGGGCGCGCCACGCAGGGCGTGACACTGATGGCCCTGGACGACGGCGCGCAGTTGATCGGTTTGCAGCGCATCGTGGAGAACGATGCGCAAGGCGCGGACGGCGCAGATGCGCAGGCGCCGAATGCGGCCAAGGGCGAGACGCCCGACGCGCAGGCGCCAGATGAATGATGGCGAGGTCGATCGCGCCCGGTTTTCATGATTACTATTCTTTTCATAGCTGGTTGCGCTTACGGAATAAGCGCTAGACCCCGTTTTGACCATTAATTTTCAATGCAACGCCCTTACAACTTTTCGGCCGGCCCGGCGGCAATTCCTGAGGAAGTGCTGCAGCGCGCTGCGGCGGAAATGCTCGACTGGCACGGCAGCGGCATGGGCGTCATGGAGATGAGCCACCGTGGCAAGGAATTCAACTCCATTTACGAGGCGGCCGAAGCCGGGCTGCGCAGCCTTCTGGCCGTGCCCCCGGAATTCAAGATTCTGTTCATGCAGGGAGGCGGTCTGGCGGAAAACGCCATCGTGCCGATGAACCTATCGCGTGCGGCAGTCGTGGACTTCGTTGTCACCGGAAGCTGGAGCCAGAAGTCGGAGAAGGAGGCACGCAAATACGCTTCCGAAGTGAACGTGGTCGCTTCGGGCGCAGCCAGCGGCTTCACCACCCTGCCCGATCCCGGTAGCTGGACGCCCAGCGTGGGGGCGAGCTACCTGCACATCTGCAGCAACGAGACCATCCACGGCGTCGAGTTCCACGAGCTGCCCGACCTGCGCGCCCTGGGCTGCGACGCGCCGCTGGTCGTGGATTTTTCTTCCCATGTTGCCTCGCGGCCAGTGGACTGGTCGCGTGTCGGCCTGGCTTTTGGCGGAGCGCAAAAAAACATCGGCCCCGCAGGCCTGACCATCGTCGTTGTGCGCGAAGACCTGATCGGCCAAGCCCTGCCCGCCTGCCCCAGCGCCTTCGATTACCGCTTGGTCGCGGACAACCGCTCCATGTACAACACGCCGCCGACCTGGGGGATCTACATGGCCGGGCTAACCTTTGACTGGCTCGCACGCCAAACCGAAGGCCAGGCGCGCGGCATCGCAGCGATGGAGCGGCGCAACATCGCCAAAGCCGAACTGTTGTACGGCACGATCGACGGTTCACAGCTTTACTACAACAAAGTATCGCCCCCTTGCCGCTCGCGCATGAACGTCCCTTTCTTTTTGCGCGACGAATCTCTGAACGAGGCTTTTCTGGCCGGCGCACGCGAGCGCGGTCTGCTGCAGCTCAAGGGGCACAAGTCCGTCGGAGGCATGCGCGCCAGCATCTACAACGCCATGCCGCTGGCCGGTGTGCAGGCGCTGGTGGATTACCTCCGCGATTTCGAGAAAGCCCACGGATGAGCGCCGCGCCACCCACCGCAAGCCAGCCGGTCGCCTCGCCCGAACTGGCCAGTCTTCGCGTTCAGATCGACAACATCGACCAACAGCTGCTGACCTTGCTCAATCAACGTGCTCTGGTCGCCGAGCGCGTGGGAGAAGTCAAAAAACGCGAAGGCACCCCCTTCTTTCGACCCGACCGCGTGGCCCAGGTCATAGAGAAGATTGTCCGCGCCAACCCCGGCCCTCTGCGCAGCGCCCATGTCTCGGCCATCTGGCGCGAGATCATGTCGGCCTGCCTGGCGCTCGAATCGCCCCAGCGCGTGGCGGTGCTCGGGCCGGCCGGAACCTTCTGTGAGCAGGCGGCCATCGAATTCTTTGGCGGCGCGGCCGATATCGTGTATTGCGCCAATTTCGACGAGGTCTTCCATGCCACGGCGTCGGGCAGCGCGCAGTTTGGCGTCGTCGGTGTCGAAAATTCCGTCGAGGGCGTG
Organism: Burkholderiaceae bacterium; assembly: GCA_023954035.1. GTDB lineage: Bacteria > Pseudomonadota > Gammaproteobacteria > Burkholderiales > Burkholderiaceae_C > Simplicispira. The sequence continues at coordinate 13,240 of JAMLIT010000002.1, read as the reverse complement.
GTCACGCGCTCGCTCGATCTGTTCCTGCACACCCCCACGCACGTGGTGGGCGAAGTCAGCCTGTTGGTGCGCCACAACCTGCTGCGCACCAGCGCCTCGGTGGAAGGCATCGAGGCGGTCCTGGCCCACCCGCAGGCGCTGGCGCAGTGCCAGGCCTGGTTGTCCAAACACCTGCCCCATGCCGAGCGCCGCCCGGTGTCAAGCAACGCCGAAGGCGCGCGCCTGGCAGCCACCCACCCGGCCTGGGCGGCGTTGGCCAGCGAGCGGGCGGCGTCGCAGTTCGGCCTGCACATCGTCGCCCACGCCATTCAGGACGAAGCCTACAACCGCACCCGCTTTGCCGTCATCTGCCTGCCGCACACGCTCGACACCCCGCCCCCATCGGGCCACGACTGCACCAGCCTGATCGTCTCGGTCCCCAACCGGCCGGGCGCCGTGCATGATTTGCTGGTGCCGCTGAAAAACCACGGCGTTTCCATGACGCGCTTCGAGTCGCGCCCCGCGCGCACCGGGCAGTGGGAATACTATTTCTACATCGACATCGACGGCCACCCCGACCAGCCGCATGTCGCGGCGGCACTCACCGAGCTGCGCCGTCTCAGCGCGTTTTACAAGGTGCTTGGCACCTACCCGGTGACGCCATGACGGCATGCGATCGCCTCGGGCCACTCCATCAAGGGCATGACCATGTTTGAACAACTCGGCCTGATCGGCTGCGGCCTGATGGGCGGTTCGTTTGCCCTGGCACTCAAGAAGGCGGGCCTGGTCCAACGCGTAGTGGGCTACAGCAAGTCCCCCTCCACCACCGACCGCGCGCGCCAATTGGGCGTGATCGACGTCGAGGCGCCGTCGGCCCTGCTGGCCGTTGCGGGTGCCGACATCGTGATGGTGGCGGTGCCCGTCTCCGCCACCGAAGCCACGCTCAAGTCCATCCGCCACCTGGTAACGCCCCAAATGCTGATCATGGACGTGGGCTCGACCAAGTCCGACGTGGTGCAAGCCGCGCGCCGCGCACTGCGCGATCAGGTAGGCTCCTTCGTTCCTGCGCACCCGATCACGGGTCGCGAGGTGTCGGGCGTGGAGCACGCCGACGCCGAACTCTACAGTGGCCGCCAGATCATTCTCACTCCCACCGAACGCACGCTGACGGCGCAGCTGCAGCGGGCCGAAGACGTCTGGACGGCACTGGGCTGCCGGGTGACCAGCATGTCCCCCGAATCGCACGACGAGGCCTTTGCTGCCGTCAGCCACTTGCCGCACCTGCTGGCGTTTTCGCTGGTAGGCAGCATCACCAGCCAGCTCCAGGCGGACACTTTTCTCTCGCTGGCGGGGCCCGGTTTTCGCGACTTCACCCGCATTGCCGCCAGCGACCCCAAGATGTGGCGCGACATCCTGCTGGCCAACCGCGACGAGCTGCTGGCGCAGTCCAAGCTGTTTCAACAGGCGCTGCACAAGCTGGAGGCCACCATCCGCAGTGAGGATGCGCAGGCGCTGGAGGACATGCTGACGCTGGCAAGCGAAACCCGGGCGCATTGGCGGATGGGTGCACAGCGTAAAAAATCCCCCTGAGCCGCCTACCGCGCCTTCCCCCAAAGGGGGACGACGCCAGCGCGGCGGCGCAGCCCTTGCGCGGCATCTGCTGGTCTGGGCCGCGCCAGTTGCCTGGGCCTATAGCGCAATCGATATACAAAACCGATGTACAGCACCGCTTTTCTCGATATCCCTGCACTCGCCTCGGCGGGCGGCACGGTTCAACTGCCCGGCTCCAAGAGCATTTCCAACCGCGTGCTGCTGCTTGCGGCGCTTGGCGCCGGCACCACGGTGGTGCACGACCTGCTCGATTCAGACGACACCCGCGTCATGCTGGACGCCCTGCGCGCGCTCGGTTGTCAGGTCGAGCAAACCGCTGCCCAGACCAGCATCACCGGCGTTGGCGACAGCCGCCCGGCCATGCCGCTGCAGCTCTTTCTGGGCAACGCCGGCACCGCCATGCGCCCGCTTGCCGCCGCGCTTTCCCTGCTGGGCGGCGACTTCACACTCGATGGCGTGGCCCGCATGCGCGAGCGCCCGATTGGCGACCTGGTCGATGCGCTGCGCCAGCTGGGCTGCCGCATCGACTACCTGGGCACCGAGGGCTACCCGCCGCTGCACATTGCGCAGGGCTGTGGCGTGCCGGCCTTGGCGCTGGACCAGCCGGTGCGCGTGCGCGGCGATGTTTCCAGCCAGTTCCTGACTGCTTTGCTGATGGCGCTGCCGCTGGCGGCAAAGCAGCAGGACGTGGTGATCGAGGTCGTTGGCGAGCTCATCTCCAAGCCCTACATCGCGATCACGCTGGCGCTGCTAAAGCGCTTTGGCATTGAAGTCGAAAACGAGCATTGGCAGCGCTTTCGCATCCCGGCAGGCAGCCGCTACCAGTCGCCGGGCAGCATCCATGTCGAAGCCGACGCCTCATCTGCTAGCTATTTCATAGCTTTAGGTGCAATAGCAGCAAGCGCTGAAGGGCTGGACTTGGGGTCTTGCCAAAAAGGCATAAAAATCTGTGGTGTAGGGCTGGATTCCATCCAGGGTGACATCCGCTTCCTCGAAGCGGCGCAGTCCATGGGCGCCAAGGTGAGAGGCGGGCCCAACTGGCTGGAGGTCGAACGCGGCGCCTGGCCGCTCAAGGCGATCGACCTCGACTGCAACCACATCCCCGATGCCGCCATGACGCTCGCCGTGATGGCGCTGTACGCCGACGGCCCGACGCTGCTGCGCAATATTGCCAGCTGGCGCGTGAAGGAAACCGACCGCATTGCCGCCATGGCGACGGAGCTGCGCAAGCTCGGGGCAACGGTGGAGGAAGGCGCGGACTTCATCCGCATCGCACCGCCGGCAACGCCGCAGCACTGGACGACAGCCAGCATCCACACCTACGACGATCACCGCGTCGCCATGTGCTTTTCGCTTGCCGCCTTCAACCCGGCGGGCCTGCCGGTGCGCATTGAAGACCCGCGCTGCGTCGCCAAGACCTTTCCCGGCTATTTCGAAACGCTGTTTTCCGTGGTGCACGCCGGACCCGCAGGCGTCCCCGTGATTTGCATCGACGGGCCGACCGCGTCGGGCAAGGGAACGGTCGCTGCGCAGGTGGCCAAGACGCTGGGCTACCACCTGCTCGACTCGGGCTCCATTTACCGCGTTGCGGGACTGGTGGCGCGGCAGGCCAGCCTGGCCATCGACGCGGAGCACGAAACCGCCATTGCCGCGCTCGCTCGCGCCATGGCGCTGCGCTTTGAACACGGCCGCGTCTGGCTGGCGGGAATGGACGTGAGCGAGGCGATTCGCACAGAGCAGGCGGGAATGGACGCGTCCTTGGTTTCCGCCCTCCCCCAAGTGCGCACCGCAGTGGTGGAGGTGCAACTCGCCTTTCGCGCCCTGCCGGGCCTGGTGGCCGACGGGCGCGACATGGGAACGGTGATTTTCCCGGGGGCGCCGCTGAAGGTGTATTTGTTCGCCAGCGCCGAGCGCCGGGCCGAGCGGCGGCACCAGCAATTGCTTGCGCGCGGAATCCACGCTAAAATCGCAGACCTTCGCGCAGACCTCGAAGCGCGCGACGCCCGCGACATAAACCGCAGCGTTGCCCCCTTGAAGCCCGCGCAGGACGCGTTGCTGCTTGACAACTCCGAGCGCACGGCCGAACAAGCCGTCGCCCAGGTGCTGGACTGGTGGCAACAGCGCCAGCCCTTCGCTCCGCAAGGCGCGCCTGGCTGAACCCGGCGCCGCAAGGCTCCGGGTTGAAAAACCGGGGCCGCAAAGCCCCACCTCGTTCCACCGGCCTCCAGCCCGCGCCGCAGCGCACTGGCCAGTGGGTGTGTCCACCCTAACCCGCGGCATCCGCCGTACCCCAACCACCACGGGCAGCCTTTCAAACCGCAGCAATGGGGCTGCAGTCAACCTGCACGTGGCAAGGAAATACATGTCTGAATCTTTTGCCGACCTTTTCGAAGAATCCTTGCAGCGCACCGAGATGCGCCCCGGTGAAGTCATCACCGCTGAAGTCGTGCGTGTCGAGCACAGCTTTGTCGTGGTCAACGCCGGCCTCAAGTCCGAAGCCTACGTTCCGCTCGACGAGTTCAAGAACGACAAGGGCGAAGTTGAAGTCCAGGTGGGCGACTTTGTGTCGGTGGCCATCGGCTCCATCGAAAACGGTTACGGCGACACCATCCTCTCGCGCGATACGGCCAAGCGCCTCGCTTCGTGGATGAGCCTGGAAAAGGCCCTGGAATCCGGCGAATTCGTCACCGGCACCACCAGCGGCAAGGTCAAGGGCGGCCTGACGGTGCTGGTCAACGGCATCCGCGCCTTCCTGCCCGGCTCGCTTATCGACACCCGCCCGGTCAAGGACCTGACGCCGTACGAGAACAAGACCATGGAGTTCAAGGTCATCAAGCTCGACCGCAAGCGCAACAACGTGGTGCTCTCGCGCCGCGCGGTCGTCGAAGCTTCGATGGGCGAAGAGCGCGAGAAGCTCATGGCCACCCTCAAGGAAGGCGCCATGGTCAACGGCGTGGTCAAGAACATCACCGAGTACGGCGCCTTCGTGGACCTGGGCGGCATCGACGGCCTGCTGCACATCACCGACATGGCCTGGCGCCGCGTGCGCCACCCCTCCGAGGTGGTCACGGCCGGCCAGGAACTCACCGCCAAGATCCTCAAGTTCGACACCGAAAAGAACCGTGTCTCGCTGGGCCTCAAGCAAATGGGCGACGACCCGTGGATGGGTGTCTCGCGCCGCTATCCCCAGGGCACGCGTCTGTTCGGCAAGATCACCAACATCGCCGACTACGGAGCGTTCGTGGAACTCGAGCCGGGCATCGAAGGCCTGGTGCACGTGTCCGAAATGGACTGGACGAACAAGAACATGCATCCTTCCAAGCTGGTCACGCTGGGCGACGAAGTCGAAGTCATGGTCCTGGAGATCGACGAAGACAAGCGCCGCATCAGCCTGGGCATGAAGCAGTGCAAGGCCAACCCCTGGCAAGAGTTCGCACAGAACACCAAGCGCGGCGACCGCGTCAAGGGCCCGATCAAGTCGATCACCGACTTCGGCGTGTTCGTCGGCCTGGCTGCCGGCATCGACGGCCTGGTGCACCTGTCCGACCTGTCCTGGAACGAACCCGGCGAAGCCGCCGTGCGCAACTACAAGAAGGGCCAGGAAGTCGAAGCCATCGTGCTGGCCGTGGACGTGGAGCGCGAGCGCATCTCCTTGGGCATCAAGCAGCTCGACGGCGACCCGTTCACCACCTTCGTGACGGTGAACGACAAGGGCCAGACGGTGACCGGCAAGGTCAAAAGCGTGGACGCCCGTGGCGCCGAGATCGACCTGGGTGAAGACATCGTCGGCTACCTGCGCGCCAGCGAAATCTCGCGCGACCGCGTGGAAGACGCCCGCAACGTGCTCAAGGAAGGCGACGAAGTCACCGCCGTGGTCGTCAACGTGGACCGCAAGACCCGCAACATCCAGCTGTCCATCAAGCAAAAGGACATGATCGACGAGCAAGGCGCCATGGCGAACCTGAGCCAGCAGTCGAGCCGCGAGAGCGCCGGCACGACCAGCCTGGGCGCCCTGCTGCGCGCCAAGCTGGACAACTCGGACAAGTAATCCAGCGCCCATTGTCGCCGCGCCCCCGGGCCGCGGCCACAGGACGCCGGGTGAGTGCACAATGCGCCCACCCGGCATTTTTTTGTGCAGTGACTGTATGACCCGATCCGACCTCGTTGAAGCCCTGGCCGAACGTTTTCCCCAGCTGACGCACCGCGACGCGGAGATCGCCGTCAAGACCTTGCTCGACGCCGTGGGCGAGGCGCTGGTGCACGGGCACCGCATCGAGGTGCGTGGCTTTGGCAGCTTTTCCGTCAGCCACCGTCCCCCGCGCCTGGGGCGCAATCCACGCAGCGGAGAAGCCGTCGCGATACCGGCCAAGCGGGTGCCGCACTTCAAACCCGGAAAAGCGCTGCGCGAGGCGGTCGATCGGCGGACACAGGAACTGCGCCGGCCCATCTCAAGCGACTGATGCTATTTATTTTGTAGCTGTCAACGCTTATGCAGCAAGCGCTAGCAGACAAAAACACTTAAAGTTTTGCAGAATGCGGCAAAGGCTGGGCCGGGCAGCCAGCGCTTCGTAGAATCGTCCCACCACCGGGGACGCCATGAAATACTTCCTGTGGCTGCTCAAGGCAGCCATTTTCTTTACGCTTTTCGCCTTTGCGCTGAACAACCAGCAGGACGCCACCGTGCACTTGTTCTTCGGCGCGCAGTGGCGTGCTCCGCAAGTACTCATTGTTCTGACGGCTTTCGCCTTGGGCCTGGTGGCCGGTGTGCTGGGCATGGTGCCGCGCTGGTGGAAGCACCGCAGCGCCGCACGGCGCGTGCAAGCCGAGCAGCCCGTCCCCGCAGCGAGCGCCGCGCCCAGCGCCCTGCCCGACTCCGATCCGCCGCATGGAATTTGATCTCGCCTGGCTGTTGTTGGGGTTGCCGCTGGTCTTCATGTTCGGCTGGGCGGCCTCGCGCATGGATTTGCGCCAGTTGCGCAGGCAGAACCGCGATGCACCCAAGGCCTACTTCAAGGGCCTGAACTATCTGCTCAACGAGCAGCAAGACCAGGCCATCGACGCCTTCATCGAGGCGGTACAGAACGACCCGGACACCTCGGAGCTGCACTTCGCGCTGGGCAACCTGTTTCGCCGCCGCGGCGAGTACGACCGCGCGGTGCGGGTGCACGAGCACCTGCTCTCGCGCGGCGACCTGAGCAGCACCGACCGCGACCGCGCCCAGCACGCGCTGGCGCTGGACTACCTCAAGGCCGGCCTGCTGGACCGAGCGGAGGACGCCCTGGCGCGTCTGGAGGGCACGGCGTTCGAGGGCGAGGCCCGCCTCGCCCGGCTGGCGATCTTCGAGCGTTCGCGCGACTGGGCGCAGGCGGCCGAGGTGGCGCGCAAGATGCACGCCGCCGGACAAGGAGATTTCAGCGCCCGTCAGGCGCACTATCTGTGCGAGCAGGCTTTTGCAGAGCGGGCCGCTGGCCACACCGAGGCCGCCATCGCCTTGCTGGAGCAGGCGCTGCGCGCTGCGCCGCAGGCCGCACGTCCCCACATCGAACTGGCGCGCCTGGCCCATCAGACGGGCGATGAGGCGCGCGCGCTCGATCTGCTGCGCGCCCTGGCCGCCAAGGCGCCATCGGCGCTGCCGCTGGCCGCCGCGCTGCTGACCGAGATCGCCCGCAGCGGCGGGCGAGAGGCCCAGGTGCTGGCACTGCTGAGCGCGCATTACGCCCAGGCGCCCTCGCTGGACGTGCTTGACGCCATCGTGGCGCTGGGCCAGACCTCCCCCGACGCCGCCCTCCCTGGAACCAACGACAGCCGCATGTGGTACCTGCGCCATCTGGAGATCGAACCCTCTCTCGTGGCCGCGGCCAAGTGGCTCGCCGGCGAGCGGCTGGAGCACGAGGCCTTCCACCCCCAGGTCCAGGCAGCCCTGGACGCCGCCGCCCGCCCGCTCATGCGCTACCGCTGCGCGGCCTGCGGCTTCGAAGCACGCCAACACTTCTGGCATTGCCCAGGTTGCCAGGCCTGGGACAGCTACCCGGCGCAGCGGGTGGAGGAGCTGTGAGGACGCGCATTCCATCCTGGCTGCTGGGCGCCGTGCTGCTTTGCTCGGGCGCTGCCTGGGCACAAGTGGACATCAACACCGCGACCGAGGCCGAGCTGGACGCGATTGCCGGCATGGGTCCGGCCACCACGCGGCGCGTTCTGCAGGAGCGCGCGCGCCAGCCTTTCAAGGACTGGGCCGATCTGATCGCACGGGTGCGCGGCATTGGTCCGGCCAATGCGGCCCGCTTTTCGGCGCAGGGTTACACCGTGGGCGGGCAGGTTTACGCCGGGGCTGCTTCGGCGGCTTCGGCCCCCTCCCGTTAGAAACATGGATCTGCCGCAGCTACCGCTTCTGACGCTCGTCGCCCTGCCCTTTGCCGGCAGCTTGCTGGCGGCGTTTTTGCCCTCCAACGCGCGCAACAGCGAATCGACGCTGGCGGGTTTGATCGCCGTCCTGTGCACCGTGCAGGCAGCCTTGCTGTTCCCGCAGATCGCTGAGGGCGAAGTGCTGCGCCAGGAAATCGCCTGGGTTCCGGCCCTGGGCCTCAAGCTGGTGTTGCGCATGGACGGCTTTGCCTGGATGTTCTGCATGCTGGTGCTGGGCATTGGGGCGCTCGTGGTGCTGTACGCGCGCTACTACCTGTCGCCGCAGGATCCGGTGCCGCGATTTTTTGCCTTCTTTCTGGCGTTCATGGGCTCGATGGCAGGGGTGGTGCTTTCGGGCAACCTGATCCAGCTGGCGCTGTTCTGGGAACTGACCAGCCTTTTCTCCTTCCTGCTGATCGGCTACTGGTACCACCGCAGAGACGCCCGGCGCGGCGCGCGCATGGCGCTCACCGTGACGGGCGCCGGTGGCCTGTGCCTGTTTGCCGGGATGATCGTGCTCGGCCACATCGTGGGCAGCTACGAATTGGACCACGTGCTGGCTGCGGGGGCCCTGGTGCGCGCCCATCCCATGTATCCGGTGGCGCTCGCTCTCATCGTGCTGGGCGCACTGACCAAGAGCGCGCAGTTTCCTTTCCACTTCTGGCTGCCGCACGCCATGGCGGCGCCCACGCCCGTATCCGCGTATCTGCATTCGGCGACCATGGTCAAGGCCGGTGTGTTTCTGCTGGCGCGGCTCTGGCCGGTGCTCTCGGGCACGGAGCCCTGGTTCTGGATCGTCGGCGGGGCGGGGCTCATCACGCTGCTGCTCGGCGCCTACGTCGCCATGTTCCAGGACGACCTCAAAGGGGTGCTGGCCTATTCGACGCTCTCGCACCTGGGCCTGATCACGCTGCTGCTGGGGCTCAACAGCCCGCTGGCGACGGTCGCGGCGGTCTTTCACATCATGAACCACGCGACTTTCAAGGCCTCGCTGTTCATGGCCGCGGGCATCATCGACCACGAGACCGGTACGCGCGACATGCGCAGGCTCTCGGGCCTGCGGCGCAGCATGCCGGTGACGGCCACCCTGGCCACGGTTGCCGCTGCAGCTATGGCCGGAGTGCCCTTGCTCAACGGTTTCTTGTCCAAGGAAATGTTTTTTGCAGAAACCGTGTTCGTGCAGGCCAATCCCCTGGTGGAGCAGTGGCTGCCCTGGGCCGCCACGCTGGCAGGCCTGTTCAGCGTGGCCTATGCGCTGCGCTTTTGCATGGAGACCTTTGGCGGGCCGCCGGCCACCGACCTGCCGCACGAACCCCACGAGCCCCCGCACTGGATGCGCGTTCCCGTGGAACTGCTGGTGCTGATCTGCCTGGTCGTCGGGATACTGCCGCAGTGGAGCGTGGGCCATTTTCTCGACGCAGCGGCGCGCCCGGTGGTGGGGGGGGAATTGCCCGCATTCAGCCTGGCGGTTTGGCACGGCTTGAACACCCCTTTCCTGATGAGTCTGGTGGCGCTGTTGGGCGGCACCGCCCTGTATTTCTGGCTGCTGCGCCCGCGCGGCCGACACCACGCATCCTCGCACGCGCCGGGCCTGGCGCGGCTCGACGGCAAGGCCTTGTTCGAGTCGCTTCTGGCTGCGCTGACCCAGGTGGGTCGGCGCGGCCGCACGCTGCTGGGCACGCGCAAGCTGCAATGGCAAATGCTGTGGCTGGTGGTCTTTGTGCTCGTGGCCGCAGCCCTTCCGCTGTGGACCCGCAGCCTGCCCATTGGCAACCGCGCCGCGCTGCCGTTCGAGCCCTCCTTTGCCCTGCTTTGGGCCTTGGGAATGGGCTGCGCGCTGGCCACCGCCTGGCAGGCCAAATACCACCGGCTGGCAGCGCTGACGCTGCTCTCGGCCACGGGGCTGATCGTTTGCGTGACCTTCCTCTGGTTTTCCGCGCCCGACCTGGCGCTGACGCAACTGGCGGTGGAAACCGTGACCACGCTGCTCATTCTGCTGGGACTGCGCTGGCTGCCCAAGCGAAACGAAGCGCTGCGCCACACGCTTGAGGCGTCGGTGCGGCGCCGCGCCCTGCGGCGGCGCACGCGCGACTTTGCGCTTGCCACGGCGGCGGGCTGCGGCATGGCCCTGCTGTCCTTTTCCATGCTCAGCCGCCCGTTTCCCAGCAGCACCTCGACGTTTTTCCTGGAACACGCGCTCACGGGCGGCGGCGGCAACAACGTGGTCAACGTGATGCTGGTGGATTTCCGCGCCTTCGATACTTTTGGCGAAATCGTGGTGGTGGGGGTGGTGGCGCTCACCGTCTACGCCCTGCTGCGGCGCTTTCGCCCCGCCATCGAAATGCTCGACCTTCCGCCCCAACAGCGCGCCCTGCCGGCCGACCTGGACACCGACCTGATCAACCCGCGCCTGGCTGCCGACACCGCCGTGGGCTACCTGCGCGTGCCCGCCGTGCTGGTGCGCCTGCTGCTGCCCTTTGCCACGCTGGTGGCGGTTTACCTCTTTTTGCGCGGGCACAACGCGCCGGGCGGTGGCTTTGTCGCTGGGCTGGTGTTTTCCGCCGCCATCGTGCTGCAGTACACGATCTCGGGCACGCAGTGGGTGGAGGCCCACTTCACGCTGTACCCGCGCCGCTGGATGGCAGCCGGCCTGCTCGCTGCGCTGGCCACCGGCCTGGGTTCGCTGGTCTGGGGCTATCCGTTCATGACCACGCACACCGCCCACCTCACCCTGCCGCTGCTGGGCGAGGTGCATGTGGCCAGCGCCATGTTCTTCGACATGGGCGTGTTCGCCCTGGTGGTCGGCGCCACGCTGCTGATCCTGACCTCCATTGCCCACCAATCGATTCGCGGCCACCGCGCGCATGCCCGTCGCATGGAAGAAGCCGCAGCAGTCCAGGCGGGGGGCCACTGATGGAACTCACCCTGGCTCTGTCGATCGGTGTGCTCACCGGCTCGGGCGTCTGGCTGCTGCTGCGTCCGCGCACCTTTCAGGTGATCATGGGGCTCTCGCTCATTGCCTACGCGGTCAATCTGTTCATCTTCAGCATGGGGCGTCTGGGTCTGGCGACCGGCAAAGAGCCGGTGCTGCGCGCCGGCGTGCCGCAGGACCTGGCGCACTATGCCGATCCCATGCCGCAGGCCCTGGTGCTCACGGCCATCGTCATCGGTTTTGCCATGACGGCGCTGTTCCTCGTTGTGCTGCTGGCCTCACGCGGCCTCTCGGGAACCGACCACGTCGACGGTGTGGAGCCACCCGAAGGCATGGAGCCCGACGATGACGGAGCGCGGCCATGATCGGCCTCGCCGATGCCGCCCAGATGCAGCACCTGATGCTGGTGCCGGTGCTGCTGCCGCTCCTGGTGGCGGCGCTCATGATGCTGCTGGGCGAAGAGCGCCACCGCATCAAAATGGCCTTGAACGTGGGCGCCTGCGCGGCGCTGCTGGCCGTCTCCTGTTTGCTGCTGCTGCGCGCGGCGCACGATGGGGCGCCCCATTCCGTCGGCGTTTACCTGCCGGGCAATTGGCAGGCGCCGTTTGGCATCGTGCTGGCGCTCGACCGGCTCTCCGCACTGATGCTGGTGCTCACCAGCCTGGTGGCGCTGGCCGCAGCGCTGTTCGCCTGTGCCCGCTGGCACCGCGTGGGCGTGCATTTCCACGTGCTGTTCCAGCTGCAGCTCATGGGCCTGGCCGGCGCTTTCCTGACCGCCGACCTGTTCAATCTGTTCGTCTTTTTCGAGGTGACGCTGGCCGCCTCCTATGGCCTGCTGCTGCACGGCTCGGGCCGCGCCCGGGTGCTCTCGGGGCTGCATTACGTCGCCATCAATCTGGCAGCGTCCTCGCTGTTCCTCATTGGCGTCTCCATGCTCTATGGGATCACCGGCACGCTGAACATGGCCGATCTGGCGCAGCACGTTCCTGCCCTGGGCGCGTCCGACCGCGGCCTGCTGCACGCAGCGGCGGGCATCCTCGCAACGGCCTTTCTCATCAAGGCCGCCGTCTGGCCGCTCAATTTCTGGCTCGTGCCCGCCTACAGCGCGGCCACGGCGCCGGTGGCCGCGCTGTTTGCGCTGATGACCAAGCTTGGCGTGTATTCCATTCTGCGGCTGTGGACGCTGCTGTTTGGCGGCGAGGCGGGGGCATCGGCGCAATTCGGCAGCCTGTGGTTGATCGGCGCCGGACTGCTCACCATGGCTTTTGGCGCCATTGGCATGATGGGCTCGCAACGCCTGGGTCACCTGGCGGGCTATGCCGCACTGCTTTCGTCGGGCACGGTGCTGGCCGCTGCGGGCTTCGGGCAGAACCTGCTGACCGCCGCCATGCTGTACTACCTGCCGGCATCGACGCTGGCCATCAGCGCGCTGTTCCTGCTGGGCGATGTGCTGGACCGCTGGCGCAGCCCGGTCGATGGCGCGGACCCCTACGAGCCCGCCGAGGAGGCGGCGCCCTTTCTCAACGCGCGGCTGGAACCCACGCGCGGCTTCAACCTGGACGACCAGGAACAGGCGCTGGTGGGCCGCCCCATCCCGGCAGCCACGGCCTTCGTGGGCCTGTCTTTTTTGCTGTGCACACTGATGCTCTCGGGCCTGCCGCCCCTGCCCGGATTCGTCGGCAAGTTCGCCATGCTCAGCGCACTGTTCAGCCCGCTGGGGCTGGCCGCATCGGCCGGTTCGCAGCCTGGTCTCACGGGCTGGGCCTTCGCCCTGGTGCTGCTGACCAGCGGCTTCCTGGCGCTTACGGCGCTGGTGCGCGCCGGCATGGCGCATTTCTGGACCGCGCAAGGGCGCGGGCCCTTGCGGGTGGGCCTGGCCGAGGGCGTACCCATTGGCCTATTGCTGCTCGCTTGCGTGCTGCTCGCCGCGGCCGCCGGGCCGGCCCTGCACTATGCGCAGGCGAGCGCCAACGCCCTGCACGCGCCTCGCGGCTATGTGCAATCCATCCTGGGCGCCGAACCCGTGCCCAGTGTCGCCGCGGGCGCAACCCCCGGCGAAGCAGGGAAGGCCCGACCATGAGGCGACTGCTTCCCGCTCCGCTGCTCTCGTTCGCACTGTTCGTGCTGTGGCTGGTGCTGGGGCGCAGCCTGGGCTGGGCAGAGGTGCTGACCGGCCTGGTGCTGGGCGTGGCAATTCCGCTGCTCACGCGGGGCCTGCGCCCGCTGCCGGTGCGCATGCGCCACCCCATCACCATTCTTCGGCTGGGTCTGCGTGTGGCAGCCGACACCGTGGAATCCAACTGGGGCACGCTGCGC
>JAMLIT010000019.1 GCA_023954035.1 Burkholderiaceae bacterium | reverse complement strand
TGAAATGGTGAACGAGGCGGGTGAGCTGACCTGCGTGTCGCGGATCACGATGGCGATGCTGGCGCCGCGTTAACTCGCTCGCCTTAGCTGCCTGCGGCGAGCCCCTTGGCCAAGGCCTCGAACACCACTTGTATCCGCCGTGAGGTGCGCAGCTCGCGGTGGGTGACCAGCCACACTGGGAACAGTACTGGTGGCACGTCACCCAGCACGCGCACGATGCCGGGCGTCTGCTCGGCGATCTCGTTCATCATCGCGCCTATGCCCAGCCCCATGCGAACCAAGGCCCAGTGGGCGGTGGATTGGTCGGCATAGCAACTGAAGTTGGCCTCGGTGACGGGCAGGCCGTGTTGCTGCAAATAGCCTAGGTATTGGCCTGCCCGGTCGGTGCCGACAAAGGGCAGCGCCGCCGCCTCGTGGGCAGCGCGCGGATGGCCGTGCGCGCCGACCCATTCCTCGGACGCGTAAAAGTTCGCTTCGGCCTCGCGGATGAAACGCGCTATGAGGTCGGGTTGCTCCGGCTTGACATGGCGCACCGCGATGTCGGCCTCGCGCCGCAGCAGGTCGCTGAGCGTGTTGGACGAAATCACCTCAATGACAATGCTTGGCTGTTGCTTGCGAAGCTGACGCACCAGCGGCGGCAACAGGTAAGCGGCCACCGCATCGCTGGCCGACACCACCACCACCCCGGCCACCGCCTGCGCACGGCCGGTGGCCGCCAGACCCAGCGCCTCCGCCGCGCTGCCCATGGCGCGCGCGTGGCCCAGCAGGTCAAGACCCGTGGGCGTGAGAGCCATGGCTTTGCCGACCCGCTCAAACAAGGTCACGCCCATGCGCGCCTCGATCGCTGCAACCTGGCGGCTCAGCGTGGGCTGGGTCAAGCCAAGCTTGCGCGCCGCCGCAGACAAGGAGCCCGTCTCTGCGGTTTCAAGAAACGCCCGAAGCTGGTTCCAATCCAATTTATCCATACGCCAATGTATATCTTCGGTGCGAAATTTCGCTATTCCCCTGCGAAGTTTGCATGGGTAGCATCGTGCCGCTGTTGCTTGCCTCTTCTTGGCTTGCCTCTTTTGTTTCCTCCGCACATGCCGCCCACCACACCTCTATCAAAAGGCCTCCCTTCGGCAGCGCCGACCGCTTACGCTTCGGCCGCCAAGAAGGCGCATTTCTGGAACCGCATTGCGCACAAGTACGCTGCTGACCCGATCGCAGACATAGCGGGCTACGAGACGTCGCTGCGGCGCACGCAAGGTCTGCTAGGGCCCACCCACGAGGTGCTGGAGATCGGCTGCGGCACCGGCACCACTGCGCTGCGCCTGGCGCCGTATGCGGGGCGCCTGCTGGCCACCGACATCTCGGTCAACATGATCGCCATCGCCCGCGAAAAGCTGGCTGCCGAGCCGATGCCCCATCTGCATTTTGCCGTCGCTGACGCCGACGCCGCCGCAGGCGCAGGCGCAGCGGAGTTTGGATTTGGTACGGCGGCGTACGACGCCGTGCTGGCGTTCAACCTGCTTCACCTGGTGGTCGATCTCGACCATGCGCTGGCCCTAGTGGTTCAGGCACTGCGGCCGGGCGGGCTGCTGATTTCCAAGACGCCTTGCGTCGCCGAGATGAACCCGCTCATCACCAAGCTTGCCCTGCCGCTCATGCGCGCCATTGGCAAGGCACCGCACGTGCTGTGTTTTACCGCGCCGCAGTTGCAGGCGGCCATGGCGCGGCAAGGCCTGGCGATCGAATCGGTTGAGCACCACGCGTCCAAAGGCAAGGACATTCGCGCCTTCATCGTGGCGCGCAAGCCCGCGTAGACCGGCCGGCCCTGTGCGTTCGCGGCGCTCGCCGGGCGCTCTGCGCCTGCGAAGCTGTGCCATTCCCTGCGCCACCCGCGCAATCTCTTGACCAATGAAACCCTCTGAAACCCGAAACCCCATGGAGCTTCGCATGCATTCTCAGCTGATCACCTTCGTCCTTACTGCCTCGGTCTTTGTGACTGGCTGCGCCGCCACCATCGACCAGAACGGACTTGAGCAGCGCACCTCGCAAGCCATCGGGCGCTCGGTAGGGCAGTTCACCATCACCGACCGGACGGAAGACACCGGAGGCCGCGTCAACTACACCGCCCGCACCCGCGACGGGGCGACCTATAGCTGCTACCTGTATGGCGCCACTGGGTTGCAAAAAGCCATGAGCTTTGGGCAGACACCGCATTCCGACGCCATCTGCACCGTGATGGTCGACGGTCAGGGCCGCGCCGGAAAACCCTCAGCCGCCACCGCAGACCAGCCCAGCCGGAACGCCGGCAAGGCATGCAACGCGCTGCATAGGGCGGCAAATCGGTGCTGAATAGGATTTCTGTCCTGAAATTCGGTAAAAATACGGCCCTCGCGCCCTATAAATAAGCGCTTAAAGCTATATTTTGTATAGCGTTTTCACGCGTTTTCACGCGTTTTCTGCCTCGCTGCGTGCCAGCCGCTCGCTCTTCCAGTACACGTCGTCCCCACCGTCCATGCGGTTGAGAACCCGCGAGAGCACGAACATCAAATCCGACAGCCGGTTCAGGTAGTGGCGCGGCGCCTCGCGCACCGCTTCCTGGGCGCCCAGCGCCACCACGGCGCGCTCGGCGCGGCGCGCCACGGTGCGGCAGATGTGGGCCTGCGCGGCAGCGCGGTTGCCAGCGGGGAGGATGAATTCCTGCAGGCGCGGCAGCGTGCTGTTGTGGGTGGCCAGCGCCTGGTCGAGTTGCAGCACGGCGGCTTCTTTCAGCAGTTCAAAGCCGGGGATCGACAGCTCGCCGCCCAGGTTGAAGAGCTGGTGCTGCACGTCGATCAGCAGTTCGCGCACCTCGGTCGGCACCGGCTCGCACAGCAGCAGGCCGATGTGCGAGTTGAGTTCGTCCACGTCGCCCATGGCCTGCACGCGCAGGTGGTGTTTGGGCACGCGCGTGTTGTCGCCCAGGCCGGTGGTGCCGTCGTCGCCGGTGCGCGTGGCAATTTGGGTCAGTCGCTTTCCCATGGGGGGTTCTCCGTAATTGGGTGGGCCGTTTCGCAAACACCTTGCGTTGAACGGGCAGCACGTCTGCGACAAGGTTACATCACGTGTGCTGGGGCAACCGAAGGCAAAAATGCTGGCCCTTGGCGGTGCGAGCTGCTGCAATGCCCTCCTGTTCCATTCGTGCAAAGGCAAGCCCATGCGTACCCGTTCCCGCTCCCACAACTATTTCGATACCCGCAGCGTGCTGCTCTTCGCTGCGCTGACCCTGGGCGGCAGCGCCGTGCTGAGCGCGCGCGCCGCGCAGGCCAACCCCAGCCCACCGGCCGCCGCCAACCCGGCGAACAAGGCGCCGGCCATGGCCAACAAGAACACGCCGCCGCCCATGACGACCTCGCCCGCGTTTGGCCCCACCGCCCAACCCGGCGCGGCGGGTGCGGCCGGCGCGACCGGCGCGGCCAACGATCCCAACGCGCGGCCCGAGATTGAAGCCAGCATGCCTGCGTCCGCGCGCTCCGCGTTCGATGGCGCCGACAAGAACAAGGACGGCCAGCTCAGCGCCAAGGAAGCCCAGAAGCTGCCCGCCATCGGCGCGCGCTTTCAGAAGCTCGACACGAACCACGACGGCATGCTCTCGCGCGAGGAGTTTTCTGCCGGCGCGAAACCCTGACGCGGCCCGGCGGGGCGCGCTACGATGCGCTCCTGATCCCGGGAGTCCCGCATGAACGCACCCACCGCCACCGCCCACCTGCTGCCTGAAATCACCTTGCGCCCCGTGCCGCAGGCGCTGCTGGACGCGCTGGCCGCGCGCTTTGGCGCGCAATGCAGCACGGCCCAGGCGGTGCGCGAGCAGCACGGCCGGGACGAAGGCTCGCTGCAGGCGCCGCCGCCGGCGGCCGTGGTGTTTGCCGAAAACACGCGCGATGTGCAAGACGCCGTGCGCCTGGCCAACGACTGCGCCGTGCCCGTCATCCCCTTCGCCGCAGGCTCGTCGCTGGAAGGCCATTTGCTGGCCGTGCAGGGCGGCATCAGCCTGGACGTGAACCGGATGAACGCAGTGCTCTCGGTCAACGCCGAAGACCTCACCGTCACCGTGCAGCCCGGCATCACGCGCAAGCAGCTCAACGACGCGATCAAGGACACGGGCCTGTTTTTCCCCATCGACCCCGGCGCCGACGCCAGCATCGGCGGCATGGCTGCCACCCGCGCGAGCGGCACCAACGCCGTGCGCTACGGCACCATGCGTGAGAACGTGCTGGCGCTCGAAGTGGTGCTGGCCAGTGGCGAAGCCATCCGCACCGGCACGCGCGCCAAGAAGAGCAGCGCCGGCTACGACCTTACCCGCATGATGGTGGGTAGCGAGGGAACGCTGGGTGTCATCACCGAGCTGACCATCCGCCTCTACCCACTGCCCGAAGCCCTCTCGGCGGCCGTGTGCTCCTTCCCTTCGGTGGGCGACGCAGTGCGCTGCACCATCGAGATCATCCAGCTTGGCGTGCCGATCGCGCGCTGCGAGTTGATCGATGCCAACACCGTGCGCGCCGTGAACGCGCATTCCAGGCTCGGCCTGCGCGAGGAGCCCATGCTGCTGATGGAATTCCACGGCTCGCCCGCCAGCGTGAAGGAGCAGGCCGAGACGGTGCAGGAACTTGCGTCCGAGCATGGCGGCAAGGCCTTCGAATGGGCGAGCACGCCAGAGGAACGCACCCGCCTGTGGAGCGCACGCCACATGGCCTACTTCGCGGGCCTGCAGACCCGCCCGGGCTGCACCGCCATCACCACCGACGCCTGCGTACCGATTTCGCAGCTCGCCACGGCCGTGCTCGAGAGCGTGCACGAGGCCGAAGCCAGCGGCATCCCCTATTTCATGGTCGGGCACGTGGGCGACGGCAATTTCCACATGGGCTACCTGATCGATCCTGCAAGCAGCGCGGAGCGCGCCCGGGCCGAGCAACTGAACCACCAGCTCGTGGCGCGCGCCCTGCGGCTGGGCGGCACCTGCACCGGCGAGCACGGCGTGGGCGTTCACAAAATGGGCTTCTTGCTCGACGAAGCCGGCACCGGCGCAGTCGCCGCCATGCGCGCCATCAAGCAGGCGCTGGACCCGAAGAACATCCTCAATCCGGGCAAGATTTTTTCGGCGTAGCGCGCAGGCTCCAGCGCAGCGACGCGCAATAAGCCTCTTGGGCGATCAAGGTCCTGCCGCATGTTGGGACGCCTGGAGGTCGAACGCCCCGGTCTGCTCGCGGGCCGCCGCCGAGCGCTCGATCAGCCAGTCGACAAAATGCGCTTTCCCAGCAGCCAACCCGCGCAAGGCCTGCGCCACTTGGTCAGTGCGCTCAACGACCCGCTGACTGGTTCGCAGCAAACCTCAAACAGCTTCAAATTGGGGCGTTGGCCAGTTCGTAGCGTGAGCTAGCACCCAGTACAGCCCCGACATGCTCACGACATCAGCGCGACGGTTACAAAACCGGTGGAAGGACAAAACAGGGGCGGCCTGGTCGAGCCGCTCAGCCGCCCGCAATGCGCGCCAGCGCCGCAAGGGCTGCGGTTTCGGCGCGCAGCACGCGGCGGCCCAGGCTGACGCGCTCAAAACCATGGGCCAGGGCCGCGTCCTCTTCCATGGAACCCAAGCCGCCTTCGGGTCCGGAGAGCAAGGTCACGGGGCCGGTCTGCCCCTGCAAGGCGCCGATCGGCACGCTGGCGCCCCGCAGCGACAGCAGCAGGCGCTGCATCGGCGCTGCCTGCGCATGGGCCTGCAGCCAACCCGCCAGATCCACCGCCGCCGCCACCACCGGCACGCGGTTGCGCCCGCACTGCTCGCAGGCGGCGATGGCAATGGCCTGCCAGTGCGCGCGTTTTTTGTCGGCGCGCTCTCCCTTGAGCTTGAGCACGCTGCGCTCGGCCAAGAGCGGGGTGATGCTGGCGGCGCCCAGTTCGGTGGCCTTTTCCACCAGCCAGTCCATGCGCTCGTTGGCGGTGATGCCGGCAAGCAGATGCACTTCGCGCGGCGCTTCGCGTTCGATGGCATGGTGAGCGCCCACTTGCACGCGAACGCTGCTGCGGCCCATGTGGGTCACTCGGGCCTCGAACTCGCCCGTGCCTGCCAAGCCGCCTTGAAACAGGGTGATGGCGTCGCCCGGCTGCAAACGCAGCACCTGCACGTGCCGGGCAGCGCCCGCAGGCAGTTCCAGCTCCAGGCCGGTGGCGAGATTTACTGGGCAGTAAAAACGGGGCATTTGCTTCCAAAACAGGAGCTGCTTGTGCTTATGCAGTCAGCGCTAGGAGCCAATTTCTCTTGAAATTTCACATTCGTCCGTAAGCGAAACCGACCGGCGCCGCGTCGCCCTCGATCTGGTCCACCAGCCGGGCCAGAGGCCCCAGCTCCCGGTAGCGCCGCGCCGTGGCGCGGATGTAGGCGATGAAGCGCGGCGCATCCTGCAGGTACCTGGGCTTGCCGTCGCGCAACGTCAGGCGGGCAAAGATGCCGGCCACTTTGAGGTGCCGCTGCAGGCCCATCCATTCGACGCTGCGATAAAAGGCGCCAAAGTCGTCGCCCCAGCCGCTGGCACTCGCGCTGCCCAGCAGCCCCGCCTTGCGCGCCTGCTCCCAGTAGCGCACGGTGATGTCGAGCACGAACTCTTCGTCCCAGCTGATGAAGGCGTCGCGCAGCAGGCTGGCAATGTCGTAGGTGATGGGGCCGAACACCGCATCCTGAAAATCGAGCACGCCGAGCGGGCCGCCGGGGTACTGGGGGGCCATCAATCCGCCGCCGGGCCGCCCCAAGGCGGATTGCGCCCCCTCGGGGGGCAGCGAACCACGCGCAGCGGGGAGCGTGGGGGCCATCAGATTCCGCATCATGAAGTCGCGGTGCACGAACACGCTGGGCGCCGAAAGGTTCTCGGCCACGATGCGGTCAAAGGCCTGGGCCAGCACTTGCTGCTGCGCCGCGCTCAGCACCACCTGGCGGTGCTGCGCCACGTACCAATCGGGGAACAGCGCCAGTTCGCGACGCAGCAAGGCGTCGCTGTAGGGCGGCAGCACACCGGGGCGCGAGGCCAGTTGCCACTGCAGCAGCGTGTCGGCGGCCTGGCGGTACCAGGCGGCTGCCGCTTGGGGATCGGCGGGATCGAGCCGCTCGATGACGGTGTGCTGGCCGAGGTCCGAGAGCAGCAGGAAGCCGTGCGCGCGGTCCCAGTCAAACACCTGCGGCACGTTCAGGCCGGCCTGCTGCATGAGGCCCTGCACTTGCACGAAGGGGGCGCAGTCCTCCTTGTCGGGCGGCGCGTCCATCACGATGAAGCTGTGCTGGCCATCCACGCGCAGGTAGCGGCGAAAGCTCGCGTCGGCCGACGCCAGGCGCAGGGTCTCGGGCCGCAGGCCGTGGACCGGCGCCAGGCGGGCGAGCCACTGCATGCATCGCGCCTGGCGCTCGGGGTCGGCCCAGGTGACGGCGCCGGGTCGGTTCAAGGGGTGGCTCATGGATAATCGGATTCTACAAACCCGGCCCATCCGGCGCGGGTGGCCGGCGGTGCGGTGTGCGCCGCGTGGCCGCGCTCCCTGGAACAAGTCCTCTTGCCGTACCAGCCGCCCATTTTCCGCCCTCTCCACCTGCCCAGCGCATCGCTTCGCGCCACCGCGGCGTGGGCGCGCGTGGTGGCGCTGGTCGGGTGCGCAATGCCCCTGGCGGGCATGGGGCAAGAGCAGGCCGTCCCTGCCGCAGCGGCACCGCTGCTGCGCAGCAGCACGCAGCTGAGCGAGAAGATTCCCGATGCAGCGCGCTCGCAGTTGCCGGTGTTTGTCTCGGGCGAGCGCATGTGGGGCCAGACCGACGAGCGCACGGTCGTCGAAGGCGATGCGCAGTTGCGCCGGGGCGATACCGTCATTCACGCCGACCGCATGGAGTACACGGTGCCCGACGACCTGGCCACTGCGAGCGGCAAGGTGCGCATCAACCGGGCCGGCAACGTCTACGAAGGCAGCGAACTGCAGTTGCACGTGGACGCCTTCGAGGGCTTCTTCAGCGATGCGCGCTATCGGTTCCTGGCCAACGGCGCGCACGGTGTGGCCACGCGGGTGGATTTTCTGGACCGGGACCGCGCGGTGGTGCACGACGCCACCTACACCACCTGCACGCGCGAGGATTTCGCTGCCTGGCAGCCCGACTGGATTCTTCGGGCCGAGCGCCTGGAGCTCGACCAGGTGCAGGATGTGGGCGTCGCGCGCGGCGCGGTGCTCGAATTCAAGGGCGTACCGATTCTGCCGGTGCCCTACATCAGCTTTCCGCTGTCGGACAAGCGCAAGTCGGGCCTGTTGCCGCCCACGCTCGGGATCGACAGCGTCAACGGTTTCGAGTATTCCCAGCCCTACTACTGGAATATTGCGCCCAACCGCGACGCCACGCTGGACGCGGCGCTGATCACCAAGCGCGGCGTGCGCGTGGGGGGCGAGTTCCGCTACCTTGAACCCACCTACCGCGGCCGCCTGCTGGGCGACATGCTGCCGTCCGACCGCCTGCGCAACCGAAACCGCTGGAGCTACGCACTGGAGCACAGCGCCACGGTGGGCACGCCGGCGGGCGGCATCGGTGTGAACCTCAATGTCCGCCGCGTCAGCGACGACAACTACTGGCGCGACCTGGGGCGCGGCACGCAGGGTGACACGCAGCGTCTGCTGCCGGCCGATGCGTTGTTCACCTGGGGCAGCGGCGACCAGCAGCTGATGCTGCGCACGCTGCGCTGGCAGACGCTGCAGGACCCGCTTGCGCCCATCGTCCCGCCTTACGACCGCCTGCCACAACTGCAATGGCGTTATGCCCCCGGCCACCTCGGCCTGGGACTGGACGCGAGCGTCGAACTCGATACCACGCACTTTCGCAGCGATCGCAGCCTGACGCTGCAACCCAACGGCCAGCGCAGCTACGCGCTGGCGCAGATAAGCCGGCCCTTCGTGTGGCCCGCCGGGTTTCTGACCCCGCGCCTGCAGATGCACGCCAGCCACTACCAGTTCGATAGCCCGATCGCCAGCGGCGCACGCTCGGCCAGCCGGGCGCTGCCCACCTTCAGCCTGGACAGCGGCCTGGTGTTCGAGCGCGACGCACGCTTCTTTGGCCGCGCCTTCGTTCAGACGCTGGAGCCGCGCGCCTTCTATACCTACACGCCCTACCGCGACCAGCACCTTCTGCCGGCGTACGACACCGCGGCCATCGATTTCAACTTTGCGACCCTGTTCACCGAGAACGCCTACGGCGGCCAGGACCGCATTGCCGACAACAACCTGCTGACTTTGGGCGTGACGACGCGCCTGCTCGACCCCGACACGGGCGCCGAGGCCGTGCGCTTTGGCCTGGCGCAGCGGCTGCGCTTTTCCGACCAGGACGTGACGCTGCCGGGCGAACCGGTGGTGCAGGAGCGGCTGTCGGACGTGATGGTCGGCGCCGCCGTGAACTGGACGCCGCAATGGGGCTTCAATTCCACGCTGCAGTTCAATCCCAAGACGCGCCGCTCGGTGCGCTCGACCATTGGCGCGCGCTACCAACCGGCGCCGTTTCACGTGGTGAGCGCCGCGTACCGCTTCCAGCGCAACACCAGCGAGCAGATCGACATTGGCTGGCAGTGGCCGCTGTCGGACCTGTGGGGCGGTGACGCCAGCCCCCTGTCCGAGGGCGCCAGCGCCGCCCCGAAGGCCGCGCGCGAGGGGCGCTGGTATGGTGTTGGCCGGCTCAACTACAGCCTGCGCGACCGCAAGCTCGTGGACACCGTGGTGGGATTGGAATACGACAGTTGCTGCTGGATCGGCCGTGTAGTGCTCGAACGCCTGCAAAACAGCCTGGTCACCTCGAACACCCGCTTGCTGTTCCAGATCGAGTTCGTCGGCTTTTCGCGGCTGAGCCTGGGCTCGAACCCGCTGTCGAGCCTGCGCCAGAATATTCCGGGTTACCGCACGCTGGGTGAGCCCGTGCCCGCTCCCAGCCGCTTCAGCAATTACGACTAAGGCCTTGTCCATGCATCCACGTGTTTTCGCCTTCGGCCTGGCTTGCCTTGCAGGCGC
This sequence comes from Burkholderiaceae bacterium, assembly GCA_023954035.1. Classification (GTDB taxonomy): domain Bacteria; phylum Pseudomonadota; class Gammaproteobacteria; order Burkholderiales; family Burkholderiaceae_C; genus Simplicispira. The sequence goes on along the minus strand of JAMLIT010000019.1, from coordinate 55,925 downwards.
ACTGGCCGTGCCCGCTGCGGCGCAAGGGGTTCGCATCCCCGGCGCGCAGCAGGCGCCCACGCTCGCGCCGGCGCCGGCGCGCAGCACCACGGCAGAGCCGCGCGCGGCGGACTTCATCGTCGCCGTGGTCAATTCCGAGCCGATCACGCGCAACGAACTCGCGGCGAGGGTCGCGCGCATCAGCAAGCAGTTGGCCGCCCAGAACCGCCCCCTGCCTGCGGGCGACGCCCTGGCGCGCGACGTGCTGGAGGCCTTGATCGTCGAGAAGGTGCAACTGCAGGCCGCGCGCGAAGCCGGCATCAGCGTGGCCGACCTGGCCGTGGAACAGGCCGAGGCCAGCGTGGCCAGGCAAAACGACCTGTCCAAGGAAGCGATGTACCGCCAGCTTCGCGCGGACGGCATCTCGCCCGAGCAGTTCCGCAAGGAATTGCGCGCGCAGTTGCTGCTGCAGCGCCTGCGCGAGCGCGAGGGCCGTGCGGGCAAGGTCAGCGAATTCGAGGTGGACCAGTACCTGCGCGACCAGCAGCCCCAAAATGGCGCGGCGGCGCTGGAACTCAACCTGGGGCACATTCTCATTGCCGTGCCCGAGGACGCCAGTGCAGCGGTGCTGTCCGAGCGCGAGCAGCGCGCCCGCACCATCGCCGAGCGCGCGCGCCAGGGCGCCGACTTCGCGGCGCTGGCCAAGGAATTCTCCGACGCCCCTGAGGCCTCCCAGGGCGGCCAGATGGGGCTGCGGCCGGCCGAGCGCTACCCCGAGCTGTTCGTCAACGCCACGGGCGCGCTGGCAGTCGGCGGCGTGGCCGGCCCGCTGCGCTCGGGCGCGGGTTTCCACGTGCTCAAGCTGCTGGAGAAAAGCCGCGGCGACGCTGCGGCGGCCACGGTGATCCAAAGCCACGCCCGCCACATTCTGCTGCGCACTGGGGCGCAGCTGAGCGAAGCGGCGGCAGCCGCGCAACTGGCCGAATACCGGCAGCGCATCGCGGCCGGCCTGGCAAGCTTCGAATCGCTCGCGCGCGAGCATTCTCAGGATGGGAGCGCGGCGCAAGGCGGCGATCTGGGCTGGTCCACGCCCGGGCGCTATGTGCCGGAGTTCGAGGCGGCGCTGGAGGCACTGCAGCCCGGCGAGATCAGCCCGCCCGTGGTCTCGCGCTTTGGTGTGCACCTGATCCAGTTGCTCGAGCGCCGCCAGGTAAAGCTCACTCCCCGGGAACAGCGCGAAGTGGCGCGCGAGGCCTTGCGCCAGAAGAAGGCCGACGAAGCCTACGCGAACTGGGTGCGCGAACTGCGCGGCCGAGCCTACGTCGAGTACCGCGACCCGGCGTGAAGCACATTGCCCGCAAGCGCTTTGGCCAGCATTTCCTGGCCGACGGCGCGATCATCGATGCCATCGTGGCGGCGATTGCGCCGCAGCCAGGCGAGGCCATGGTCGAGATCGGCCCGGGGCTCGCCGCGCTGACCCAACCGCTGGTCGAGCGCGTCGGGCGCCTCACCGTCATCGAGCTGGACCGGGACCTGGCCGCGCGGCTGCGCCAGCACGAGCACCTCCAGGTCATCGAATCGGACGTGCTGAAAGTGGACTTTGCGCAGATTGCACAGGAGCTCGCTGCTGCGAAATTGAGAGTGGTGGGCAACCTGCCCTACAACATCTCGACACCCATCCTGTTCCGTCTGCTGGCGCAGGTGGACGTGATTGCCGACCAGCACTTCATGCTGCAGAAGGAAGTGGTCGACCGCATGGTGGCCGCCCCCGCAACGGCTGCCTACGGCCGCCTGTCGGTGGCGCTGCAGTGGCGCTACGCCATGCAGAACGTGCTGTTCGTTCCGCCCGAGAGCTTCGAGCCGCCGCCGCGCGTGGACAGCGCCGTGGTGCGCATGCTGCCGCGCCCCGACGCTGCAGCCATCGCACTGCCCTTGCTGGAAGAACTCGTGCAAGTGGCGTTCAGCCAGCGCCGCAAGCTGTTGCGGCACACGCTGGGGCGCTGGCTGCAGGCGCGCGGCTATGGCGGCAGTTTTGACGTGCAGCGCCGTGCCGAAGAAGTGCCGGTGCACGAGTACGTGGCGCTGGCCGGCGAGCTCTGAGCCGCGGTCCTTGGCCGACGTTCCGTGCAATGGCCGGGTCGTCCTCGTGCAACAGGATCTGCGCCGCCACGCGATGGCGGTGTCAGCTGCCTACGAGCACGGGGAAAATCTTTGTCAGGCCGCCCGCCATCACTTCGACGGCCAGCGCCGCCAGAATCAGGCCCATCAGCCGCGTCATCACGTTGATGCCGGTCTTGCCAAGCACGCGCGCAATCGGGTCGGCCAGCGAAAAGCAAATCCAGGTGGCCAGCGCGATCACCAGGCCGTAGCCGACCAGCGCACCGTGCTGCAAGAAGGTTTGCGCGTCGTTGGCGTAAATCACCACGGTGGACATCGAGGCCGGGCCGGTCAGCAGCGGGATGGTGAGCGGCACCACGGCAATGCTGTCGCCAGCGGCGGCTTTCTCTGCCCCTTCTTCCAGCTCGTTGGTGGCCGGCTTGGCCTCGGCCGGCTGGGCGTTGAGCATGTTCATCGCGCTGATGAGCAGCAGCAAACCGCCACCCACCTGAAAGCTTGGCAGCGAGATGTTGAAGAACTCCAGAATCTGCAAACCCAGCAGCGCGCAGGCGGCAATCACGCAAAACGCGCTGAACGCCGCCGTGCGGATGGTGCGTTTGCGCTGGGCCTCGGAAAACCCCTGCGTGTAGTGAATGAAAAACGGGACGATGGCCAGCGGATTGACGATGGCCAGCAGGGTGACGAGGGGTTTGAGGTCCATCAACGGGCTCCGGAGACTTCAAGCAATGGCAGGGTGGCGTAGTGTGACGCGTCCGGCAGCAGCCAGCGCATGGCCGGTGCAACTTTGTCCAACCGCGGCGGCGCCTATGCCCCGGTGGGCGTCGTTGTCTTGTGCCCTGCTCTTCATGGAATCGTGTCTCCTGCAAGAATTGCGCATTGGAACAGGCTCTGTGCATGGCTGGGCCGTGCGGTGCAAGGCGCAGCACGTTGGCAACGCCCCCCGGCTTCCGCAACCCGCACCCGGCCCGGCCTGGCCGGCACACTGCCATGACATTTTCTGCCGATTTTTTAAAGCTATTTCGGCCTTTACCGCAGGTGCATCAAGCGTTTATAGCTATTTTTTTAGTAGCTCTTGCAAGCGCCCAGGTGCGGGCGGGCGACGCCGGCCCGCTGTTCGACGCCCACCTGCACTACAACGTCAAGGCCTGGGGCGGCACGGACGGCCCGCACCCACCGTCGGATGTGCTGGCGCGCATGCAGGCCTCAGGGGTGCATGCCATCGTGGCCAATTCACGGCCCAACACAGGGTCGTTGGCGCTGGCAGCCTCGCCGCAGATGCGCGATGCGGGCATTGCCGTCGTGCCGTTGGTGCAGCTGTACCGCAACCGGGCGGACTACTCGAACTGGTTCCGCGACGAGAGCATTTACGACATGGTGCTGGCCGAGCAGGCGCGTGGAACGGCGTCGGGTCCGTACCGGGGCATAGGCGAGTTCCACCTGTACGACTGCGCCAACGCCGGGGGCACCGTCGCTGAAAAACTGATGGCGCTGGCCGGGCAGCGCAAGCTGGTGGTGCTGGCCCATGTGGACGATGCCGCCATTGACCCACTCATGGCCCACACGCCGTCCAGGGGCCAGCAGGTGCACATGATCTGGGCCCACACCGGCATTGGCGGGGCGCAGGTGGAGCGCGTGGATGCGCTGTTGGCGGGCGATCCCGGCCTGGTCTGCGAACGCTCGTTCCGCCCTGGGCCGGTAGGCAGTGACAAGCAGCTGTGCCCCGAGTGGCGGGCGCTGTTGCTCAAATACCCCAAGCGTTTTTTGGCCGGCTCGGACACCTGGGGGAACCCGCGCTGGGAGGACTACGAAGGCCTCATGCAGGCTCGGTGGCCTGCCCACCAATGTGGCGCGCAAGATTGCCTGGGACAACGAGGCGGGTCGGTATGGGCTGCCTGCCCGGCCTTGAGCCCTGTTCCACGCATCAGCCTGTTCCTCACTTTTCTGGAGACCATGAATGACCGAGTCTTGCGCCCTTCTCCAATCTGCCGACGGCTTTGTCTGCCCCGCCTGGTGCGTGCGCCCCGAGGGCGCGCCGCGCGGCGGCATGGTGGTGCTGCCCGAGATCTTCGGCGTCAACGCCCACATTCGCGCCGTCACCGCGCGGTTTGCCGCGCGCGGTTATGCCGCGGTGGCGCCCGACACCTTTGCCCGGGTGCAGGCCGGCGTTGCGCTGGGCTACGGCGACGAGGACGTGGCCCAGGGGCGCAAGCTCAAGGCGGCCGTCGAACGCCTGCCCGAGGCATGGGTTCTGGGCGACATCCAGGCCGCCATCGACCACGCCGCGGCGCTGTGCGGCGGCAAGGTGGGCCTGGTCGGTTTTTGCTGGGGCGGGCTGCTGGCCTGGCGCGCCGCCTGCGAACTGCAGGGACTGGCCGCCGTGGTCTGCTACTACGGCGGTGGCATGACCAGCGCGCAGGAGGTCGCTCGCACCCCGCGCTGCCCGGTGCTGGCGCATTTCGGCGCGCACGACGCCCACATCTCCCAGCCCAGCGTGCAGGCATTTGCCCGCGCCCACCCCGAGGTGCAGGTCCAACTGTACGACGCCGGCCATGGCTTCAACTGCGACCAGCGGGCATCCTACGACGAGGCCGCGGCGCAGACCGCGCGCGAACGCAGCCTGGCGCTGCTGGCCCGCTGTGTGGGCTGAGGTGCAACATCATGAGAAAGTTTGCGGGCCCCGCTTTACACTGGCGGGCCGGCATGGGACCATGCCTTAACTCCGCCCATTCTTGATGTCCGTCACGCCGCCACGGGAGTCTCCCGCCACTGCCGCACTGGCCTCGCAGCTGGGCTCTGTGCTGCGCCTGGCCGGCATGGGCGCATGGGCCGTGGATTTCGAGCGCGGCGAAGTCTCCTTTGACGCCTACCTGCTGGAGTTGCTTGGCGCCGAGCCGACCGAGCCGCTGCGCCTGTCGCGTCCGGCCTGGGAAGCGCTGGTGCACCCCGACGACGCCGCGCGCCAGAAGGAGCACTGGCAGCAATGCCTGCGCGGTGAGCGCGACGACTACCGGATCGACTACCGTCTGCGCCGCCGCGACGGCCAGTGGCTGTGCTGCGTCTTCCGGGCCACGGTGCAGGGGCGCTCGCCCCAGGGTCTGGCGCGCGGCCTGGTGGGCAGCTACCAGGAATGCCCGGACACCCAGCGCAGACAGGACAACCTGCAGGTGGCGGCCAGCGTGTTCACGCATGCACGCGAAGGCATCAGCATCACCGACCCGGCCGGGAAAATCATCGACGTCAACGAAGCCTTCACGCGCATCACCGGTTACTCGCGCGAGGAAATCATCGGGCGCAACCCGCGCATCCTGCAGTCGGGCCGGCAATCGCCCGAGTTCTATGCGGCCATGTGGAAAGCGATTTCCACCCGCGGCCACTGGTCGGGCGAGATCTGGAACCGGCGCAAGGATGGCTCGCTGTTCCTCGAAGTGATCACCATCAGCGCGGTGCGCAACGCCCAGGGCGTGCTGCAGCACTACGTGGCCGTGTTCACCGACGTGACGTCCGAGCGCGACACCGAGCGCCAGCTCGAGAGCATTGCGCACTACGACGTGCTCACCGGGCTGCCCAACCGTGTGCGGCTGTTCGACCGCCTGCGCCAGTTCATGGTGCACTGCCAGCGGCGCTCGTCCTCGCTTGCCGTCGCGTTTCTGGACCTCGATGGCTTCAAGGCGGTCAACGACCAGCACGGCCATGCGGTGGGCGACCAGTTGCTGATCGCGCTCTCGCGCCGCATGGGCGAGGCCTTGCGCGAGGGCGATACGCTGGCGCGCATTGGCGGCGACGAGTTCGTCGCCGTGCTGGTCGACCTCGAAGGCAGCGAGGACCACCAGCCGATTCTCGAGCGCCTGTTGAGCGCGGCGGCCAAACCCGTGGCATTGGGCCGGCAGACGCTGCAGGTCTCGGCCAGCATTGGCGTCACGCTGTATCCGCGCGACTATGCCGACGCCGAGCAGTTGCTGCGCCACGCCGACCATGCGATGTACCAGGCCAAGCAGGCGGGCAAGAACCGCATGGCCATGTTCGACGTGGCCCACGACGCAGCCCAGGCCAGCCAGCGCCAGAACCTGGCGGACATCCGCGCAGCGCACGAGCAGGACCAGTTCGTGCTGCACTACCAGCCCAAGGTCAACCTCAGGACCGGCGAGGTCGTGGGCGCGGAGGCCCTGATCCGCTGGCAGCACCCCGAGCGCGGCCTGGTCCCGCCAGGGCAGTTCCTGCCCGTCATCGAGAACCACGTGCTCAGCACCGTCATCGGCGAATGGGTCATTGCCAGCGCCTTGCGACAGATGTCGCACTGGCATGCGGCCGGCCTGCAGATCAACGTCAGCGTCAACGTCGGAGCGCGCCATCTGCTCGATCCGGGATTTGCGCAGCGCCTGCAAGCCCTGCTGGCCGCCCAGACGGACGTGGCGCCCGACTGTCTGGAGCTGGAAATCCTGGAAAGCAGCGCACTCGAAGACATGACCCAGGTCTCCGAGCTGATGCGGCGCTGCCAGGCGCTGGGCGTGCGCTTTGCGCTGGACGACTTTGGCACCGGCTTTTCCTCGCTGACCTACATGCGCCGCCTGCCGGCCGAAGTGATCAAGATCGACCAGAGCTTCGTGCGCGACATCCTGAGCGACGCCGACGACCTGGCCATCGTGCAAGGCGTCATCGGCCTGGCCAAGGCGTTCCGGCGCGAAGTCATCGCCGAAGGCGTGGAAACCATGGCGCATGGGAAGGTGCTGCTCTCGCTCGGCTGCGAGCTGGCGCAAGGCTACGGCATTGCCAGGCCCATGCCGGCGGAGGCGTTTCCCGGCTGGACGCAGGCCTGGGCTGCAGAGCACCCGCCGGCCCCTGTGGCCGCGCCGGCGCCACCGCCGCCCAAGACCGACCGATAGACGCACCGGCTGCGGCCTCAAGCGGCGCGCAGATCAGCGGCGCCCGTCGCGCTGCGCAACGCTCTGGAGCTGGTCCTGCCACAGGTCGAGGCAAAAGTCCGCATCCACGCAGGACAGCGCCTGCGGCAGGGCCAGGTCGGCGCGCAACTGCCGGTGCACCGCGTCGCCTCCCAGGGCGCAACCGGCGATTGGCGCGCGCCAGTGGCAAGCGACCACGGTGCCCCCCGGCAACAAGGCGGCGCGCGCCTGCTGCGCGACCTGCGCGATGGCCTGCGGGCGGAGGTAATACAGGAATTCGCTGAGCACGATCAGGTCGAAACGGCCCTCCGGCCACTCGTCGGGCAGCCAGGCCTGGCGCACCTGCACCTGGCCCATGTCGGCCAGGCGGCGGCGCGCCAGCGCGACCGCGGCCTCGCTGCCATCGCTGGCCAGCAGCCGTTTGCAGCGCCGCGCGAGCGAGCGCGTCAGCTCCCCGCCCGCGCAGGCCGGCTCGTAGGCCCAGGCATAGCGGGACTCGGGCAGGCTGGCCAGAAGCAGGCCTCGCTTGCGCTGCTCGTACCAGCTGGCCCGCAAGTGCCAGGGGTCGTCGCTGGAGGCGTAGAGCGCGTCGAAATGCGCGCGCTCGTGGGGGGAAGTACGGGCGCCGTTCATGCCACAAAAAAACATTCGAAAGGCCAGCGGGCGCGCTGCTGCAGGCTGTCGTCGACCACCGCCTGTGCGCCAGGCCGGGGCGCCAGTTGCGAGGCGTGGCATTGCAGCGCCCGCCATTTGCGCTGGCATTCGCCTGGCTGCAGGCCCAGGCACCGCAGCCGCTGCCACGCGATGGCGGGGTGCGCGGGGCGCGCCCAATGCCACATCCACACCGGCGCTTCGAGCAGTCGCGCGCCCTGGCGGGCACAGGCGGCGGCGGCTGCGCGGCCGGTGGCGTCGTGGTCGGGGTGGCCGTCCAGCCGCCAGGTGCTCACCACGGTGTCGCCAGGCTGCAGCAGGGCGCGCAGGCGCCGCTCCAGCCGCTGCTGCTCAGCCGCCACGCGGCCATCGGCCAGGCCCAGGCGGTGCACTGGCGCGGTGCCCGCGCCCAGCGCCTGCAGGCCTGCGGCGTGCTCGGCGCGGCGCTGCGCGGCCAGTTCGCGCTTGGCGTCGTCCTTGACCCCGCCCAGGGCTTCGCCAAAGCAGGCTTCGCCGTCGGTGACGCTGACGATGCACAGTGCGCCGCCGCGCTGCAGGTGCTGCTGCACCAGGCCGGCGGCCATCAGCAGCTCGTCGTCGGGGTGCGGCGCAACGACCACCAGGCGCGTGGCAGGCGCCAGGGCGTCCGCGCCGCCGCCCTGCAGCCGGTGGCCCTGCGCAGCAAGCCATGCGGGCCAGAAGTCCGGCGCGAGCGCCGGCGGGCCAATGTGGCGCGACGCGGCGTGTTCGCGCGCCGGCGCTGCGTGTACCGCGGCGACGTGCATGTCACAAGCCCCAGGCCCGGGGCGGGCCGGCCAGCAGGCGCTCGCCCATGGCGGCGTCGTCGCGCTCGGCATGGCTTTGGCGGATGAACACCGGCAGGTCGGCCGCCGTGCGGGCAAAGCGCGCGTCCCGGCAAAACGGCGTGGCGCCCAGGGCGCGGCCCACGTCGTCGAGCACGCGGCGGGCGGTCGATTCGGCCGACTGGCGCACGCGCAGCGCGACCAGGCTGGCGTCCTCCAGCGGGTGGGCGTCGATCCACTGCGCGGCCTCGCGCAGCAGCGCCGCCGTGCCCGACAAGGCCACGTCCACGCGCCCCAGGGCTGCCAGGCGAAACGGCGTGCGCCCGGCCGCCGGCATCTGCGCCAGGGCCTCGTGCAGGCTGTGCCCCAACGCCTGCGCACCGCCCAGCCAACAGGCTGCGATGCCGGCGCCGCCCTGCCAGAAGCCCGGGCGCGCCAGGTACTCGCCGGGTGCGCCGATGGGCGTGGCGGGAACGGCGTCAAAGCGAACGTCGGCGCTGGCGCTGTCGGCCATGCCCACGGCGCGCCAGGCCTGCGTGGAAATGCCGACCCCTGGCTGGGCCAGCGCCACCGCCACCAGCTGCGGGCCCGTGCCATCTGGCAGCCAGGCCGTGAGCAGCGCATGGCTTGCGGCTTCGGCGCCCGAGCACCAGGCCTTGGTGCCCGAGAGGCGCACTGCGCGCCCGCCCGAGCCCTCCACGGGCTCGGCGAGCACGCGGCTGCCCGGGCTCTCGGCCGCCCAGGTGCTCCACAGCGTGCCTTCTTCGGCCACGTCCGCGCAGCCCAGCTCGCGCAGGATGGCCAGTGCGTCGGTATGGCCTTCGACCAGTTTGGCGAGTGAAAGGTCGTGCCGCGCCACGGCCACCAGTGCGCGCCAGCGCGCCAGCGTGGCGCCGCCGCCGGGCTGCGGCCAGGCGCTGAGCGGGGCCTGGCTCCCAGCGGCCTGGGCCAGGCGGCGCCAGCATTCCACGGGCGGCGCGCCCGCGCAGTCCTGCAGCACCTGCGCAAGCGCTGCGGCGGGGTCGGCAAGCGCGGCCACCGTCATGGCTGCGCCGCCACGGGGCCGAGCGGCGCGCTCTGCCGGGCCACTTGCGCCAGCGTGGCGCCAAAGCCCCCGGGAGCGCGGTAGCGCTTGCGCGCGCTGGTGCGCACCCGGGGCGCGGCGCTCCAGGCAATGCGGGCACCGCTGTCTTGCAGCGCCTGCACCAGGGCCACGTCTTCGCTGCTGGCGAGCGCAGCGAAACCCCCGGCCCGACGGTAGGCCACTGCGCTGACACCGAGGTTGGCGCCGTGGATGTGGCGGTGGCCGTCGGCGTCGACATAGGTCTTGGCGAAATGCGCGCGCATGGCGCTGCGCAGCCGGCCCCAGGCGCGCCAGTTGTCCACCTGCACCGTGCCGCACACGGCGTCGCATCCCTGGGCCAGCTGCTGCGCGATCCAGTCCTCGGCCACCACGCTGTCGGCGTCGGTGAAGGCCAGCCAGCGCGCGCCGGCAGCGAGCGCCGCATTGGCGCCCAGCGCCCGCGCGACGCCGACGCTGCGCGCCTGGCAGGGCAGAACCTCGGCCCCCTGCTGCTCGGCGATGCGTGCCGTGGCGTCGGTGCAGGCATCGGCGACGACAAAGATGCGCACCGGCTCCGCGCCAAGCCGCGGGCACCGGGCGGCCTGCTGCAGCGAAGAAAGGCAGCGGCCAATGCGCTGCGATTCGTTGTGGGCCGGAACGACGATGGCGATCATGGCGGCAAAGACGGTCTGCGTGATGGAGAAAGAAGGGAGAGACGCGATCGTAGAAACGCCGGCCGGCGTGGCCTGTAGGACGGCGCTTGCCGAATGTGTCGCCCAAGGGCGGAGGCCGCAGCCAGGGGCAGGCGCAGGCGACGGAAACGCGGGGCCCCGCCATCACTACCGTATTGATAGCTGCAAGCGCTTTATGGATAAGCGCTGGAGCCCAATTTTCCATAAAATTTCGCCACTTCCTCGCCGTGGCGCTTCGCTGCGAGGCCGAGCGCTGCGCCACGTCTGACGCGCCCTGGGCCGCTGGGCCGACACGCGCGGCGCAGGCGCTGCGTAGCATCGAGCGAACCAGAATGCACCGCCCGTGAGGCGGCGGCGGTGCATCCGTAACTGCGCCCCTCTTGACGCTCTTTGCCCGGCATGCCCAGCGATCTCATCGTCTCCACCCCCGAAGGCCTGTACTGCCCGCCGGGCGACTTCTACATCGACGCCTGGCGGCCGGTGGCGCGCTGCGTGGTCACGCACGCTCATGCCGACCATGCGCGCCGCGGCTGCGGCGCCTACCTGGCGCACCGCGACAGCGCCGGCACGCTGCGGGCGCGGCTGGGCAATGACATCGCGCTGCAGACGCTGGCGTACGGGGAGGCCATCGACCACCGCGGCGTGCGCCTGTCGCTGCACCCAGCCGGCCACGTGCTGGGCTCGGCCCAGGTGCGGCTCGAGCATGGCGGCGAGGTCTGGGTGGCGTCGGGCGACTACAAGCTCGACGCCGACGGCACCTGCCCACCGTTCGAGCCGCTGCGCTGCCATACCTTCATAACCGAGTCGACCTTTGCCCTGCCGATCTACCGCTGGCCGGCGCCGGCGCAGCTGAGCGCCGACATCAACGCCTGGTGGCAAGCCAACGCTGCGGTCGGGCGGCCCAGTGTGGTGTACGCCTATGCGTTTGGCAAGGCGCAGCGGATCCTGCACGGCGTCGATGCCGGCACCGGGCCCATCGTGGTGCACGGCGCGGTGGAGTCGCTCAATGCCGTGTACCGCGCCGCTGGCGTCGCCCTGCCTCCCACGGTGCGCGTGCAGGACGGACCGCTGAGCAAGGCGGATCTGGCGCGGGCACTGGTGGTTGCGCCGCCGTCGGCCGCGGGCAGCCCGTGGCTGCGCCGCTTTGGCGCGCATTCCGACGCCTTTGCCAGCGGCTGGATGCAGGTGCGCGGTGCACGGCGGCGGCGCGGCGTGGACCGCGGCTTTGTCATGAGCGACCACGCTGACTGGCCCGGCCTGCAGCGCGCCATTGCCGCCACGGGCGCCGAGCACGTCGTTGTCACGCACGGCCAGACGGCGACGCTGGTGCGCTGGCTGCAGGAAAGCGGCCTGAACGCCCGCGTATTCGCCACCGAATACGGGCAAGAAGATGACGAGATGCCGGCCGGCACCGCAAGCGACGCGCAAGACCCGCCCGGACCCGGCGCCACGCCCGACGGGGCGGCCGCATGAAGGCCTTTGCCGCGCTGTACGCCGCCCTGGACGCCAGCACTGCGTCCTCGGCCAAGCAGAGCGCCCTGGCGGCCTACCTGCGCCAGGCACCCGCCGCCGACGCGGCCTGGGCCGTGTATTTCCTGGCCGGCGGCAAGCCCCGGCAGATCGTGCCGACGGCGCGCCTGCGCCAGCGCGCGCGCGAGGCCGCCGACCTGCCCGAATGGTTGTTCGACGAGTGCTACGAAGCGGTGGGCGACCTGGCCGAGACCATCGCCCTGCTGCTGCCTGCGCCCCAGCAAAGCGTCGCGCGCAGCCTGGCCGAATGGATGGCCGAGCTGCTGCCGCTGCGCGGCCTGCCGTCCGAGGAAAGCGACGCCCGCCTGCGCCAGCAGTGGAGCGAGTTGGCGCCCGAAGAGCGGCTGGTGTATTTCAAACTCATCACCGGCAACTTGCGCGTGGGCGTCTCGCGCCTGCAGGCGACGCAGGCGCTTGCGCAGCTCAGTGGCGTGGACGCCAAGCGCATCGCACACCGCTTGATGGGCTACACGCAGATCGGCAGGCTGCCTGGCGCCGACGACTACGCTGCGCTGATCGCCCCGGTGGACGAGGCGGCCGACGCCAGCACGCTGGAGACCAGCGGCCAGCCCTACCCCTTCTTTTTGGCGCACCCCTGGAGCGGCGCGCTGGACGCGATGCCCGCCGCGCTGGGCCCGCCGCAAGACTGGCAGATCGAGTGGAAGTGGGACGGGATTCGCGCGCAGGTCGTCCGCCGCGCCGGCGCGGTGTGGATCTGGTCGCGCGGCGAAGACCTGGTCACCGACCGCTTTCCGGAACTCGCGCAGGCAGCGTTGGCGCTGCCCGAGGGCACGGTGCTGGATGGAGAGATCGTCGTCTGGCGCGAAAGCGCCGCGCCCGGCGCTGCAGCAGAGGGCGACATCGCGGCCGGACTGCGCCCGTTTGCGCAGCTGCAGCGCCGCATTGGCAGAAAAACCCTGGGCGCCAAGCTGCTGCGTGAGGTGCCCGTGGTCCTCATCGCCTACGACCTGCTGGAGGCAGGCGGCACCGACCTGCGCGGCCAGCCTCAGCACGCACGCCGCGCGCGGCTCGAGGCCATGCTGGCGGGCGCGGCGCTCCACCCTGCGCTGCGCTTGAGCCCTTTGCTTAGCGGTGCGGATTGGCCCGCGCTGGCGGCGCAGCGCGAAGCGTCGCGCGCGCTGGGCACCGAAGGCTTCATGCTCAAGCACCGCGACGCGCCCTACGGCGTGGGCCGCACCCAGGTGCAGCTCGTGCCCCGGCGCGGGGCTGCCCCCGGCACCTTGCGGGGCGCCTGGTGGAAATGGAAGATCGACCCCATGAGCGTGGACGCGGTGCTGATCTACGCGCAGCGCGGCCACGGCCGGCGCGCCAGCCTGTACACGGACTACACCTTTGCCGTCTGGTCTGCGCCTGAGGGCGATGCCGAACGCACCCTGGTGCCGTTTGCCAAGGCGTATTCGGGCTTGACGGATGCCGAGATAGCGCAGGTGGACGCCATCGTGCGCAAGACCACGCGCGAGAGTTTTGGCCCCGTGCGCAGCGTGCAAGCCACACAGGTCTTCGAGCTGGGCTTCGAAGGCATCGCGCGCAGCCCGCGCCACAAGAGCGGTATTGCGGTGCGCTTTCCGCGCATGCTGCGCTGGCGCAAGGACAAGCCGGTGGCCGAGGCAGATACCTTGCAGACCCTGGCCGCCCTGTTGCCGGGCGGTGGCGCATGAGCACGCGCCCGCACAATGCCCGCGAAACGACCGGCTCGCAGCAGCTTTCGGCGCTCTTGGGGACGCCCACGCCACGCCGCCCGACGCCCGCCCAGTGGATGCAGGCGCGCGGATGGAAGCCATTTGCTTTCCAACGTGCCGTGTGGCGCGCGCTGCGCGAAGGGCGCTCGGGCCTGCTGCACGCCACCACCGGGACAGGCAAGACCTATGCCGTCTGGCTGGGCGCGCTGGCGCATTGGGCGCACCGGCCCTGCGGCCCCGCGCGGCCGGCGCAGGGCCCAGGTGCGCGCACGGTGGCGCCACCGCTGACCGTGCTGTGGATCACGCCCATGCGGGCGCTTGCCGCCGACAGCTTGCGCGCGCTCGCCGCGCCGCTGCCCGATCTCGCACCGGAGTGGACAGCGGGTCTGCGCAGCGGCGACACCGCCAGCGCCGAGCGCGCCCGGCAGGACCGGCGGCTACCGACGCTGCTGGTGAGCACGCCGGAGAGCGTGTCCTTGCTGCTCGCGCGCGCCGATGCCAAGCAGCGTCTGGCCTCGGTGCGCCTGGTGGTGGTGGACGAATGGCACGAGCTGCTGGGCAACAAGCGCGGCGTGCAGGTGCAGCTGGCGCTGGCAAGGCTCTCGGGCTGGAACCCGGCGCTGTGCGTCTGGGGCCTGTCGGCCACGCTGGGCAACTTGCAGGAGGCGCTGGAAACGCTGCTGCCCGCGCCGCCCGAAGGCGCGCCGGCGCAGCCCGCGCCCGCGCTGGTGCAAGGCAGGGTGGAGAAAGCGCTGGACGTGCAGGTTTTGCTGCCGGCGCGCATCGAGCGCTTTGCCTGGGCGGGGCACATGGGTTTGTCGATGCTTGCGCGCGTCGTCGAGCAGATCGACGGCGCCGGCTCCAGCCTGGTGTTTACCAACACACGCTCGCAGGCCGAGCGCTGGTACCAGGCGCTGCTGGACGCCCGCCCCGACTGGGCCGGCACGCTGGCGCTGCACCATGGCTCGCTGGACGCCGGCGTGCGCGCCTGGGTCGAGGCCGGACTCAAGGCAGGCAGCCTGCGCGCCGTGGTTTGCACCTCCAGCCTGGACCTGGGCGTGGATTTTTTGCCTGTGGAGCAGGTGCTTCAGATCGGGTCGGCCAAGGGCGTTGCGCGGCTGCTGCAGCGCGCCGGCCGCTCGGGCCACGCGCCCGGCCGGCGCTCGCGCATCACGCTGGTGGCCACGCACAGCCTGGAACTGCTGGAAGCGGCTGCTCTGCGCCTCGCACTGCAGCAAGGCGACATCGAGGCGCGCCAGAGCCCGCGCGAGCCGCTCGACGTGCTGGTCCAGCACCTGGTGACCGTGGCGCTGGGCGGGGGCTTTGCGCCCGATCGCCTGCTTGCCGAGGTGCGGCGCACCCGCGCCTTCGCCCACTTGCCCGATAGCGCCTGGCAATGGGCGCTGGACTTCGTGCGCCAGGGCGGCGCCAGCCTGGCGAACTACCCCGATTTCCAGCGCGTGGTGCCTGATGACGAAGGTATCTGGCGCGTGCCCGACCTGCGCCTGGCGCGGCGGCACCGCAGCAATGTAGGCACCATCGTCAGCGACGCGTCGATGCAGGTGCAATACCTCAAGGGCGCGCGGCTGGGCAGCGTGGAAGAGAGCTTTCTCAGTCGGCTCAAGCCGGGCGACGTCTTCATGTTCGCCGGCCGCCTGCTGGAGCTGGTGCGCATCGAGCAAATGACCGCCTGGGTGCGCCGCGCCCCGTCGGGCGCCGCTGCCCTGCCGCGCTGGAATGGTGGGCGTTTGCCGATATCGGACACGCTGGGCCAGGCCATGCTGCAAGAGTTGCAATGCGCTGCACAAGGCGTTCTCGATTCGCCGGAGATGCGCTGCCTGCAGCCGCTGCTGGCCCTGCAAGCCGAGTGGTCGGCGCTGCCGACACCCGAGCTGCTGGTGGCCGAGACCCTGCGCTCGCGCGAAGGCTGGCACCTGTTTCTCTATCCATTTGCCGGCCGCCTGGTGCACCAGGGGCTGGCCGGGCTGCTGGCCTGGCGGGCCTCGCGCCAGTTGGCGAACACCTTTTCCATTGCCGTCAACGACTACGGTCTGGAGTTGCTTTCGGCGCGGGCCATCGACTGGGCAGCTTTGCTGCCCGGACTGCTTGTGGCGGGCCCGAGCGAAGCGTTGGCGCAGGAACTGCTGGACAGCCTCAACGCCACCGAAATGGCAAAACGGCGCTTTCGCGAAATCGCGCGTATTTCCGGGCTCATCTTCCAAAGCCATCCCGGCGAAAAGCGCAGCAGCCGGCAGATTCAGGCATCGGCGTCGCTCTACTACGACGTATTTGCCCGCTACGACCCGCACAACCTGTTGCTGGCGCAGGCCCGCGCCGAACTGTTGAGCCAGGAACTGGACGCCGCGCGCCTAGCGCAGACGCTTCACGCCATGCGCGCCCGCAGCCTGCGCCTGTGCGCCCTGGCGCGCCCTACGCCGTTTGCCTTGCCGCTGATGGTGGAGCGCTTTCGCGAGCGCCTGTCGACCGAATCGCTGGGCGACCGACTGGCCCGCATGGTGGCCGAACTGGAGGCCGCCGCCGACGGCGTCCAGGCAGCGCTGCCGCCGGCGCGGCGCGTGCGCAAGCGCGCGGCTCCAGCGGGAGAAGCGTCATGAGTTGGGCACCCGTCGAGCCGGTGGCGATCCCGAAGGGCGCCGTGGAGCTGCATGCGCACGGCCTGCATTTGGTGCTGCTGGCGGGCTGCGCCGTGTGGTGGCCCAAGGCCCGGATGCTGTTTGTCGCCGACGTGCACTTTGGCAAGGCGGCGAGCTTTCGCCGCGCGGGCCAGCCGGTGCCGCGTGGCACGACGGCGGACAACCTGGCACGCCTGTCGCAGCTGCTGGGCGAAACTGCGTCCAAGCACCTGGTATTTCTTGGCGATTTGGTGCACGCCAAAAGCGGCGCCGACACCGTTCTGTGGGCCACGCTGGAGGCATGGCTCGCTTGCCACGCCGGCCTGGACTGGACGCTGGTGCGCGGCAACCACGACCTGCACGCGGGCGATCCCCCGGCGGCGCTGCGAATGCAGCTGGTGAGCGAACCCTGGACGCCGCTGCCCGGCGAGCCACTGGTGGCCTGCCACCATCCGCAGCGGGTGCCGGGGACTTTGGCGCTGGCGGGGCATTGGCACCCGACGGCCCGCGTGTTCGGCAGCGCGCGCGACCGCCTGCGCCTGCCCTGTTTTGCCCTCTGGACCCGGCGGCTGGTGCTGCCCGCCTTTGGCGCATTCACCGGGACCGCGCCGATGCGCTGGCCGCCCGAGGCGCAGTTGTTCGTCGTGGCAGGCGACCGCGTCCTGCAACTGCCGCGGTAAGGCCGGTGCTGCGGCTGCCGCGGCAAGGCGCTTGTCGCGGCGAGGGCGGCAAGAGCCGCTTCAGGCGGCGGCCGGCGTGCGGCCCGAGCGCGCGGCGATGCCCGCGCCGACCATGCCCGCAGACACGACGCCCAGCACCAGGGCCAGCGCCGCGCCATAGAAAATGCTGTGGGTCATGCCGCGGTCGAGCAGTGCGCCAAACACCGGCGCCGCCACCGAAAAGCCCAGGTCCAGCCCCGAATACACGGTGCCGTAGACCCGGCCGGTGGCGCCCGGCGGCGCGGCGCGCTTGATCAGCATGTCGCGCGACGGCCCGGCCACCCCGGTGCCCACGCCGGCGAGCGCCGCCACCCACAGCGCCGCCATGCCGGGCAGCAGGCCCGTGCCCACCAACGCCAACAGCGCGGCCCCGGCGCACATGGCGATGGCAATGGTGCGCTCGAGCCGCTCGACGCGCGAGACCAGAAAGCCCCCCGCCACCATGCCGGCCGCGCCAAACAGCATGTAGCCCGTGATGACCAGGGCCGTGAGATGAAGCGGCAGGCCGTACAGGCTGCCCAGCGCCGGGCTGGCAAAACTCTGCATGGCGGCCAGCGCGCAGGTGCTGAAGAAAAAGAAGGAGAAGCACAGCCACACCGAGGGCAGGCGCAAAAACGCCATCGGGTGCTCAGGCTTGGCCTGCCCGGCACCGGAGGGCGCGGCATGCGTCCATTCGCCCTGGCTGTCGTCCACGGCGTCGCGGTGCCACCAAAGCACCGCCAGCACCAGAAGCGCCACGGCGCAAGCGGCAAAGCAGGCCGTGCGCCAGGAGCCCGTGGCGCTTGCGATACCGGCCATGAACACCGGCGCCGCGGCCCAGCCCAGGTTGCCCGTGATGCCGTGCACCGAAAACGCATGGCCGAGCCTGGCGTGCGACACGCGCTTGTTCATGATGGTGAAGTCCACGGGGTGAAACGAAGCATTGCCCAGCCCCGCCAGGGCCGAGGCGATGGCCAGACCAAAGTAGCCCGGCGCGAGCGCTGCGGCCAGCGCGGCGGCAGCAAAGCAGCCCACGGCAAAAAACAGCACCGGGCGTGCGCCCACCTTGTCGACCAGAAAACCTGCCGAGGCCTGGCCCAGCGCGGAGATGACGAAAAAGATCGACACCAGCAGGCCCAGCTCGGAATAGTTGAGCGAGAAATCGCTGATCAGCCACGGAAACAGCGGCGGCAACAGCATGTGAAAAAAGTGCGACGTGGCATGCGCCATGCCTATCAGGCCGATGGTGCGTGCGTCCTGGCGCAGCGGGACCGCGGCGCGGGGGGCGGTGGTGTCCATGGCGCGATGGTAGTGCGTGCCGGGGCCAAGCGCGTGGCGGGCGCGCGCAGGCGCTTGATCCGCGTCAACACGCCCAGCGCAGGGCCGCAGACAATAACCTTAATATTTTTGTGTGTTTGCGATGGGGAGTTTTCATGAAAGCGCTGAGCGACCTTTTTTCCACCGACTACGGATTGATGAGCATCGTCGGCATCTGCATGATGCTGATCGGCATCACGGCCTTCGGAATCGTGGTGCGCAAGAAGATGAACCAGCCGCCGCGCGAACCGGAGGCCTGATGCGGCCCGGCCGCGGCCTTGTCCTACGCCGGCGCTGAACCTTGTCCAACAGGGCGCGCCAGGTGCGCCCGCTAGGCTGTCCTGTACGGATTCCCGGCGAAACGCGGGGACAGCCTATGCAAAACCTCATCGACAACCTGCGTCTGTCGCGCAAATTTCTTCTCGTGGGTGCGCTCACCCTGGCCATGCTGGCCATGCCCCTGTGGCTCGTCCTGTCCACCGGTTTCGCCGCTTTGCAGCGGTCCGAGATGGCGCTCTCGGGGGTGCACCCCGCGGTGGCCGCGACCAGGCAGATGCAGTTGATGCAGCAGCACCGGGCGCAGTCGGCCAACCTGCTGTCCGGCAAGGAGCAGGCACGCGCACCACGCGAGGCGCTCGCGGCCCGCTCGCTGGAGGCGATGCAGGCCGAAGTACTGGCCATCGCACGCTATGGCAAGCCCGCGCTGGAGGCGCGGGCCAGGCGGCTGCAGCTAGACTGGGCGCAACTGACCCAGGACGTGGGCAGGGCGTCCATAGATACCGCAGCCAGCTACGCGCGCCACTCGGCGCTGATTGCAGAGCAGCTCGAGATGGTGCGCGCCTTGGTGGATGACTCCGGCCTGGCCCTGCTGCCTCAGGCCAGTGGCCACTACCTGGTGGCGGCCGCGCTCGAACACCTGCCCCGTCTGAGCGAATCCCTGGGGCAGGCGCGCGCTGCGGGTGTTGCAATACTCAATGCAGGGCAGGCCGACCCGGCCGCGCAGGCGCGGGTGGGCGCGCTGGTCGACGCCGCGCGGGTGCAGGCGCGCCATGCCCAGAGCGCACTTGCGCTGGCAATGAACGACAGCGCAAGGGCCAGGCAGGCGCTGGCCGACGCGGCCACGGAGGCGGACAAGGCGGCGAACGCGGCTCTCCATATGGTCATGCAGAAGGTGGTTGAAACCGCGACGCCGGACATGCCGTCGGCCGACTACCTCCGCACGATCACGGCGCAAATCGATGCGCAAATCGATCTGCTGCGCGCAGCAATGCAGGTGATGGCCGACGAGGTGGCGGGCCGCACGCAGGAATTGCGCAGGCTGCTCATGTTCACTGCAGGCGCGTCGGGCGCGATCGCTCTTTTCTCGTTCTGGATCATGTTTCTCGTCAGTCGCAGCACGACCCGATCGGCACAGCGCGCACTGGCCATCGCAGAGCGCATCGCCGGCGGCGATCTGCGCACCGAAGTGATGGCCACTGGAAAGGACGAACTGGGCCAGATGCTTGGCGCCCTGGGCGCCATGAATGCGAGCTTGCGCAGCATTGTGGCTTCGGTGCGAACCAGCAGCGACAGCATTGCCACCGGAGCGAGCGAAGTGGCCGCCGGCAGCCTCGATCTGTCGCAACGCACCGAAGAGCAGGCCAGCAACCTGGAGCAGACCGCTGCCTCGATGGAACAGCTTTCAGGCGCGGTCAGCAGCAACGCCGACACGGCGCGCGAGGCGGCGCAACTGGCCGGCTCGGCCAGCGAGGTGGCAGCGCGCGGCGGCGCCGTGGTGGGCGAAGTGGTGAGCACCATGGCCGAGATCAACGCCGCGTCGCGCCGCATTGGCGACATCATTGGCGTGATCGACGGCATCGCCTTCCAGACCAACATCCTGGCGCTCAACGCGGCCGTGGAAGCGGCCCGCGCCGGCGAACAGGGGCGCGGTTTCGCCGTGGTGGCCAGCGAAGTGCGCAGCCTGGCCGGACGCAGCGCAGACGCCGCGCGGGAGATCAAGGCCTTGATCGCCGACAGCGTCTCCAAGGTGGACGCGGGAGGCGAACTCGTGGCGCAGGCGGGCAGCACGATCCAGGACATCGTGCAACAGGTGCAGCAGGTCAGCGCGCTGATCCTGGAAATCAGCCAGGCGAGCGCCGAGCAGACGCAAGGAATCACTCAGGTCAGCGCGGCGGTCGACCAGTTGGACCAGGTCACCCAGCAAAATGCTGCGCTGGTGGAGGAGTCGTCCGCTGCGGCCGACAGCCTGAACCAGCATGCACGCCAGTTGCTGGACGCCGTGCGCGTGTTCCAATTGGGCGAACGCGCCACCCCGCTTGCGCTGCCTTGACATCGTCAAAAATTGGCTTTTTTGGTCTCTAGCGCTTGTTGGATAAGCGTTTGCAGCTACTTTTTAAATAGCATTGCCGGGCCAGCGCGAATTCCGGCAAGCCGCTATCGTTGCGACCCATGCATCCCGACATCTCCTTTTCGAACTCCGCCTGGACCATGGCCTGTCGCAGGATCCGCTCCCTGCCGTGGTCGGGCCGCACCCCACTGGCTGGATATCGAACTGCGCGGCCGAAGGCACGGCCGAGCGCGCGACCTACCGCTTTTTACAAGGGCCTCAACGACACGCTGCCCATCGTCGGCTTGGCCAGCGCGGACGAAAAGCGCCCGCTGCGCAATGTTCCCGCCTCGGGCGAATTCGCATGAGGCGGGGGCGATAAATGGGTCCGCACCTGCTCTCTCTCTCCCTGTTCGTGGCTGGCCTGGTGGCGCTGGTGGCTGGCGCCGACCTGCTGGTGCGCGGCGCCTCCAAGCTGGCGCTGGCGCTGGGCATTTCCCCGCTGGTGGTGGGTCTGACCGTCGTTGCCTTCGGCACCAGCGCGCCCGAAATGGCGGTGTCCGCGGGCGCCGTGCTCAGCGGGCAGACCGGCTTGGCGCTGGGCAACGTGGTGGGCAGCAACATCTTGAATCTGTTGTTCATCCTGGGGCTGAGCGCGCTGGTCGTGCCCTTGGCGGTGCACCTGCAAATCATCCGCCAGGAAATGCCGGTGCTCATCCTGATCTCGGGGCTGGTGTTGTGGCTGGCGCGGGACGGGGTGCTTGGCGTAGGCGACGGGACGCTGCTCCTGCTTTGCCTGCTGGCGTACACGGTGGCGCTGGTGCTGCAATCGCGCCGCATCACCCGCTCGCTGGCCGAGCGGGCGCCAAGCCCGGCTGCAGCCCCTGCGAAACGGGCCTGGGACGAGCGCATCCCGGTACAGCTGGCGCTGATCGCGGCCGGCCTGGCGTTGCTGGTGCTTGGCTCAGACTGGCTGGTGACCGCATCGGTCGCGTTTGCCCGGTCGCTCGGCGTGAGCGAAGTGGTGATCGGCCTCACCATCGTCGCGGCAGGCACGTCCATGCCCGAGGTTGCCACCTCGGTCGCCGCAGCGCTCAAAGGCGAGCGCGACATTGCCGTGGGCAACGTGGTCGGCAGCTGCACCTTCAACCTGCTGGGCTGCCTGGGACTGTCGGCGGTGCTGGCGGGGAACGCCGGGCTGCCGGTGGCGCAAAGCCTGCTGGAGTTCGATCTCTGGATTCTGCTGGCCGCCGCACTGGTCTGCCTGCCGCTGTTCTTCACCGGTCACGAGATCTCGCGCCTGGAGGGCGCGCTGCTGCTGATCGGGTTTGCGCTCTATCTCACCTACGTGGTGCTCGCGGCGCGCGGGACGCCCGGCCTGCTGGCACCCCACACGCTGCTGTGGGGCGTGGCCGTGCCCATGGTCGTGCTGGCGCTGCTGGCCTCGACGCGGCGACCGCGCAGGCGCTGATCTATTCCGTTGCGCCAGCACAAGGCCCGGCCTGCGGCGACCTGGCCCACTGCTCCAGCCAGGTCCACAACTGCTGCACGCCATCGTGTCCCGGCCGCTGCAGGCCATGGTCAGCGCCCGGCAATGCGCGCGCGCAGTACGCTGCGGTGCGGGCGTTCGCCCAAAGCGCAAAACGTTGATAGGCCGCCTGCGGCACCGAACGATCTTGTTCGCCCCATACCTGCAGCAGCGGCCAGGGTGCGTCGAGCAAAGGGCGCGCCAGCGGCCATTGCCAGAGTTCGCGCCAGTAGCGCAGGCTGCGGCCCTCGTGCACGGTGGTGTCGGGAAGCGGGCCGGCCTGGGCGCGTTCCAGCGCCTGCAGTGAGGCGCTAGCGCCCCACTGCGCGGCGTGCAGGCCCAGGGCGTCGCGGGGGTCGAGACCGCTGGAGCCGATCAGCACGAGGCCGGCCAGATGGGGAATTTCCGGCGCCAGCGCAGGCAAGAGTTCTGCGCCCTCCGAAATGCCCAGCAAGAGCTGCGGCAATGGCCGTGCACCCGCCCGATCGCGGGCATCGGCGCGCAGCGCCGCGATGGCGTGGGCGCGCCAGGCGACGAGGGCATCGGCCTGCACGAAGGCGTCAGAGCACCGATCGGCCGGCGTGCTGGCCTGCGCATCGACCCAGGGCTTGTGCAGCACCAGCACCTCGGCGTGCAGCAGTCCGGCAAAGTAGCGCTCGGCGATGGCTGCCATGCCGGCGCAGCCCGAGCCAGGAACCACGATGACGCGGTAGCGCGCCGGCGCCGCGCGCGCGGGGCGTTCCAGGGCCGTGAGCATGAAGCCATCGGCTGCGGGAAGTGGTCGAGCGACAAAGGCGCTGCCGATGGGCGCTTTCCCCACCATGGGCGGCGAACGATCGCTGGGGTGGGCTGCCGCCACCGCGCAAGCCCACAGGCTGGCACAAACCAGCACCAGCTCTGCCCCGCGACCGCGTGCAAAGGTCCGCGCGAAGCGGGCCGGGAGCGCAGCCGGCGGCAGGCCCATGCCGTGCAATTCAGGCGCTCACCTCAGAATGATCACCTGCTCCGGCGGGGCTTCCCGCACCGGTTCGCCGCCCTGCTGCATGGGCATGGGCTGGCCCCGGCGCACGCCGCGCGACAGGTTCGCATCGGTGTAGCCCAGTTGCCCGGCCAACTGCTGGTACACGTCGTTCGCCAGGCTGATGGAGGTTTCCTTCATCACCTTGGAGCGGTTCGGCGGCGCAATGTCGCCCCGATTCGACAAAATCTTGGTGTCGTTGCCCGCGCCCTGGGCCGAGAACGCTGCCTTGATCTCATAGGTCTTGGTGTCGATCAGCGAAAAGTCGGCCAGCAGCTGCAGGCCGTACTGGCGCGTGGCGCTGCTGGTGCCTTGCAGCGGCGAGAGCGCGTCGGTGAACTCGATGCTGGAGACCACGCCAAACAGCACATAGTCGGCGCCCTTGAACTCGCCTTTCTTGATGCGATCGACGACGCGGGTCACGTCGTTCTGGCGCACGGGCTTGGCCATCTTGCCGCCTTGCACCTGGTTGAGCACCTGCTCGGCCTTGGAGTTTTGCGGCGCGCCGGCGTCAAAGCCCCGGCCCTGCACCAGCTTGAAGTAAGTGCCCTGCAGGATGGCGCCCTTGATGTCGTTGGTGTAGCCGCCGAGTTCGCGCATCTCGATGTAGCTGTAGCGCCCTGCGACGTAGGTGCCGCTGGCCTGCTCCGACGCCTGCATGGACTGCTGGCCCGAGTGCGAGCCCGAGCCGCTGTAAGGCCCATGGCTGTAGCCGCCGCTGTGGCTACCCTGCGCGCTCATCTGGCTGCTGCGCTGGTACTGGCCGGCCATGAAGTATTCGGACACTTGCTGGGCGTAGGCCAGGTCGGTCACCGCAATGCGCGGCGCCGCGTTTTGGGCGTGGGCGGTTGCGCCCCAGGCCAGGGCGGTGGCGGCCAGCACGGACAGGGCCGCGTTCAGGGTGGTTCTGCGTTGCATGCTAAGGCTCCTTATGAGCTGTATTTGAATGATGAGCTGCGCTGCTTACCATCCGCAACGCATAGAACTGGCGCGGCCCTTCGAGGGACGCCGCGCAAGGGCTGCCCCGCCGCGCTGGCGTCGTCCCCCTTCCCGGCGAAGCCGAGAGAAGGGGGAAGGCGCGCAGCGCCTCAGGGGGATGTCACCTCGTACTCGTTTTGCGAATTTCCTTCTCGTCCTGCCATTCGATCGTGCCCTCTTCCACATCAAACAGCTTGAGCGTGAACTTGTAGAACACGTCCTTGGTGGAGGCGCTTTGCTTGACGATGCTGGTCAGCTCGCCTTCCATGCTGTAGCGCGCAGCGGTCATGTTGCCGATCTTGGCGGTGCTGTTCTGCTTGTACAGGCCGCTCTGGTTCTGGCGCTGCAGTTCGTCCACGCCGGCCTGCATTTCCTTGATGGAGCGCACGAAGCGCACCTTGCCCGATTTGACCAGCGCGGTCTGGATCGAGTTCATGACGTTGGTGGTGTCGATGTACTCGCTGGTCTTGTTCTTCACCGTCGAAATCGTGACGGTGGGGCGGCCCTGGAAGATGCCGGTTTCCAGCAGGCTGCCGGTCATTTTCTCGGCAATCATCTGCAGGTCTGTCGAGCCGAACTCGTTGGTGACCAGCTCCACGCCCTTGGCGTCGCCGTAGTTGACCTGGCGGTCAAAGCGGATCACGGGGGACGAGAGGTTCTGGCAGCCGGCCAGCAGCAGCGTGGCGGCGGCCAGGCCCAGGGCAAGGTGTCGGCGGAAACTTTTGTTCATGGTGTGTTCTCCTGCATGGCGCAATGTTTTAGCGCGTTTCTACGTTCATCTCGATACGGAAATCCTGCGCGGCGCTGGTCGGGGCCACGCTTTTCACGGTCTGCTGGCCCAGGCCCAATACCGCCATCTGCTTCCACGATTCGCCATCGCCCACCTGGTTGCCGACGTTGTCGAGCCAGCGAAAGCGGTAGAACACGGTGCGGTCGCTGCGGCCCATGTTGGCCATGTCGGCCTGCACGACCAGGATGTCGTTCTTGCGCACGATGCGGATCTCGCGCACGGCAATGTTGTTGGCTTCACCGCGCAGGGCCACCTTGCCAGCCACGGCGATTGGTGTGGCCGGGTCGTGCATCTGGGCCTGGACGGCGCCCGAGAGCGCCAGGAATGCCGCGCTGGCGGCGAGAAGGGTGCGTGCGAGCATGGCGCGGGCTCCTTGGAGGGGTTGTGTCGTGAAAAGTCGCATTTGCTTTACTGCGCAGCGCTGGCGGCTGCGGGTTTGCTGCTGCGGCGTTTCTGCGTTTTCTGTGGTTTGGTGGGCGCTTGCGCAGCAGGGGCTGCGGCGGCCGGCGTGGGCGCAGCAGCCGACACGGCGGCCAGGCTGCCGATGGTGGCCACCTTGCCCATCAGCACGGTGTTGTTGTACAGGCGCATGGGCACCAGTGCGTACTGGCCGTCGATCTGCACCGGTTCGGGCAGGGGGCGGCCGTTCACGCTCAGCTGGTGCGTGCCCGGCGGCAGGTAGCCGCGCGCCACATACACCCGGCCCGGCAGCATGCGCCACATGCGGTCGTCCGCCTGTTCGGTGGCCACCGAGGCCACGGCGCCGATCAAGCCGCCAATCAAGCCACCGTTCTTTTGCAGCTGGTCCTGCAGCACGCCTTTGGCGACGGCGCGGGTGAAACCGCGCAGCACCATGCCGGGCATTTCGTCCTTCAGGGCGCGGCGCGCCATCACGTTCACATCAACGATTTTTTCCAGCTTGAAGTCGTAACCGGCGGCAGAGATCTGCCCCAGCGCTGCGTCGGTCGAGGGTTCGATGACCGGGTAGGAAATGCTCACCGTGACCATGCCACGCCCGGTCGGTACCGGCAGCGTGAAGGCCTTGGGCTTGCGCGCCGGAGCGTCGCCCGCTTCCACCAGGAACAAGACGTCCGTCATGCGCTGGCGGCGCTTCCAGGTGAAGCTGGTGCGGCTGTCCAGGCCGCGCAGGCCTTCTTCGAGCACACCCGTTTCGGGCTTGAGCTCAATGGCCTTGCGGTAGCCGGGCGCAGCCAGGCCAGACTCACCCAGCACTTCGTACAAATAACCAGCGAGGTAGTGCGAGAGCGCGTTGGAATAACCGTTCTTGAGTGCCAGCACCTCGGGATCGTTGAGCGTTTCCACCGGGTAGCCATTGAGCTCCTTGCCGGCAGACGTGGCGCCCTTGGCCTTGGCTTCTTCTTCGGCAGCGAGGGTTTCCTTGGCACGGAACTCGGCAATCACCGCTTCGCGCTCGTGCGTGCGCTTGATGTCGACGCGCGCATTCTCCAGATCGCCCACGGCCACGCGATTGAGCGCCAGCGTGGTGGTGAGCCAGACCTTTTCGTAGTCCTGGCCTTCGTAGACCTTGAGACGCTCGCTGATCAGCGCCGCACCCACCGTGCCCATCAGCTTTTGCGGATCGGTCTTGGCCGACTCTTCCCAGGCCTTGACGCGGATGTCGGCCAACAGGAAGGCGTTGGTGCTGTCTTCGTAGCGGTTGTTCATGCGCAGCAGCTCGCCACGCTCCAGGTTGTAGAGCAGCTCGGTGCGCTCAGCGTCGGTGGTGGCAGAAGCTTCCAGACGCGCGAGGGCCGCTGGAATGCCGCCGTTGTTGCCGGCGGTCTGCATTTCGGTCGCCAGCTTGTCGTGGCTTTGCATGTTGGCGCAACCGGCCAGGGCCAGTGCGAGCGCCAATGGGGCGAGGATGCGCATGCGCGAGGGTTGTGAAAAAACCATGGGTTCCTCAAGTTTCGTTGTCGGTCCAGAGGTTCTCCACGGCTGCACAGCGGGCATGGCCTTCCTCCTCCTTGGTGCGGCGCGCTGACTGCACGCTCTCCACATTTCTGCCGGTCCCGCCCAAGTCTCGGCGCCACCAGCCGCGAGAAATGTAGCAAATGCCAGGCTCACCGTCCGAAGTATCCGCGTGCGCGGTGCCCTGCTGTCGGTTCCGCGGCCAATTGGCGAGAGTTAGCGTGTCGTATGTCACGCCGTTCGATGCGATAAAGCCACACCGTGCGATCGCCTGCGAGCTTGAGTGTGGCGACCGCCACGGCTTCGGGCACGGCAAACTCCAGGCTGACGAGCCAGGTTCCGTCTTCCATCTCGGTCTGTGCCTTGGCGAGGGCCCGCGCCATGCTCTCCGGGCGCTGGAACAGGTAGACCAGGGCATAACTGGCCCAGTCGGCCTCCCAGATATCGCCCCGGCGCACGTACGCCCAGGGGCAGCGCCAGGCACACAGCCACTGCAGCAATCGGCTGCGCTCGATGCCCTCGAAGTGCGCTTCGGGATAGGCCTGGCGCAGGGCGATCAGCCCATCGCCCAGGCCGCAGCCGGCGTCCAGCAAGCGCGCTCCCACGGGCAAGGGCGCGGCGGCGCCCAGCGCGGACAAGGCGCCACGCGGCGTAGGGAACAGGGGCGCGTCGCGCCAGGCGCCCAGCGGGTACACCAGCAGCAAAAGCGCCAGCGGCGCCAGCCAGACCCAACCGGCCACAGGGGCGGCGTCCGAGAGCAGCAGCGCCAGCGGAAAGCCTGCGGCGAGCAGCGCGCGGCGCCACCAGCCCACCGCCCAGGGGCTGGCCGCAACGGGCAAGGCGCAGGCCAGCAGCAGCGCCCAGAGCGCAGGAAGATAGCGCCCCAACACCAGATAAAGCAGCCACGCCGCGCCCCAGGCCAGCAAGGCCGGCAGCGGCCAGGGCAGTGATTTCATGGCGGCGGCACTGCGCAGGAGCGTTGGCTCAGCGCCCGCGCAAGCGGTCTATCAGGCCGTTGAGCGCGTCGAGCGAGCCGAAAGAGATCGCCAGTTCGCCCATTTCTTCCATGCGGCCGCCGCGCTTGACGCGCTTTTTCACGCGCACCTCGACTTCGGCCATCAAGAGGTCAGAGAGCTCTTCTTCGACACGCTTCAAGTCGCGCGATTTTTCCTTTTTGGGTTTTTGCGGCACCAGGTTGAAGTCGGCGCCTATGCGCCGCACCAGCGATTCGGCCTCGCGCACCGAGAGCTTCTTTCCCGCAATCTGGTTGCCGGCCGTGATCTGCGCGGCGCGGTCCAGCGAGAGCAGCGCGCGGGCGTGGCCCATGTCGATGTCGCCGGCCATCAGCATGGTCTGCACCGGTTCGGCCAGATTCAACAGGCGCAACAGGTTGCTGGCGGCGCTGCGCGAACGCCCCACCGCCTGCGCTGCCTGCTCGTGCGTCAGGCCAAACTCGCGCACCAGGCGCGAGAGGCCCTGCGCTTCTTCCAGCGGATTCAAGTCTTCGCGCTGGATGTTTTCAATCAGCGCCATGGCAGCGGCGGCCTCGTCGGGCACGTCGCGCACCAGCACGGGAATGCTGTCGAGCCCCGCCAGGCGGGCCGCGCGAAAGCGCCGCTCGCCAGCAATGATTTCGTACTGGCCGGCATTCTCGCCACTGACCAGGCGCCGCACCAGCACCGGCTGCATGATGCCCTGCGCCTTGATGGACTCGGCCAGTTCGTACAGCGCGCCTTCGTCCATGCGCGTGCGCGGCTGGTACACGCCGGGCACCAGGGCCGACAGCGGCAGGCTGCTGGGCGCGCCGTCGGTCGGCTCGGTGTTGACGCGTTCTGCCACTTTCGGTCCGAGCAGCGCTTCCAGGCCGCGGCCCAGGCCTTTGGGTTTCTTGGTCACCATGGTCTCTCAGTCCTTCATAAGTGTGTGCAGCAGGGCCTGGCCTTCAGGCCACTCCCCCAGACCCGATTCGGCATTGATGTGGCCGCACTCGCCACAGTCGACCATGCGCGCACCCCAGGCCTGCGCCAACTGCGCAGCGCGGCCAAAGCGGCAATACGGGTCGTTGCGGCTGGCCACCAGCACGGCCGGAAACGGCAGCACCTGGCTGGCAATGGGCGCCCAGCCTGGCAGCAGCAAAGCCAGCTCGGCCCGCTCCACATCGCCCGGCGCCACCAGCAGCGCGCCACGCACCTTGGCCGTGTGCTGCGAATGCGCCGCCCACCAGGCCGCCAGGATGCACCCCAGGCTGTGCGCCACCAGCACGACCGGCCCGTGCGTATCCACCACCACCTCATCGAGCCGGGCGCTCCAGTCGCCGCGCAGCGGCTGCATCCAGTCGTGCTGCTCCACACGCCGGTAGCCGTGCTTCGCTTCCCACAGGGTCTGCCAATGCCCTGCATCGGAGCTTTGCCAGCCCGGCAGGATCAGAACGTTGCCGGGCGACATTGCTCTTCTTTCAATAGCTGCTTGCGCTTATGTATCAAGCGCTAGAGGCCGATTTGACTTGTATTTTTGGCTGATCGACCGGCGCCATGCGCTGCACGCGCTCGACCATCTCGCGGGCGAAGTCGACAAAGGCGATGCTGCCCTTGGCGTTCGGATCAAACACCACGCCGGGCAGGCCGTAGCTGGGTGCTTCGGCCAGGCGGACGTTGCGCGGGATCACGGTGTCGAACACCTTGTCGCCAAAGTGGCCGCGCAATTGCTCGCTGACCTGGCTTTGCAGCGTAATGCGCGGATCGAACATCACGCGCAAGAGGCCGATGATCTGCAGGTCCGGGTTGAGGTTGGCGTGCACCTGCTTGATGGTGTTGACCAGATCGGTCAGGCCTTCGAGCGCAAAGTATTCGCACTGCATGGGAACGATGACGCCGTGGGCGCTGCACAGGCCGTTGAGCGTGAGCATGGAGAGCGATGGCGGGCAATCGATGAGCACAAAGTCGTAGTCGGCCTGCACCTCGGCCAGTGCCGACTTGAGGCGCTTTTCCCGCCGCTCGATGTCGACCAGCTCCACCTCGGCGCCGGCCAGCTCGCGGTTGGCTCCCAGCAATTGGTAGCCGCACTTTTCTGCCGACACCGCCGCCTCGCGCACCGAGGCCGACTCGAGCAGCACGTCGTACACGGTGAGTTCCAGCTTGCGTTTGTCCACGCCCGAGCCCATGGTGGCATTGCCCTGCGGGTCCAGATCGACCAGCAGCACACGCTGACCAATGCGCGCCAGGCCGGCGGCGAGGTTCACCGAGGTGGTGGTCTTGCCGACCCCGCCCTTCTGGTTGGCGATGCAAAAAATGCGCGCCATCAGAGATCCAGCCCGGTGCGGATGGCACGGGCCGCATGCGGATGGGCTGACAGAGTGGCAACCGGGCCGAATTTTGCAATGCCGAACATGGCGTCCCCGCAAGTAGCTAAGGGCCTGAGTTTACGTGAGCGCATCGGGCGCTCCGGCAGGGTTGGCGCCATGGCGCATCCAGACGATGCAGCGCTCGGCATCGAGACCCGGCACGCGCAGTGGTTCCACGTGAAACACCTCCACGCCGCCTGGCAGCGCGGCCAATTCCTCGGCCGGGTGCTTGCCCTTCATGGCCAGCCAGATTCCATCAGGAGCCAGCGCCGCCTGCGACCATGCCGTAAAGTCTGTGAGCGAGGCAAAAGCCCGGCTGCTGACGATATCAAACGGCCCGGCAAGCGATTCAACGCGTGCATGCACCCCGCGCAAGTTGGGCAAGCGCAAGCTGACCGCCACCTGCTGCACGAAGGCCGCCTTCTTGGCCACCGTGTCGACGCACTGCACGGCAAGTTCCGGCAAGCAGATGGCAAACACCACGCCCGGCAAGCCGCCGCCCGAACCCACATCCAGCAAAGTCGACGCCGCCTGCCCGGCACCGGCCTGCGCGGCCAACTGGCGCTGCAACGCCGGCACCGCCGCCAGGCTGTCGAGCAAGTGGTGGGTCAGCATGTCGCCGGGTTCCCGTACCGCAGTCAGGTTGTAGACCCGGTTCCACTTTTGCAGCAACGCCAGAAAATCCAGCAACTGGCCGATCTGCCCGTCGCTCAGATTCAAACCCAAGGAACGAACGCCCGCAGCCAGGGCAGCCTGCAGAGACTGGCTCACGCCTGGGCCCCGGCCTTGCCGGGCGCCGTGGTCTTGAACCCGCCCTTCTTCAAGTGCACCAGCAGCAGCGAAATGCTGGCCGGAGTAATGCCGGCAATGCGCGACGCCTGACCCAGTGTTTCGGGCCGGTGGCGCGCCAGGTTCTGGCGCGCTTCAATGCTCAGCGCCGTCACTTGCAGATAGTCGATGGATTCGGGCAAACGCAGGTGCTCAAAGTGCGCGGCGCGCTCCACCTCACCCTGTTGGCGCTCAATGTAGCCGGCGTACTTGGCAGCAATTTGTACCTGCTCCACCACCGCCTCGCTCAAGTCGCCCAGTATTTCACGTGAAACCTCGGGCGTGGCAAAGCGCCCGCCATCCATACCCACCAGGCTTGCATAAGCCACGTTGGGCCGGCGCAGCAACTCGAACAGGTTGTGCTCGTGTTCAATGCTTTTGCCGAGCACGCGCTCGGACTCGCTCGCCACCAGGTTGCGCGGGTTGACCCAGGTGTCCTTGAGGCGCTGCGTCTCGCGCAGTACGGCCTCGCGTTTGCGGCTGAAGGATTCCCAGCGTGCATCGTCCACCAGTCCCATCTGGCGCCCGACTTCGGTCAAGCGCATGTCGGCGTTGTCTTCGCGCAGTTGCAGGCGGAACTCGGCCCGGCTGGTGAACATGCGGTAGGGCTCGGTGACCCCCTGGGTGATCAGGTCGTCCACCAGCACACCCAGGTAGGCCTGGTCGCGTGCCGGCAGCCACGGCGACTCGCCCCGGCAGGCCAGCGCGGCGTTGGCCCCGGCAAACAGGCCCTGGGCCGCAGCCTCTTCGTAGCCCGTGGTGCCGTTGATCTGGCCAGCAAAATACAGACCGGCGATTTGCTGCGTTTCAAAGCTGCTCTTGAGCGAGCGCGGATCAAAGTAGTCGTATTCAATGGCGTAGCCAGGGCGCAGGATGTGCGCGTTTTCCAGCCCTTGCATGCTGCGCACCAAGGCCAGCTGGATGTCAAACGGCAGGCTGGTGCTGATGCCATTGGGGTAGAACTCGTTCGTCGTCAGCCCCTCGGGTTCCAGAAAAATCTGGTGGCTGTCCTTGTCAGCGAAACGATTGATCTTGTCTTCCACGCTGGGGCAATAACGCGGCCCCACGCCTTCGATCTTGCCGGTGAACATGGGGCTGCGGTCAAAGCCGCTGCGAATGATTTCGTGCGTGCGCAGGTTGGTATTGGTGATCCAGCACGGCACCTGGCGCGGATGCATGGCCGCGCCGCCATGGGCGTGCGCCATGAAGCTGAACACCGGCACGCGGCCTTCGTTCACGCCGCCCGGCATGCCGTCGCCGGGTTGCTGCTGGCATTTCGAGAAATCGATGCTGCGCCCATCAATGCGCGGCGGCGTACCGGTCTTGAGCCGCGCCTGCGGCAGTTGCAGTTCCTTGAGCCGCCCCGAGAGGCTCACCGCCGGCGGATCGCCCGCGCGGCCAGCGGCGTAGTTGGAAAGCCCGACATGGATCTTTCCGTCAAGAAACGTCCCCGCCGTCAGCACCACCGTGCGGCTGCGAAAGCGCAGGCCAATCTGCGTGACCGCCCCCACCACGCGGTCGCCCTCCACCATCAAATCGTCTACCGCCTGCTGGAACAGCCAGAGCTTGGGCTGGTTCTCGACCATGCGGCGAATGGCTGCCTTGTAGAGCACGCGGTCCGCTTGTGCACGGGTGGCGCGCACCGCAGGACCCTTGCTGGAATTGAGAATGCGAAACTGGATGCCGGCCTCGTCCGTTGCCAGCGCCATGGCGCCGCCCAGCGCATCCACCTCTTTCACCAG
Organism: Burkholderiaceae bacterium; assembly: GCA_023954035.1. GTDB lineage: Bacteria > Pseudomonadota > Gammaproteobacteria > Burkholderiales > Burkholderiaceae_C > Simplicispira. The sequence goes on along the minus strand of JAMLIT010000019.1, from coordinate 23,361 downwards.
GTGGCCTTTGCCGATGCCGCCGATCGATGGGTTGCAACTCATCTGCCCCAGCGTCTCGATGTTGTGCGTGAGCAGCAGCGTGCGCGCGCCCATACGCGCTGCGGCCAGCGCGGCCTCGGTGCCGGCGTGGCCGCCGCCGACCACGATCACATCAAATTCCTGGGGATACAACATGGAAACACACTCCGGGACCCGGGGGCAAAAATAAACAACCCGGTTCACACAGTGGCGCCCAAAGGCACCGCAGACCGGCCCTGCCCCTCAAACGCCTATGTCACTTGCACCCGGCGCATCAGCAAGCAGGCGGCAATTTTCCCACTTTGCGCAGGCAAGATTTATTTCCTCCCCCTTGGCCTTCTCCAAACCGGTTGGTCGATAGCAGGCACGCCACGCCAACCCGCAATGTTTCACGTGGAACCAAACGCAGTGGGCTGGCGCCGATCTACCGAAATTTATCGAGATCAACGCTCTCTGCCAGCCTCAAATAGCCCAGGTCGTTAAGGTGAAGATGGTCTGCGTCTCGATAGGGGGCGAAGATGCGCGAGGGATCGGCCGGATCTCGCACCGCAGCATCGAAGTCAAACACACCCGAGGCTTCGGTGTTGGCGCGAATCCAGGCATTCACTTCTTGTCGCATCTTCTCCCCAGAATCGGAAAAATACACATAACCTTTGAACGGCGTCAAGGTCGCGAGAAACACGTGAATCCCCCTGGACTTTGCTGCCGCAACGGCCTGGCTCATGCTTGCAATCAGCTCTTTTGCCGTCGCTCTCTCATTGGGTGTCCAATCCAGCTGGAAACCGATGTCGTTGATTCCCAATTGCAAAATCGCATGGGTCACTCCCGACACGCCGAGCACATCGCGGCGAAAGCGCTCGACTCCATTCAAGCCCAACCGGTCATGCAACCAACGATTGCCGCCCAAGCCCGCATTGACCACAGAGACTGAAGCGCTGCCGCCTGCCTTCTGCAAACGCGAGGACAGCAGGTCAGGATATCTCTGGTTGGCATCGGTCGTAGAGCCCTTGCCTTCCGTCAAAGAATCCCCGAAAGCCACGACAACACGAGCGGACGACTTCCTGTACACATCGATCGCGCTCATCCAATACGAAGCGGCCAGTTGATTCGCGGGGGATGACGGCATGGCGGAAGCGCTGGTCAAATCACCTGAAGCCACGTACTGGGTGGCATTCGCAAATCGGTGTGCCGTGGTGGAATCGGCAGTTTCTTTCACGTACACACTGACTGCCACGTTCCCGCCGTCAGGCACCTGAAGACTTACTATGTCGCTCCAGACTTCACCCCCCGCAGGGATGGACACTGAATCTGCGCCTTGAAACGTCACGGCCACATCCGTCGCCTTATCCACCGTTCCGCCTCCAGTGCTCAGCGCCGCTCGAACCCTTGCAAGCGGCAGTGGCGCCTTTCCGTACAGATTGCCGAATTGGATGCGCAGCTGGTCTGCGCCCAAGGACAGATGTGCAACTTGCCGAAGCGTCTGGTCCTGGAAGCTTGAGCTGAAAGGCGGCGCGATATCCAGGAAGCGAAGGTCCTCTTGAAGGTCACTCAACACCCCCATCCATGTTCCGATCGGTTTGGCCTCGTAGACCGGCGGCGTTTCGCTGGAACCACCCCCACAGCCGACCAAACCGGATGCAGCGCATACACCCAGTGTCGACAGAAACAGACGGCGATTGGTCTGCATCCGGATTCCCATAGACTGCATTGCTTGGTCCTACTCAACATGTACTTGTGCACAAGTCTATGGGCTTATCCCAGGCTCACCACAATGTAGCTGCGCAGCTGCGCAGGAATCCTGCCGCACTCCTGTGCTTCAATCCCAACCATGCCTAGCACCTCATCATCGCCCTCCCTCTTGGTCTTCGCGGGCAGTACCCGCCAACAATCGTTCAACCGGCGCCTGGCAAAGCAAGCTGCGGGCATGGCCCGCGCTGCCGGTGCCGAGGTCACGCTACTGGAACTGGCCGACCTCGACATCCCCATGTACAACGCCGACCTCGAAGCGCGCGGCACACCGCCCGACGTGCTGCGCCTCAAGCGGCTGATGTGGGAGCACCCAGGCTGGATCATCTGCTCGCCCGAATACAACGGCAGCTACACCGCGCTGCTGAAGAACACCATCGACTGGGCGTCGAGCCCCGTGGCGGCAGACTCCGAATGGCAGGACGGCGTCAAGCCCTTTCGCGGCAAGGTGGTGGGCCTGCTCAGCGCGTCCAATGGGCGCCTGGGCGGCCTGCGCTCGCAAAGCCATTTGGCGCCGTTGCTGCTCCTGCTCGAATGCTGGCTGGCGCCGCGCGCCTACGCGCTGGCCGGAGCGGCCAGCGCCTTCGACGCGGACGGCGCGCTGACACAAGCAGAGCAGCGGGCGGGCGTGCAAGGCGTGGTCGATCAGGTGCTGTGGGCAACGCAGCGGCTGCACACCGAACCACGCTGAGAAATTTAAGCAAAATGAGCCTCTGGCGCTTGCTGTACAAGCGCCAGCAGCTATCAAAATCATAGGCGGATAAGCCCATGGATTGTCGCCCCGGCTGCGGCGCCTGTTGCACCGCCCCATCGATCTCCAGTGCCATCCCCGGCATGCCGCAGGGCAAGCCGGCTGGCCTGCCCTGCGTGCAACTGGGCAGCGACCAGCGCTGCCTGATTTTTGGCCATCCTGAGCGCCCTGCCGTCTGCGCCAGCCTGCAAGCCGAGCCCCCAATGTGCGGCAGCGACCGCACGCATGCGATGGCGTTTCTCATGCGGCTGGAAGTGCTGACCTGTCCCTAGGAGCCTGTCGGACCTGGGAATCGTCGGCTGCAAATGGGCCGCAGCGGTCCATTTTCCACCGTCTTTTTGGCCCATAGCCCTACTATGGGCCTGCAAATCCAGCAAAAACTGGCCTCGCTGGGGCCCATTTTCGCTTTCGACGCCCCAACTCCGACAGGCTCCTAGCCCAACACCACCGGCACCCAGTGGTTGATCAAGGCGCCGCCCGCCAGCAGCCAGCCAAACAGAATCAGCGCCAGCAGCAGCGGCTTGGCACCGGCCTTGCGAATGGCGCCAAAGTGTGTGGACAGGCCCAGCGCGGCCATGGCCATGGCCAGCAAAGCGGTGTCGATTTCGGTGACAAGGTGGACAAAAGGCGCAGGCAGCCATTGCTGCGAGTTGAGCAGCACCACCGCCAGAAAACCGAAGGCAAACCAGGGCACCGTGATCTTGCCTTTGCCAGCCACCGCGCCGCCTGCCCCCTTTGCAGCGCGGCCACCGGCAGCGCGCGCCATCCAGCCCGAGAGCAGCAACAGAAACGGCGCCAGCATCATCACCCGCACCATCTTGGCGATCACCGCGGTGTCGGCCGCCTCAGGCCCGATGGACTGCGCCGCAGCCACCACCTGCGCCACCTCGTGGATGGTGGAGCCGGCGTACTGGCCAAAGCCCTTGGCCCCGCCAGGAATCACGCCCCATGCCTGGTTCAGCTGGAACAGCGCAGGGTAGAGAAAGATCGACAGCGTGCCAAACACCACGACTGTTGCCACGGCCACGGTCACCTGCTCGACCCGCGCCTTCACCACGGGCTCGGTCGCCAGCACGGCGGCGGCGCCGCAGATCGAACTGCCGGCGCCAATCAGCATCGCGCTCTCCCGCTCCAACCCCAGCCAGCGCACGCCGATCCAGCACGCCAGACCAAAGGTGGAACACAGCACCAGCGCATCCACCACCACGCCCGCCCACCCCAACTGGCCGATGTCCTGCGTCGTCAGCCGCAAGCCATACAGCACGATGCCCAGGCGCAGCAGTTGCTGTTTGGACGCCTGCACCCCCGGCCCGCTGGCTGCGGCAAAGCGGGGAAAAACCATATTGCCCACCAGCATGCCCAACACGATCGCCAGCGTCAGCGCGCTCAATCCATGGGCCGCCAGCCAGTCGATGCGGCCAAGCGCCATCGCGGCAGCCGCCAAGGCCGCACTCAGGCACAGACCGGGCAGCAGGCGCAGGGCATGGCCACGCAAATCGGTGCCCTGCAGCGAGCGGGCCGAAGCACTCCAGTGAGCGCCGGAAAGTAAGCGGGATTCAGTGAGATGGGCCATGGATGCAGTCTGATCTTGAAGTTCTGACCCGTCCAACAGCTTGTTTGCGTATGCTTGACCTGATAACCAGGTAATACGCCCCTATGGACCTACTGCGTCTGAGCCTGCGCCAGCTGCAAATCTTTGTCGCCGTCGCCCAAAGCGGCAGCACCAGCGCCGCGAGCGAGGCCATCGCGCTCTCGCAATCTGCCACCAGTGCAGCGGTGAACGAGCTCGAACGCATGCTCTCGCTGCAGCTCTTTGACCGCGCCGGCCGGCGCCTGCTGCTCAACGACAACGGCCGCGCCCTGCTGCCGCGCGCGCTGCGCATGTTGGAAGACGCCTCCGACATCGAGCGCATGGCGCGCGATGCCGACCAGCAGCTCCAGTCGCTGCGCATTGGCGCCAGCACCACCCTGGGCAACCACGTGCTGCCCGCCCTGCTGGCCCGGTTCTTTGGCAGCAGCCCGGCGACTGCGCCTCACTGGCAGTCCAGCGTAGCCATTGGCAACACCGAAGACATCTGCGCGCAAGTGGCCGACTTTGCGCTCGACATCGGCCTGGTCGAAGGCCACTGCCACCACCCGCAACTGCTGGCGCGCCCCTGGCTGCACGACGAACTGGTACTGGTCGCCGCGCCCGGCGGCGCGCAAGGGCTGGACCCGAGCGGACCCACCAGCCTGGAGCAACTGCAGAACGCCGTCTGGCTGCTGCGCGAGGCCGGCTCCGGCACCCGCGAAACCGGCGACGCCGCCATCCTGCCCCAACTGCACAGCTACCGCCGCGTAATCGAACTGGGCAGCTCGGAAGCCATCCAGCGGGCCGCCACTGCCGGCCTGGGCATTGCCTGCCTCTCGCGCTGGGTGGTGCAGGACTTTCTGCGCGAGGGGCGGCTGGTGGAGCTGATCACCCCGCTGCCGCCCATTCAGCGCCAGTGCTTTTGCGTGCTGCGGCGGGGCAAGCAGGTCACGCCGGCACTGGCGCAGTTTCTGATGCTGCTGGGATTGGAGGACGACTGTGCGGCTCAGCCACCGGCGCCTCAGACTCCCTCCAGCACCCGCGCCACCGCTGCGCCACCCGCCCCGTGAAGGCATCGATACAGAACAGATGCAGCCACCCGTTGTCCACCAGGTCGCGCACGGTGGCGTGCTCAGACAGCACCGACTCAATGGCCGCGCGCGGCGCTTCGATGTACACGCTCAGTCGAAGCGGCGTGTGGCGAAGCTGCTCGCCGTCGTGCAGAGACTGCAGCGGCAGGCCAATGCGCAAATCTCCGCCGTTGCCCTCGAACACCCCAATATGGCCGCCCACCACGTTGTGCAGCAGCTTGTTCCCGCTGCCGTAGCGCCGGTTGTCCACCGTGGAGGCGTGGTACTGCAGGTTGATCCAGTTCGTGACCACCATGGGCGCGGTCATGATGAGGGTGAGCACCTTGTTCCCGGGGTCCAGCGCATGGTCGTAGTCGTGCAAAAAGCTCCTGCCGCCCAGATTCATGTGCCGCGTGCGCGCGCGGGGAGCGACGATGAACGAGGCATTGTTGGCCAAGCCCCATTCCGGGCGCACCTGCGACCAGTCGTTGGCGCGTTCACGCACCGCCCGGTACAGCGCGTCGGGTTTCACCACCAGATCGCCCAGCCCCAGGCTGGCAGCGCGCTCGGCCCGCGCGCGCTCCCCAGCGCGGCCCAAGGCTTCCTGAAGCGCGAGCAGGGCGCTCGAGAGCCGCCCAGGCACCGCGTCGGTGTCAAAAAGCACGACATCGTCGGTCGTCGTGTTGTGCAGGCCAGGAACGAAGTGGGTTTCCGCCGGGATGGCGATGCCACGCAGCGCAAGCTCGGCGCGCAGGGCGGGCCGGTTGAGCAGGTCGGCCAGCACGCGGGCGTTGACTTCGCCGCTTTGGCCGCCGCAGGCCCCGCAATCGAGCCCCGAGGCGTGCGCATTGTTGGCGCTCTGGCTGCCGTGGCCGGCAATCAGCACCAGCGGGGCAAAGTTGCGCACCAGCCCCATGGCGCTCAAAATGCCGTGTGCGAGCGCTCCAGCCGCCTGCACTCCATCCTCCGCCTCGGGCAAGCTCGGACGCAACTGCTGCGCCGCACCGGCGGGCAAGCCGGTGTCTTCCCAGCGCGTCGCAAGGGCATCCGACGCCAGACTGCTGCTGAGCAACTTGCCGCCGTACAGCAGGCCCAGACTTTCGACAAAACTAAATGCCGACGACGGTGCCGCGCAGAAGGCGTCCCAGCGCGCACGCCAGTTCAGCGCATTCTTGCGCCTGGCTGCCAGCACTTGGGCCAGGTGGGGACCTTGCGTCGTGCCATTCGATGCAAACAGGCTGCTTGCCTTGACCGACTCCGTGACTTGCAACGTAGGTGAAAGCAGCCCTGGAAGCTGTGGCCGTGAGAGCGCGCTTCCCAGCGGCTGGTAGGCCATCGGCAGGCCGAAGAACCCAGCGAACCCCAGCGTCTGCGCGCCAGGCGCGGCCGCCTCCAGCGCGCGCCGAAACACTTCCGAGCGCACGTCGATGCAGAACACGGCCTGAAACTGCGGCGTGCTGGCGCCACCAAATGCGCCCACAGGCGCTGGCCGAGTCAAACCGGCGATGGTCTCCTGCTGCTGGGCCATTTCAAGCGCGTGCTGCAGCAACCAGTCGGTGCGCTGGGCGGCTGCCAGCGCCTCGGCAGCAGCGTCGGCTTGCACCCATGCAGCCGCCCAGGGCGCTGAGCCGGCCTCAAGTTCTGCATCGCCGTGCAGCAGCCATTCCCATGCAAGACGAATCGCCAACAGGTGCTCAATCTGCTCGTCGTCGCCCCCGGCCAGGCGCGCCTGCCAGCGCTGGTACGCGCACCATGCCGCCCAGCCGCCGATCGACAGCAACACCGCGCTGAGATAGGCCTGCTGGCCCTGCGGCGCGATACCCAGCGCCGCCAGCGAAGTGGCGATGCTGGCGCGCGGCTCGGCAGGCAACTGTGCAAGGCGCGCGTGCAGGGCTTTGCGCCCTTGCTGCCAAGGCAGGCCATGGTCGTGTGCCAGTTGCTCGCGCCAGCTGCCATACAGCCCCTGGCTCCGCTCCAGGCCCCAGGCAGAACCCTGGTCGTCAAAGTAAGCCGCGCAGTGCTGGCTGACCTGGTGGGTGACCAGCGCATTCCACGAAAGGCCGGGCCTCGGTGCGCCGTCTGCGTCGCGCAGGTCGGTGATCAACGGCAAGCGAGCTGGATTTGTCGGATGCGGCTCGGCCCGCTCCAAGGCTTGCACCAGGTCGTTCACCAGCGCAGCTACCTGAAGGGTCCGCTTGACGTCTGATTCCCCGTCGTCAGCGCTTTCGCTGCCCTGCGCAGACACAGCGCAATCGGCTGCTTGCTTCAGATGCCGATGCGTCAGCCGGCCCGCGGCCCACTCGGCCTGAAACCAGCTCCGGGGCATCGTCAATCGCGTTCCCGCCAGTGTGCCAAGCGTGCTGGCAGCCACTTCAATGGGCTGCCCCACCCAGCCCCAGTAGGGATTGACGGCGATGAACTGGTCCAGGGGCCAGGTGGGCGCCACCCGTGCGCATGCCGCTGCGATGTGCTGTGCCAGGACGTCGGGAACGGGGTTGGAAAGCTTAGCGGCGGTCATGTCGGGACTCCGGAAATAGTGGAAAGAGCAGCGGTCACGGGGGCGCCTTGCGCGCTGGGGGGCGTCGGCCTTTTCGCCGGTGGCCACACACGAAAGGCCAGGGCATTGAACTTTTCGTCAAGAAACAAGCCGCCGTAGAGCCACGGATACATCCGCTGTGCCCATGCCGAGTGCGGCGCAATCCGAATCAGCGACTGCAGCCAGAAGAGCGCGGCGAAGGCCAGGGCGGCAAATACGCACAGCCCCACCAGCGGCATCTGCACCGGCAAGCGCAGCCAGGCGCCCGACAGCAAGTGCAAGCCGAAATAGCCCAGCGCCACGGTGAACGCCGCGAGCGCCAGCAAGGGCATGCGCCAGCCTTTGAGCGAAAGCGCGCTGCCATTGACCAGCGGAACCAGCGCCATCGCCACAATGGCGGCCAGCAGCCACAGCGCAGGCGAGGCCAGCGTCCCGGGGACCCATGCGCTCCAGACGCCGCCCGCCAGCAGCACCATGGCGATGCCCACGGCCATGCCCAGCAGAGAGCTTCCCCAGGTTTCGCGCTGCACAGGCGCCATCTTGGTCACCATGGTCCGCTGCACCACACCGTTGGCCGACAGGAAGGCATGCGCCTTGTAGAGCGAATGCGCGAGCAAATGCACCAGCGCCATCTCCCAGGCGCCCAGGCCGCACTGCATCAGCATGAAGCCCATTTGCGCGCAGGTGGACCAGGCCAGCATCACCTTGACACTGATGCGCGTCGTCATCACCAGCGCGGCCAGCACCGCCGTGGTCGCACCCCCCAGCACCAGCAGCCCTTGCGCCAGCGGCACCTGCTCCACCAGCGGCGCGAAGCGGATCAGCACAAAGCCGCCCAGGTTGACGATGCCCGCGTGCAGCAGGGCCGAGACGGGGGTGGGCGCCTCCATCACCTGAATCAGCCAGCCATGAAATGGCAGCTGCGCGCACTTGAGCAAGGCCACGCCAGCCAGCAGCAGCATGGCTCCATGCGCTGCCAGGGGCCACTGCGGCTGCGCGGCAGCCACCGCCAGCAACTCGTCGATGTGCAGCGTGCCAAAGGCAGCGTACAGCAGGACTACCACGCCCACCATGCACACATCGGCCAGCCGGGCGACGATGAACTTCTTGTGCGCGGCCACCAACGCTGCCGGCCGCTCATGGAAGAACACCAGCAGATGGTGCAGCGCCAGGCTGGTGGCCATCCACGCCAGCGCCAGCACCAGCACATGGTTGGTGGCAATGACCACGCAGACGGTCGCCAGCGTGGCGAGCAGCCAGCGCAGGTAATGCAACTCCCGCGGCTCGCCCTGCAGATAGCCCCGCGAGTAGCGCACGATGACCCAGCCGACAAAGGCCACCAACAGCATTGCCACGGCGCCCAGCGCGTCGGCACGCTGGCCAAAACCTGCGCCCTGGTGACCCGAGGCCACGGCCACCACTGCGCCGAGCGCCAGCGCCAGAGCAGCACCGGCGCTGGCTTGGGCCATGCGCCAGGCGGGCGCGGCACGGCGGCCCACCAGCGCGGCGGCCAGGCCCAGGACGAGCGCGGGCGCCAGCACCAGGGCGGCTAGCCACCAAGGCAAGGCGGGGGACAGTAAAACAAAAGGTTCCATGACATCTCCAGTCGAGGCAAGCATCTGATGCATGGACTTTGCCGCCTCGAAAGCATTCTGTAAAATTCATTTTTCGTTAGTTTTCGTTCTGTTAAAAAGAACTACATTTCTTTGCCGCAGCGTATGCCACCGCCATGTCTCGCCTCAACTTTCACCATTTGCACTACTTCTGGGCCGTGGCTCGCGAAGGCAATCTGACCCGCGCCGCCACCCGATTGCACGTCTCGCAATCGGCCCTGTCGGCGCAGATCCGCCAGCTCGAAGACCAGCTCGGCCAGACCTTGTTTGCCCGCGCCGGGCGCGGGCTGCAACTGACCGAAGCCGGTCAGATGGCACTGGGCTATGCCGACTCGATCTTTGCCGCCGGCAGCGAACTGATGGCGGTGATGCGCGAAGGCCGTCGGCAAGAGCGCCAGGTTCTGCGCATCGGCGCGGTGGCTACGCTCTCGCGCAACTTTCAGGAAAACTTCTTGCGCCCGCTGCTGGCACGCGACGACGTGGAGCTGGTGCTGCAATCGGGCAATCTGCTGGAACTGCTGGGACGCCTGCGGGTACATACGCTGGACCTGATCCTGTCGAACCAGCGCGTACACGCCAGCAGCGACAACCCCTGGCGCTGCCAGCGCGTGGCGCGCCAGCCCGTCAGCCTGGTGGGCCGCGCACGGCCGGCCGACAAACCTTTTCGGTTTCCCCAAGACCTGGCCGAAGCCCCCATGCTGCTGCCAGGGCGCGACAACGACCTTCGCGCCGCCTTTGACCTGCTGTGCGAGCAGCGCGGCATCCGCTACAAACTGCGCGCCGAGGTCGATGACATGGCCTTGATGCGCCTGCTGGCGCGCGACTGCGACAGCGTCGCACTGCTGCCAAGCGTGGTGGTGCAGGACGAGCTGCGCAGCGGCGCTCTGGTCGAATACGCCGTACTGCCCGACCTGCACGAAAACTTCTACGCCATCACCGTGCAGCGCCAGTTTGAGCCGCCGCTTCTCAAGGCACTGCGCAAGCAACCCGAAGCCACGGTGCTGGGAGCGCTGGCCCCACAGCGGCCTCTGGATTGAGGCATGCGCCTGCACAGGATCCCTCGGCCGCATAGCATGACGGGTCCCAACCAAGGAATCTCTTGATGAAGCTCTACTACTCGCCCGGCGCCTGCTCCCTGTCCCCGCATATCGTGCTGCACGAAGCCGGCCTGGCGCACGAGGCCATTGCCGCGCCCACCAAAACCCACAAGCTGCCCGACGGCACCGACTACTACACCATCAACCCGCTCGGCTACGTGCCCTTTCTGGTCCTGGACGACGGCCGCACGCTGCGCGAAGGCCCGGCCATCGTGCAGTACCTGGCCGACCAGGTGCCAGAAAAACACCTCGCGCCGGCGGCCGGCAGCTTCGAGCGCTACCAGCTGCAGGAATGGCTGACCTTCATTGGCACCGAAGTGCACAAAAACTTCAGCCCCTTCTTTGGCAGCAAGGCCAACGACGACTACAAGGCGTCCGTGAAAGAGCGTTTGCTCTCGCGCCTGGCGTTTGTCGACCAGCAACTCGCCGGCAAGGACTATCTGATGGGCGCGCAGTTCACCGTCGCCGACGCCTACCTGTTCACCGTCAGCGGCTGGGCCAAGCCGGTCGGTCTGGACTTGTCGCACCTGCAGAACTTGATGGCGTACCGCAAGCGCGTTGGCGAGCGCCCGGCCGTCGTCGCGGCCATGAAGGCGGAAGGCCTCCTCAAATGACCGGACCGGCGCGCAGCATCGACCCGACGCGCGAGCAGTTCAAGGCGCTGTTTGCGCGCGCGCCCGCCAGCGGGCCGGTGCAGATGCTCAACCTGCTGGCGTTCAGGACAACAACCGACGATGGGCGCACTGGCCGCCAGGCCTATGGCGACTATTCGCGCGCGGTGGAGCCCTTGCTGGCCGCCGTAGGTGGGCGCGTGCTGTGGCTGGCCGATGCGCACCATGCGCTGATTGCCCCTGCGGGCGAAGCGTGGGACGAAATGCTGCTGGTCGAATACCCCTCGCGCGACGCCTTTGTGCAGATGATGCAATCGAGCGACTACCAAGCCATCGTCCACCACCGCACGGCAGCGCTGCGCGATGCGCGCCTGATCGTCACCACGCGGCGCAGCGACTGAACGGCTGCGGAGCCGCCGTTCAAAGCGGCTTCTGCCGCCAGGCCAGAACTGCGCCAATCCACAGCGCGACGGCCGAGAACACCAGGCCGCGCGCCAGGCCCCCGGCCGCATCGGCAATGGCGCCGACCACCGTGGGGCCGACGATCTGGCCGACCGCAAACACGATGGTGAAGGCGCTGATGCCGGCCGCCCACTGCGAAGGCGGCAGGTTGTGGCGCACCAGCGCCGTGGTGGAGGCCACCAGCGACAGGAACACCCCGCCAAACAGCAGGCCCGAGGCCAGCACCACCGGCCACGCCGAGGTGAGCGCCGGAAGCACCGTCGCCACGCCCAGCAAGGCGTTGAGCAGCGCCAGCGCGCCGCCGCCCTTGCTGCGCTCCAAGAGGCCCGCCCATACCCGCGCCGACGCCACCACCGCCAGGCCGAGCAGCGTATAGAACCAGGTGATGCCGGCGGTGCCCAGGCCCTGCTCCTTCAAGAGGGCGATCACGAACGTCATGTAGCCGATATAGCCCACGCCAAACAAGGTGTAGCCGGCCAGCGATGGCGCCAGCGCGCGCAGCGGCACCCGCGCCTGCTTGGGCGCTGCGCCGGTCGCAGCCGTCGAAGCCGCGGCACCCTGCGCATCGAGCTGGCGCAGCACGCGTGCCGGCCAGGCCAGCGCGGCCGTGCAGGCGGCGCACAGCAGGGCCAGCAGCCACCAGGCCCAGACCCAGGTGTGCGGCTCGGGCGCGTGCGCCAGCACCACGGGCACCAGCAAGCTGGAGGCTGCAATGCCCCAGCCCACACCGCCGTAGTACACGCCCAGCAAAAGCCCGCTGCGGCGGGCGTCCAGCGCGCCCAGGCGGGCCGCCATCAGGCCTCCGGCCACAAATACCGCCGCGCTGGCCACGCCCGCCAACAGGCGTTGCAGCAGCAACGCGGGCGAGCCCAGCAGAAATCCGCACACCGCCATCAGCACCGTGGCCAGCGCCGCGCCGCCCAGCAAGATGCTTCCCGGCGCGTGGCGGCGCAGCAGCAGCGGCGTCACCAGCGCGCCCACCAGGTAGCCGATGGCGTTGGCGGTATTCATGCCCCCCGCGAGCAGATAGGTCCAGCCCAGGTCGTCGCGCATCGGCGGCAGCAACAGCGCGTAAGAAAAGCGGGTCAGGCCCAGCGAGATGGCGGCGCCCAGTGAGAGCGCGAAGGCCAGCGCCAGAGCGGGCAGCGGCCGGGGCGCGGGCGCAGCGGAAGAAGCGGTCATGAGGGCTTGATTGTGCCGCGCAGCGGATTCAGCGCCTGCATTACATAGGTCTGGGCGTCGCCCAGGTTACTCCCGATTTGATAGCTATTAACGACTATCCAATAAGCGCTAGAGGCTATTTTGACCTATATTTTCAATGTTCCTGCACGGCCAACGCGGCGAATTCCTGCAGCGCCGTCCGCGCCAGCGCGCTACGCTGTACCGCACGGGCCCCACGCGACCCATTGATGCCATCGACTTTTGATCCCTTTTTCGGAAAGCACCGCCATGACCTCCTTGTTTGACCCCCTCACTGCCGGCGCCCTGCATCTGGCCAACCGCATCGCCATGGCTCCGCTGACACGCAACCGCGCCCCCGGCGCCGTGCCCAACGCGCTGATGGCCGAGTACTACACCCAGCGCGCCAGCGCCGGCCTCATCGTGACCGAAGCCACCGCCATCAGCCCGCAGGGCCAGGGCTACGCCGACGTGCCCGGCCTCTACAGCACCGAGCAGCTCGACGGCTGGCGCCGCGTGACTGATTCGGTGCACAAGGCCGGTGGGCGCATCGTGGTGCAGCTCTGGCATGTGGGCCGCATCTCGCACGTCGATCTGCAGCCTGATCACGGTGCACCCGTGGCGCCCTCGGCCATCAAGGCCAAGGCGCAGACGGTGCTGATCCGCAATGGTCAGGCCCAGCGCGTCGACACCTCCGAGCCGCGCGCGCTCGACGCCGCCGAGCTGCCGGGCATCGTGCGCGACTACCAGCGCGCCGCGCGCAACGCCATCGCCTGCGGCTTTGACGGCGTTGAAATCCACGGCGCCAACGGCTATCTGCTGGACCAGTTCCTGAAGACCGGCGCCAACCAGCGGGACGACGACTACGGCGGCAGCGTGAAGAACCGCGCCCGCCTGATGCTGGAAGTGGTGCGCGCCATTGCCGACGAAATCGGGGGCGATCGCACCGCCATTCGCCTCTCGCCCGTGACACCGGCCAACGACATCGTGGACGAGCACCCGCAGCAAACCTTTGACTACCTGCTGCACCAGCTGGCGCCGCTCGGCCTGGCGTACATCCACATCATCGTTGGCGCCACCGGCGGCCCGCGCGAGGTGGAAGGCCGCCCCTTCGACTACGAGGCGCTGCGCCAGATCTACCGCAAGGGCGGTGGCACGGGGGCCTGGATGGTCAACAATGGCTTTCGCGAAAAAGCAGACGCCGACGACGCGCTCGCCAAGGGGGCCGACATCGTCGCCTTTGGCCGCCCGTTCATTTCCAACCCCGACCTGGTCGCCCGTCTGCGCCAGGGCGCGCCGCTGAATCCGCTGGACAGGGACACGCTCTACGGCGGTGGCGCCAAGGGCTACACCGACTATCCGACGCTCACCACGGCCTGAAGCTCGCTTCGCGCCCTGCCGTACAAGCCGGTAACGACACTAGCGCACTTTGCCCGACCCCGCGATGCGCGCGTACAGCGCGTCCAGCGCCGGGTCGGGCTGCACGCCTGGCGCCAGCAGCGGGTCCGTGGTGGCAAAGGCGCGGTCAATCGCCTCCCAGTCCTGCGCGTCCAGGTGCGTCAAGGCGGCGGGCAGGACGACGGCGTCCTCCAGCCGCATGTGTTCGCGGTAGAAATCCACGTAGCGCAACAGCGCCGTGGCAAACACGGGTCGGCGGACCTCACCGAGCAGCTCCCAGGCCAGCAGCAAGTGCTGCAGTTCGCGCACCGCGGCTTCGCCGCCTTCGTGGTCCCGGTCCAGACGCTCGATGGCACGCGCCGCCTCGGCCGAGCGCGCGGCGACGCGCGGAAACAGCCACTGGCTTTCCTTGGGATGGTGCTGGCGCTCGGGAAACTCGTCGATATAGAACAGCATCGCCCGCATGGCGCCAAAAAATGCCTGCGGGTCCTCGCCCGGACCGCGCAGTTGCAGCGCCTGCAGGGACTTGAGCACGCCCGCCAGCGCAGCATGCTCCTCGTGAATGGTTCTCAGGCTCGAAGGCGTCATGCGCATGTCTCCTTGAACGCCGGGCGGCGCTCCAGTCTACCTGCGCTGCATCAAGTCAGGCGCCTACGTTCCGGGGGAGAAGCCGCCACCCGGGCCGGCGCCGCGCGCACCGCCACGGCATCGGCCAGCCGGAACTGCTGCACCACCTGTGCCAGGCGCGCCGCCTGCTCGCGCAGCGAGTCGGCAGCGGCAGCGGACTCTTCCACCAAGGCAGCGTTTTGCTGCGTCATGCGGTCGATCTCGCCCACCGAATCGTTGGCCTGGGCGATGCCCACGGTCTGCTCGCTGGCGGCGGCCGAAATTTCGCCAATGATGTCGCCCACGCGCTGCACGCTGGCCACGATTTCCTGCATCGCCGCGCCCGCTTCTTCCACATGGCGCACGCCGCCATCCACCGCCTGGACGCTGCTGCCGATCAAGGTCTTGATCTCGCTGGCCGCTGCCGCCGAACGCTGCGCCAGGCTGCGCACTTCGCTGGCCACCACGGCAAAGCCGCGCCCCTGCTCGCCGGCCCGTGCGGCCTCGACGGCGGCGTTCAGCGCCAGGATGTTGGTCTGGAAGGCAATCGAATCGATGAGCCCGATGATGTCGTTGATCTTGCGGCTGGATGCCGAAATCTCCTGCATGCTGGCCACCGCCTGCTGCACCACCGAGCCGCCCCGTGTGGCCGTGCCCGATGCCGAGCGTGCCAACTGGTTGGCCGTTTGCGACGAGCCCGCTGTCTGCTGCACCGTGGCTGTGAGGCCCGAGAGCGTGCCCACGGCGTCCTGGGCGTGGCCGGCCGTTTGCTCGGTGCGGGCCGACAAATCCTGGTTGCCGCTGGCAATCTGCTGGCTGGCAATGGCCAGGCTGCCGCTGGCGTCGCGCACCTGCGCCACGAGGGCGCCCAGACCGCTTTGCATGTCGTGCAAGGCGCGCTCCAGATCTGCCACTTCGTCCTTGCCCGAGACGCGAATGGTTTGCGACAGATCGCCCCCTGCAATCGCACGCGCCAGCTTCTGCGCATAGGCCAGCGGCCGGCAAATGGAGATCATGTTGAGCAGCGTGAGCGGCACCACCACCAGAATGGTGATGACCACCAGCAGCGCAAACAGCCACTGGGTCTGCTCGCGCGCCGTGGTCTGCGCCTGCAGGGCCTTGGTCACCTCGCTTTGCAGGCGCGCATCGAGCGCGGCCATGCCCTGCTGCAGCGCGGTCCACGCGGTATCCGCCTCGGGCCCCGGCACGGCGCTGAGCTGGGCGCGAAACGCCGCCGTTTGCGTGCGCAAGGCCAGTGCCTGCGGGTGCTCGGCCGCATCGGGCGTGGCCAGAAACCGGGCCAGCGCCTGATCGGCCGCGTCCAGCGCGGCCAGGGCGCGGGTGCGCGCGGCGGCCAGCGCATCGGGCGTGGACTGCTGCAGCAGCATTTCCTTTTGCTCGCTGCGCGCGCTGCCCAGGTGTGCGTGCAGGCTGGTCATCTGCGCCTGCTGCGCATACGAGCGCGCGACAAAGGCGTCGCTCATGGCGTGGATGCGAAACATGCCCCACATGCCCGCGCCACCGAGCAAACCCAGCAAGACAAGCACCACGGCAATGGCGCCCAACATGCGAAAACGGATCGTGAACTGACGCATCAACCGGTAAACCGACATTCTCATTTCCTTGCCGCCCACTGCGCGGCGCACGCTACAAATTGTTGCAAGTGTGCCAGAAGCCGCTCTGGCGGACGGCATTTTGCGTCAGTCTGCGGCGTCCGATCCGCCTTGCGGGCCGCGCCAGCGCTTGAGGAGCAAGGCATTCGTCATGACACTGACGGAACTCAAAGCCATGGCCGCGCCCGCCACCACCGGGCTCAGGTAGCCGAGCGCCGCCAGCGGAATGCCGGCCACGTTGTAGGCAAAGGCCCAGAACAGGTTTTGCCGGATTTTCATCACCGTGCGGTGCGAAATATCAAGCGCCGCTGACACCAGCAGCGGGTCGCCGCGCATCAGCGTGATGCCTGCCGCGTGCATGGCCACATCGGTTCCGTTGCCCATGGCCATGCCCACATCCGCTGCAGCGAGCGCAGGCGCGTCGTTCACGCCATCGCCCACCATCACCACGGTATGAATGTGGCCCCCACGCTCGGCACTGGCGTGTCCTCGCTGCCCCCCGAGGGGGCGCTCGCCGCCTTGGGGCGGCCCGGCGGCGGCTCGGTCGCCCCCACGCTCGGCACTGGCGTGTCCTCGCTGCCCCCCGAGGGGGCGCTCGCCGCCTTGGGGCGGCCCGGCGGCGGCTCGGGAGCGCGCGCTTCGTTGGTCCGTTCCCTGCTGCAGCGCCCGCACGGCCGCTGCCTTGTCGCCGGGCAGCACCTCGGCCATCACGTCGCCCGCATCCGGATCGAGCCCCAGACGGCGCGCCATGGCTTCGGCAGCGCCCCGGTTGTCGCCCGAGATCATGACCGTGCGCAGACCCTTGGCGCGCAGCGCGGCCAGCGCCTCGCGCGCGCCCGGCTTGGGTTCGTCGGCAAAGGCCAGCAGGGCGCGGGCTTCCAGACCCTGGCCGGTGCGCTGCACCAAGGTCGAAACGGTCGCCCCTTCGGCCTGCAACTGCTCGGCCCGGCCGGCCAGCGGGCCGAGGTCG
Source organism: Burkholderiaceae bacterium (assembly GCA_023954035.1). GTDB lineage: Bacteria > Pseudomonadota > Gammaproteobacteria > Burkholderiales > Burkholderiaceae_C > Simplicispira. The sequence goes on along the minus strand of JAMLIT010000019.1, from coordinate 6,121 downwards.
AGCTTGAGCTCGCCCATCCAGCGCTGGCTGCCCAGCAAATAGCTTTGCCCGGCCACCTCGCCTTCGCTGCCGCGCCCCATCACGGCCCGCAGCGCATCCGGGGCGGCAAACACCAGGTGCTCCGCCTGCGCCGCCTGCACCACGGCGCGGGCCAGCGGGTGCTCGCTGCCGCTTTGCAGGCTGGCGGCGGTGCGCAGCAGTTCGGTGCGGTCCTGGCCCGCCACCACTTCGAACGCCGTCAGGCGCGGCTGGCCCACGGTCAGCGTGCCGGTCTTGTCAAAGGCCACGGTGTCGGCGCGGTGCGCCAGCTCCAGCGCCTGGGCGTCCTTGATCAGAATGCCGTGCTCGGCCGCCACGCCCGTGCCGGCCATGATCGCGGCCGGCGTCGCCAGGCCCAGCGCGCAGGGGCAGGCAATCACCAGCACGGCCACGGCGCGGATCAGCGCCACTTCGCCGCTGACGCCGGCCAGCATCCAGCCGACCAGCGTGATCAGGGCAATCACCAGCACCACCGGCACAAACACATTGGCCACCTGGTCCACCAGCCGCTGGATCGGCGCCTTGGCGGCCTGGGCGTCTTCCACCAGACGAATGATTTGCGACAGCACCGTCTCGCTGCCCACCGCGCGCACCGTGAGCACGATGCGGCCTTCGCCATTGATCGAGCCGCCGGTCAGCGCGCCGCCCGCTTCCTTGACCACGGGCAGGGGTTCGCCGGTGAGCATGGATTCGTCCACCTGCGTCTCGCCGCTCTTGAGCACGCCGTCCACCGGCAGGCGCTCGCCCGGCCGCACCACCAGCTCGTCGCCCACCATCACCTCGGCCACGGGCACGTCCTGCTCCTGGCCCTTGACCAGCAGGTGGGCCACGTCGGGCCGCAGGCCGTGCAGCGCGCGGATCGCTGCCGTGGTCTGCTGCTTGGCGCGCGCCTCCAGCCATTTGCCCAGCAGCACCAGCGTGACCACCACAGCCGACGCTTCAAAGTACAAATGCGGCTGGTGCCCATCCGGCGCCGTCAGCCACAGCCACATCGACAGCCCCCAGCCCGCGCTGGTACCGATGGCCACCAGCAAATCCATGTTGCCGGTCAGCGCGCGCGCCGCATGCCAGCCGGCCTTGTAAAAGCGCGCACCCAGAATGAACTGCACCGGCGTGGCCAGCAGAAACTGCACCCAGGCAGGCAGCATCCAGTGCTGGCCGAACAGGTCGCCAAACATCGGCAGCACCAGCGGCGCCGACAGCACCAGGCCAATGGCCACGCGGTCAAACCCGGCCCAGGGTGAGGCATCTTCATGCGCGGCCACCGCCTCGGCCGTGCGTGGCTCGTAGCCGGCCGTGCGCACGGCGCGGCGCAGGCGCGCCTCGGTCGTGGCAGCGTCTTCGCCGGGCGCGCCGGCCACAGAAATCCGCGCCGACTCGGTCGCCAGATTCACCGTGGCCTCTTGCACGCCCGCCTGCTTGCGCAGCGCGCGTTCAACACGTCCGACGCAACTGGCACAGGTCATGCCACCAATGCCGATATCGATCTCCAGCGGCGGCGGCGGCGGCGGCGAAGCATCCGGCGCACCAACGGGGGCAGCGGCAAGGGAGTGAACAGACAGGGTGGATTCAGGCGTCATGGGGCAAAGGTACACCCTGACACCATGGCAGGGTCAAGCCTGAAACTCCGGACCGGCAGAAAATCCATGAAAAAGCGGGTCGAATCGGCATCCAGCGCTTATCTGCAAAGCCTTGACAGCTATCTATTTTGTAGTATTCGCCCAAACTACAAAGGCACACACGGCACACACGGCACTTGACTCTGCCACCATGTCAAGGTGCAAGCTCTCACCGTTGAATGTTTCCACCCTTCCAAGGAGCCCCCCATGAGCATGTCTTACCAATTCACCGTCACCGGCATGACCTGCGGCCACTGCGAGCGCGCAGTGACCCAGGCCGTGCAAGCACTGGACCCGGCTGCCGAGGTACGCATTGACCGCGCGGCCAACCGCGTCGACGTCGCCAGCACCCAGCCGCGCGACGCCCTGGCAGCGGCCATTGCCGAAGAAGGCTACGAGGTGGCACCGGCGTGAACAAGCCAAGCGCAGCGCAGGTCGCCATCGGCACGGCAGCCCAGCGCGCAGGCGTCTCGCCGCGCATGGTGCGCCACTACGAGTCGCTCGGTCTGCTGCCCCCGGTAGCGCGCACCGAGTCCGGCTACCGCCAGTATTCCGACGCAGACGTGCACGCCCTGCGCTTCATCCGCCGCGCGCGCGACCTGGGCTTTTCCATGCCCGAGATCGCCACCCTGCTCGGTCTGTGGCAAGACAAACAGCGCGCCAGCGCCAGCGTCAAGCAGATCGCACAGGCCCACATCGACGACCTGCAAGCCCGCATCGCCGCCATGCAGGCCATGCAGCGCACGCTGGCGCAACTGGTGGCTTGCTGCGCGGGCGATGCACGGCCCGATTGCCCGATATTGGATGACCTGGCGGCGGGCGATCCGCCCACGCCGCGATAGCCGCTATTTCGGCGCTGGCCGCTGCAATACCCCCGCGCACAGCGTCGCAATGCACTGCTCGGCCACCTGCTCGGGCGTGTATTCGCCCTCGGGCTGGTACCAGCGGCCAATCCAGCTAAGCGCCCCGGCAATCACGAAAGCGGTCATCTTGGGGTCGCAGGGCGCGATCGACCCTTCTTCCACACCGGCCGCCACCAGGCGGCGAAATTCGTGGTCAATGAGGGACTTGAGCCGCCGCAGCTCGCGCCGGCTCTCGGGGGGCAGTTGCTCGTCACCGACCCGAATCAGGCACATGCCGAAGTCCATGGTGACGATGTGTGCGTAGACCCGCATGCAGGTGAGCAGTTGGTCCACTGCCTGGCCACCCGCGCGGCGCGAGTCCTCGATGCCGACCAGCATCATGTCCAGCCCCTGGCGCACGCAGCCGAGCAGGATTTCGTCCTTGTTCTTCACGTAGTAGTACAGCGTGGGCTTGCTTACGTGCAGCCGCCGGGCAATGTCGTCCAGCGAGGTGGCGTGAAAGCCGCGCTCATTGAAGAGTTGCGCCGCTGCCGCCAGCACCGCCTGTCGCTTGATTTCGCGCTGCTGCTCACGCTCGGGCGGATTCGCCCAAGGAGAAGCGACAGCGCGCGAACGGCGGGAGGAAGAACTGGGCATATCGGTCTGCTGTGGGGGTAAATCCTGATGCCCGAAGCCGGGCTTCGCACACAAACTCTACTCGTGAGTAAGTAGTTTACGAGCGAGTAACCCTCGCGCGTTCCGCACAAACCCTTAGCCAGGCTTCAATGCAGATTGCCCCTTCCGGCGCAGCCGGTCCCTTGCTGGAAGTCGACGGCCTGACGCTGGCCTTCGGCGGCGTGCGCGCACTGAGCGGCGTGGGCTTTGCCGTGCAGCCCGGCAGCATCACGGCCGTGATCGGCCCCAACGGCGCCGGCAAGACTTCGCTGTTCAACACGATTTCGGGTTTCTACCGACCCAGTGCTGGCTCTGTACGCTTTTGCGGCAAAGACATCACCCGCCTGCCAGCGCCCAGGCGCGCAGCGCTCGGGCTGGGGCGCAGTTTTCAGAACATCGCGCTGTTTCGCGGCATGACGGTGCTCGACAACATCAAGCTCGGCCGGCATGCGCACCTCAAGACCAATGTGCTCGACGCCCTGTTCTATATGGGCCGCGCGCGGCGTGAGGAAGCCGAGCTGCGCGCCGACATCGAGGAACGCATCATCGACTTCCTGGAAATCGACCACATCCGCCACGCCAGCGTGGCCGCCTTGCCCTACGGCCTGCAAAAGCGCGTCGAGATGGCGCGGGCCTTGGCCATGCAGCCGCAGATCCTGATGCTGGACGAGCCCGTCGCCGGCATGAACCGCGAAGAGACCGAAGACATGGCGCGCTTCATCCTCGACGTGCGCGCCGAATGGGGCGTGACGGTGCTGATGGTCGAGCACGACATGGGCATGGTGATGGACCTGTCCGACCATGTGGTGGTGCTCAACTTCGGCGAGGTGATCGCCCAGGGGGCTCCCGCCCAGGTGCAGCGCGACCCCGAGGTGGTGCGCGCCTACCTCGGCTCGGGCGACGTGGGCGACCTGCGCCGGCGCTTTCACGGCCCAGCCGCCGGGGAGAAAGTCGCGTGATCGACTGGCTCACCTTGTTCGAAGTCAGCCTCACAGGGCTGGCCAGCGGCGGCCTCTACGCGCTGGCGGCGCTGGCGTTCGTGATGGTCTACAAGGGCACGCGCGTGGTCAACCTGGCGATTGGCGAAATGCTGATGGCCGGCGCCTACCTGTTCTTCACCTTCGCCGCCATGTTCGCGCTGCCGATCTGGCTGGCGATTCCGGCGGCGGTGCTCGCCGCCGGCGTCTTGGGCGGCGTGATCGAGCGCACCATGATTCGCCCCCTGCTGGGCGAGCCGCCGATTTCGGTGTTCATGGTCACCATTGGCCTGGGGTCGGTGCTGGTCGGTCTGGTGGAGGTGATCTGGAGCGCTGACCAGAAACGCCTGCCCGACTTTCTGCCTGACGACCCGATCATGGTGGGCGAAGCCTTTCTTTCGCCCAAGGTGTTCTGGGGCGCGGTGATCGCCGCCGTGTTCATCGCCGCCGTGCTGCTGCTGTTTCGCTTCTGGCGCGGCGGCGTGGCGCTGCGCGCCACCGCCAGCGACCAGGCGGCGGCCTACTCGGTCGGCATCAACGTGCCGCGTGTGTTCTCGCTCTCCTGGGTGGTCGGCGCGATGATTGCGGCGGTCTCCGGGATCATCGTCGGCTCGATTGGCGGCATCTCGTCCAGCATGGGCGTGTTTGGTTTGTCGGTGCTGGTCGTGGTCATCGTGGGTGGCCTGGACAGTGTGCTCGGCGCGCTGCTGGCCGGCCTGCTGATCGGCGTCATCGAGGCGCTGGCGGGCTTTTATCTGGGCGGTGAATACAAGCTGCTGGCCACCTTCATCGTGCTGGTCGCCGTGTTGATGCTGCGCCCCTACGGTCTCTTTGGCACCCACGAAATAGAGAGGCTGTAGATGCGCATTGGAACCCTCAAAGAAACCTACCTGGGCGACGCGGCGCTGTTTGACTCGCGCACGCAAAAGGGCTGGCTGATCGTGCTGGCCGCAGCGCTGGTGCTGTTCCCGTTCTTTGCCGGCAGCTACTGGCTCTACCTGGCCTGTCTGGTCGCGATCAACGTGGCCAGCGCCAGCGGTCTCAACATCCTCACCGGATACACGGGGCTCGTGAGCCTGGGGCAGGCGGCCTTCATGGGGCTGGGCGCCTATACCGTCGCAGTGCTGGAGATTCGGCTGGGCACGCCCTTCCTGCTCAATTTGCTGGCCGGCGGTTTCGTTGCCATGCTGGGCGGGCTGGTAGTAGGCATTCCGTCGCTGCGGGTCAAGGGGCTGTACCTTGCCATCGTCACCATTGCCGCATCGTTCATCGCGCATTTCCTGTTTGCCAACTTCGACCTGACCGGGGGCACCGGCGGCCTCACGGTGCCCCCGGCAAAAATCTTCGGTGTGCTGCTCGACACCTCATTCAAGCTGTACTGGGTGATCGTGCCGATCACCGCGCTCATGCTGCTGGGCTCGGCCAACCTGTTTCGCACCCGGATCGGCCGCGCCTTTATCGCCATCCGCGACCGCGACATTTCGGCCGAGGTGCTGGGCATTGCGCTGCTGCGCACCAAGCTGCTGTCGTTCGGGCTCTCGTCCTTCTACGCCGGCGTGGCGGGCGGGCTGTTTGCCTACTTCTTTCGCGTGATCACGCCCGAGAGTTTTCCGCTGTCGATGTCGATCTTCTTCCTGGCCGCCATCATCGTCGGCGGCATGGGCACGCAGCTCGGCGCCGTGCTGGGCGCGACCTTCATGACGCTGGTGCCCGAGGCGCTCAAGCTGATCGTCGACATCATGCCCGGCGGGGCTTCGTTCACGGTGTTTCTCTCCCCAGTGCGCACCATCGTGTTCGGGCTTTTGATCATCGGATTTCTCGTATTCGAGCCGCAGGGGCTCGCTGAAGTGTGGCGGCGCATTCGCCGCTTTTTCCACCTGTGGCCATTTCGTACTTAAGGTACCTGAAGCACTGGCCACCCCCATGCAAGGAGACACGCACATGACCGACCGCAACTTCAACCCCAACC
>JAMLIT010000018.1 GCA_023954035.1 Burkholderiaceae bacterium | reverse complement strand
GTCAGGTCAAACCAGACAACTATCTCCTCTCCTTGCCTGAGGACAATAGTAAGCTTGTCATAAAAGCATCCACCCTCTTCGATAGAGGCTTGGCTAACCATATGCCAGCCACCCACCCCGAATTTATTATCGAGATAGCTGCGCTCCGCAATGATGCAGGCCATTGAATTGGGGCCAGCAATAGTTATCGCCTCCCGCCGTGAACTCCCTGAATGAGGATTGAGGTTAATGCTGCCCGCATCAACGAAAGCCGAGAGTTCAACCAAGGCCCGCTCGGCAATGTTCTGCTCCCATGGTGCAAGTTTTGAGTCGGGTGCTGTCGCCATGCGCAGCAGCCCAAGCCCTGCACTAGCAAATGGCATCAATTGATCCCGTGGCGCATGATGGCCACTCACGAATGACACTAGCCAACTCACCGCCAGCAACGTTGGATTCATGCTGTCCATCATGGCTTTTGGTAATCGGGGCGCAGAAAAATCCTCCACTGCCTTTGCGCTTGCCGCAGGATCGCCGTCAAAAAAGCCATGCCCCTTCCAAGCTTTTAGGCTGCCTTCAATCTGTGCACGCGCAAGGGATCGGCGGGAGGGGAGGAACCAGTTCATTAGACCCATGTTTAACTCCTCATTGACACCGGTACACCATCCCCACGGCAGTCGTGTTGGTAGTTCCAAGACTTCCCCACGCACTGGCATTCATTGTGTTTTGAAGCCAGACATAGTTACCGCCCATCTCTGCTGCCTTGTTCCGTAGCGAGTTGCGGGCGCCCAGCAGCAGGTCTTTGTTCGACGTGAAGTCACCCGTCACCCAGTTGCCTTGATCGCCCACAGCCTCGCCTAGCGACTTGCATGCGCCGCTGGGCTTTTCTGTATGTAGTTCCACCTGGGTTGCTTGGGGGTTCAACGGCGCTGCCGAGCAGCCCACCAATAGCAGTCCAAACGCAATCAGAGATAAGCTTTTCATGGGTATCCATCAAAGTAGTTGAAGAGTAGGAAATGACGCTGCCACAAATAGGTTCATTGACCTCCTAGGTGAAGCATTCCATCGTTGATTCTGTCATCAATCAAACTCATAGTGTGTGTACTCATAGTGTGAGAGCCGGAAGACTCCCGGCATGCTCCGCAGACTCCCCAAGGCCCCCTCCAAGGAAAAAGCGCAGGTGGTCTTTGGGGCCACGCTGCGCGGCTTCCGTGAGGCTCAGGATTTGACGCAGGAGGCACTGGCCGAGAGGGCGGACCTCCATACCAACTACGTCAGTTCGGTGGAACGTGGGGAGCGCAACCTGTCACTGCACAACATCGTGCGGCTGGCGTATGCGCTGGACATGGAGGTGTCTGCGCTACTCCGCCCACTCGATAAGCGTCAGCAGCCGTAGGCGGTTGCCATGCCATTCCCTTGCGGCCACTGCGTGGCGAACCACGTTTGGGCGGCTTCCAGCGTGGGCAGCAGCGGTGCAGATAGGCCGGTTTCAGGGTTCTTGAGCACGCCCCCGGCGATGCAGCGCCCGGCCTCGAACAAGTCCCAACCCGCCTTTTGCATGGGGATCGCCTTATGGACGGCATGCGGGCATGGCGTGAGGCACCGGAACGACGCTGGGCGGGCTTGGCAACTACGGCCATTGGCGCAAATTTCCACCTCCTCAAAGAGCGGGCGGGCCACGGGCTGAAAGCGCGGCTGCGGCGCAGCAGGAATGAAGATTCCTTGATGCTGCTGCCACTTCGCCAGCGATGCCGCACGGCAGGGGCAGGATTGTTCAGGGCAGACCAGCGTGAGCAGGGTCTTGCGCTCCATCCTCACGCCGCAATAGCTGTAGCCGAGCCGAATGGCCCCGCCTGGGCCAATACGCCCCAGCACCTCCAGCCGGTCGCCATTGACATGCATGACAGCGATGGCCCGCGTTTGTCCATGCCTGCTGGATTCCAGCTCGTCGCGTACCTCGTCCTCTAGGTGTTCGATCATCTTGCGCAGCCTTTCGATTCGCCAAAAGAAAGATCGCACCGCGTACCCGGCCAAAGCCGGGACGGAGGGTGCGATCAACGAGCGTCTAGGTTCGCAATTTCGCTTGTTCCGGTCAATGGCGAACGTATGCGCGAAACGACGAAGGGGCTTGCGCCGTCAACGGCAGCGTGCTAAGGCTGCGGTAACCCGGACACGAGATAATTCGGCACTCATCTGCTACGATTCAGCCATATCAACTCGTGAACTTCACCGTGTAACACTGCACTGTAAGTTCGGGGTTTCTCCTCTGGAGATTGGTGGATTCGGGGCTGTCCCGCCCTCTCCGCCATATATAACCCTAAGTGATTAATTCGCTTGGGGTTTTTCTTTTGGCGGCTTGTTTTTCCGTCCAAGCACCAGCCCAAAGTCAATCCGGTAGGGCCTGCACTTGGCGCGAATCCATGCAAAGCGATCGCGTGAGAAGGCAAATCCCGACCGGGATCGCCTTGCCGGTTGTCGGAAGAGGGCGCTGTCAATCGTCGGTGGCCTCAGGCTGCTTTCGACGTTCCCTGCACCATCTTCATCGCGGAGCCGATCAATGCCGACACTTCGGTCATGTTGCTGGGTACGATGAGCGTAGTTGTGGCATCCGATGCCACCTGGCTGTAGGCCTCCACGGCTTTTTCGGCGACCTTGAGCTGTACGGCCTCCTGGCCGCCGGGCTGGCGGATGGCGGTGGCGACACGTTCAATGGCTTCGGCCGTGGCCTGCGCCACGGCGCGAATGGACTCTGCCTCGCCCATCGCCTTGTTGATGACCGCCTGCTTTTCCCCCTCAGAGCGTGCGATGAAGGCTTCGCGTTCGCCGGTGGCGATGTTGATCTGTTCCTGGCGGCGGCCTTCCGACGCAGCGATCAGTGCGCGCTTTTCGCGCTCGGCCGTGATTTGCGCCTGCATGGCGTGCAGGATTTCCTTCGGTGGTGTCAGGTCCTTGATTTCGTAGCGCAGCACCTTCACGCCCCAGTTGAGCGCGGCTTCGTCAATGGCCTGCACGACTTGGGCGTTGATGATGTCGCGCTCCTCAAAGGTCTTGTCCAGCTCGAGCTTGCCGATGACCGAGCGCAGCGAAGTCTGCGCCAATTGGGTCACGGCCATGATGTAGTTGCTGGAGCCATAGCTGGCGCGCATGGGATCCGTGACCTGGAAGTACAGGATGCCGTCTACCTGGAGCTGCGTGTTGTCCCGCGTGATGCAGATCTGGCTGGGCACGTCGAGCGGGATTTCCTTCAGGCTGTGCTTGTAGGCCACGCGGTCGACGAACGGCACGAGGAAGTTCAGGCCCGGGGTGAGCGTGCCTGCGTATTTGCCAAGGCGTTCTTTCACCCAGGCATTCTGCTGGGGCACCACCTTGACAGACCGTGCAATGAAGATCACTGCGATGACAAGAAGGACGATGGCGATTTCCATGGGGAGCCTTTCGATGGGAAATGAGGAAGTACAGAGGGGGGCTACAGCGGATCGACGAGCAGGCGGCTGCCCACCAGCTCTGCGACCCGGTGTGCGCCCGTGGAGGGGGTGACGCCGGGGCGATGGATAGCGGTCCAGGTGGCACCGCGGTATTTCACGGTGGTGGTTCCGTCGGCGTTCCAGCTGTCGATGACGATGGTTTCCCCCACATCCAGGTTGACGCTGCGGTCCGCCCGGGCGGAGGGGTCTCCGGGGCGCCTTCTTTTGGCGAAGTGCCAGGCAACCACGGCACCACCGCCCACCACGGCGGCCGTGACGATCTGGCCGGTCAGGGGCAGGTTGGCATGGGCAACGAGGGCCGCTGCGGCCAGGCCCAGCGCCACCATCAGCAGGTAAAAAGTGCCGGTGATCAGTTCGGCCACGACCATGCCGCCTGCCAACAACCACCAGATGGTGGATTCCTCCATAGCAACCTCCGTTAGGGTTTGTCTTTAGTGCACCACATTCTGGGTCAAAAGCAGGGCAGTTCAAAGGAGCGTCAAGCTTATTCCTTACACTTCGCGCCTGTTTCGTTTTTTCGCCGGGCAGGGCACGGTTGCACGGAGGCTGCGCATGAAGTTTCGTTTTCCCATCATCATCATCGATGAAGACTATCGCTCCGAGAATACTTCGGGCCTCGGTATCCGCGCCCTGGCGCAGGCCATCGAGTCCGAAGGCTTCGAAGTCGTGGGTGTGACCAGCTATGGTGATCTGTCGCAATTTGCACAGCAGCAGAGCCGGGCGAGCGCCTTCATTCTGTCCATCGATGATGAAGAGTTCACGGTAGGCGAGGGGCTGGATCCCATCGTTCTGAGTCTGCGCAACTTCATCGGCGAGGTGCGGCGCAAGAACGCCGAGGTGCCGATCTATGTGCACGGCGAGACCAAGACCAGCCGTCATCTGCCCAACGACATCCTGCGGGAGCTCCATGGCTTCATCCACATGTTCGAGGACACGCCCGAGTTCGTGGCGCGCCACATCATCCGCGAGGCCAAGAGCTACCTGGAGAGCGTGCAGCCGCCGTTCTTCAAGGCGCTGCTGGACTACGCCGAAGACGGCTCCTACTCCTGGCACTGCCCGGGCCACTCGGGCGGCGTGGCTTTCCTGAAAAGCCCGGTGGGCCAGATGTACCACCAGTTCTACGGCGAGAACATGCTGCGCGCCGACGTGTGCAACGCGGTGGAAGAGCTGGGCCAGCTGCTCGACCACAACGGCGCCATCGGCGAGAGCGAGCGCAACGCCGCGCGCATCTTCAACGCCGACCACTGCTTCTTCGTGACCAACGGCACCAGCACGTCCAACAAGATGGTGTGGCACCACACCGTGGCGCCCGGCGATGTGGTGGTGGTGGACCGCAATTGCCACAAGTCCATCCTGCACAGCATCATCATGACCGGGGCCATTCCCGTGTTCATGAAGCCCACGCGCAACCATTTCGGCATCATCGGCCCCATTCCGCAAAGCGAGTTCGAGCCTGCCGCCATCCAGGCCAAGATCAAGGCCAATCCCTTGCTCAAGGGCGTGGACCCGAAGAAGGTCAAGCCGCGTGTGCTCACCCTGACGCAGTCCACCTACGACGGCGTGCTGTACAACACCGAGACCATCAAGGGCATGCTCGATGGCTATGTCGACAATCTGCACTTCGACGAGGCCTGGCTGCCGCATGCGGCCTTCCACCCGTTCTACGGCAGCTACCACGCCATGGGCAAGAAGCGTGCGCGTCCCAAGCATTCGGTGACGTATGCCACGCAGTCGATTCACAAGCTGCTGGCCGGCATCAGCCAGGCATCGCATGTACTGGTGCAGGACTCGCAAACCACCAAGCTCGACCGGCACCTCTTCAACGAGGCCTACCTGATGCATACCTCGACGTCGCCGCAGTACAGCATCATTGCCAGCTGCGACGTGGCCGCCGCCATGATGGAGCCGCCTGGCGGCACCGCGCTGGTGGAAGAGAGCATTCTGGAGGCGCTCGACTTTCGCCGTGCCATGCGCCAGGTGGAGGCCGAGTTCGGTGCCAAGGATTGGTGGTTCAAGGTCTGGGGTCCGGACAAGCTGGTCGAAGAGGGCATTGGTCGCGCGGAGGACTGGATCATCCGCAGCGACAGCAAGAGCAAGAAGGCCGGCAGTCCCAACGGCAAGAAGTGGCACGGCTTCGGCCAACTCGCCGACGGCTTCAATATGCTCGACCCGATCAAGTCGACCATCGTCACGCCGGGCCTGAACCTGGACGGCAAGTTCGACAAGAGCGGTATTCCCGCGTCCATCGTCACCAAATACCTGGCCGAGCACGGCGTGGTGGTGGAAAAGACGGGGCTCTACAGCTTCTTCATCATGTTCACCATCGGCATCACCAAGGGCCGTTGGAACACGCTGCTCACCGCGCTGCAGCAGTTCAAGGACGACTACGAGAAGAATCAGCCGATGTGGCGCATCCTTCCCGAGTTCTGCCAGCAGCACAAACGCTACGAGCGCATGGGCCTCAGGGACCTGTGCCAGCACGTGCACGAGATGTACGCCAAATACGACATCGCGCGCCTGACCACCGAGATGTACCTCTCGGACCTGACGCCTGCGATGAAGCCGAGCGACGCGTTCTCACACATCGCGCACCGCACCACCGAGCGCGTGGAGATCGACCAGCTCGAAGGCCGCATCACCGTGGGCCTGGTGACACCGTATCCGCCGGGCATTCCGCTCTTGATTCCGGGCGAAGTGTTCAACAAGAAGATCGTCGACTACCTCAAGTTTGCACGAGAGTTCGCCAAGCTGTGCCCGGGTTTTGAGACCGACATTCACGGCCTGGTCGAGATTGAAGACGACGCAGGGCACGTGCGCTATTACGCCGACTGCGTAGCTGCGGGTGATGCTGAGCGCAGCCCCGAACCTTTGGCCACCCCCGACAATCTGGTGCAGGTGGGCGACGACGGGCCGTTCCACAGACAGGTCTGAAACCACTGAACTGCACAAATTAGTCCTGAGCCTGGGCAGTACCGGCGGAGCGCGGTCTTATTGCGCGGCCGACATGTCCTTGCGCACCCGCACAAAGCTGGCAAAGCGTGGAAGCCCGCTTTCGTGCGTGCCGAGAAAGCGGTAGGTCACCCAACTGCCTAGCGGGGGCGGTGTCGCGCGGTCCAAGTCACTGAAACCGGCGCCGAGCTTGAAGCGCTGGCCATTGGGCATTTCGAGCAGCAGCGCCCCCATCCTGCCAGCGTGTTTGCCTTTGCCCGCCAGGTGCGCTACCACGCGGGCTTCGGCGTCGTCGTGCGTCTTGACCTTGAGGAGGTCTTCGCCGCGGCCCGCGCGGTAGGTGGATGCACCACGGTGCAGCATCAACCCCTCGCCACCGGCACGGACAGTGCGCAGAAGCAAGGCATGCAGTGCTTCGTGGCTGCGGACACGGCGTTGTGCGACCGCTTGCACCCAGGGCTGACGGATGCCGGCCACGGCTTTTTGCAGCTCGGGCAAACGCTCGTCGAACGTGCCAGGGTGCGCAGGCAAGTCAAACACCATATAGCGCATCTGGCGCCAGGCGGCGTCGCCTGCATCGCCACTGCGAGCGGTGGACTGGGCCTGCGCAAATTGGCCCCTTCCGGCCCACAGCTCGCCGTCCATCGCCGTCCCTGGCCAGCCGGCGGTGAACCAGGCGGGTGCTGCGATGGCCTCGCCGGTTCGGGTGCGCAGGCGCTGGCCGTCCCAATAGCCGCGCACGCCGTCGTATTTTTCGCTCACCCAATAGTCGGACAGGTCCAGGCCGGGGTGGTAGATGCTCGCCAGCAGAAGGGCCGGAGGTTCCCCGGCCTGGGCGGGTGCGCGCAGCGCCAGCGCACACAGAAAGAGCGCCTCCCGTCTGTGCATTTTGCTACAAAAATAAGAGCTTTTTGCGTATATGAATCAAGCGCTAGAGGCCGATTTGACCTTTAATTTGACGCCTACACCATGTCGCGGCTGATCCCTGCCGTCTGGCTGAACCCGCCGTCCACGTAGGTGATCTCGGCCGTCATGCCGCTGGCCAGGTCGCTCATCAGAAAGGCGGCGACGTTGCCCACGTCTTCGATGGTCACGTTGCGGCGCAGCGGCGAGGCGCCGGCCATGCCGGCCAGCAGCTTGCCGAAATCCTTGATGCCGCTGGCGGCCAGCGTCTTGATCGGCCCGGCGCTGATGCCGTTGACACGCATGCCCTTGGGGCCCAGCGCTTCGGCCAGGTAGCGCACGCTCGCCTCCAGGCTGGCCTTGGCCAGACCCATGGTGTTGTAGTTGGGGATGGTGCGCAGCGCGCCCAGGTACGACAGCGTCAGCAGCGCGGACTTGTCGTTCAGGTAGGGCAGGGCGGCCTTGGCCATCGCCGGAAAGCTGTAGGCGCTGATGTCGTGCGCCACGCGAAAGCCTTCGCGCGAAAGACCTTCGAGGAAGTCGCCGGCAATCGCTTCGCGCGGAGCAAAGCCGATGCTGTGCACGAAGCCGTCGAACGTCGGCCAGGGGCCCGAGAGGTCCTTGAACATGCGCTCGATCTGCTCGTCGCTGGCGACATCGCAGTCGAACACCAGCGTGGAGTCGAACTCGGCCGCGAAATCGGTGATGCGGTCCCTGAAGCGCTCGCCGACGTAGCTGAAGGCCAGTTCGGCGCCCTGCTGGTGGCAGGCGCGCGCAATGCCGTAGGCGATGGAGCGATTGGACAGCACGCCGGTGATCAGCAGCTTCTTGCCTGTGAGAAATCCCATGTGGTTCTCCTGTCGGAAAATGAGTGGAGGTATGCGCTGGTCTGGTCGAGGGGTGGGGTCAGGTGCCGGCCAAGAGGCGACGGTGCCAGCGTGGTGCAGAATTCTCGCATGCGACTCTGGCTGCTCCTCCCTTTCCTATGGTTATCGCTGCCTGCCTGGTCCGCGCATGCGTATGCCTTGTGGGGCGAGCCGCTGTACCCGCCCGGCTTTTCGCAGTTCGCTTACGTGAATGCTTCGGCACCCAAGGGGGGTGCGCTGCGCCTGGTCAGCAACCAGCGCACCTCCACATTCGACAAATACAACCCGTTCACCATGCGCGGTTCGGCGCCTGCCTACTTGAGCGATCTGATGTTCGACACTTTGCTCACGGGCTCGCTGGATGAAACAGCCACCGGCTATGGATTGTTGGCCGATGATGTGAGCGTGGCAGCCGATGGCCTCTCCGTCACCTTTCGCCTCCGGCCCCAGGCGCGCTTTCATAACGGTGACCCCGTGCTCGCGCAGGACGTGGCGTACACCTACGAAACGCTCGTGGGGCCGCACACCTCGCCGTCCTACAAAACCTTGCTCATAGACGTCGCAGGGGTGGACGTCTTGGGCGAGCGCAGCGTGCGTTTTCGCTTCCACAGGCCCAACCGCGAATTGCCGCTGACGGTCGGCGGCCTGCCGATCTTCAGCCGGGCCTGGGGTGCGGAAGGCGGCAAGCCCAAGCCCTTCGACCAGGTGGTGACCGACATTCCCATCGGCAGCGGGCCGTACAGGATCGGTCCGGTGAAATTCGGCAAGGACATCGTCTACGTCCGCGACCCGAAATACTGGGCGCGCGACTTGAATGTGCGCCGAGGACAAAACAACTTCGATCGCATCGAGGTCAAGATCTACAAGGATGCCACGGCCCGCCTAGAAGCCTTGAAAGCGGGCGAATTCGACCTGATGCGCTTTTTCAGCGCGGGCGACTGGGCCCGGCGGGTCAATGGCAAGAAGTTCGATACCGGCGAACTGGTGAAAGGAGAATTCGCGCACAAGCTGCCCTCTGGGTTTCAAAGCTACGTACTCAACACCCGCCGACCTTTCCTCTCAGACGCCCGCGTGCGCGAAGCCCTGGGCCTGGCGATCGACTATGAGTGGATGAACCGTCAGCTGTTCTACGGCTCTTACCAGCGGGTGCACGGCCTGTTCGGCAACACCGCTTGCGAGACGCACGGCAGCCCTTCTCCAGACGAACTCGCCCTGATGACGCCTTGGCGCGAGCACATTCCACAAGCGGCCTTCGGCCCCATTCCTCAACCCCCGCGGACCGACGGCGAGCACAGCCTGCGGGACAACCTGCGCCGCGCCAAGGCCCTGCTCAATGAAGCGGGGTGGGCGGTGAAAGACGGCGCGCTGCGCAATGCGCAGGGGCAAGCCCTGGTGCTGGAATACATGGACAGCAACGAAGGCGGTGTGCGCACCGTCTCGCCCTGGATGCGCAACCTGGAGAAGCTCGGCATCACGTTGCGCTTTCGCTCGGTCGATTTCGCGCTCTATCAGCAGCGGCTGCAGAAATTCGATTTCGACATCACGTCCATTGCCTACCAGGGAACGAACAACCCCGGCCAGGAATTTGCCGATCTGTTCGGCAGCAAGGCCGCTGAGACGGAGGATTCGGGCAACTTTGCCGGGGTGAAGAACCCGGCCGTGGACGCGATGATTCGCGCCATGACCAGCGCCAAGACGCAAGCACAACTGCTGCCAGCCTGTCACGCACTCGAGCGCATCATCGTCGCAAGCCACTACCTGATTCCGCAATGGACCGCGGGTACGCACCGCATGGCGTACAACGCGTGGCGGTTGGCCAAGCCGGAGGTGGTGCCGCCGTATTCACCGGGGGAGACCTGGGTGATCGACACTTGGTGGGCGCGGGTGAGATGAGGTGTTTTGCTGCCATTTGCTTGCTATCGGCAGCGCCGAACCGTCCGCGCAGCAGATAACGCACGCCGCAGCCTGTGACATCTTTGCCTTCGCAATCAGGGATTGGCCACGATCGGATCGCCGGTCTGGATACTTTGCGCTCGGTAGCCATCTTTCATGTGCTTCTCGCGCATGGGGCAATGATGTTCTTGCCGCACTTTCCAGGCGCGTTGGGAACGTTGCTCTGGCTGGTGGTCGCAACCAACTTCGGGGTCCCGCTGTTTCTCGTACTCAGCGGATTTTTGATCACAAGACAATTTGCTTACGCCATACCGACGCGCAAGTTCTATCGCAATCGTCTGGGCAAAATCTACCCGACTTATGCATTGGCGGTGCTCATATTCGGAGGACTGAATTCGGTCGAAGAACCAGGTATTTGGCTATTGCATTTGGCTGGTTTTCAGAATGTTGCGTGGTCAATTTCTTCTCGCGTATCGGGCCATCTTTGGAGCCTCGCAGTAGAGATGCAGTTTTATCTTGTCGCGCCGCTTTTATTTCAATGGGGATATAAGCTGCTTTCTTCGTTCTTTGTGACAATCATTGGACTCGTCAGCTTCGCGGTGCATGGGCTCTGGGTGCTTTCCTTGCCGGAGTCACAGGCTGTTCGGCTTTCGGCGCTCTTGGATGTATATCAGTTTTCCAGCTTCAATTTTATCGCGCTCATCCTTGGTGCTTGGCTTTACAAGCTCTACAGTGAAAACCGGTCGTGGTCCCATGTCAGGTTGATCGGAATTGTTTCCGCTATCGGCATGCCGTTAATTTGCGCTCTGGTGGTTCCCAGTCTACGGGTGGACGAAGTGGATTTAACCCGTGTCAATTCTGTCGCCGCCTTGCTTTCCCTGGTTTCTCTCGCGCCGGTGGCGTCGGTAGCGCTGACCTACCATGTATTGAAGATCAATTGGAAGAAATGGAGAATTTGGCACTCTGTGACGTCGTGGGTTGCTGCCTTAAGCTATCAATGTTATTTATGGCATGCCTTGGTATTATTGTTTTTTGAGAAAACAATGAGATACCATCCGGAACTGCAGAAGTTGGTGGAAGAAAATCCTTGGATTTCGCTTGGCATTTATATAGTTTTGTCGGTGATATTGGCTAGGATCACGTACCGTTGGGTGGAAGCTCCCCTGCATCGGCGCATATCTGGTCGGCGCATTGCGCGCATGTCAAACTTGAAAGACGCCGTGTAGAAGGCGACGCTGGAAGATCGCATGTTTGCCTACATTCTCAAACGCATCCTGCTCATGCTGCCCACGCTGCTGGGCGTGCTGTTGCTCACGTTTGCTGTGGTGCAGTTTGTGCCCGGCGGGCCGGTGGAGCAGTACCTGGCCGAAGCCAAGGCAGGGGCCGGGCGGGCGGGGGCCGAAGGCGGCGGCATGGCTTACCGCGGCGCGCAGGGCGTGGACCCCAAGCGCCTCGAACAAATCAAGGCCCTGTACGGCTTCGACAAGCCGCCGCACGAGCGCTTCATGCAGATGCTGGGTCAGTTCGCGCGTTTCGACCTGGGGCGCAGCTTTTTCCAGAACAAGGACGTCTGGCAATTGGTCAAGGAAAAGCTTCCGGTCTCCATCAGCCTGGGCCTGTGGACTTTCTTCATCAGCTACCTGGTCGCCGTGCCGCTGGGCGTGGCCAAGGCGGTGCGGGCGGGTTCGCGTTTTGACCTCGTGACGACGCTGCTCATCCTCGTGGGCTACGCCATTCCCGGTTTCGTTCTGGGCGTGGCGCTGCTGGTCATTTTCGGGGGCCAGTTGCAATGGTTTCCTTTGCGCGGGCTGACGTCGAGCAACTGGGAGGAGCTGAGCTGGGGCGCTCGCATCGCGGACTACCTTTGGCACATTACTTTGCCGATCATCGCCATGGTGCTGGGCAGTTTCGCGGTGACGGCCATGCTGACCAAGAACGCTTTTCTGGAAGAAATCCGCAAGCAGTACGTGCTGACGGCGCGCGCCAAAGGCTTGAGCGAGCGCCAGGTGCTTTGGAAGCACGTGTTTCGCAATGCGCTGATTCCCATCATCACCGGCTTTCCCGCGGCGTTTATTGGCGCGTTCTTTACGGGTTCCTTGCTGATCGAGACCCTGTTTTCACTCGATGGCCTGGGCCTGCTCAGCTACGAGAGCGTGATTCGGCGCGACTACCCGGTGGTGCTGGGTACGCTGTATCTGTTCACACTGATTGGCTTGGTCACCAAGCTGATCTCTGACCTGTGCTACGTATGGGTGGATCCGCGTGTCAAGTTCGACTGAGATGTGCTTGATGTTGGACATTTTGCATGGATATAATGTCCATGTTGAATGACTACCATCAGGAGGCCGTCATGACATGGAACATTGCCAGTGCCAAACAGCAGTTCTCCGAGGTGGTGCGCCTTACCGCGGAAGAACCGCAGGCCATTTACAACCGCGACAAGCCCGTGGCGGTGATGATCTCTGCCCAGGATTTTGCCGATTTTGAGCGTTGGCGCGCGGAGCGTGACAGGCCGAAGTTGGCACAGCAGTTTGATGAAATACGTGCGTTGCTGGCTGCTGACGGCCAGGATGGGATCGAAATTCCGCCCCGCACCACGCGCTACAACGCCATGGTGGACGACCCCCATTACTGGGACGAGCCAACGGACAGTGCCAGGAAAGACTAAAGCCGCGTGTACCTTGTCGATACCAACGTCGTCAGCGAACTGATGCGCCCGCGCCCCCATGCGGGCGTGGTGCAGTGGAGCGGCCGCTTGGAGCCCAGCGGCATTGCGTTTGTCGTGAGCGCCATCACGGTCGATGAAATTGTGTTCGGGCTGCAGTGGCGACCCAGCGCTGCCAAGATGGACTGGTTTGCGCGCTTCATGCAGCGCGTCACCGTCTTGCCCGTAACCGAAAGCATCGCCCGCCGAGCGGGAGAAATGCGCGCACAGATGGCGGTGCTAGGGCAGGTGCGCGAGCAGGCCGACATGCTGATTGCCGCCACTGCCCAAATCCACGCACTCACCTTGGTCACCCGCAACGTGCGCGACTTTGGCGGCTGTGGCATTGCTGTTCTCAATCCTTTCACTCCATGAGCGAAGCGCCCGCGTCGCCCGTATCCCTGTCTCCCAGCCGCCGCGCCTGGCTGCGGTTCAAGCGCAACCGCCTGGGCTTTTGGAGCCTGGTGATCTTTGTGGTGCTGGTGGCGCTGAGCCTGGGCGCCGAGCTGGTCAGCAACGACCGGCCGCTGGTCGTGCGCTACGAGGGCCAGCTGTATTTTCCCATGCTCAAGGACTACCCGGAGACGACCTTCGGCGGTGATTTCCTGACCGAAACGGATTACCTCGACCCCTACATCCGCAAGAAACTGAGCGAAGGCAGCAACTGGGCGCTGTTCACGCTGAATCCTTACGGGCCCGACACGCTGAATTATTTCGCGAAGTCGCCCAACCCGGCTGGTCCCACCAGGGACAACTGGCTGGGCACCGACGACCGCGGCCGCGATATGGCGGCGCAGCTGCTGTACGGCTTTCGCGTCAGCGTGCTGTTTGCGCTGGCGCTCACGGTGACGGGCGTATTCCTGGGCATCGTGACGGGCGCCATCCAGGGCTTCTTTGGCGGCAAGACCGATCTGGCGTTCCAGCGTTTCATCGAAATCTGGAGCTCCATGCCCGAGCTGTATCTGCTCATCATCTTCAGCGCCGTGTTTGCGCCCAGCATTTCCCTGCTGCTCATTTTGCTCAGTCTGTTTGGCTGGATGGGCCTGTCGGACTATGTACGCGCCGAGTTCCTGCGCAACCGCCAACTCGATTACGTCAAGGCTGCGCGCGCGCTGGGCGTGGGCAACTGGCAGATCATCTGGCGCCACATCCTGCCCAACAGCCTGACGCCCGTCGTCACGTTCCTGCCGTTTCGCATGAGCGCGGCCATCCTGGCGCTGACCTCGCTGGATTTTCTCGGCCTGGGCGTGCCGCCGGGAACGCCCTCGCTTGGCGAGTTGCTGAGCCAGGGCAAGAACAACATCGATGCGTGGTGGATATCGCTCTCCACCTTTGCCGTGCTGGTGGTCACGCTGCTGCTGCTGACTTTCATGGGCGATGCGCTTCGGGACGCGCTCGACCCAAGAAAGGCCGACCGATGACCGATCGGCCTGGAACTCTGCTCGAAGTCCGCGACCTGTCCGTGCGCTTTGGCGCCAAGGAAGTGGTGCGCGGGGTCAATTTCGACATCGGACCCGGCGAAAAACTCGCTTTGGTAGGCGAATCGGGTTCCGGCAAGACCATTACGGCGCTCAGTCTGCTGCGCCTGGCGGGTGATGCGGTGGTGCGCGGAAGTGCGGTGTTCCAGGGGCGCGACCTGCTGGTGTTGTCTGAACGCGAGATGCGCGGCCTGCGCGGCGGCGACATCGCCATGATCTTTCAGGAGCCCATGACGGCGCTCAATCCGCTGATGACGGTGGGCCGACAGATCAGCGAGGTTTTGGAGCTGAAACAGGCGCTGACGCACGACCAGTCTTGGAATGCAGCTATCGAATTGCTTTCAAGCACGGGCATCCCCGAGCCTGCACGCAGAGCCGCCGCCTTCCCGCACCAGCTCTCGGGCGGGCAGCGCCAGCGCGCCATGATTGCCATGGCGCTGGCCAGCCGCCCCCAACTGCTGCTCGCCGACGAGCCCACCACCGCCCTCGACGTGACGCTGCGCGGCCAGATTCTGGACCTGCTCGCCGACCTGCAGCGCCAAACCGGCATGGCGGTGCTGCTCATCACCCACGATTTGAACCTGGTGCGCCGTTTTGCCGACCGCGTGGCCGTGATGGAGCAAGGCGTGCTGGTGGAGCAGGGCGCCGTGACCGAAGTGTTTGCCAACCCCCGGCAAGCCTACACGCGCCGCCTGCTGGCCAGCCAACCGCAACGTGACCTGCAAGAGGGCGTGCCCGATGCCAAAGCCCAACCGGTGCTGCGCGCGCACGGCCTGCGCGTGGTCTACCCCACGCCCTTGCCGGGTGTGCGCGGCTGGTTCAAAAAAGGCGAGTTCGTGGCAGTGCAGGGCGTCGACCTTGGTTTGCTGCCTGGCCGCACGCTGGGCGTGGTGGGGGAGTCGGGTTCGGGCAAGTCCACGCTGGCGCAGGCGCTGCTCGGCTTGCTGCCGCACCGGGGCAGCGTGGAGGTGGCGGGCAGCACTTGGCAGGCGCCCGCCGTGCGAAACACCCACGCCAATCAGCGCCTGCGTCAGCAGATCCAGGTGGTATTCCAGGACCCGTTCTCGTCCCTGTCGCCACGCCTGACGGTGGAGGAAATCGTCGGCGAAGGTCTGCGCGTGCACGAGCCGGGGCTGCAGGGGGCGCAAATGCGCCAACGTGTCGAAGCCGCGCTGCGCGAAGTCGGCCTGAGCCACGAGCAGTTCCCTGGCCTGTTGGCGCGCTACCCGCATGAATTCTCCGGTGGCCAGCGCCAGCGGCTAGCCATTGCCCGGGCACTTATCGTCCAACCGCGTCTGCTCGTGCTCGACGAGCCTACCAGCGCGCTGGACGTGACCATCCAGCAGCAAGTGCTTGCGCTGCTGCAGCGGCTGCAGCGCGAGCGGGGCCTGGCCTATGTGCTCATCACGCACGACGTGGACGTGGTGCGCGCCATGGCGCACGACGTGCTGGTGATGAAAGACGGCGTGGTGGTGGAGTCGGGCAGCGTGGCGCAGGTGCTCGATACGCCGCGCGAGCCCTACACCCAGGCGCTGGTCGCCGCTGCTCACTGAGCCTGGGATGTGCAGGTATCGGCTTTAGCTGCCGTCCTTGCCCTGGTCCACCCAAAGCACTTTGTCGATGTCCACCCCCAGGGCGCGCGCCTTGGCCAGCAAGCGGTTGCGCACGCCGGGCGGCAGGCTAGGGGTGCGTGACAAGATCCAAAAGTAGTCCAGGTCCGAGCCCACCACCATGGCCCATTGGTAGTTCGGGTCCAGCGCCACCACGTTGTAGCCGCCGTAAAAGGGTCCGAAGAACGACACCTTCAGCGCCGCGGTGGTGGGCGCTCCGACGAAACGGGCCTTGCCCACGGATTCGCGCCATTCCTTCTTCCTGGGGTCGTATCCGCGATTGATCACCTGGACCGTTCCGTCTGCATTGCGGCTGTATTGCGCGCTGGTCTGCACCAGTCCGCGCTCAAAGCGGTGATCGATGCGTGCCAGTTCCAGCCAGCGTCCGCTGTAGCGCTGCAGGTCAAAGTTCTCTACGGCCTGCACGCCCGCTGGCGGACGCACGGCGCAGCCAGACAGCGCGAGCACGGTGGCCAGCGCGGCAGCGCCGGCCAGGGCGATCGGCCAGTTGCGGTGGCGGGACGGGGCGGCGTTGCGTCGCGCAGTCATGGGCAAATCCTTTTTCATCGACAGTGCGGTCGTCACTATAGGCACAGTGTGCGGCGCAGCGTGTAGGCGGGCGCTGGCATGCGCCGTCGGGAATGGGCAGGAGCGGCGGAACCTGCCATGTCCACGGCCCAAGCCAGAAAACAAGGAAATATGCCTTTTAGGCTTATTGGAATTAACTTTACAGCTATTATTATTGTAGTGCCCGACGGGCCCTGGTACTCGGGGTAAGCTTGTCTCGGACTGTCTTCGCCGTTTTTGCCTTCTCCGGGTGTTTCATGCCGCCTGATTCCATTGCTTCCGATTCGCGGGATTCCGGCCACAGCGTCGCCGAGCGCGCTGCTGCGGCGTCCCGCAGCACCTGGGTGAGCGTGGTGGTCAACCTGGTCCTGGCGGTGGTGCAGGTTGTGGTGGGCGTGTGGGCCAAATCGCAGGCTTTGGTGGCCGACGGCGTCCACACGCTGTCCGACCTGGTGTCCGACTTTGTGGTGTTGTTTGCCAACCACCACGCCCAGAAGGCGCCCGACGTCGAGCATCCCTACGGCCACCACCGCTTCGAGACGGCAGCCTCGCTGGTGCTCGGTCTGCTGCTGCTGGGCGTGGGCGCCAGCATGCTGTGGGCCGGCGCAATGAAACTGCAAAATCCGGCCAACATTCCCGAAGTGCATCCCGCTGCGCTGGGCGTGGCGCTGCTGGCACTGGTGGGCAAGGAGTCGCTGTTTCGCTACATGCTGGCGGTGGCGCGGCGCGTCAAGTCGAGCATGCTGGTGGCCAACGCCTGGCATGCGCGCTCGGACGCCGCTTCGTCCCTGGTGGTGGCCGTGGGCATCGTCGGCAACCTCGCGGGCTACCCCATCCTCGACCCGATTGCCGCGCTCATCGTCGGCTTCATGGTGGCGCGCATGGGCTGGACCTTTGGCTGGAGCGCCTTGCAGGATTTGACCGACCGTGCGGTCGATGCCGATGAACTGGAGGCGATAAGCGCTACGCTGCTGGGCACCCCTGGCGTGCTGGGCGTGCACGATGTGCACACGCGCCGCATGGGCGACATGATCGTGGTCGACGCGCACATTGAAGTAAAGGCCACGCTCACCGTCGAGGCCGGCCACGACATCGCGGTGGTTGCACGCCAGCGCGTCATGCAGCGCCACCGCGTGCTCAACGTCATGACGCATGTGGACCCCAGCAACCGGCCCGATGGTGACCACGTGCCCGTGCCGCCTGGAAATCACGCCGGGGCCTGATCGGCCACGCCCGCTGGCTGCCGCAGGGCAGGACGCCATCAAGCCGGGCGCGGCGCGGCACTGGGGCGGGGCCAGCGCCGGTTGACGGTCCGCAGCAGCTCCAGCCACGCCAGCGACAGCGCCAGCAGCGCAGCGCCCGCCGCCAAACCACCCATACCGGGCAGGGCCAGGCCCATCAAGCTGCGCAGCCAAGGCAGGCCCAGCATCGCGACCAGCAGCAGCACCATGGCAACCACCATGCGCCACAGCCAGGGGTTGCGGTCGGTCACGCCATACCAGGCGGGGCGCGAGAGGTCGCGGTTGGCGAAGATCAGCAGCATCACGCACATGACCAGCGTGCCAAAGACCACGCTGCGCCCTTGGGCAGCGCTCCAGCCCTGGGCCGTCAGCCAGGCCTGACCCGCCAGCAGCACGGCGGCCAGGCCCAGCCCCTGCAGCACCGAAAACAGCAGTTGCCTGGCGCCAAACGGCGAATCGGCCACGGGCCGGGGCGCGCGGTCCATCAGGCCGTGGTCTTCGGCTTCGGCCTCGAAGACGATGGAGCAGGCCGGGTCGATCAAGAGTTCGAGCAGCACGATGTGCACCGGCAGCAGCAGCGCAGGCCAGTGCAGCAGCGTGGGCACCAGCGTCAGGCCGATGATGGGGACGTGCACGGCAAAGACGAAGCGTGTCGCCTTGCGGATGTTGTCGTCGATGCGCCGGCCCTGGCGGATGGCGGCGACGATGCTGGCAAAGCTGTCGTCCAGCAGCACCAGCGCGGCGGCCTCGCGCGCCACGTCGGTGCCGCGCTCGCCCATGGCGATGCCCACGTCGGCGGCCTTGAGCGCCGGCGCGTCGTTGACGCCGTCGCCGGTCATGGCCACCACCTCGCCCGATGCACGCAGCAACTGCACCAGGCGCAGCTTGTGCTGGGGCTTGAGGCGCGCGCACAGGTCCACATGGCGCAGCCGTGCTGTCAGGGTGGCGTCGTCCAGCGCCTCCAGCTCGGCGCCGGTGAGGAGGTCGGGGCGCCCGGACAGGCCCACCTGCTGCGCGATGGCGCGCGCCGTGGCCGGGTGGTCGCCGGTCATCATCACCACGCGCACGCCGGCGCGCCGGCATTCGGCCAGGGCGGCGGGCACTTCGGCACGCGGCGGGTCGGCCAGGGCGACCAGGCCCAGAAATTCAAAGTCGAAATCGTGCTGGCTTTGCGGCCAGACGGGGTCGGCGCCGGGCGCTGCCGGGGCGCCGCGCCAGCGCGCGCGCGCCACGCCGAGCACGCGCAGGCCGCGTTCTGCCATGGCTTCCACCTGCTGCAGGATCGCGCGCTGCTGCGCGGCATCGAGGTGGCACAGGTCGGTCACGGCCTCGGGCGCGCCTTTGGTGGCCAGCAGCCACTGGTCGCTGGCAGGCGCCGCTTCGCTGCTCGCAAACACGCGCGTCATGGCCAATATGTCACTTGAAAGCGGGTATTCGAACGCCGGCTCGCGCCCGTCGTGCACATGCTCGGTGCCGGCCAGCCACTGGTGGCCAAAACGCTGGATGGCCTTTTCCATCGGATCGAACGGGTCGGCGGGCGTGGCCAGCATGGCAAATTCGGCCAGCGGGTGGAATTCTTCCGGCAGCTCGTTCGCGCCTTCGGGTGTGAAGTGCGCCTGGGCCGTGGCCAGCCCGGCCACCGCCATGCGGTTGAGGGTGAGCGTGCCGGTCTTGTCCACCGCCAGCACGGTGAGGGCTCCCAGCGCCTCGACGGCGGTGATGCGCCGCGTCAGCACCTTGTGCCGGGAGATGCGCCAGGCGCCCATCGCCAGGAACACGGTCAGGATGACGGGGATCTCCTCGGGCAGGATGGCCATGGCCAGGGCGATGCCCGACAGCAGGCTCTCCAGCAACGGCCGGCCGTTCCACCACCAGCCCAGCAGCACCTGGGCGCTGGCCAGTACCAGGGCGGCGGCGCCGAGCCGGCGCACCAGCGTGCGCGAGCCTTCTTGCAGGGCCGAGGGCGGTTCGGTGGTGGCGGCCAGGTCGGCGCCAATGCGGCCCACAGCGGTGTGTGTGGCCGTCGCTTGCACCTGCGCCACGCCGACGCCGCGCGTGACGACGGTGCTGGCGAACAGCATGGAAGACATAGCCCCCACGCTTGCCACTTCGTGTGCTGCGCTGCCCCCCAAGGGGGCTGGCCTTGCTTGGGGCGGCCCGGCGCTGGCGGCCGGGGCCCCCACGCTTGCAGGAGCCTGCGCGTCCTGCGTAGTGGGCAACTTGGCCACGGGCACCGCCTCGCCGGTGAGCAGCGATTCGTCCACCTCCAGCTGGCCGTCCAGCAGTTGCGCGTCGGCGGCGATGCGGTCGCCCTCGCGCAGCACCAGCAGGTCACCGCGCACCACGCTCTTGCCGTCGATGCGCTGCTCCTGGCCGTCTCGGATCACCAGCGCGCGCGGAGCGGAGAGGTCGCGCAGCGATTCGAGCGCACGCTGCGTCTTGCGCTCCTGCACCAGCGTGATGCCGATCACAAAGAGAACGCAGCTGAGCAAAAAAATCGCCTCGGTCCGGTCGCCCAGTGCCAGATAGATGCCGCCAGCGGCCAGCAGCATCAAAAACATGGGCTCGGTGAGCACATCGCGCACGATCGCCCAGGTGGACTTGGGCGCGCTGCCGGGCAGCATGTTGGGGCCGTCGGCGGCCAGGCGGCGGCGTGCCTCGGTGGCGCTCAGGCCCTGGTGGCTGGCGGCGGTCGGGGTGGTGTCGGGCGGCGAAGGCGAGGGCGGCATTCTGGTGGGCATGGGAGTCTCTTGGGAAGCTGCGCCTGCGTGGCCGCAATGGGGCGCGGCAGAGGGCGCTGCGTGCTTCAGTTTAGGCAGCCACCTGGGCGGGCTTGTTGCGTTGGCACATGTTCTTGCTGAAATTTGGCTCTAGCGCTTTTCTGTAAAGCGATAGAAGCTATTGTTTTGATAGTAATTCAATCGCCATCCGGATACCCGCCAAAGCCAGCATCGAAGTGCCGAGCCGATCGACAAAAGCAAGCCTGGAGCCCGAGCGCCGGGTGAGCGCCTTGGGCAGGTAGCCCATGGACAGGACTGGCTCTTGAGGCTCTACCATCGCGGCATGAGCGAACCCTCCAGAACCGAAGCCGTTCAGGCCGATGCCACAGCGAGCCACCCAGGGATTTCACGCCGCAGCGACCTGGTTCAGCTGGCGGTGGCGGCCTTGACCGCGCATGGCCTGGCGCCCGATTTTTCTGCTGCTGCGCTGGCCGAGCTGGCATCCATTGCAGGGCCTGCGCAAGACTCTGGCCCCGATATCAAGGACATGCGCGCGCTGCTTTGGTGCTCGATTGACGACGACGATTCCGAAGACCTGGACCAGCTGAGCGTGTGCGAGCAAGCCGCGCAAGGCTGGCGCCTGCTGGTCGCGATTGCCGATGTGGATGCGCTGGTGCACAAAGGCTCGGCCATTGACCTGCACGCGCAGGTCAACACCACCTCCGTCTACACGGCGGCGCGTGTGTTTCCCATGCTGCCCGAGCAGCTTTCCACCGACCTCACATCGCTGAACGCGCACCAGGACCGTCTGGCCATCGTCACGGAGATGCAGGTGGACGCCGACGGGCAGGTGGGCAGTTCCAAAACCTGCCGCGCGCTGGTGCGCAACCACGCCAAGCTCGCTTACGACTCCCTGGCCGCCTGGCTCGACGGAACCCGTGAAATGCCCGCCGCCGCGCGCGACGTGCCCGGTATGGACGCCCAGTTGCGAGCCCAGGATGCCGCCGCCCAGGCGCTGCGCACACGCCGCACGGCGCAGGGCGCGCTGCAGTTCGAAACTTTTGAGCCGCGCGCCGAGGTGGAGGGCGAGCAGGTCGTCGCCATCCGCCAGCGCGAGCACAACCGCGCGCGCCAGCTGATTGAAGAATTCATGGTCGCCACCAACATCTGCACGGCCCAGTATCTGGAGCGCCACGGAGGCCTGGCCATGCGCCGCGTGGTGCGCTCGCCCGAGCGTTGGAGCCGTGTGGTCGAGGTGGCGAAGAAGTACGACGAAACCTTGCCGGCCGAGCCCGACGCCAAAGCGCTGGAGGCGTTCCTGGAGCGCCGCCGCGCCGCCGACCCGCTGCGCTTTCCCGATCTCTCGCTCACCATCGTGCAGCTGATGGGCGCGGGCGAATACGTGATTGAGGATGCCCAGCCCGGCGCACCCGTTGACCACTCAAAAACCGTGGCGGTCGAGGACTATGGCCACTTCGGCCTGGCGATCCGCGACTACGCGCACTCCACCGCGCCCAACCGCCGCTACCCCGACCTGATCAGCCACCGGCTGGTCAAGGCCGCGCTCGCCGGCCAGCCTTCGCCCTACAGCGTGGCCGAGCTGCAGGCGCTGGCCGAGCACTGCAACCGCCAGGAAAGCGCTGCCAGAAAGGTCGAGCGAAGCCTGCGCAAGTCCGAGGCCGCGCTGTTCCTGCAAGACAAGGTGGGCATGGAGTTCGACGCCATCGTTACCGGCAAGAACAACCGGGGGACCTGGATTCGCACCCTGGCGCCGCCGGTCGAAGGCAAGCTGGAGGGCGCTGGGCCGCAGCTGGATGTGGGCGAGAAGCTGCGCGTCAGGCTGCTGAGCACCGATGTGGCCCAGGGCTTTATTGACTTCGCGCCGGTTCCTTGACGCTGAGCGGGGTATCGACAAGAAAAAGTTTAGGTGAAAAATGGCTCTAGCGCTTATGCAGTATGCGCAAGCAGCTATTGTTTCGATAGTTAAATTCCTCTCCCGCCCCTGGGCGCCACCCAAGACACATGCACCCAGAGCCACCGCTTCCGCCGCCTCCCGCAGCGCCTGACCCCGCCGCGCCCCGAGCCGGGGGCCCACGCAGGGCCAAGCTGCACCCCGACGTGCTCAAGCTCGGCCTGGTGAGCTTTCTCACCGACTTGAGCTCGGAGATGATTTTCTCGGTGTTCGCGGTGTTCTTCACCACCGTGGCCGGGGCGTCAAGTGCGCTGCTGGGGCTGATCGAAGGGCTGGCAGATTTTTCTTCGTCGTCGCTCAATTACATCGCCGGCTGGCTGTCGGACCGCAGCGGCCAGCGCAAATGGTTGGCTACCGCAGGCTATGGCTTTTCCACACTGGCCAAGCTGATCCTGCTGGTGTCCTCGTCCATCACCGGGCTGGCGGTGTTCCGTGTGCTTGAGCGCCTGGGCAAGGGCTTTCGCGGGCCGCCGCGCGACGCGTGGCTGGTGTCGGTGGCAGGCGAGGCGCAGCGCGGCTACGCGCTGGGCGTGCACAAGGCGCTGGACAAGTCGGGCGCCGTGCTGGGCCCGCTGGTGGCCTATGGTTTGCTGAAATGGCTGGGAGAGTCGGCCAGCACGTACAGCTTGCTGTTTCTGGTGGCGGTGGTGCCCGCCGTGCTTGGCGTGCTGGTCCTGATGCTTGTCTCGAATGCGCCGGGCCAGCCGCACCCCCGCGAGAGCCTGCGCCAGAACTGGCAGCAGCTCAGCCCCGGTTTCAAGCGCTTCCTGGTGCCTGCGGGCGTGTTCGCGCTGGGCTACTTCAGCCTGGGTTTTTTCCTCGTGCGCGCGCACGACGTGGGTTTCAGCCTGACCGACGTGGTGCTGCTCTACGCTCTGTTCAACACCACCTGCGTCGTTGCTGCACCGCTGGTGGGCCACCTGGGCGACCGGGTCGGGCGCAGCCGCATCGTGCTGCTGGGCTACGCCACCTATGCCGGCCTCAACCTGTGGATGGTGTTTGCCAGCACGCGCTGGGAGATGGTCGCGGTGTTCTGCATCTACGGCGTGTTCTACGCGATTGAAGAATCGCAGAGCAAGGCCTTCATTGCCGACATCGAGCCCGAACGCCGCGCCACGGCCATGGGGGCCTACAACTTCGTCGCCGGCTCGCTGTACCTGCCGGCCTCGCTTGTGGCCGGGGCGCTGTGGACGGTGGCACCCAGCGCGGCATTTGGCCTGGCGGCTGCGCTGTCGGTCGCGGCCATGGGCGTTTTTCTGCGCGTGCGCCCGGCAGCGCGCTTGGCGGACTGAGGGCTGCCGTACAG
The DNA here is from genome assembly GCA_023954035.1 of Burkholderiaceae bacterium. Lineage (GTDB taxonomy): Bacteria > Pseudomonadota > Gammaproteobacteria > Burkholderiales > Burkholderiaceae_C > Simplicispira. Next base: position 43,267 of record JAMLIT010000018.1, on the reverse strand, counting down.
TCTGGCCATGAGCCAACGACAGAACTTTCGCCGCAGCGACCTGGTCCGCATTGCCATCGAGGCCATGAAGGAGCGCGGCCTGGAGCCCGAGTTCCCCGCAGGCGCGCTGCGGGAGCTTGCGGCGCTCACGGGTCCGGGCGAGGACAAGGGCCCGACGGTCCGCGACCTGACCGCGCTGCCCTGGTCGTCCATCGACAACGACGATTCGCTCGACCTCGACCAGCTCACGGCCTGCGCGCCCATGGGCGGCGGCGCGGTGAAGATTTTTGTCGCCGTGGCCGATGTGGATGCGCTGGTGACAAAGAACTCCGCCATCGACGTGCACGCGCGCACCAACACCACTTCGGTCTATACCTCGGCGCGGATATTCCCCATGCTGCCCGAGCGTCTTTCTACTGACCTGACTTCCCTCAACGACGGCCAGGAGCGCCTGGCCATCGTCACCGAGATGGTGGTGGACAAGGCTGGCGTAGTCACCCACAGCACGGTGCACCGCGCCCGCGTTCTGAATCAGGCCAAGCTGGCTTACGACGCCGTGGCTGCGTGGATCGAAGGCGAAGGCGATTTGCCCGAAGCTGCGCGTGCCGTCCCCGGCATGGACGAGCAGCTGCGCACGCAGGACGCCGTGGCCCAGCGCATGCGCGTGCGCCGGCGCGAGCAAGGTTCGCTGGAGCTGGAAACCTTCCAACCACGCGCGGTGTTTGAGGGCGAGCGCGTGGTGGACATCCGCCAGCAGGTGCAGAACCGCGCACGCCAGCTGATCGAAGAATTCATGATTGCCACCAACACCTGCACGGCGCAGTTTCTGGCGCAGAACGGAGCCAGCGCGCTGCGCCGCGTGGTGCGCTCGCCCGAGCGCTGGCACCGCATTGTGGAGGTGGCCGCCAAGTACGGCGAGCGTTTGCCGGCCGAGCCCGATTCGCTGGCACTTGAAGCCTTTCTGGCGCGCCGGCGCAAGGCCGACCCGCTGCGTTTCCCCGACCTCTCGCTGGTCGTCGTCAAGCTCATGGGCTCGGGCGAGTACGTGGTCGAGCACCCGAAGGGCGAGCCCATTGGCCACTTTGGTCTTGCCGTGCGCGACTACACGCATTCCACCGCGCCCAACCGCCGCTACCCCGACCTGGTGTCGCTGCGCATGGTCAAGGCGCTGCTGCAGGGCGAACGCTCGCCCTATGGCGCGGCGGAGCTGTCAGCGCTGGCCGAGCACTGCACGCAGCAGGAAGACGCGGCGCAAAAGGTCGAGCGCAGCGTGCGCAAATCAGAGGCCGCGCTGTACCTGCAAGGCATGGTGGGCAAAAAGTTTGATGCCGTCGTCACTGGCGCCAGCGACCGCGCCGTTTGGGTGCGCATCTTTGCGCCGCCGGCCGAAGGCATGCTGGTGGGCGGAGGCACCCACCTGGACGTGGGGCAAAAACTGCGCGTCAAACTGGTGGAGACCAATGTGGAGCGCGGCTTCATCGACTTCGAGCAGGTGCTCTGAATGATGGCGGAAAATCGATAAGAATCGAACCCTAGCGCTTGATAGAAAAGACAAGATAGCTATTAAAGTAATAGCTATCTTGTGTCCGGTTGATCGCGCTGATTGGATGTCATTGCAACCATTCAATGATTGTTGAATAATTGCAATATGGACCAAGCCACCGCCACCACCGTCTTTGAATCCTTGGCCTCGGGCGTTCGGCTCGATGTCTTTCGCTTGCTCGTCAAACAAGGCCCGCAGGGGCTGGTGGCCGGCGAGATTGCGGCCGCGCTGGGCTTGCCCGCCACCAATGTGTCGTTCCACCTGAAGGCGCTCACGCAGGCCGGTCTGCTGACCGGAACACAGGAGGGACGCTACCAGCGCTACCGGGCCAATATCGCCTTGATGGCCGAACTGATCGCCTATCTGACGGACGAATGCTGCGCCGGCCAACCGGCGCTGTGCGAAGGGCTGGGCGTGCCGGAATGCCTCGCCTGCGGCAGCACGCCAGCCCGCACGGATTGAGAAGCCGATCCGCCCTGCGGCGCCCACGCCATCCCCGTTTCTTTGCTTCCCAAGCCTGCCATGAATGTCCTGTTCCTTTGTACCGGCAACTCGTGCCGCTCCATCCTTGCCGAGGCCTGCTTCAACCACCTGGCCCCGGCGGGCTGGCGCGCCCTGAGCGCCGGCAGCCAGCCCACCGGACAGGTGCATCCGCGCGCGCTGGCCTTGCTGGCGCGCGAAGGCATCGCGGCGCAAGGCTGCCACAGCAAGTCGTGGGACAACTTGCCAGCGGTCCCCGACGTGGTGGTCACCGTGTGCGCCAGCGCCGCCGGCGAAACCTGCCCCGCCTATTTGGGGCCGGTGCTGCGCGCGCACTGGGGTGTGGACGACCCGGCACACGCCACCGGTACCGACGCACAGATGGATGCCGCCTTTCTGGCCGCCTACCGCACGCTGCGCGCGCGCATCGAAGCGTTTCTTGTTTTGCCGCTGGAAGATTTGAAAACCGATCCAGCCCGCCTCAAGGCCGAGCTGGATCGCATCGGCACGCTCGTGGGCGGCGGGGCGGCGCTGGCCACTGTGGAGCCGCAGTCTGCGAGTGCTAGCTGTTCGGGCGGCGCCTGCTGCTGAAACAACCAGAATAAACCCATGCAATTTCTCGACAACGCACCGCGTTTTCTCTTTTTCACCGGCAAAGGCGGCGTCGGCAAGACCTCGCTGGCCTGCGCCACGGCCATGCAACTGGCGGCCCGCGGTCAGCGCGTGCTGCTGGTCAGCACCGACCCGGCGTCGAACGTGGGCCAGGTGTTTGGCCTGGCGATCGGCAACCAGGTCACGGCCGTGCCCGAGGTGCCACGCCTGTGGGCGCTGGAGGTAGACCCGCAAGCCGCTGCCCAGGGCTACCGCGACCGCATCGTCGGGCCGGTGCGCGGCGTGCTGCCCGATGACGTGGTCAAGGGCATTGAAGAGCAGCTCTCGGGCGCCTGCACCACAGAAATTGCGGCCTTTGACGAGTTCACCGCGCTGCTGACCGACACCAGCCTGGACGCGCGCTACGAGCACATCATTTTTGACACCGCGCCCACCGGCCACACCATCCGTCTGCTGCAACTGCCGGGGGCCTGGAGCGGCTTTCTGGAGTCTGGCAAGGGCGACGCCTCCTGCCTCGGACCGCTGGCCGGGCTGGAAAAGCAGCGCAGCCAGTACGCGGCGGCCGTGGCGGCGCTGGCCGACGGCACGCGCACCCGGCTGGTGCTGGTGGCCCGCGCGCAGCAGTCCACGCTGCGCGAAGCCGCGCGCACGCACGGCGAACTGCAGGCCATCGGTTTGGGGCAGCAGTACCTGGTGGTGAACGGCGTGTTTCCGCCTGGCGAAGCGGCGCAAGACCCGCTGGCCGCTGCCATTTGCCGGCGCGAGCAGGCCGTGCTCGCCGCCATGCCGCCGGCCCTGCAGTCGCTGCCGACCGACCTTGTGGCGCTCAAGCCCTTCAACCTGGTGGGGCGCGAGGCCTTGCGCCAGTTGTTGGTGGACACGGCGGCGGCGCCGGTGCCCGGCGATAGCGGCGGACAGCCCGACATCGACCTGCCACGCCTGGCTGCGCTGGTGGACGGCATTGCCGCCGACGGCCACGGCTTGGTGATGCTGATGGGCAAGGGCGGCGTGGGCAAGACCACGCTGGCCGCCGCCGTCGCGGTGGAACTGGCGCACCGGGGCTTTGCAGTGCATTTGTCTACGTCGGACCCGGCAGCCAACCTGGAGCAGACGCTGGGCGGCGCGCTGGAGAACCTCACCGTGAGCCGCATCGATCCGCACGAGGTCACCGAGCGCTACCGCCAGCAGGTGCTGGCGACCAAGGGCGCGAAACTGGATGCCGCCGGACGCGCATTGCTCGAAGAAGACCTGCGCTCGCCGTGCACCGAAGAAATCGCCGTCTTTCAGGCCTTCTCGCGCACCATCCGCGAAGCCGGCAAGAAGTTTGTCGTGATGGATACGGCGCCCACTGGCCACACGCTCTTGCTGCTGGACGCCACCGGCGCCTACCACCGCGACATCGTGCGCCAGATGGGCAGCACCGGCGTGCACTTCACCACGCCGATGATGCAGCTCCAGGACCCCAAGCAGACCAAGGTGATTCTGGTCACGCTGGCCGAGACCACGCCCGTGCTCGAAGCCGCCAATCTGCAGAACGATCTGCGCCGCGCCGGCATCGAGCCCTGGGCCTGGGTCATCAACAACAGCGTGGCGGCGGCCCGGGTGACTTCGCCACTGCTGCGCCAGCGCGCCCGCAACGAACTGCGCGAGATCGATGCCGTCACCACGCAGCACGCCAAGCGCTGGGCCATCGTGCCGCTGCTGAGCGAGGAGCCCGTCGGCATCGCGCGCCTGCTGGAGCTTGCCGGCTCCCAATTCCAAGCTCAAGCGGCGGGAGTCTGAGATGGGGTTGTTTGAGCGCTACCTGACGGTGTGGGTGGGCTTGGGCATCTTGGCCGGTGTGGGCCTGGGATTGCTGGCACCGGGCGCCTTCCAGGCGATTGCCGCGCTGGAACTGGCCCACGTCAACCTGGTTGTCGCCGTCTTCATCTGGGTGATGATTTATCCCATGATGATCCAGGTTGACTGGAGCGCGGTGAAGGACGTTGGCAAAAAACCGCGCGGTCTGTTGTTGACACTGGTGGTCAACTGGCTCATCAAGCCCTTCACCATGGCGGCGCTGGGCGTGCTGTTCTTCCGCTATTTGTTTGCGCCCTGGGTCGACCCGCAATCGGCCAGCGAGTACATCGCCGGCATGATCTTGCTGGGCGTGGCGCCATGTACGGCGATGGTGTTCGTCTGGAGCCAATTGGTAAAGGGCGACGCCAACTACACGCTGGTGCAGGTGTCGGTCAACGACCTCATCATGGTGGTCGCCTTTGCGCCCATTGCCGCCTTTCTGCTGGGGGTGACGGACGTGACGGTGCCCTGGCAGACGCTGGTGCTCTCCACGGTGCTCTATGTGGTGCTGCCGCTGGCGGCGGGCATGGCCACACGGGCGCTGTTGCAGCGCCGCTCAAAGCACGCCGTGGCCGACTTTGTCGCGCACCTCAAGCCGTGGTCGATTGCCGGGCTGATCGCCACGGTGGTGCTGCTGTTTGGTTTTCAGGCCGGCACCATCGTCGCGCAGCCACTGGTGATTGCGCTGATTGCCGTGCCGCTCGTCGTGCAGAGCTACGGCATTTTTGCCATTGCCTGGTGGGGCGCGCGCTGGCTCAGGCTGCCGCACGAGGTCGCCGGCCCGGCCTGTTTGATCGGCACCTCGAACTTCTTCGAGCTGGCCGTGGCCGTGGCGATTTCGCTGTTTGGCCTGCACTCCGGCGCGGCGCTGGCCACCGTGGTGGGCGTGCTGGTGGAGGTGCCGGTGATGCTGTCGCTGGTGGCGCTGGTGAACCGGGCGGGGCGCCGGGCCGTACGTCCCGTGCGAGGTGAAAATTTCAGTTAAAAGTGGCTCTAGCGCTTATTGGATAAGCGCCAGCAGCTATTAAAAACAGAGCTACCGCAGAATCAATACCGGCAGCTCCGAGAGCCGCAGCAGCGTGGTCGTGGTGCTGCCGACAATGAGCTGGCGGATGCGCGAGTGGCCGTAGGCGCCCATCACCAGCAGCGCCGCGCCCTGGGTGCTGAGCAGTTCGGGCAGGGCTTGCTCGGGTTCGCCAGGCAGCAGCTTCGTCTGCACCGCAAAACCGGCCACACGCAGCAGTTCCGCGGCGGCGGCCAGCTGCTCCTGCGCTTGGGCAGTGTCTGCGCCCACCATGGCAATCAGCGCCGGCAAGCCGCGCAGCAGAGGGCTGGCGGCGACCATGTCGACCATCTTGCGGGCCGTGGGACTGGCGTCGTAGGCCACCACAAAGCGCTCAGGCGCAGCAAAGTGCTCGCTGGTGGCGACCAGTACCGGGCGCTGGAGTGCGCGGATGACGCTCTCGACATGGTGGTCCAGGTGCAGTTTGCGCGGTCCGCTGGCGCGGTGGTTGGCGCCCAGCACGCACAAACGCAGTTCGGGTTCCAGCTCCAGCAAGGTATCGACCAGCTCGCCGTGGCGCATGTGGGTGGCGGGCACCGGCAGGCCGGCGTTTTGAGCGCGCTGGCTGGCAGCTTGCAGCATGTCGCGCCCGGCCTGCTGGGCGAGCTTGCCGCGTTGTTCGTCCAGCGCGCTCAGTTGCTGCAGAAGCACCTCTTGTGCCCCCAGGCCAATCGCGCCGGTGTAGTCGCCCACGTTGGGCAATTCGGGAGAGCGCTCCAGTACATGCAGCAATTCGAGTGGTGCAGGCAGGCGCAGGGCCGCCCAGGCGGCCCAGTCGATGACGGCAGCGGTGGTGGCGCGGCCGTCGATGCAGGCGTAGACCTTGTTCATGGAGATCTCCTTGGATCGTCTTGGGGTTCTGGGTCACTCAACGCGTGAATTTCTTGGCGGCCCTGGGAGGCAATGCGCCGCGCCGCCTCGCGCGGGCTCATCAGACAGCGCCAAGTATCCCGGCAGTGTCGCACTTGCGGGCTCGGGGCCCAAACCTTCCACGCTGCACCCCTTCCAGTTCGGCGTGGAAGAACCAAAAATATGCTTAGTAATCTAAAAAACGCTTGCATTAGGTTTGATTTTATTTATAATAGCCTCCTCTTTTAACCCTGTGTGCATGCAACAGGGCCCATCCCGTTGCTGATCGCCGCATCCTACGGCGGTTGGTGGCCGCGCAGAACGCCTTGTTCCGCGTGCATTGGTTGTGGCTGCCGTGCACCGGCTGCATTCCCGCTGTTTCACCCGTCCGACCGCTTGTCCCGGTCCGAGGTCTGGCGCAGGTGCAGCCCACCGATGGAGGGACTGCCCATGTGCGGCATCGCCGGAGAACTACGATTTGACGCCCGCGAAACGGATCTGTCTGCGCTGGCGCGCATGAACGTGCGGCAGGCGCCGCGCGGACCGGACGGCCAGGGTGTGTTCGCGACGGCAGGAAAGGCCTTTGGCCACCGGCGCCTGAAAATCATGGACCTGTCCGACGCGGCGCAGCAGCCCATGGTGGACCCGCATCTGGGCCTGGGCATCGTGTTTAACGGTGCTATCTACAACCACCCTGAACTGCGCAAGGAACTAAAAGCGCTGGGCTACCGCTTTTTTTCGCACGGCGATACCGAGGTACTCCTCAAGGCCTATCACGCCTGGGGGCCGGATTTCGTCCAGCGGCTCAATGGCATGTTCGCCTTTGCGCTTTGGGAGCGCGATTCGGGCAAGGTGCTGCTGGGGCGCGACCGGCTGGGCATCAAGCCGCTGTATTGGGCCGAGGTGGCGGGCGGCCTGCGCTTTGCCTCCGCCTTGCCGGCGCTGCTAGTGGGCGGCGGCATCGATACCGACATCGACCCGGTGGGCCTGCACCACTACTTGTCCTTCCATGCCGTGGTGCCGGCGCCGCACACCCTGCTGCGCGGCGTGAAGAAGCTGCCGCCCGGCACGCTGATGGTGATCGAGCCCGATGGTCGGCGCAGCGAAAAAGTCTTCTGGGCACTCGACTACGCGCGCACCACGGAAGAAGAAAACCGCTCGTTTGACGACTGGCGCGACATCCTGCTGCAGAGCCTGCGCGCCGCAGTGCGCCGCCGTCTGGTGGCCGATGTGCCGGTGGGCGCGCTGCTTTCGGGTGGGGTGGATTCCAGCCTGATCGTGGGTCTGATGGCCGAAGCCGGTGTTCCGAATCTGCGCACCTACAACGTCGGCTTTGAGGACGTGGGCGGCGAGAAGGGCAACGAGTTTGAATACGCCGAGATCGTGGCCCAAAGCTTTGGCACCCTCCACGAGCGCATCTTCGTGCCCGAAGCCGAGCTGCTGCGCCGCCTGCCCGAGGCGATTGCCGCCATGAGCGAGCCCATGGTCAGCCACGACTGCATTGGCTTTTATCTGCTCTCCGAAGCCGTCTCGCGCCACAGCAAGGTGGTGCAAAGCGGGCAGGGCGCCGACGAGGTGTTTGGCGGCTACCACTGGTATCCGGCGCTCGCTGGAAGCCGCCAGCCGGTGGACGACTACCTGGCAGCGTTTCGTGACCGGGGACCCGCCGAGATGGCGCGCACCGTGCAGGCGCGCTACGCCACGGAGGACGCCTCGCGTGCGCTGGTGGCCGAGCGGTTTGCTGCCCCCGGCGCGAGCGACCCGGTAGAGCAGGCGCTGCGCCTCGATACCACGGTGATGCTGGTGGACGACCCGGTCAAGCGCGTGGACAACATGACCATGGCCTTTGGCCTGGAAGCGCGCGTACCTTTCCTGGACCACGAACTGGTTGAGCTGGCTGCGCGCATTCCGGCGCGCCACAAGCTCGCCGGTGGCGGCAAGGGCATCCTGAAGGAAGCCGCGCGCAAGGTGATCCCTGCAGCCGTCATCGACCGCCCCAAGGGCTATTTCCCGGTCCCCGCGCTCAAGTACTTGCAAGGCAATGTGCTGGCCAACGTGAAAGACGCGCTCGGCAGCCGCGCGGCGCAGGAGCGCGGCCTGTTTCAGCGGGTCTACGTCGACGAGCTGCTGGCCGACCCCGGCGCACACATCACGCCGCTGCGCGGCTCCAAGCTCTGGCAACTGGGCCTGCTGGAGATGTGGCTGCAGACCCACCTGGCATGACGGAGGCCACCATGATGCGCAAACACGCCCAACGCGCTCTGCGTCTGGACCGCAGTCCCCTGCCGAAGGCCGAGGGCGCGCGCAGCCAGGCACCACTGGCCAATGCGGTGGTGGACTGCGGCTGGGGCCGTCTGGTGGCTGGTCACACCTTTGCCGACCCGGCCCAGGTGGCAGCGCAGTTGCTGCAGGAAAGTCCGGGCGAGCGCGACATTGCCTTTTACGTCGACAAGCCGCACGTGGTGGTTGCCCAGGCGCCGCAGCAGTTGTTTGTTGATCCGTCCGAGGCCTTTCGCCTGACCCTGGCCAGCTACCGGCCCTCACCGGCGCGGCGGCGCGGCTTTACCGTCCGGCGGCTGCGCACACGCGCCGACATTGCCGCCATCAATGCGATCTACCGCAGCCGCCGCATGGTGCCGGTGGACCCGCAGCGCGTCTGGGCTCGCCGCGCCGACCGCACCATGATCTATGCCCTGGCCGAAGACCAGGCCAGCGGCGAGGTGCTGGGCGTGGCGATGGGTCTGGATCACGCCGAAGCCTTCAACGACACCGAGCCGGGCTCCAGTCTGTGGGCGCTGGCGGTGGCGCCGCAGGCCACGCACCCCGGCATTGGCGAGGCGCTCACGCGCTACCTGGCGGAGCATTTTCAGGCGCGCGGGCGGGCCTACATGGATTTGTCGGTGCTGCACGACAACCAGTCGGCGATTGCGCTCTACGGCAAGCTTGGTTTTCAGAATTTGCGCGTGTTTGCGGTCAAACGCCGCAACGCCATCAACGAACCACTGTTCACGGGCCCGACCACCGGTGACGAGGCGGCCCTGAACCCCTACGCCCGCATCATTGTGGACGAAGCGCAGCGGCGCGGCATCCTGGTGGAGTTGGTAGACGCAGAAAACGGCTACTTCAAGCTCAGCCACGGCGGGCGCAGCGTGGTCTGCCGTGAATCGCTCACCGAACTCACCAGTGCGGTGGCGATGAGCCGCTGCGCCGACAAGCGCGTGACGGTGCGCCTGCTGGCAGGTGCGGGCCTCAAGGTGCCACAGCAGACGCTGGCCGGTGACCCCGCGCACAACGCAGCGTTCCTGCAGCAGCATGGGCACATCGTGGTCAAGCCGCTCGACGGCGAACAGGGCAAGGGCATCAGCATCAAGCCGCAAACGGTGGACGATATGGAAGATGCCATTGCCACCGCCCAGCAGCACGGTGAGCGCGTGCTGCTCGAGCAGTTCTGCGAAGGCCAGGACTTGCGCATCGTCGTCATCAACCACCAGGTCGTGGCCGCTGCGCTGAGGCGGCCCGCGCAGGTGGTGGGCGACGGGCACGCCACGATCGCCGAACTGATCGACAAGCAAAGCCGTCGCCGCAGCGCCGCCACGGGGGGTGAATCGCGTATTCCGGTGGATGGCGAGACGCGCCGTTGTCTGGCGGGCCAGGGCCACAAGCTGACCGACGTGCTGCCCGCAGGATGGACGCTTGCGGTGCGCAAAACGGCCAACCTGCACACCGGCGGCACCATCCACGACGTCACCGAGCAACTGCATCCGCAACTGCGCAGCGCGGCTGAGCACGCCAGCCGCATTCTCGACATCCCCGTGACAGGCCTGGACTTCCTGGTTCCCGCAGTCGATGGCCCCGACTACGTGATCATCGAGGCCAACGAACGTCCGGGCCTGGCCAACCACGAGCCGCAACCTACGGTGCAGCGCTTTGTCGACATGCTGTTTCCGCGCACCCAATGTGAAAGCCCGACCCCATGAATCCAGGCACCCACGCGCCGCAGGTGGCGCTGCCAACGATCGACACCGCCTTTCTCGAGGAATCCTTGCTGCAGCTGATGGCGCTGCCCAGTCCGGTCGGTCTGACCGATGGCGTCGTGCGCTACACCGCCGCGCGGCTCGAATCCATCGGTATTCCCTACGAAATCACCCGGCGTGGCGCCATCCGCGGCTTGCTGCGCGGGCGCGAGCGCCGGCCCGCGCGCGCGCTGGTCGCCCACCTCGATACCTTGGGCGCCATGGTTCGCGAAATCAAGCACAGCGGGCGGCTGGCCATCGTGCCCATAGGTTCCTGGTCTTCGCGCTTTGCCGAAGGCGGGCGCCTGACCATCTACACCGACCACGGCCAGCTGCGCGGCTCCTGCCTGCCGCTCAAGTCCTCGGGCCACGCCTTTGGCGGCGAGGTGGATACGCAGCCGTCGAGCTGGGACCACGTCGAGGTGCGTGTGGACGTTCCTGCGCATTCGGCGCAGGAACTCATCGATGCCGGCGTCCACGTGGGCGACTGGATTGCCTTTGACCCGCAGCTCGAAATGGCGCCGGGCGGCTACATCGTCTCGCGCTATCTGGACGACAAGGCCGCCGTGGCTGCGCTGCTGGCCGCCTGCAAAGCCGTGGTGGACAGTGGGCGCGAGCTGCCAGTGGACGCGCTGGCGCTGTTCACCATCACCGAGGAAGTGGGCTCGGGCGCGTCTGCCGCGTTGCATGGCGACATTGCGGAGATGGTGAGCCTCGACATCGCCATCTCTGCGCCGGGCCAGAACACCAGCGAACACGCCGTCACCATTTGCCTGCAGGACCTCTCAGGCCCGTTCGACTACCACCTGACGCACAAGCTCCTAGGCCTGGCGCAAGAGCACGGCATTGACTACCGGCGCGATGTGTTCAAGTTTTACCGTTCGGACTCGGCTGCCGCCGTGGAGGCAGGAAACGACATCCGCACTGCGCTCATCGGCTTTGGCGCCGACGCCTCGCACGCGCACGAACGCACCCACCGAGACGCCTTGCTCGCGCTCGCCCGACTGGCCTGCGCCTATATGCTCTCCGACCCGGTGGCGCGGCGTGACCGCACATCCATGGGCTCTCTGGAGGGATTTACCGAGCAGCTGCGTCCGGACGAGATGCAGTTGCCCAACACGTCGCTGCCCGACCCCGAGGCGTTTCTGGCGCCGGAAGGGGGCGAAGCGCCGGTTTGACCGGTCTTCGAGGTGAAAAAATTCAGTTTTTTAGCCTCTATCGCATACCCCGTAAGACTTGGTAGCTATCAACTTGATAGTATTCGATAGGGTCTGTGGTCGAGGCGCCACGCGCTACGATCGTCGCCTTGCAGCCACAACAGAAAATCCAAAAACCATGGAGCACAGCGCAGCCCCCAACGTCCCGGCCGATTCGTGGTGGGTGGTGTGCTTGTGCGCTGCCTGGTGCAACACCTGCACCGACTACCGCCCGATATTTCGCGCGGTGGCGGGCGAGTGGCCGCAGATGCGTTTTGAATGGGTCGACATAGAGGATGAGTCCGAGTTGGCGGGTGACCTGGATGTGGAGACCTTCCCCACAGTGCTGATAGCGGACGCTGACGGGGCGCGTTTTCTCGGCCCTTTGCTGCCCCATGCTGCGGTGCTCAGCCGTTTGATCGCCAGCCTGCGCGATGCAGCGCCCGGCGGGCAGGCGCAGACCGACCCCGAAGCGCAGGCGGTGTTCGACCGGGTGCGCTTGGCGCGTCGCTGATTCGGCCAACCGCTTTCGCGCCGTGGCGGCACAGGCGAAGCGGCGGACCAGCCCCGTTTTTGCGTTTTTCCCTGTCCCAGCGCTTTTCTGACGGGTCGTTCCAAGGTACAATAGCGCTCTCACGACCAAGCGGGCGGGTACCAACCGCCCGTTTTTTTTGGCCGTCAGCTTTTGGAGCTCGAAGCCTCAGGGGGTTCTCGGGTTTTTTGTTTTTCCGGGATTGAACGCAAGCACGTGTCACTGCAGCAAATCGTTGAGCAAACCGTTACCGGCCTGGGCTACGACCTGGTCGAGATAGCGCGCTGCCCCGGCGGCCTGCTGCGCATCACCATCGACCTGCCTTGGCGCACGCCTTCGGCCGATGCGCCCGCTCAGTCCGAGCAGTACGTCACGGTGGAAGACTGCGAAAAGGTCACGCGGCAGTTGCAGTTTGCTCTGGAAGTGGACGCGGTGCAGTACCAGCGGCTCGAGGTGTCCTCGCCAGGTATTGACCGACCCTTGCGACACGAGCAGGATTTTGTGCGCTTCGAGGGCGAAGTGATCGACCTGACGCTCAAGCAGCCCATGGGAGCGGCCGCAGCGGGGCAGGTGAGCCCGCTGCGCAAGAAGTTTCGCGGCACGCTCGAGCGCGCCGAAGGCGGCGGCTGGCAGATCACCTGGCGAGACGAGGCGCCGGTCAAGCCCGGCCAGCGCGTGAGCGCCAAGCGCGCCCCGGCGCCGCTGCAGGCCCTGGGCTTCGCGCTGGACGAGTTGAAAGAGGCGCGCCTGGCGCCGATTGTGAATTTCAAGGGGCGCGGCGCCAGATAAGCGCCGCGATGATTCCCCGAAAGGGTGAAGTGGATCTGGGTGGCAGCCACGCCGACCCAGGATGAAAGAAATAGGAGAGCCGTTGCATGAATCGCGAACTGTTGATGTTGGTTGAAGCCATTTCGCGCGAAAAGAACGTCGAGCGCGACGTGGTTCTGGGCGCCGTTGAACTGGCGCTGGCGCAGGCAACGAAAAAGCTCTATTCCGGCGACGTGGACATCCGCGTGGCGCTGGACCGCGACAGCGGCAATTACGAAACCTTCCGCCGCTGGCTGGTCGTGCCCGACGACGCTGGCCTGCAAAACCCGGACGCCGAAGAACTGCTGATGGACGCGCGCGACCGCGTGCCCGACGTGGAGGTGGGCGAATACATCGAGGAAGGCATTGAATCCGTGCCCATCGGCCGCATTGGCGCCATGGCGGCCAAGCAGGTGATTTTGCAAAAAATCCGCGACGCCGAGCGCGAAATGCTGTTGTCCGACTTCATGTCGCGCGGCGAAAAAATCTTTACCGGCACGGTCAAGCGCATGGACAAGGGCGACCTGATCGTCGAGTCCGGCCGGGTCGAAGGGCGTCTGCGCCGCAGCGAGATGATCCCCAAGGAAAACCTGCGCAGCGGCGACCGGGTGCGCGCCATGATCATGGAAGTCGATCTGACGTTGCGCGGTGCACCCATCATCCTCTCGCGCTCGGCGCCGGAGTTCATGATCGAACTGTTCCGCCACGAAGTGCCGGAAATCGAGCAGGGCCTGCTGGAAATCAAGAGCTGCGCCCGCGACCCGGGCAGCCGGGCCAAGATTGCCGTGCTCTCGCACGACCGCCGCGTAGACCCGATCGGCACCTGTGTCGGTGTGCGCGGCACCCGCGTCAACGCAGTGACCAACGAGCTGGCCGGCGAGCGCGTCGACATCGTTCTGTGGTCCGAAGATCCGGCGCAGTTCGTCATTGGCGCGCTGGCGCCGGCCAACGTTTCCTCCATCGTGGTGGACGAAGAAAAGCACGCGATGGACGTGGTGGTGGACGAAGAAAACCTGGCCATCGCCATTGGCCGCGGCGGCCAGAACGTGCGCCTGGCATCCGATCTCACCGGTTGGAAAATCAACATCATGGACGCCGCCGAGTCGGCCCAGAAGCAGGCCGACGAAACCGACACGGCGCGCAAGCTGTTCATGGAAAAGCTCGACGTGGACCAGGAGATCGCCGACATCCTGATCGAGGAAGGCTTCAACACCCTCGAAGAAGTGGCCTATGTGCCGCTCCAGGAGATGCTCGAGATCGAGAGCTTCGACGAGGAAACCGTGACCGAGCTGCGAGCGCGCGCCAAAGACGTGCTGCTCACCATGGAGATTGCCCGCGAAGACAGTGTCGAGAGCGTGTCGCAGGACCTGCGCGACCTCGAAGGCGTGACGCCCGAGCTGATCGCGAAGTTGGCCGAAGGCGGCATTAGCACCCGCGACGATCTGGCCGATCTGGCCATCGACGAATTGACCGAGCTGACCGGGCAGTCGGAAGACGATGCCAAGGCATTGATCATGAAAGCACGCGAACATTGGTTCGCGGGGCAAGAGTAAAGGTCAGGGAGGCACCAAGCACATATGTCCAGTACCACAGTCGCCGAGTTCGCCAGTGAACTCAAAAAAACTCCTGACGTCTTGCTCGAACAGCTCAAGTCCGCCGGTGTCGCCAAGGCCGATGCGGCCGATGCGTTGACCGAGGGCGACAAGCAAAAGTTGCTCGCGCACCTGCAGGCCAGCCACGGCGTGGGCGCAGCGGACCGCAAGAAGATCACCTTGGTCAAGCGCTCGACCAGCGAGATCAAGCAGGCCGACGCTTCGGGCAAGGCGCGGACCATTCAGGTTGAAGTGCGCAAGAAGCGCACCTTCGTCAAGCGCGACGAAAGCGCCGAGGTGGCTGCCCCGGCAGATGAAACCACTGCCCCTGCGCAAGCCGCCGAGGTCGCCGAGCGCGACAACGCGGAACTGGCGCGCCGAGAAGAAGAGGCGCGCCGCCAGGCCGAACTCATCAGCCGGCAGGAGCAAGACCTGAGCGAGAAGCGGCGCGAGCGCGAACTGCGTGAGCAGCGCGAGCGCGAGGCGGCCGAACGCGCCGCAGCGTATGCGGCCCAGGAAGCAGGCAAGAAGGCCCAGGTGTCGGCGGAGAAGCAGGAGGCCACGCGCGAGCAGGCCGCGGAAGCTGCCGCCCGCGCTGCAGCGCAGAACGCAGCGCGCGAGAAGGCCGAGGCCGAGTCGCGTGCCCGGGCAGCGGAGGAAGCCGAGCGCGCCAGCGACCTGGACGAGCGCCGTCGCAAGGCACTGGCCGAAGCCGCGGCCATCCGCTCGATGATGTCTGCCCCCGCCAAAGTGCTGGTAGCCAAGAAGCCCGAGGAGCCCAAGCCCGTCCCCCGTGCGGCGGACGCCAAGAAAGGCACTTTGCACAAGCCAGCTGCGGCACCGGGCGCTGCACCGCGCAGCGCAGCCGCACCAGGGGGCGGAAAGGAAGTGAAGTCGGCCAAGCTCTCGTCGAGCTGGGCGGGCGATCCGGCCAAGAAAAAGGGTATTCCCACCCGCGGCGATACCGGCGGCGGGCGCGGAGGCAGTGCCTGGCGCAGCAGCGCGCGCAGCGGCGGCCGGCGCGGCAACGACCGCGACCGCGGCGACCAGCACGCCCATGCGGCGCCTGCCGAGTTCCGCAGCATTGAAGTGCATGTGCCCGAGACGATTACCGTGGCCGAATTGGCACACAAGATGTCGATCAAGGCGTCCGAGGTCATCAAGGTGTTGATGAAGATGGGCCAGATGGTCACCATCAACCAGCCGCTGGACCAGGACACGGCGATGATCGTCGTGGAAGAAATGGGCCACACGGCCGTGGTGGCGGCTCTGGACGATCCGGAGGCGTTCTCTCAAGAGGATTCTTCAGCGCAGAACGCCGAGCTGGTGCCGCGTGCCCCCGTGGTCACGGTCATGGGACACGTGGACCACGGAAAAACCTCGCTGCTGGACTACATCCGCCGCACGAAAGTGGCGACGGGAGAAGCCGGCGGCATCACGCAACACATCGGCGCCTACCACGTCGAGACGCCGCGCGGCATGGTGTCTTTCCTCGATACCCCAGGTCACGAGGCGTTTACTGCCATGCGTGCCCGTGGTGCGCAGGCGACCGACATTGTCATCCTGGTGGTGGCCGCGGACGATGGTGTCATGCCGCAAACCAAGGAGGCCATCAAGCACGCCAAGGCGGCGGGCGTCCCCATGGTGGTAGCCATTACCAAGTCCGACAAGCCCGACGCCAACTTCGATCGCGTCAAGCAGGAGCTGGTGGTCGAAGAGGTGGTGCCCGAGGAATACGGCGGCGACGCGCCCTTCGTGCAGGTTTCCTCCAAGACCGGCATGGGCATCGACACGCTGCTCGAACAGGTGCTGCTGCAGGCCGAAGTCCTGGAACTCAAGGCGCCGGTGGAAACCCTGGCCAAGGGCCTGGTCATCGAAGCGCAGCTCGACAAGGGCCGCGGCCCGGTCGCCACCGTGCTGGTGCAGTCCGGCACGCTCAAGGTGGGCGACGTGGTGCTCGCCGGGCAGACCTTTGGCCGCGTACGCGCCATGCTGGACGAGAATGGCCAGACGGCCAAGGCGGCCGGCCCGTCGATCCCGGTGGAAATCCAGGGTCTGACGGAAGTACCACAGGCGGGCGATGAGTTCATGGTGCTGACCGACGAGCGCCGTGCACGCGAAATCGCCACCTACCGCGCCGGCAAGTTCCGCAACACCAAGCTGGCCAAGCAGCAGGCTGCCAAGCTGGAGAACATGTTCTCCGACATGACGGCGGGCGAAGTGAAGACGCTGCCGATCATCGTCAAGGCCGACGTGCAGGGTTCGCAGGAAGCGCTGTCGCAGTCCCTGCTCAAGCTCTCGACCGACGAGGTCAAGGTGCAGCTGGTCTATACCGGCGTGGGCGCGATCAGCGAGTCCGACATCAACCTGGCGATTGCGTCCAAGTCCATCGTCATCGGTTTCAACGTGCGCGCCGACGCTGGCGCAAGGAAGCTGGCAGAAGCCAACGACGTCGATCTGCACTACTACAGCATCATCTACGACGCCGTGGACGAGCTCAAGGTTGCGATGTCCGGCATGCTGGCGCCCGAGCAGCGGGAGGAAATCATCGGCACGGCCGAGATCCGCACCGTATTCGTGGCCTCCAAGATCGGTACCGTCGCCGGTTCGTACATCACGTCCGGCATGGTGCACCGCAACGCGAAGTTCCGCTTGCTGCGCGAGAACGTCGTCATCTACACCGGCGAGGTCGAATCGTTGCGCCGCCTGAAGGACGACGTCAAGGAAGTCAAGGAAGGCTTCGAGTGCGGTATCAAGCTCAAGAACTACAACGACATCAAGGAAGGCGATCAGCTGGAGTTCTTTGATATCAAGGAAATCGCCAGAACACTCTGATGGTCTATTCCCTTGCGATCGTCGCTCGCCTGCTTTTAGCTCGGAAAATGCCCGCAGCCCATCCGAAGGCTGCGAAGCAAGCCATGCCAGCGGACGCCATGGAACTGGCTTTGCCAGGCCATCGGCGTCGTCCCCCTGGAGGGGGAAGGTGCGAAGCGACGCAGGGGGGGTACTGATATGGCAGCCAAGAAATCCTCCACCCCCAACCGCGCCTTCAAGGTGGCCGACCAGATCCAGCGCGATCTGTCGGAGTTGATCGCGCGCGAGTTGAAGGATCCGCGGGTCGGCATGGTCACGATTCAGTCGGTGGAAGTGACGCCCGATTACGCCCATGCCAAGGTGTTCTACAGCGTGCTGACGGGCGAGCCGGCGGCCACGCAGGAAGCCCTTGACCAGGCGGCGGGGTTTTTGCGCGCGGGGCTGTTCAAGCGCCTTCACATTCACACGGTGCCCACGCTGCATTTCGTCTTTGACCGCACACCCGAGCATGCGGCGGACATGAATGCGCTGATTGCTCAGGCCGTCGCTTCGCGCTCAAAAGAAGACACCGAATGACCGCGCGCGCTCCCCGCATCCGGGTGCAGCGGCGCCCGGTGCATGGGGTGCTGCTCATCGACAAGCCGCTGGGGCTCTCCAGCAACCAGGCGCTGCAAAAGGCCAAGTGGCTGCTGCGCGCGGAAAAAGCGGGCCATACCGGCACGCTCGACCCGCTGGCGACCGGCGTGTTGCCCCTGTGCTTCGGCGCGGCGACCAAGTTCAGCCAGTGGCAGCTCGATGCGCCCAAGACCTACCACGCGGTGGCGCGACTGGGCGTGACGACCAGCACGGGCGACGCCGAGGGTGAAGTGCTGGCGGAGCGGCCCGTGCCGCCCGAGGCGCTGTCGCCCGAGCGGCTCGCGGCCGTGCAGCGCCAGTTCGCCGGCCCGATTGCACAGGTGCCGCCGATGCACAGCGCCTTGAAGAAGGACGGGCGCGCGCTGTACGAGTACGCGCGCGCGGGCATTGAGGTGGAGCGCGCGCCGCGTAACGTAGAAATTTTTGAGCTAAATCTGGCTCCAGCGCTTGATGCGTATACGTATCCAGCTATCAACATCGTAGTGAAATGCAGCAAAGGCACCTACATCCGCACCCTCGGCGAAGATATCGGAGCGGCACTCGGTTGTGGCGCCCACCTGACCTTTTTGCGCCGCATTGAAACTGGCGGCCTGGGGCTGGCCGCTTGCGTCACCTTAGACGCCCTGGAAGCCATGGACGAGGATGCCCGCCTTGCCTGTCTGGCGCCCACTGAACTGCTGCTCTGCGGTCAACCGCGCATTGAGTTGGGGGCCAACGAGGCCGGGCGCTTTCTCTCGGGTCTGCGCCGCCGTGGCGCCTGGCCCGATGCGCCTGCGGTGGCGGTGTTCGGGCTGGCACCCGCAGCGCTGCTGGGCGCAGGCCACGTCGTGGCAGGCGAACTCATCCCCGACCGGCTGCTGAGTCCGGTGGAAATCGAACAAATTTTGAGAAACACGCCGAGCGCCGCAAGCGCCGGCATTTTGGAAACGATATGAACAAGCAAATTCGCAACATCGCCATCATTGCCCACGTGGACCATGGCAAGACCACCATGGTCGACCAGCTCCTGCGCCAGTCCGGCACCTTTGCCGAGCACGAGAAAGTCGTCGACACGGTGATGGACAACAACGCCATAGAGCGCGAGCGCGGCATCACCATTCTGGCCAAGAACTGCGCCGTGACCTGGAAGGGCACGCACATCAACATCGTCGACACCCCCGGCCACGCGGACTTCGGCGGCGAGGTCGAGCGGGCGCTGTCCATGGTCGATGGCGTGGTGCTGCTGATCGACGCGCAGGAAGGCCCCATGCCACAAACGCGCTTTGTCACCAAGAAGGCGCTGGCGCTGGGCCTCAAGCCCATCGTGGTGGTCAACAAGGTGGACAAGCCCGGCGCAAATCCTGACAAGGTGGTGAACGCCGCGTTTGACTTGTTCGACAAGCTCGGCGCGACCGACGAGCAGCTTGATTTTCCCGTGGTCTATGCCTCGGGCATCAACGGCTGGACTTCGATGGAAGAGGGCGAGCCCGGCGAGCAGTGGGGCCCCGACATGTCGGCGCTGTTTGAAACCGTGCTCCAGCACGTGCCGGCGCACGAGGGCGACGAGAACGCGCCGCTGCAACTGCAGATCTCGGCGCTCGACTTTTCGACCTTCGTCGGCCGCATCGGTGTCGGCCGCATCAACCAGGGCACCATCAAGCCCAACATGGATGTGCTCGTGATGGAGGGACCGGACGGCAAGTCCTTCAAGGGCCGCGTCAACCAGGTGCTGACCTTCCAGGGGCTGGAGCGCGTACAGGCGACCGAGGCCGGCCCGGGCGAGATCGTGCTCATCAACGGCATAGCCGACATCGGCATCGGCGTGACCGTGACCGATCCGCTCAACCCCGCGCCACTGCCCATGCTCAAGGTGGACGAGCCCACCCTGACCATGAACTTCTGCGTCAACACCAGCCCGCTGGCCGGCCGCGAGGGCAAGTTCGTCACCAGCCGCCAGATCTGGGACCGCTTGCAAAAGGAGCTGCAGTCGAACGTGGCCCTGCGTGTCAGCGAGACCGGCGAAGAGGGCATCTTCGAAGTCATGGGTCGGGGCGAGCTGCACCTGACCATCCTGCTGGAGAACATGCGCCGCGAAGGCTACGAGATGGCTGTCTCCAAGCCGCGCGTGCTGTTCAAGGACGTGGACGGCGTCAAGCACGAGCCCATCGAGCTGGTCACCGCCGACATCGAGGAAACCCACCAGGGCGGCGTGATGCAGGCGCTGGGCGAGCGCAAGGGCGAACTCGTCAATATGGAGCCCGATGGTCGGGGCCGTGTGCGCCTGGAATACCGCATTCCTGCACGGGGCCTGATTGGCTTTACCAACGAATTCCTGAACCTCACGCGCGGCTCGGGCCTGATCTCCAACATCTTCGACAGCTACGAGCCGCACAAGGGCGAAATCGGTGGCCGCAAGAATGGCGTGCTGATTTCCATGGACGACGGCGAAATCTTCACCTATGCCCTGGGCAAGCTCGACGACCGCGGCCGCATGTTCGTCAAGGCCAATGATCCGGTGTACGAGGGCATGATCGTCGGCATCCACAGCCGCGACAACGATTTGGTGGTGAACGCCACGCGCACCAAGCAGCTGACCAATTTCCGCGTCTCGGGCAAGGAGGACGCGATCAAGATCACGCCGCCGATTGACCTGACGCTGGAATACGGTGTCGAGTTCATCGAGGACGATGAACTGGTCGAGATCACCCCCAAGTCCGTTCGCCTGCGCAAGCGCCACCTGAAGGAAAGCGACCGCAAGCGCGCAAGCCGTGAATAGTGCCGACTCCCCCCTTGAGGCGCTGAGCGCCTTCCCCCCTCTCTCGAATCGCTGCGCGTTTCGGGAGGGGCGAAGTGAGGGCCGCGGCTCCATGCCCGCCTGCGCGGGCATGGACGGACCGAACGCCCCTCGTCTCCGGCGAGGGGCTGGCCAGCGGTCCTGCGGGGCGGCGCGGCCGGCACAGGCCCTTGCACGGTGGCCGCTGGTATGGGGCGCGCCAGTTTCAAGCGCGACGCGATGAAGC
The DNA here is from genome assembly GCA_023954035.1 of Burkholderiaceae bacterium. GTDB lineage: Bacteria > Pseudomonadota > Gammaproteobacteria > Burkholderiales > Burkholderiaceae_C > Simplicispira. The sequence continues at coordinate 22,313 of JAMLIT010000018.1, read as the reverse complement.
TTGGTATTGCTTGGCCTGCGCTGCTCCATAAGGACAGTGGCTGGTCGCATGGCCAGGCCATCTGGACCATGGTGGGCGCGACTTTCCTGTGGTCTATCGCCGGCGTGGTCACGCGCCAGATCGAGCACGCGCGCAGCTTCGAGCTGACCTTCTGGCGCAGCTTGTTCACCGTGTTGTCGCTCCTGGTGCTGCTGCCGGCGCTGCGTGGACGCGGCGCTCTGCGTCCTCTGCTGTCGGGCGGACGCTCACTGTGGCTCTCGGGGCTGTGCTGGAGCGTCATGTTCACCGCTTTCATGGTGGGCATCACGCTCATGTCGGTGGCCAACGTCCTCGTCACCATGGCCTGCGGGCCTTTGCTCACGGCCGTGGTGGCGTGGGTTTTCCTCGGTCACCGCATTGCTGCACGCACCTGGGTGGCGATTGCGCTGGCCGGCTTGGGCATCGCCTGGATGTTTGGTACCCAGGTGCGCGACGTCCCGCTCGTCGGCACCCTCGTGGCCTTGTGCATTCCGCTCGCCGCTGCGGTGAACTGGACGGTGGTGCAGCACGGCCAGACACAGGGGGAGTCGGTCGATCTGATGCCTGCGGTGCTGCTGGGCGCGGCCCTGTCTGCCCTGGCAACGCTGCCCTTTGCCTGGCCGTTTGCGGCCTCGGGCCATGATCTGGCCTGGCTGGCGCTGCTTGGCCTGGTGCAACTGGCCATTCCCTGCTTGCTGGTGGTGCGCTGCGGGCAGGTACTCAAGGCGCCGGAAATCGCCCTGCTCGGCCTGCTGGAAGTCATCTTTGGTATTTTGTTGGCGTGGTGGGGTGCCGGGGAGCGGCCGGGTCCCGCCGTGCTGACGGGCGGCGCGCTGGTGATCGGCGCATTGGTATTCAACGAATGGTTGGCTTGGAGGGAACAGGCATGGACGCAATAACGCAGGATCTGGTTTGCGAGGTGCGGGGCGGGGTGGGATTTGTCACGCTCAATCGGCCGCGCGCATTGAACGCGCTGACGCTGGACATGGTGCGCGGCCTGATGGCGGTGCTGCTCGCCTGGAAGGACGAAGCGCACATCCTGGCCGTTGCCGTGCGTGGCAGCGACAAGCAAGGCGCATTCGGCGCGTTCTGCGCCGGCGGGGACATTCGCTTCCTGCACCAGGGAGGCAGCACGGGCGACCCCCGGGTGGAGGATTTCTTTACCGAAGAATATGCGCTGAACCACCTTATCCACACCTATCCCAAGCCCTACCTGGCGTTCATGGACGGCATCGTCATGGGCGGTGGCATGGGCATCAGCCAGGGCGCGGCCCAGCGGCTGGTGACCGAACGCACGAAGATGGCCATGCCGGAGACGGCCATTGGCCTGTTCCCCGACGTGGGCGGCGGCTACTTCCTGTCGCGCTGCCCCGGCCATGCCGGCGAGTGGCTGGCGTTGACGGGCGAGACCATTGGCGCCGGCGACGCCATTGCACTGCGTCTGGCCGATGCACAAGTGGGGCTGCAATCGCTTGCGCCGCTGTGGGAAGGCTTGGGCGCCATCCGATCGGGTGCCGACATCCAGGCGTTGATTGCTACCCATTCAATAGCTGTTGACGCTCATCAGATAAGCGCTAGAGCCCAAATTGACCACTATTTTTCCATGGACTCCGTCGGCGCGATCGTCGCCGCCCTGGAGGCAAGCGACGGGGCCTGGGAAGCCAAAACCGCTGCAACGCTGCGCAAGCGCTCGCCCTTGATGCTGCACGTGGTGCTCGAGCAGATTCGCCGAGCGCGCCACCTGTCTCTGGCCGACGACCTGCGCATGGAACGCGACATGGTGCGCCACTGTTTTCACCTGCGCCCGGGTCAAAGCGAAACGCTTGAGGGCATCCGCGCGCTGGCAGTCGACAAGGACCACACGCCCCGCTGGTTGCCCGGGCGCATCGAAGACGTCACGCCGGACATGGTGGCGGCGTTTTTCGCAAGCCCCTGGCCGGCGCACGCCCACCCGCTGGCGGCGCTGCGCTGAGTGAGCCCCTTGAACCCCGCGATTCAGGGGCGAATCACTTTCCAGTTGCCGGCCACGCCGTCGCCGACCATGTCCCCGGATTTCTGGTCCTTCACGAAGTAGTACAGGGGTTGGCCACGGTAGGCCCACTGCTTGCTGCCGTCGGCGCGCGTGATGATGGTGTACTCGCCCATGGGCTTGGCGGTGCTCGCCACCCCCAGTGGCGGCCAGTTGGCTGCGCACTGGGCGTTGCAGTTGGACATGCCGGGGCTGTCCTTGGCGAACACATAGAGCGTGTGGCCGGTGGGACCGATGAGTCGGCCGTCGGCGGCCCGGGTGGGCATGTCGGACGCCATCTTGCCCGAATGCGAGGGCATCATCGAGCAGCCTGAGAGCAGGGCGGCCGCCAGGAGGGCGGGGGCGAGCAGCTTCATGGGTTCACTCCTGAAAGTCAAAAACCCACTGTAAAAGCGTTTGCGCTCGGACCCTGTCAGCCAACAGCCCGAGCGGGCCGGCCGGCCCGCTCCAGCAGCCCGCTGCTACCGATGGCGGCTCTTCATGACGCGCTCGACCTCGCGCTTGCCTTCGCGGTCCTTGATGGTGTCGCGCTTGTCGTGCTCGGCCTTGCCCTTGGCCAGCGCAATGTCGACCTTGGCGCGTCCGTTCTTCCAATGCAGGTTGAGCGGAACGAGCGTAAAACCCTTTTGCTCAACCTTGCCGATCAGACGCTTGATCTCTTCCTTGTGCAAAAGCAGCTTCTTGGTGCGCGCCGCCTCGGGGCTGACGTGGGTGGACGCCGTCTTGAGCGGGTTGATCTGGCAGCCGATCAGGTACAGCTCGCCTTCGCGAATGACCACGTAGCCGTCGGTCAGTTGCACCTTGCCTTCGCGCAGCGCCTTGACCTCCCAGCCCTGCAACACGATGCCCGCCTCATAGCGCTCCTCAAAAAAATAGTTGTACGCGGCCTTCTTGTTGTCGGCGATGCGGGAAGAAGCGTCGGGTTTTTTAGCCATCGGGTGGGTGCGGGGCGCCAGCGCGGAGGCCAGGGAGCCGTCTCTACAATCGCTGTTTGCGTCCAGTGCGATTCTAGTCAGGGTGGGCGAGCGCGCCGCCGCGCACCGCCGCCCCCGTTGCCCATGAAACAAGTCCACAAGTCCGTCCTGATCTGGTATAGCCCGCAGGAAATGTTCACACTCGTCACCGACGTGGGCCGCTATCCCGAGTTTCTTCCCTGGTGCGACCATGCCCGGGTCCTGGAGCACGCCCAGGAGAGCATGGTCGCCGAGTTGGGCATTGCCATGGGAGGCATTCGCCAGACCTTCGTTACGCGCAATACACACGATCTGGGCAGACGGGTACAGATGCAGCTCGTCAAGGGACCGTTTTCACGGCTCCAGGGAGATTGGCACTTCGACCCTGTGGGCGATGGCAGCGAGCGCGCGGCACGGGTCAAGCTTCAGCTGGACTACGGCTTTGACAACGCCGCCCTGGCCGCGCTGGTCGGGCCGGTGTTCGATCGCATCGCCGCCACCATGGTGGACGCCTTCGTCAAACGCGCCGAGCAGGTGTATGGCTGATGCGCCATCTGCACCGCCTGGCCGCATGCGCATCGTGGTATGGGCGTGTACCGGGCCCGGCACCGTGGCTCAGTGGTCGGGCGAACTGCCCGTCGGCGCGACGGTGAGCGACGCGCTGCACGCCAGCGGCTGCCTGGAGGGCCCGGCGGTCGCCGCCGCAGGCGTGTGGGGCCGGGTGGCTCCGCTTGCGCGCCTGCTCTGCGATGGCGATCGGGTGGAAATCTACCGCCCGCTCACTGTCGACCCCAAGGTCGCCCGGCGCGAGCGTTTCGATCGCCAGGGCCGGCGTGGCGCCGGCCTGTTTGCACGCAGGCGCAAGCCGGGGTCGTAGACAACAAGCCTATTTGGGCTTGCAGTCGGAATCGATGACGGCCTGCGCGCGCTTGCGCTCGGCGGCGCGGCTGGCGTCGTCCATGAAAACCTGTTCGCCTTTGGCGTTGGTGTGTTTTATCAACTGGCCGGAGTCCAGCGAGGCTTTGGCCTGTTTGGCGCGCGCGCAATTCTCGGCGCGGTCGGCTGCCAGCTTTTGCTCTGCCGCTTTGTCCTTGGCCGCCTTTGCCGCCTCCGCTTCGGCTTCGGCCTTGGCCTTGCGTTCTTCGAGCCGTTTGTCGGTGCCCGTTGCCGGCGTTGAGGCGGCCGGCTTGGGCGCCGGCGCCGCAGCAGGTGCGGCCTGGGCGCCGGCCGTCGCAGGGGCCACGGGCGCCGCGCGCTGGTGCGGCTGGCGCAGGATGTCCTTCTCCGGAATCTCCAAGGGAGGCGGGCGGTCGCTGAAAACCTTGCGCCCGTCCTTATTGATCCATTGCCACTGCGCCATGGCGCCCGCAGACCAGGCGCAGGCGATGGCTACCAAGCAGAGTTTGTAGAGCTTCATGGATGCAGTTTAGCGGCAGCAGCGCCCGGCGGTGCACCCAATAGTGGCGGGTACAATCGTTTTTTTGGAGCTTTCCCATGCGCCTTCTCGGCAAAGCGCTCACCTTCGACGACGTGTTGCTGGTGCCAGCGTATTCCCAGGTCCTGCCCAAGGACGCCTCTCTCGCCACCCGTTTTTCGCGCAATATCCGGCTGAATTTGCCCTTGGTGTCCGCGGCCATGGACACCGTGACCGAGGCACGGCTTGCGATTGCCATTGCGCAGGAGGGCGGCATCGGCATCGTACACAAGAACCTCACAGCGCAGGAGCAAGCCGCGCATGTGGCCAAAGTCAAGCGCTACGAGTCGGGCGTGGTGCGCGACCCGGTGGTCATCACCCCCGAGCACACGGTGCTGCAGGTGCTGCAGCTGTCCGAGCAACTCGGCATTTCCGGTTTTCCGGTGTGCGATGGCGGCAAGGTGGTGGGCATCGTCACGGGGCGCGACCTGCGTTTTGAGACGCGCTACGACGTCAAGGTGCACCAGATCATGACGCCGCGCGAAAAGCTCATTACCGTCAACGAAAAGGACGGCACCTCGCCAGCCGAGGCCAAGGCTTTGCTGAACAAGCACAAGCTCGAACGCATTCTGGTGGTGAACGATGCCTTTGAACTCAAGGGCTTGATCACGGTAAAGGACATCACCAAGCAGACCAGTTTTCCGAACGCCGCCCGCGACGCATCGGGGCGCTTACGCGTCGGCGCCGCCGTGGGTGTCGGCGAGGGAACCGAGGAGCGTGTCGAAGCCTTGGTCAAGGCGGGTGTCGACGCCATCGTGGTCGACACGGCCCATGGCCACAGCAAGGGCGTGATCGAGCGCGTGCGCTGGGTCAAGCAGAACTACCCTGGCGTGGACGTGATTGGGGGCAACATTGCCACTGGCTCGGCCGCACTCGCCCTGGTGGACGCCGGTGCCGACGCCGTCAAGGTCGGCATTGGCCCGGGCTCCATCTGCACGACCCGCATCGTCGCTGGCGTGGGTGTGCCCCAGATCATGGCGATCGACAATGTGGCCACCGCGCTCCAGGGGACCGGTGTTCCCCTGATCGCGGACGGCGGGGTGCGTTTCAGCGGCGACATTGCCAAAGCCCTGGCGGCAGGGGCCAGCAGCATCATGATGGGCGGCATGTTTGCCGGTACCGAAGAGGCACCGGGCGAAGTCATCCTGTTTCAGGGCCGCAGCTACAAAAGCTACCGCGGCATGGGCAGCATCGGGGCCATGCAGCAGGGCAGCGCGGACCGCTACTTTCAGGAATCCACCACTGGCAACCCGAACGCGGACAAACTGGTGCCCGAAGGCATCGAAGGCCGCGTCCCATACAAGGGCTCCATGGTTTCCATCGTCTACCAGATGGCCGGCGGCGTGCGCGCGGCCATGGGTTACTGCGGCTGTGCCACGATCGACGAGATGAACAACAAGGCCGAGTTCGTCGAGATCACCACGGCCGGCATCCGCGAGAGCCATGTGCACGACGTGCAGATCACCAAAGAAGCGCCCAACTATCGGGCGGATTGATCCCGGATGCTATTATTTATATAGCTGTTAGCGCTTACATATAGAGCGCTAGAGCCATATTTTGCTGAAAAATCGCCATGCAACACCAGAAAATCCTCATCCTCGATTTCGGCTCGCAGGTGACCCAGCTCATTGCACGCCGTGTGCGCGAGGCCCATGTGTACTGCGAGGTGCATCCCTGCGACGTGGGCGACGACTGGGTGCGCGCGTTCGCCCGGGACGGGACCCTCAAGGGCGTCATCTTGTCCGGAAGCCACGCCAGCGTGTACGAGGAAACCACGGACAAAGCGCCTCGCGCCGTGTTTGAACTGGGCGTTCCTGTGCTGGGCATCTGCTACGGCATGCAGACCATGGCGCAGCAGCTCGGAGGCAAGGTGGAAGGCGGGCATCAGCGCGAATTCGGTTTCGCGGCAGTGCGCGCGCGCGGGCACACCGCGCTGCTCAAGGACATCGCCGACTTTACGACGGCAGACGGGCACGGCATGCTCAACGTCTGGATGAGCCACGGCGACAAGGTCACCGAACTGCCGCCCGGCTTCAGGCTGATGGCCAGCACGGACAGCTGCCCGATTGCCGGCATGGCCGACGAAGCGCGGCGGTTTTATGCCGTCCAGTTTCACCCTGAGGTGACGCACACCCAACAAGGAAAGGCGATTCTTGAGCGCTTCGTGTTGGGCATCTGCCAGGCCACGCCCGATTGGGTGATGCGGGACCACGTAGCCGAAGCGGTTGCCCGCATCCGCGAGCAGGTCGGAGACGAGGAGGTCATTCTGGGCCTCTCCGGAGGCGTGGATTCATCCGTGGCAGCCGCGCTGATTCACCGCGCCATTGGTGATCAGTTGACTTGCGTATTCGTCGACCATGGGCTGCTGCGCCTCAACGAAGGCGATATGGTCATGGACATGTTTGTCGGAAAGCTGCACGCCAAGGTGATCCGGGTCGACGCGAGCGACCTGTTCCTCGGCAAGCTTGCCGGCGTGGCCGATCCGGAAGCCAAGCGCAAGATCATGGGCGGCGAGTTCGTCACCGTGTTCAAGCAAGAAGCAGCGAAGCTCATCACTGCCGGCGCCAAGGGGGCCAAATGGCTGGCCCAGGGCACCATCTACCCCGACGTGATCGAGTCGGGCGGTGCAAAAAGCAAGAAAGCCGTCACGATCAAGAGCCACCACAACGTGGGCGGCTTGCCCGAGCAGCTCGGGCTCGAGCTGCTGGAACCCCTGCGCGATTTGTTCAAGGACGAAGTGCGAGAGCTCGGCGTGGCCCTGGGCCTGCCGCCCGAGATGGTCTATCGACACCCTTTTCCGGGGCCTGGCCTGGGCGTGCGGATTCTGGGCGAGGTGAAGAAGGAATACGCAGATCTCTTGCGCCAGGCGGACGCGATCTTCATCCAGGAATTGCGCAACTGCGTCGATGCTGCCACGGGAAAGTCATGGTACGAATTGACCAGCCAGGCCTTCGCCGTTTTCCTGCCTGTCAAGAGCGTGGGTGTGATGGGCGATGGTCGTACCTACGACTACGTGGTGGCGCTGCGCGCGGTGCAAACCAGCGACTTCATGACCGCCGACTGGGCGGAACTGCCCTATGCACTGCTCAAAAAGGTATCGGGCCGCATCATCAACGAAGTGCGCGGCATCAACCGGGTGACCTACGACGTGAGCAGCAAGCCGCCGGCGACGATCGAGTGGGAGTGACGATCCGCAGCGCCTCAGGCCGATGACTTTCCTTCTGTGGGGGCATAGATTTCCTCCATGCCGATGATGCGGCCGGTAGCAGGATCGTATTGGCCCTGGCGGTACGTGCCGGCCCCTTTTCCGTTCAGACCGATGTATTCCGCTTGCGCAAAAAAGAGGCGGTTTTCATTGGCCACGGTGCCCTTGGCGGTCCACTTGTTGGCCATCAGCCACTCGGACGAGTTGGTCCCGGGAGGCAGTTCCAGCTGCCCGTCCAGGCGCATCTTGTAAAGCGTGGGATCCATGTTGAGACCTTCGGCCAGCCGCAGGGCTGCAGGGTTCTTCCTGTAGAAAGCGGCGGTCTCTTCAGGCATGGCGGACAGATCGCTGCGGATCAGCGTGGAACCATCGGTCGGGAACTTGGAAAGAGCCCCGCTGTGGATGGCTTCGTAGTCCGCAGCAAACTGCGGATTGTTTTTGAAAAAGGCATAGCGCTTGACGGCGTCCTGGTCGCCACCTTGGATCGAGAGCCCCATCATCTTGATGTAGTCCGGCGCCTTGTAATCCGGGGCAAACTTGCAGCTCAAACCCTTTTCCCAGGTTCGAAACTCGTCCAGGTTACGGAATGGAAGCGTGTCCGCAGAAGGGCACTTTTCCGCTGCGAAGGCCTGCTCGGCGCTTTGGAACACGCTCGCGGTGGACCTCGCCTGAGGCTCGGCGCTGGCAGAAGCTGTCCCGCGGCCTGAGTGCGGTGAGGAAAGCTGTTCAAGACTCGATTGCAGCTGCTTCAAGAAGTTGACCGCATCGGTGCCGCTGGCAGCTGCTTGTTCGACCGCCCTGGAAGCCGTCGGGCCTTTGACGCCCAGGGACTGCAGCAGGCTGGTGGCTTGGGAAATATCGATCATCATTGACTCCTTTGGCAATGAACCGTCCGGGGTCGGTCGGCGACTTGTCGTTGCGTGGATCGAGGGGTTCGCTGAGAGTATGCGCTGGCCATGTAGCGATGGATGGCCCGTAAAGAAGGGCAAATGCCCCGCATCTTTTCCCCTGCCCGTCGGCAGCGTTCCAGGCGCCAGCGCTGCGCGCAGGGGCCGCCTGACTCCGACGCGACAGCGTTCTCGGGCAAACCCGCGAGCCTGGGGCGGGGCAGGCCCATAGACTTTCGGTCAAAGGAAGATGTCCATGCGCGCTCACCATGCTTTTTGGCCCCGGCGGCTGCCCGAATCGATCACCGTGCCGGCAACGTCTCTCTGGGACAACCTGGCAGTCAATGCCCGGCGTTATCCGGACAAGGCCGCGCTGGTGTTCTTTGCTGCCGAAACAAGCTACCGCCAAATGGCCGAACAGGCCGAGCGACTGGCGGCGCAACTGCATGCGCTGGGCGTTGGACGTGGCGATCGGGTGGTGCTCTGCATGCAGAACTGTCCCCAATGGGTGATTGCGCATTTCGCCATCCTGCGTGCCAATGCCGTGGTCGTTCCGGTCAATCCGATGAACCGCGCGCAAGAACTCAAACACTACATGACCGATCCGCAGGCCCGGGTCGCCATCACGACCGCCGACCTGGCGGGCGAACTTGCCGCGGCCAGCAACGACCTGCCGCAGGGCCAGGGCCTCTCCAGCCTGGTGGTCACCCGTTATACCGATGCCTTCGATGCTTCGATAGAGGGCGATGATGCGCCGCCCGCGGCCTGGCGCGAGTGGTTGACGCGCCAGGACCCTACCCCTGTGCTCGATGCGGGGCAGGTGCTCGCGTGGAAGGATGCACTGGCCTGCACAGCGCCCGCACCCGCGCATGTCGTTGGCCGGGACGATCTGGCCGTTCTTCCCTACACCAGCGGGACCACTGGCCTGCCCAAAGGCTGCATGCATCTGCACCGCAGCATCATGCACAACGCCATTGCCAGTTGTCTGTGGGGATCGGGTTCGTCCGGCAACGTGGCGCTGGCGGCCGTTCCGATGTTTCACATCACCGGCATGGTGAGCGTGATGCATGCCACCATTTACAGCGGTGGTAGTTTGGTATTGATGCCGCGCTGGGACCGCGACCTGGCTGGTCGCTTGATCTCAAGGCACAAGGTGACGAACTGGACCAACGTGCCCACGATGGTCATCGACCTGCTGGGCAGTCCGAATTTCGCCAGCTACGATCTCTCCAGCCTGGTCTACATCGGCGGCGGTGGGGCAGCCATGCCCCAGGCGGTGGCGCAGCGTCTGCAGGACCAGTACGGCCTGCGCTATGCCGAAGGCTATGGCCTGACGGAAACCGCAGCGCCGTCGCATTCGAATCCGCCCGACGCACCCAAGCAGCAATGCCTGGGTATCCCTTTCATGAGCACGGATGCGCGCGTCATTGACCCCGATACCCTGGCCGAACTGGGCACCGGGGAGCAAGGTGAGATCGTCGTGCATGGGCCAGAAGTCTTTGAAGGCTATTGGCAGCGCCCCGAGGCGACGCAGGCCGCGTTCATGGAACTCGATGGCAAACGCTTCTTTCGCACCGGCGATCTGGGGCATGTGGACGCAGACGGCTATTTCTTTCTGACCGATCGGCTCAAGCGCATGATCAATGCATCGGGCTTCAAGGTGTGGCCGGCCGAGGTGGAGGCCTTGATGTTCCGCCACCCTGCCATTCAGGAGGCCTGCGTGATCGGTACGCGCGATGCCTACCGCGGCGAGAGCGTCAAAGCGGTGGTGGTGCTGCGTTGCACGCATGCCCAGACAAGTGAGCAGGAAATCATCGACTGGTGTCGCGCCAACATGGCCGCCTACAAGGCGCCGCGCGCCGTGCAGTTCGTCGACGCGCTGCCCAAGAGCGGCAGCGGCAAAGTGATGTGGCGCGCGCTGCAGGAAGCCGAGGCAGGGTAGGCGCGCGCGGGATGGGCGATGCGCAGCCTCAGCGAGACGCAGCCACCAATTCGCCCAGGTCCCGCTCAAGCAATGCCGGGTCGCCCAGCTGCAGTTCAATCAGGCGACGCAGATGGGTGATGCTGTCCAGGTCGGAATGCGTGCACAGCAGGCCCACTTGCCTGGCATCCACATGGGCCACCAGCGCGGCCATTTCAATCTGGCCGCTGTCACTGGACAAAGGCAGCGTCAGCGCGCAGAGCGATTCTGGTTTCAGTTGCACGCCTTCGGGCAGCACCGCGAGCGCGCCCTTGAGCGACAGGTCGAGCACCTGCACCTGTAGCGTGCAGTCTCCGCTCACGAGCTGCGCCGGGGCCGCAAAATGTACGCGAACGAAATGGCGGCGCTCATGCGGCATGCTGCTTCCTCCTTAAGTGCTGGCACGCAACGCGGACGCATGGCGGTGCCTGTGTGGCACCACGCCCCGTTTCCCGCGCATTGTGAAATTTCGTTACGATGGTGCTCATGTGCTTGCCCCCTTCCGCAGCGTGATTTTGCTCCTCAAATGGATGCGTTCGTCGCTGCTCTCAGCAGCGCGGGGTTTCATCGCGTTCGGACTGCTGCCCCGGGCCCTTGCGCAGCGCTCCGCAGGGCAGGCGCAGCCGACCCCCTGGGTCGAATTTCTCGAGCTGCCGTGGCTGCTTTGGGGTCTGCTCACGCTGGGCCTGTTTTGCCTGATGTTGCTGCTGCACGTGATGGTGCTGCGCCGCAAGGTGGCTGAGCGCACGCAGCATGTGCGGGCCAGCGAACAAAAGCTCTCGGCCATTCTCGACAACGCTGGGGCGCTGGTATTCATCAAGGACACCGAAGGCCGCTACCAATACGTCAACAAGCAGGCAGCCGATTGGATTGGTTGGTCCGCGGCCGAGATTGTCGGCCAGCAGGACGCAGCGTTTTTCGACGACGCCACTGCGCAAGCCTTGCTTGCCAACGACCGCAAGGTGTTCGCGTCTCGCGAGCGCCTGGAAGTGGAAGAAACCGTGGTTCGCAAGAGCGGCTCGGAAGTGCGCGTGTTTCTTGCCGTCAAGGTGCCTCTGTTCGACGGTTCAGGCGCTGTCATGGGGATCTGCGGCTACAGCACAGACATCACCGCACTGCGGCGCGCCGACGACGCACTGCGCCTGGCGGCGACGATTTTCGAATCCCACGAAGGCATGCTGATCGCGGACCCCGAGCGGCGCATTCTGCGGGTCAACGGAGCGCTGCTGCGCCTGACGGGGTATGCCGATGGCGAACTGCTGGGCGCGGATGTGCGCAGTCTGCAATCGGGGCGCAACGACGCGACTTTTTACGCCGAGGTCTGGAATACGGTGGCCGAGAAGGGCCACTGGGCCGGAGAAATGTGGCTGCAGCGCAAAGGTGGCGAGGTTTACCCCGCCTGGGTTCACATTGCCCAGGTGCGATCGGCGGCGGGGGAGATTACGCACTACGTCAGCACGCAGACCGATATTTCCGAGCGCAAGGCGGCCGAGGACGAAATCCGGACGCTGGCCTATTACGACGCGCTGACCGGCCTGCCCAACCGGCGGCTGATGTCGGACCGCTTGCAGCGCAGCCTTGCCAACAGCCAGATCGGAGGCCTGGGCGGCGCCTTGCTGGTGGTGGACCTCGACAACTTCAAGGACCTCAACGACACCCTGGGCCACGATACCGGCGACGAGCTGCTTCGGCAGGTGGCCGAGCGCCTCGAGCAGTGCGGGCGCCGCAGCGACACCGTCGCCCGCCTGGGCGGGGACGAGTTCGTGATGCTGCTCGAAGGCCTGAGCGCCGACCGCGCCCAGGCCGCGGTGCAGGCCGAGGCCGTGGCCCGCACGGTGCTCGACATGCTGGGCAAGGTGTTCGTGCTGGACGGGCGCGTGCACCACACCTCCTGCAGCGTTGGGATCGCCCTGTACGTCGACGCCGCTGGCAGCGTGGAGGAATTGCTCAAACGCGGTGATCTGGCCATGTACGAGGCCAAGGCACAGGGGCGCAACACCATGTGCTTCTTTGACTTGCGCACCCAGATCGCCGTGGCCAAGCGCACGGCGCTCGAAGCCGACATGCGCCAGGCGCTGGAGCAGCAGCAGTTCGTGCTGCACTACCAGGCGCAGGTGGAGTGTGGAGGCAAGCTGGTGGGCGCGGAAGCCCTGGTGCGCTGGCAGCACCCCGCGCGGGGCTGGATTTATCCCAGCGACTTCATCGGCATTGCCGAAAGCACCGGCCTCATCGTGCCGCTGGGCGCCTGGATTTTGCGCGCGGCTTGCGCCGAACTGGCGGCCTGGGCGAGCGATCCGCGCACCGAGGGACTCACCATGGCAGTCAATGTCAGTGCGCGGCAGTTTCGGCACGTGGGCTTTGTCGATGAACTCCTGGCGGTGCTGCAGGAAACCGGCGCCAATCCGGCGCGCCTGAAGCTCGAATTGACCGAGTCGCTGCTGCTGGACGACGCGGAAGGTGCCATCGAGCGCATGACGCAGGTGCGTTCCCACGGCGTGCGCTTCTCGCTCGACGACTTCGGCACGGGGTATTCGAGCCTGTCGTATTTGAAGCGTCTGCCGCTCGACCAGGTCAAGATCGACCAAAGCTTTGTGCGTGACATTCTTGCCAATGCGAACGATGCGGCCATTGCGCGCACCATCGTCTCTCTGGCCCACAGCATGGACTTGCGCGTCATCGCCGAAGGGGTGGAAACCGAGGAGCAGCGCGCAATGCTGGCCGAACTCGGTTGCCACGCCTGGCAAGGGTATTTGTTCCATCGTCCGGCACCAATGGCCGAAATGCTGGAAAGATTTTCACTCTTGAATGACGATATTTCGCTACTAAAACTGTAGCTTAAAACGCAATATTTATAAGCGCTAGATGCCATTTTTACTTAGAATTGTTTGGCTGCAAGACGCTGGCGCAGGGCCCGCGCAGTGACGGCCCCCGCACCCGCGACTGCGCCGCTTTTCGTCCCGCCCTATAGTGCGCCGCAGGACGCTGCGGCGCATTTGCGCCAGTCGGGCTTTGCCTTGCTGGGCGGCGCCGATCTGGCGCGCTGGATCGGCGCTGCACCGGGGCAGTTGCAGGCGCTGGCGCAGACCTGGAACGATTTGCCGCCGGACGACTACCTGCGCGACGGCGGCCGCTATCGCAGCCGGCGCCATGGCTGCTTCGACATGCAGGCCGGTGCGTGGGCGCCCGTGGCGCACCGCGCGCACTGGCAGCCGCTGGAGTACAACGCACTGCACGGCGGCATCGAGCGCTGGTTTGCTCCCATCACCGCGCCGACGCTGGCGCAGCCGGTGTGGGGCGCGTTGCTGGTCCGCCTGTGTACCTTGTGCGACGCCGTCTTTGCGCCCGGCGGCGAGCCGCAGCGCTGGTTCGTGGAGGCGCACCAGTTCCGCATCGATACCGCGTCTGGCATTGGCCGGCCGACGCCGGAGGGCGCGCACCGCGACGGCGTCGACCTGGTGGCCGTTTTTCTGGTCGCGCGCCAGGGCATCAAAGGCGCAGAGACGCGCATTTTTGAGGCCGCATCGCCGGCGGGCCAGCGCTTCACGCTCACCGAGCCCTGGTCCGTCCTCTTGCTCGACGATGCGCGCATGGTGCATGAAACGACTCCGATCCAGCCGCTTGCCGCTGCCGCTCCGTCTGCCCAGGCCGGCTACCGCGATACGCTGGTTCTGACCTGGCGGCGCGGTGGATTTCAGGGTCCGGTGCCCGGGCCGGTGTAGCGCTGGCATGCCGGCCCCGCCTATGATGCCGGTCAAGGCGCCGTCCGGGCGCGGCGCGCACACTGTGCGTGAGTGAGTTCAACCAAGGAGGACACTATGTTCAAGCACATTCTCGTACCCATCGACGGCTCCCCCACGGCAATGCAGGCGGTCTCCAAGGCTGCGGAGCTGGCCAAGGCCTTTGGCAGCATGGTGACGGCGCTCTATGTGATCGACCCGTATCCGTTCACCGGTGTCGGCGCAGACTTTGCCTATGGCCAGTCGCAGTACCTCAGCGCCGCCACCGCAGAGGCCAATACCGCGCTGGATGCGGCCAAGCGTGCCATGCAGGCCGCCGGCGTCCCCGTGGAGACGGTTTTGGGCGAGGGCCACGCAGTGCATGAAGGCATTGTGCGTGCGCTGGAGAACACCGGGGCCGACCTGGTCGTCATGGGCTCGCACGGGCGCCGGGGCCTGGAAAAGCTCATGCTGGGCAGCGTCACGCAGCGCGTGCTGGGTGTGGTGCACGTGCCGGTCCTGGTGGTGCGCAGCTGATCCGGCGCGCTGATTCCAAAAAGAAGCGGCGCTTTTGGCGCCGTTTTTCTATTTCAACACCAGCACGGGCTCGTCGCGGTAGCGCTCGGGCAGCAAGGCTTTGAAGTTCTCCAGCTTGGGCCGGTCGTAGGTGGCGACATACAGCGTGTTCGGGTTGCGCGTAGCGTAGTCCTGGTGCCCTGTCTCGGCCGGATAGAAGCGCTGGAGCGCCGTCACCTCGGTCGCAATCGGACCGCGCAGCAGGCCCGTGGCGTCGAGTTGCGCAATGTAGGCTTGCGCCACATCGCGCTGCTCCGGGTTCTGAAAAAATACCGCCGAGCGGTACTGGGGACCGAGGTCCGGGCCCTGGCGGTCCTGTTCCGTCGGATCGTGGGCCACCGAGAAAAAAATCTGCAAAAGCTCCCCGAGCGTGATCACGCCTGGATCGTAGCGGATCGCCACCGCTTCGGCATGGCCGGATCGGCCCGAGCTGACTGCGGGGTAATTGGCATCGCCTTCCTCGCCCCCCGCATAGCCAGACAGGGCGCTCAGCACGCCGTGCGTATGCTGAAACACCGCCTGCACGCCCCAGAAACAGCCCCCGGCCAATACCAGCTGCGCCTCGGCCGCACGTGCTGGCGCCGCGTCCGTCGTCGGCGGCGGCAGCAGGCGCGCCGGCTGGGCGCGGGAGGCAAAGGCCGCATAAAGCAGTGCCAGCACCACCAGCAGGGCCAGCCCAGCCATCCAGCGCGGGCCGCGCAGGCTCTCGGGTGGGGCGCCGGCGGGCGGCGGTGCCGGCACTTAGACGCGCTCGAAGATGGCCGCAATCCCCTGGCCGCCGCCGATGCACATGGTGACCAGCGCGTAGCGGCCCTGAATGCGCTGCAATTCGTACACCGCTTTCACGGTAAGCAGCGCGCCGGTGGCGCCAATCGGGTGGCCCAGTGAAATACCCGAGCCGTTGGGGTTGACCTTGGCCGGGTCGAGGCCCAGATCGCGCGAGACGGCGCAGGCCTGGGCGGCAAAGGCTTCGTTGGCCTCGATCACGTCCAGGTCGGCCGCCGTGAGGCCGGCGCGCTTGAGAGCGAGTTGCGTCGCCGGCACGGGGCCGATGCCCATGTACTTGGGGTCCACACCCGCATGCGCATAGGCCACCAGGCGCGCCATAGGCGCCAGGCCCCGCGCCTTGGCGGCGCCGGCCTCCATGAGCACCACGGCAGCTGCGGCGTCGTTGATGCCTGAGGCGTTGCCGGCGGTCACCGTGCCGTTCTCTTTGAGGAACACAGGCTTGAGTTTGGCCAAATCTTCCAGGGTCGCGCCGGGGCGGAAATGCTCGTCGGTGGCGTACTGCACATCGCCTTTGCGGCTCTTGAGCGTGACCGGGACGATCTGGTCCTTGAACACGCCGTTCTGCGTGGCGCGCTCGGCGCGGTTGTGGCTCTCTACCGCCAGCTTGTCCTGGTCCTCGCGCGTGATGCCCCATTTGGCGGCAATGTTCTCGGCCGTCACGCCCATGTGGATGTTCTGGAACGGGTCATGCAGCGCGCCGACCATCATGTCGATCATCTTGGTGTCGCCCATGCGCGCGCCAAAGCGTGTCGCCAGGCTGGCGTAGGGCGCGCGGCTCATGACCTCGGCGCCGGCGCCAATGGCGATGTCGGCATCGCCGAGCAGGATGGCCTGGCTGGCGCTGACGATGGCCTGCAGGCCGGAGCCGCACAAGCGGTTGACGTTGAACGCCGGCGTGCCTTCGCCGCAGCCACCGTTGATGGCGGCGACGCGCGAGAGGTACATGTCCTTGGGCTCGGTGTTGACGACGTGGCCGAAGACGACATGGCCCACGTCCTTGCCCTCGACCTTGGCGCGCGCGAGCGACTCACGCACAACCAGCGCGCCCAACTCGGTGGGGGGCACATCTTTCAGGCTCCCGCCAAAGGTACCAATGGCGGTGCGCACTGCGCTGACGACGACGACTTCACGGGACATGGGGTACTCCTGGTAACAAAAATAGGGTAAAAATGGGCTCTAGCGCTTATCTGGCATACGTAAGAAGCTATTAAGTTAATAGCAATCCATCATGCGTCGCGTACATCCGCCACGGGATGCAGGCCGAAGTCCTCGCGCTTCAGATAGGCCAGCACGCGGGCGGCGGCCTCGCTGGGTGTGGTAAGGCTGCCTGCCGTTTTCATCTGAGCGAAGTTCTCTGCGTCGGGAAACAGCGCCGGGTCGGTGCTGCGCAGCTGCACCTGCATGTCGGTGTCGATCACGCCCGGCGCCAGCGAACAGATCTTTGCGCCGTGCGCCTTTTGCGCTTCGTCCAGCGCCGCGCAGCGCGTGAAGTGGTCCATGCCCGCCTTGGCCGCGCAGTACGCCGACTGCGACGCCATGGCGCGCCGGCCCAGCCCTGAGGAAATATTCAGTACCTTGCGCGGCACCAGCCAATGCTCGGTTTCTCCGAGGAAGGCGCTGGTAAGCAGCATGGGCGCTTCCAGCCCGACGCGCAGGGCCTTGGTCAGCTCGCCGGCGTCGCTCTCCGACAAGGGGGCAATGCGCGGCAATACCCCGGCGTTGTTGATCAGGGTGGCGCTGCCAAAGTCGTCGAGCGACTTGCGTTGCAGCCATTCGCGCAATCGCGCTGCGGCGCCTGCGCCGTCGGTCAGGTCCTGCTGCCACTGCAGCAGCGTGCAACCGACAGCGTCGGCCGCGTCCTGCAAGGCGGGCGCTTCGCCGCGCGAAATGCACAGCAAGGTGTCGGTGGGTTGGAGGAGTTGCTGCGCCATCGCGAGGCCCATGCCACGCGAAGCGCCGGTGAGGATGGTCAGATGTCGGCTCATGCCAACATGGTACTCGCGCAGCTTTTTGCACGCTGACAGGCCGGCGACACGCGGGCCAAGCGCTCAGCGGCCGGTATAGCGCACGCGGTAAATCACGCCGTTCTGGTCTTCGGCTATCAACAGTGAGCCGTCCTGCGCCACGGCGAGGCCGGCGATGCGGCCGAACTGCGTGGGCGGCTGGGTGTCCAGCAGCCAGCCGGTGACAAAGTCTTGCATGCCCATGGGCTTGCCATCGGCGCCAAAGCGCACGCGCAGCACCCGGTAGCCGCTGGGCCTGGAGCGGTTCCAGGAGCCGCGCATGGCGACAAAGCCGTCGCCCTGGTAGTCCTTGGGAAACTGCGTGCCGGTGTAGAACACAAAGCCAATCGGCGCTGAATGGGCGGTGGTCGTGGCGGCGGGGGCCTCGGTGCCGGGGCAAAAGTCTTTTTTGCTGGTGCCCGGCGGGTCTTGCGGCTGCACCGGGTCGGGCACCCGCGCGCCCAGGCACCAGGGCCAGCCGTAGTGCCTGCCTTGCACGATGGCGTTGAGCTCTTCGGGCGGCTGGTCGTCGCCGCGCATGTCCGAGCCGTGGTCAAAGCCGTAGAGCTGACCCGTTTTGGGCTGCCAGCCAAAGCCCATGGTGTTGCGCAGGCCGCGGGCAAAGATTTCGCGCTGGCTGCCATCGGGCCGCAGGCGCAGCAGCGTGGCGTGCTCGGGGTTGGCTTCAAGGCAGTTGTTGCAGGTCGAGCCCACGCTCAGGTACAGCCAGCCGTCCGGCCCCATGCCCAGCGTGCGGCGCGGGTGGTTGCCGCCTTCGGGCAGATCGGCCAGCAGGCGCCGGGGCTTGGACAATGTGCCGTCGCTCTGCACGTCGGCCACGTCCAGTGCCCGGTCCGACACCATGAACAGCTTGTTGTCGTGCAGCAGCAAGCCGTGCACCCGCCCGATGCGCGCCACGGTTGTCTGCACGTCGGCCACGCCATCGCCATCGGTGTCGCGCAGCAGAAGGACCTCGCCCTGCGCGCGGCGGCTGGCATAGACGTCGCCATTGGCCGCTACCTGCAGCCAGCGCACATTGCCCAGGCCCTGGGCAAAGACGGAAATCTCAAAGCCCGGCGGGAGTTTGAGGCTGTGCAGCAAAGATTCAGAAAACGGGACGGGGCTTGGCTGAAGAACCGCCACCACGGGCTTGCTGCCTATGGGTTGCGCCGAGGCAGCGTGGTTCCAACCCAGCAGTGCGCAGAGGGCCATGCCGGCCAGGTGCATGAAAACTGGAGCGGGTGAAGGGAATCGAAACGGGTAGTCTCGGATCATCTCGTATGGTTTAAAAAAACTTTCCTGTAAGCCTTAATTTTTCTAGCTTCTTGGTGCAAAGGGCTTCCGGTCCTTCGGCGTGGCCGAGTCCGGAGCTACCGACTGACCGTCGACCTCTTCAGCGCTGGTGCATCACGCAAGAGCGTTGGCGCTCAGGGGGTCGGAGGCCATTCAGGCGACGTTCCCTGGGCTACGCTGCAGGCGCGCTCCTGATCGTGCCGCCGAGGTGGAACGGGTTGGCCACGCGGCGCTCTCCCGGTTGCGTTCAACGCACTACGCGCTGAACCGGAACTGGCTTGCTTCCAGGTACTCCTCCAACAACTCCATTCCGACCCAGCGCCGGCCTAGACGTTCCGCGATCATCCCGGCAGTGTTCGAGCCCGTGAACGGATCGACCACGAGGTCCCCCTCATCGGTCAACAGCTTTATGAAGAACTCGGGCAGGGCAGATGGGAAACGCGCGGGGTGAATTTTGATGCCTGCCTCCTTGCAACGCATCGTGTAAGGATCGTTGGCCGAGTTGTTCCCTGCGATCAACATCTCATTCGCAATCTGGTCTTCCAGGACGTTGGACGGGATGGACCCGCCTGATTCAATCTTGTCAAATGATGACGTGATGTTGTGGCCCGACGGGCGCACCGCCGCCTTCACGCCCTTCTTTGCCAGACGAAGCATGTCCGCGCTGTAGGGTCTCAGCACTCTGCGGTTGTCGGCCTTGGGAAACGGCGTCTTGGACAACCACCACACGTGCTCGACGGAATCCTTGATGCGGACGCGGCGAACCGTTACCCACTCTGCCGGGACCGGCATCTTCGCCGGGTTGTACCAATAGCACTCCTGTGCGAGATGGAAGCCGAGTTCCTCGACCAGCGCGATCATTAGCTTGTAGTGATACAGAGAGCGGGTCGGCGTGCCTGGATTCCAGCTGCCGCCAATGTTGAGCACGAAGCTCCCGTCATCGGCCAGCACGCGGAATATCTCCCGAGCAAACGGCAAGAACCACTCCACGTAGTCGGCCTTGCTGACGTTGCCGTATTCCTTCTTGAAGTGCAACGCATAGGGCGGTGACGTGAACGCGAGATTCACGGAGCTATCGGGCAACGCCTTGAGCAACTCGCGGGAGTCACCCAAATAAGCAGCGCCAACCGAAGTTTCATAGAACGGCTCAACGTCCCGCATCAGCTCCTTCGGGTGCGTTCGGTCAGTCGTGAAAAGGCTGGGTTGGGGAGCGTCAACGATCATGGTCATTCAGGGCACTCGGTAGCCACTGCTAGCATGCAGTCTCCATAGTGTACCAAGAAATATGTTGACAACGTCAATCAATTTGAAAAATGCTCCTATTGACCCTGCCGAATGGGTGAGTCAGGCGGAGGCTGCGCGCCTGCGGAACGTCTCTCGCCAAGCCATTTCCAAGCTTGTCTTGAATGGCCGACTTCGGACATTAGAAGTTGGCGGGCGCAGCTTCGTCTCACGTGTCGATGTGCTCGCTTTCGAGCCCAATCCCCCGGGCAGGCCCAAAGGGGCGAGCCATGAGTAACGCAGGGCTGGTGACGATTCGCGAACTGTTGGCGCGGTGCTCGCCCGAGGAACAGGCGGTGCTGTTCCGCGAGCTGCGCGCTGTGCATCAGATTCACGAGTTTGAGGCCGTTATCGGTGCACCGGCGGAGATGATCCTGGAGGCTGTCCACCGAGCCCCAGAACTGACGCGGCGGATGTTGCGGGGTGTGATCGCTGATGCGGCCTTCCGGACCTTCGTTGTCCCTGAGGTCGCTCTGCACGGATGGCGCGACGTGACGCCAGAAGGCAACTTCGCATATGACTACAAGTTGTCCGATGACGCGGGGCCGGTTACGGTGCAAGTAAAATTACAACGTAGCGCGCGAGGCGCACCCGTCGTCAGGCCCGGCGGACGGTTCGGTTTCGCCTCCGCGGTGTTCATGACCGAGACGCAGAAGACTCGCACCGGAACTGATGGCGATGAGAACAAGACCCGCCCTTATCGCTATGGCGAGTTCGACATCCTGGCGGTATCCATGCAGCCTTCAACGGGGAAGTGGGACCGCTACATGTACACCCTTGGGCGGTGGCTACTCCTGGGCAAGCAGGGTGGCGAGATGGCCACCCTTCAGCCCGTCACGATGGAGCCGGGCGAATTCTGGACGGACGATTTCAGGACGGCAGCGCAATGGTTTCGCGCCGACGACGGGGGGAAGCGGATGAAAATTGTGCCGAAGGTCCCGGCGAAGGCCCAGCGTCCGAAGGAGGCCTAAGCGTGCGGGGTATCCAGTGCTGTCGCGAAATAGGGTCGGTAGTAGGGTAAAGCCTCCTAACCTTGCTACAACCCCAGCAAATGTGGCCTTCTTGGAGCGGGTGAAGGGAATCGAACCCTCGTATGAAGCTTGGGAAGCTGCCGTTCTACCATTGAACTACACCCGCGAAGGCGTCGATTATAGAGCGCGGCACAGGCGCACTCTATGTGTGCCCTCTGTCTTGAATACGTGCCGAAATTTCAAGAGAAATGAGCCTCCAGCGCTTACCCACCAAGCGCAAGAAGCTATCAAAACAGTAGTTTCCTGCCCGATAGCCGCCCGCGGGCCCTACTGCTGGATATCCCCCAGGCACAGGTACTTGATCTCCACATAGTCGTCCATGCCGTGGTGCGAACCCTCGCGCCCCAGGCCTGACTGTTTGACGCCGCCAAACGGCACATGCTCGGTCGCCAGGATGCCGACGTTGACACCCACCATGCCGTACTCCAGCGCCTCGCCCACGCGGAAGATGCGGCCGATGTCGCGGCTGTAGAAGTAGCTGGCCAAGCCAAACTCGGTGTTGTTGGCCGCGTCAATGGCTTCTTGCTCGGTCTCGAACTTGAACACCGGGGCGAAGGGGCCAAAGGTCTCTTCGGTGGCGCAGAGCATGTCGGCGCTGGCATTGGAGATGACGGTGGGCTCGAAGAACTGGCCTGAGCCCAGCGTCTTGAGGCGCTTGCCGCCCGTGAGCACCTTGCCGCCCTTGGCAAGGGCGTCGTCTACATGGCGCTGCACCTTGACTAATGCGGCTTCTTCGATCAGCGGGCCCTGGTTCACCCCGTCCTCAAAGCCATTGCCCACTTTGGCCGTGGCCACCTTGGCGGCGAACTTCTTGACGAATTCGTCGTAGACCCCGCTTTGCACGTAGAAGCGGTTGGAGCAGACGCAGGTCTGGCCGGCGTTGCGGTACTTGCTGGCAAAGGCGCCTTCGACGGCGCTGTCGATATCCGCATCGTCAAAGACGATGAACGGGGCGTTGCCGCCCAGTTCCAGCGACATTTTCTTCACCGTGGGCGCACTCTGCGCCATCAGGATGCGGCCGACTTCGGTGGAGCCGGTAAAGCTCAGGTGGCGCACGATGGGGCTCTCGCAGAGCACCTTGCCAATGGCAATGGAGTT
>JAMLIT010000017.1 GCA_023954035.1 Burkholderiaceae bacterium | reverse complement strand
GGAATCCGTGCTGGCTGCGGCCGTGTGCTTCAGCCGCTGGGTGACCGGCCAGCCGCTCAAGCCCGTGCGCGTGCAGTTCAGCCATGGGCAGATCGGGCCTTTGTCGGCCTACAAGAAAGCGCTGGGAGCGCAGGTGCAATTCGAGCAGGCCTTCAACGGCTTGCTGCTGGAAAACGCCGTGCTCGACGCCCCCTTGCCCCAGGCCGATGCCGAACTCGCGCAGCTCCACCGTGCCCATGCGGCGGCGCAGCTGGCGGCGTTGTCGGCGC
Source organism: Burkholderiaceae bacterium (assembly GCA_023954035.1). Classification (GTDB taxonomy): domain Bacteria; phylum Pseudomonadota; class Gammaproteobacteria; order Burkholderiales; family Burkholderiaceae_C; genus Simplicispira. The sequence goes on along the minus strand of JAMLIT010000017.1, from coordinate 68,470 downwards.
CCGTGCTGCTGCGCACGCGGGTCGAGCAATGGCTGAGCGGCGCGCTCGACGGCAGCGTGCCGGGCCGTGCCCAGGCGGCGCGCCAGTTCGGGCTGGGGGAGCGGGCGTTTGCGCGCCGGTTGCAGGATGAAAACGTGCGCTACGCCGACCTGGTCGATGGCGTGCGCCATGCGCTGGCGTGCCAGGCGGTGGCGGGCGGGGCTGAACCCTTTGCTCGCATTGCGCAGCGCCTGGGTTTCTCCGAGGCCAGCGCCTTCAACCGGGCGTTTCGCCGCTGGACCGGTCGTGCGCCGGGCGCATGGCAGCAGGGCGCCACAGCGCCGCAGCATTCCAGCGCGCACGGCGGCCCGGCCTCGCCCGCTCGATCACGAGAAATGTGAATACAACGCGCCACAAGCGCTTGCGGAACAAACGTTGTAGGCTATAAAAATTATAGCAACTGAAAGCGAGAAGCGTTCTTGGCGCGCACGAAAACGCGGCCCGCGCCGACAGACCGTGCTTGCCCGCACCAGACAAGCTGCAGGCAGCGCAGCGCCGCTGCTGTGCCGGGCCGCCGCCAAGCCCTTCGCACCGGACTATCGCGGCCCGACCTTCGCGGCCCGACCTTCGCGGCCCGACCTTTTTGCAGGACGGTTTCATGGACAAATCGGTGATTCCCTTCGACTGGACGCGACTGCTTCTGGGCGAGCCACCCGTCGGCTTTCTGTGGGAGATCGTGCTTCGGGTGGTGCTGATCTACGGATTTGCCCTGCTGATGATGCAGCTCATGGGCAAGCGGGCGCGCACGCAGATGAACCCCCTGGAGTTTCTGGTCATCATTGCCCTGGGCTCGGCCACAGGCGACGTCATGTTCTATCCGGAAGTGCCGCTGGCCTATGCCGCGCTGGTGGTGGCGATGCTCGTGCTGATCGGCGCGTTGGTGGCGCGGGTCGAGGCGCGGTCCGAGCGCTTTCGCAGCCTGCTCGAATCCGAGCCGACGGTCCTGATCGCAGACGGCAAGTTGCTGAGCCACAAGCTCGTGAGCGAGCGCATTTCGCGCGGAGAACTGTTTTCGCAGCTGCGCGAGGCGGGGGTCGAGCATCTCGGCCAGGTTCGCGTGGCGATTCTGGAACTGTCGGGGCGAATCAGCGTCTTCAAATACCCCGAAGGGCAGGAGCGGCAGGGCGAGAGCGTCATGCCCGAGAGCGTCCGCGCTACGGCGCGCGCGCCGGGGGGTGAGGCTGGGCGGCCAGGCTGGCACTAAAGCCCGAGCGCTCCATCAACGATGCCGGCTGCGCCTGCGCGCCGGTGAGTGCAAGGTGGCCACCGCGTTGCTCCACTGCCTTCAGGATGTGTTGCAGGCTCTCGAGCCCGGTGGTGTCGAGCGCAAACAGGTCGCTGGCATCGAGCCGCACCCGCACGCCCTGCGGCGCGGCCTCGATGGCATGGATGAGGGGGTCGATCTTGCTGGTGGCGCCGAAGAACAGCGCGCCATGCAGGCGCCAGGAGAGGGTGGGCGGTGCGCTGCAGGCAGGTGCTTCGGACTCGGCCCGGAACAGCTCGCCCATGCGCCGCACGAACAGCGCGCACGCGGCCACCAGGCCGACCTGTACGGCCACCGTCAAATCAAACACCACGGTGAGAAAAAAGGTGCCCAGCAGAAGCAGGCGGTAGTGGTTGGAAAAACGCCGCAGGCGCGCGAACTCGTGCCATTCGCCCATATTCCACGCGACGTGCAGGAGGATGCCTGCCAGCACTGCCAGCGGAATGTGCAGCGCCAACGGGGCCAGCGCCAGCACGATGGCGGCGAGCGTGGCGGCGTGCACGATGCCCGCGATGGGCGATGTCGCGCCGGCGCGCAGGTTGGTCACGGTGCGGGCGATGGTGCCGGTCACCGGCATGCCGCCAAAAAACGGCACGACGAAATTGGCCACGCCCTGCGCCATCAGCTCCTGGTTCGGATCGTGTTTGCGAATGTGCGGGTCGGTAATGAGCTGGTCGGCCACACGCGCACACAGCAGCGACTCGATGGCGCCCAGCAGCGCGATCGTGACGGTGGGCGCCACCAGCAGGCGCACCGTGTCCCACGAGAACTCGGGCAGCGCAAACGTCGGCAGGCTCTGCGGAATGCCACCAAAGCGCGTGCCCAGCGTTTCCACCGGGTAGCCCATGAAGTGCGACAGCGCGGTGAGGGTCATCAGCGCCACCACCGGCGCCGGGATGCGTGCGAACGAGCGCACCGAATAACCGCCCCCCACGCGCAGGACGGGCGAGTGGTGCAGGAACAGGCGCGGCCACAGAAACAGGCCCGCGACGCAGGCGGCGCCCAGGCCCAGGGCGTAGGGGTTCACGGTGCCGGCATGTTGCGCCATCACATGCACCTGAGAGAAAAAATTGCCCGGCATCTTGGCGATATCCAGGCCGAGAAAATCCTTGAGCTGGGAAACCGCAATCAGCACCGCGATGCCATTGGTAAAGCCGATGACGATGCTCACCGGCACAAAGCGCACCAGGTTGCCCAGGCGCAGCAGGCCCAGCGCAAACAGCAGCACCCCTGCGAAGGCGGTGGAGATCAGCAGGTTGGCTACCCCGTAGCGTTCGACGATGCCGTAGACGATGACGATGAAGGCCCCCGCCGGCCCACCAATCTGCACATGGGTGCCGCCCAAAAGCGCCACCAGAAAGCCGCCGATGATGGCCGTCCACAAACCTGCTTGCGGTGGCAGGCCGCTGGCTATCGCAAACGCCATGGCCAGCGGCAAGGCCACCACGCCCACGGTAACGCCCGCGCCCACGTCGGCCAGCGCGCGGCTTTGGTTGTAGCCGCGCAGCGCGTCGACGATGCGGGGGCGAAAAGGATGCAGCGGCATCGCGGCCTGTGCGCTAACGCACCCGCATGCCGGGCTGTGCGCCCTCAGTGGGCTCGAGCACGTAGATGCCCGGCTGCGCTTTCTCATCGCCATGGCTGGCGGCCAGCACCATGCCTTCGGAGACGCCGAATTTCATCTTGCGCGGTGCCAGGTTGGCGACCAGCACGGTGAGCTTGCCGGTGAGCTGCTCGGGTGCGTAGGCGCTGGCAATGCCGCTGAACACGTTGCGGGTCTTTCCTTCGCCCGCGTCCAAGGTCAGGCGCAGCAGCTTGGTCGAGCCCTCGACGCGTTCGCACTGCTCGATGCGCGCGATGCGCAGGTCGATCCTGGCGAAGTCGTCGATGGTGATGGTCGGCGCAATGGCTTCGCCCCCAGGCAGGGGCCCTGCGTCGTTTGCTCCTATTTCGATAGCTTCTAGCGCTTGCTGGTCTTGCGCTGGAGGCTCAAAAAGGGCTTCCAGTTGCTCGGGCGTCACGCGCTGCAGCAGGTGCTTGTATTCGCCGATCCGGTGCCCGGCGCCCAGCAGCGATTGCGCGCTTTCGAAGGTGAACGGCGCCACATTCAGGAACCGCTCCACCTGCGCGGCAAGGTGGGGCATGACGGGCTTCATCACAATCGTCAGCAGCCGGAACGCCTCGATGCAGGTGCTGCACACGTCTTGCAGCCGGCTGTCCATGCCGTCCTGCCTGGCCAGCTCCCAGGGCCGGTTCTGGTCGACGTAGGCGTTCACGCGGTCCGCCAGGAGCATGGTTTCGCGCAGCGCCTTGCCGTATTCGCGCTCGGCCAGCAGTTCGATGATGCCGGGCGCCACGTCCTTCAGATGCTCCAGCAGCGCGTCGCCGTCCGCGGAAACGGCCGCCAGCTGGCCGCCAAAGCGTTTGGTGAGAAAACCCGCCGCGCGCGACGCGATGTTGATGTACTTGCCCACCAGGTCGCTGTTGACGCGCGCCATGAAATCGGCCGCGTTGAAGTCGATGTCCTCGTTGCGGCTGCTGAGCTTGGCGGCCAGGTAGTAGCGCAGCCACTCGGGGTTCATGCCCAGCTCCAGGTACTTGAGCGGGTCCAGCCCGGTGCCGCGGCTCTTGCTCATTTTCTCTCCGTTGTTCACAGTGAGAAAGCCGTGCACGAACACGTTGTCCGGCACTTTGCGGCCGCTGAATTTGAGCGTCGCGGGCCAGAACAGTGTATGGAAGGTGACGATGTCCTTGCCGATGAAATGCACCTGCTCCAGCGCCGGGTCGGCCATGTAGGCGTCGTAGTCTTCGCCGCGTTTTCCAAGCAGGTTCTTCAGCGACGCCAGGTAGCCGATGGGAGCGTCCAGCCACACGTAGAAATACTTGCCCGGCGCGTCGGGAATCTCGATGCCGAAGTAGGGCGCGTCGCGCGAAATGTCCCAGTCGCCCAGGCCTTCGCTGGTGCTTCCGTCGGGGTTGCTGCGCACGCTGAACCACTCGCGCACCTTGTTGGCCACTTCGGGCTGCAGGCGCCCGTCCTGCGTCCAATCCTCCAGGAAGGCGACGCAGCGCGGGTCCGAGAGCCGGAAGAAAAAATGCTCGGAGCTTTTGAGCACCGGCTTGGCCCCCGAGAGCGTGGAGTAGGGCTCGATGAGGTCGGTGGGCGCGTAGACCGAGCCGCAGACCTCGCAGTTGTCTCCGTACTGCTCCTTGGCGCGGCAGCGCGGGCATTCGCCCTTGATGTAGCGGTCAGGCAGGAACATGCCCTTTTCCGGGTCGAAGAACTGGTCGATGGTGCGCGTCTCGATCAAGCCATTGGCCTTCAAGTCGCGGTAGATGTCCTGCGCCAGCTGATGGTTTTCCGGCGCGTCCGTGCTGTGCCAGTTGTCAAAGGCAATGTGAAAGCCGTCCAGGTACTGCTTGCGGCCGGCGGCGATGCCGGCGACGAACTGCTGCGGCGTGAGGCCCGCTTTTTCGGCGGCAATCATGATGGGCGCGCCGTGTGCGTCGTCGGCACAGACGAAATTCACCGCGTTGCCCAGCATGCGCTGCGTGCGCACCCAGATGTCGGCCTGGATGTATTCCATGATGTGGCCGATATGGAACTTGCCGTTGGCGTAGGGCAGCGCGGTGGTGACGAAGAGTTTGCGGGGCATGGTGCGGTTGGGTCGGGGGCGCCGCGGCAAGGTTTGCGCAGCGCAACCGGGCATTTTAGGACCAGCCTCCCGCACTGGGCGCGGCCACCGCGGGAATCAGCTTGGCCTGGACGCAAGCGGCTGCTCGGCCCTTTGCGCCACGGCTGGCACCGCCACGCCGCTGTCCTGCCACCCAAAGAACCGGCAGACTTCGTCGCGCTTGGCCAGGGTGTCGGTGCGGCCCAGGGCCATCAGCTCGCGTGTGTAGGCCGCTTCAAACAGCAGGTAGCTGGCCAGCGCCGCGCCACTGACGTCGCGCGCGTTGGAAGTGACGCCCAGCGCGCCCAGCATGGTGCGCACCGACGCCGGCAGGTCGCCCACATGGCGCGCCGCCATGGCGTCGAGCCGCTGCGATGGGGCAATGACCAGCAGCTCGATCGGCCGCAGCAAGCTGCCGCTGCGCGAAGCCTGCGGGATGAGCGCAATCGTCTTGTTGATGCGCTCCATACGCTCGATGTCCACGGCCAGCGCGTCCAGAAAGATGTTCGACAAAGCATGGCCCGCAATCTGCGCCAGCGAGGGGTAGGTCGGCATCTGCCCTTGCAGCGCGGGGTCCTTGGGCTCGTGCATGCGCCCCGCACCCACGACCAGGATGCGCTCGGCGCCCAGGTGGATGGCGGCAGCTATCGGCGCCGACTGGCGCATCGACCCGTCGCCGAAATATTCGGTGCGTTCTTCCACGTCGATCGCCGTCGCCGGGAACACGAAGGGAATGGCGGCCGAAGCCAGCAGGTGCTCGTGTGTGATGCGATCGCGAACGGCGCGCCGCTGCGATCGCACCCAGGGGTCCTGGCGCTCGCCAGCCTCGAAGAAAGTGACGTGGTCGCCCGAGGTGTAGCTCGACGCGGTCACCGCCAGTGCGTCCAGATGGCCCTTGCGAATGACCAGCGGCAGCCGCACCAGAGGCACCATTTGCCTCAGCAGCCGCGCCAAGGGCGTGTTGTCCAGCAGCGACTTGGGCCGCAGGCGCCGCCAGCGCGCCAGCACCCATCCCAGCGAGAGCAGCGTGAGCCAGCGTGCACCGCTTTGCGCGACGCTGAACGAGTCGGCCCGGTAGACCTGACCGGCCCGCATGTGGCTCCAGGCCCGCACGATGCGCCGCACCGCGCGGTCAAACTGATCGGCACCGCAGGCCAGCGCGGCGGCGTTGACCGCTCCCGCCGAGGTGCCGGTGATGATGCGAAACGGGTTGGCTTGCTTGCTGGCGCCGCAGGCCAGGCGCAGGTCGGCAATGGCTTCGAGCACCCCGACCTGGTAGGCCGCCCGCGCGCCACCGCCCGTCAGCAGCAGGCCGGTGCGCCCCAGCGCCGGGGCGGCGTGGGTGTCCGCCGGTTCTGGATCGTCGCCGGGCGGCAGGGAGTGCATTGGAAGGGTCATCTGAGGAGGGGCGGCATCTGCGCAGAGCCGCAGTGGGCAAGCCTGTCGCGCAGTGTGCTGCAGCCTGGCCACAGCGGCGCCACGGGAAAACCCAGGCTATCCCCAGGCTATCGGGGGCGCTGCAGCAGCATGCGCACCAGCGCGTCGCCTTCGATCAGCGCCACGCCTTCGCTGCGGGCCAGGGCGCGCGCCGAGTCGCTCACCGTGCCTTGTGCCACCAGGTACTGCGCCGCCGACAGTCCGCGCTTGCGCATGGCCGCGGCCAGCTGGGCCACGGGCTCGGCGCCGTGGCTGCCGGCCTTCCAGCGCCGCGCGCTGACCAGCACCGCTTGGCCCTGGTGCTCGACACAGAAGTCGGCTTCCAGCCCCGTGACCGCCTGCACCCTGGCTCCCTGATCACGCCAGTGCTGCTCCAGCGCGGCCGAAAACTCGCGCCAGTTCATGGCGCGAAGCGCCGCTGCCTGCTGCGCCATGCGGGCCGCCGACGGGGCTTTCCACTGGCGCCAGGCCGCCACGGCGCCGACACCAAAGAGCGGCAGGGCGGCGACGGCGCCCATGGCCTTGAAGCCATCGGGCGCCAGCGCTGCCGTCGCTGCGGTAATGGCGCCAGCCAGCAAAAAGCTCGCCCACCAGGGCGAGCGCAGCAGGATTGCAAACAGCGAGTTGTCGGCCATCTTCAGTTTCACGAGCGTCCTCTTTTGTCATTGCATGGGGGCGGCTGCCCCACTGCCCGCATTGTCATTGCTTCCCGCAATAGACTTGCGGCCAGTTAACTGGAGAGTTTGCATGGCTGTTTCCGAACAAGACCTGCTGGCGGCGCTGTCCACCGTGCAGGATCCCCACCTGGGCAAGGACCTGGTCAGTACCAAGGCCCTGCGCAATCTGAGCGTCAGCGCGGGCGACGTGCACTTTGACGTGGAATTGGGCTACCCGGCCAAGAGTCTGGTGCCCGCGCTGCGCACGCAGTTGGTGGCGGCGGCGCGCGGCGTGGCCGGCGTGGGCAATGTTTCCGTCAATATCACGAGCAAGATTGCTGCGCATGCGGTGCAGCGCGGCGTGCAACTCTTGCCGCAGGTGAAAAACATCATTGCCGTGGCTTCGGGCAAGGGCGGCGTGGGCAAAAGCACCACCGCGGCCAATCTGGCGCTGGCGCTGGCGGCCGAGGGCGCCAGCGTGGGTGTGCTCGACGCCGACATCTACGGCCCCAGCCAGCCCATGATGCTGGGCATCAATCGCCGCCCCGAAAGTGTCGACGGCAAGAACATGGAGCCGCTGGAGAACTACGGCGTGCAGGTGATGTCGATCGGCTTCCTGGTCGACCAGGACGAAGCCATGATCTGGCGTGGCCCCATGGCCACCCAGGCGCTGGAGCAACTGCTGCGCCAGACCAACTGGCGCGACCTGGACTACCTCGTGATCGACCTGCCGCCCGGTACCGGCGACATCCAGCTCACGCTGTGCCAGCGCGTGCCGATCACGGGCGGCGTCATCGTCACCACGCCTCAGGACATTGCCTTGCTCGACGCCAAGCGCGGAATCAAGATGTTTGAGAAAGTGGGCGTGCCGATTTTGGGCATCGTGGAGAACATGGCGGTGCACGTGTGCAGCAACTGCGGCCACGTCGAGCACATTTTTGGCGCCGACGGCGGCAAGAAGATGGCGCAGGAATACGGCATGGAATACCTGGGTGCCTTGCCGCTCGACATGCAGATTCGCCTGCAGGCCGACAGCGGAAAGCCCACCGTGGTGGCCGACCCCGAGGGCGAGGTTGCGCTCATCTACAAACGGGTGGCGCGCAGCGTGGCCGTGCAAATCGCCCAAAAGGCCAAGGACTTTTCGGCCAGGATGCCGACGATTTCGGTCAGCAAAGACACTTGAGGCGGGCTGCGGGGCTTTCGCATCGCCCCGGCGCCGTGCGATAGTCAAGGATGACTTTTTCTGCGACGCCGAACATGCCCGAATCCGCCGTCCTTGCCACGCCCGACGCACTGCGCGCGCGCCTGCAGCGCCTGAGCCGGCTCAAGGGCCGCCAGCCGGATGCGGCATCGACGGCCGAGGTGCACGCCCTCATCGGTGAGCGCCCGCCCCAAGGCCACCGTCGCGACCTGCTGATTGAATACCTGCACCGACTAAGCGACGCCTGGCGCTGTCTGCACGAGCGGCATCTCGTTGCGCTGGCTCGGGAAATGAACCTGCCCATGGCGGAGGTATTCGAAGTTGCCAGCTTCTACCACCATTTCGACGTGCTGCGCGGCAATGCCCAGGCGCCGGGCTTGACGGTGCGCGTTTGCGAGTCGCTCTCGTGCCAGTTGGCCGGCGCCCAGCAACTGCTTGCGCAGTTGCCTAAGCTTTTCGCCGGGCGGGATGTGCGCGTCGTCGCCGTGCCCTGCGTCGGTCGCTGCGAGCAGGCGCCGGTGGCTGTGGTGCACCAGACGCCGGTGCCGCGTGCCACGCCGGGCACCGTGGATTTTGTATCAAAAGAGCATCAAGCGCTTGTTCCACAAGCGCTTGATGCTACGCCTTTCGTAGCAGCGGATTGGGCCGGCCGCAGCCTCCCCGACGTCTGCGGCCTGACCGATTACGCCTGCTACCGCGCCCACGGCGGCTACAGCACGGCGGCGGCGCTGGTCAACGGCGAGATGGACGCCGAACAAGTGCTTGCGATGATGGAAGACTCGGGCCTGCGCGGCCTGGGCGGCGCGGGATTCCCGGCCGGGCGCAAGTGGCGCACCGTGCGCGCGCAGACCGCTCTCGCCGAGCGCCGGGGCATCCCAGGCGAGGCGACGGCCCTCATGGCCGTCAACATCGACGAGGGCGAGCCCGGCACCTTCAAGGACCGCACCTATCTGGAGCGCGACCCGCATCGCTTCCTCGAAGGCGTGCTGATTGCGGCGCAAGTGGTCGGCACCGAAGCGGTCTACATCTACCTGCGTGACGAGTATCACGGCTGCCGCGTGCTGCTGCAAGCCGAACTTGCCAAGCTCCAGGCAGACCCACCGTGCCCGCTGCCGTACATCGAGCTGCGTCGCGGCGCCGGCGCCTACATCTGTGGCGAAGAGTCGGCCATGATCGAGAGCATCGAGGGCAAGCGCGGCATGCCGCGCCTGCGCCCGCCCTATATCGCCGAACGCGGCCTGTTTGGCCGCCCCACGCTGGCGCACAATTTCGAAACGCTCTACTGGGTGCGCGACATCGTCGAACGCGGGCCGGCGTGGTTTGCCGGCTTTGGTCGGCGCGGACGCAAGGGCCTGCGCAGTTTCAGCGTCAGCGGGCGGGTGAGAAGCCCGGGCGTCAAGCTGGCGCCGGCGGGCATCACGCTGCGCGAGCTTGTCCATGCGTACTGCGGTGGCATGCAGGAAGGGCATGATCTGTACGCCTACCTGCCGGGAGGCGCCTCGGGGGGCATCTTGCCGGCCTGGCTGGCCGACCTGCCTCTCGACTTCGACACGCTGCAGCCCTACGGCTGCTTCATAGGTTCCGCCGCCATCATCGTCCTCGGCCACCACGACCGGGCGCGCGATGCGGCCCTGAACATGATGCGTTTTTTCGCCCGCGAGAGCTGCGGCCAGTGCACGCCCTGCCGCGTCGGCACGGACAAGGCCGCCGCACTGATGCAGGCGCCGGTGTGGGACCTGCCATTGCTGGGTGATCTGGCGCAGGTCATGGCGGACGCCTCCATTTGCGGACTGGGCCAGGCTGCGCCCAATCCCATGGTCTGCGTCCAGAAATACTTTGCGCACGAGCTGGTGCCAGGTGCACTGCCATGAGCATGTCCGAACCGGTCCCTTTCGCGTTGGACGGTGAAGCACTGAGCGCCCTGCCCGGCGAGAGCCTGTGGCAGGCAGCGCTGCGCCACGGCGTGGAGATTCCCCACCTGTGCCACACGGAAGGCTTGCGGCCCGATGGCAATTGCCGCTCCTGCGTGGTGGAAATCGACGGCGAGCGCAGCCTTGCCGCCAGTTGCTGCCGCGCGCCCACGCCCGGCATGCAGGTGCGCGCGCAGAGCCCGCGCGCCCGGGCTGCCCAGCGCATGGTGCTGGAGCTGCTGCTGGCCGATCTGCCCGACGCGGGCTACCAATGGCGCGATGGCCCGCTGGAAAGAAAAACTCCTGAATCCATAGCTTCCATCGCATATGGAACAAGCGCTGGAGGCCAAAAGGACCGTAAAAATATCGGCCAGCATGGCGAACTGAGCGATTGGGCCGAGCGCCTGCAGGTGCAGGTGCGCCCCGCGCTGGAGGCACTGCGCCGCGCGCCGCTGGCGCCCGACTTGAGCCACCCGGCGATGGCGGTGCAGCTGGACGCCTGCATCCAGTGCGGCCGCTGCGTGCGTGCCTGCCGGGAAACCCAGGTCAACGACGTCATCGGCATGGCGCTGCGCGGCGCAGATGCGCGCCCGGTGTTCGACCTGGACGACCCCATCGGCCAGAGCAGTTGCGTCGCCTGCGGGGAATGCGTGCAGGCCTGCCCGACAGGTGCGCTCAGCGCCAAGCCCCTGGTTGGCTCGCAAGCGCTGGACCGCAGTGTGGATTCGGTCTGCCCTTTCTGCGGCGTCGGTTGCCTGGTCACCTGGCAGGTGCGCGATGAAAAAATTGTTGGCGTGCAGGGCAGGGACGGCCCGGCCAACGAAGGCCGGCTGTGCGTCAAGGGCCGCTTTGGTTTTGACTACATCCACCACCCGGATCGGCTCACCGCGCCGCTCGTTCGCAAGCCGGGCGTTCCCAAGCGCATGCCCGAGCCCGGTGCGGACTGGCGCGATACCTTCCGCGAAGCCTCCTGGGACGAAGCCCTGGCGCTGGCCGCTGGGGGTTTGGTGCAGTTGCGGGGCGCCCACGGCCCCAAGTCGCTGGCCGGTTTTGGCTCGGCCAAGGGCAGCAATGAAGAGGCCTATTTGTTCCAGAAGCTCGTGCGCACCGGCTTTGGCAGCAACAACGTCGACCACTGCACCCGGCTGTGCCATGCGTCCAGCGTGGCGGCGCTGCTGGAGGGCGTCGGCTCGGGTGCGGTCAGCAACCCGGTGCGCGACGTTGCGTTTGCGGAGCTGATGTTCGTCATCGGCTCCAACCCCACGGCCAACCACCCGGTGGCCGCCACCTGGATGAAGAACGCCGCTGCGCGCGGTGCCAAAATCGTGCTGGCCGACCCCCGCATCACTGAGCTGGGCGCCCACGCCTGGCGCACGCTGCAGTTTCGCGCCGACAGCGACGTGGCGCTGCTCAATGCGCTGTTGCACACCATCATCGACGAGGGCTTGGTGAACGAGGCCTTCGTGCGCGAGCGCGTCGAAGGCTTCGAGGCGCTTCGCGCGCATCTGGCCGCCTTCAGCCCCGAAGCCATGGCGCCTGTTTGCGGCATTGCCGCGCCGCTGTTGCGCGAAGTGGCGCGGGCGTATGCGAGCGCCAGAAGCGCCATGATTTTCTGGGGCATGGGCGTGAGCCAGCACGTGCACGGCACCGACAACGTGCGCTGCCTGATAGCGCTGGCCGCCATCACCGGCCAGATCGGCCGACCCGGTACCGGCCTGCATCCGTTGCGCGGGCAAAACAACGTGCAGGGTGCGAGCGACGCGGGCCTGATACCCATGATGCTGCCAAACTACCAGCGTGTGGACGACCCGGCCGCGCGCGCCTGGTTCGAGGACTTTTGGGGCCACGCATTGGACCCGGCGCCGGGTTACACCGTGGTCGAAATCATGCACAAGGCGCTGGCGCCGGACGCCGACCCGCACAAGGTGCGCGGCATGTACATCCTGGGCGAAAACCCGGCAATGAGCGACCCCGACCTGAACCACGCGCGCCGCGCACTTGCCAGCCTGTCGCACCTGGTGGTGCAAGACATCTTTCTGACCGAAACCGCCTGGCTCGCCGACGTGGTGCTGCCGGCGAGCAGCTGGATGGAAAAAACCGGCACCGCCAGCAACACCGACCGCATGGTGCAGCTCGGCCGCCGCGCTGTCGCGCCACCGGGCGACGCGCGCGCCGACCTGTGGATCTTGCAGCGCATCGCGGTGGGCATGGGCCTGCAATGGAATTACGCGGGGCCGGACGACGGGGTCGCCGCAGTGTTCGAGGAAATGCGCCTCGCCATGCACGGCGCGATCGCCGGCATCACCTGGGAGCGGCTCAAGCGCGAGGGCAGCATCACCTACCCCTGCCTGTCGGCGGACGACCCGGGCCAGCCCATCGTGTTCACCGAGCGCTTCCCGACCGGCAGCGGGCGCGTGCGCTTGGTGCCGGCAGGCCTGGTGCCTGGCGACGAGCCCCCCGATGCGCACTATCCGCTGGTGCTCATCACCGGCCGCCAGCTCGAGCACTGGCACACCGGCAGCATGACGCGGCGCAGCCAGGTGCTGGACGCGCTGGAGCCCGTGGCCACGGCCACGATGAACGCAGCAGAGATGGCGCGCTGCGGCCTGGCAGCGGGCGAGCGGGTGCGCGTGGCATCGCGGCGCGGCGAGGTCGCACTGATGTTGCGCCGCGACGATGGCACGCCGGATGGCACCGTATTCCTGCCCTTCGCCTACCACGAGGCAGCGGCCAACCTGCTCACCAATGCCGCGCTCGATCCCTTCGGCAAGATCCCCGAATTCAAGTACTGCGCGGTTCGGGTGGCGAGGGCGTGAGGTCTGAGGGCGCCGCTTCGGACACCGCAGCGGTATAGGGCACCACGGTGTCGCGCCCCACCGATTTGGCGGCGTAGAGCGCGTCGTCCGCCTGACGAAACAGCTCCTGCGACTCGCGTTCCGCGCTGGCTTTGGCGCTGGCCCGGCTCGGTTCGTGCCCCGGGGTGGCGCTGACATGCGGCCGGGGGTGCATGGTCGCCACGCCAATGCTCACCGTGACCATGGAAGCGACGCCTGAGGCCGCGTGCACGATGGCCAGCTTGCGCACTGCAAGGCGCATCTGCTCGGCAATCGCCATCGCGTCGCGCTCAGGCGTTTCGGGCAGGAGCACGGCGAATTCCTCGCCGCCATAGCGTGCGACCAGATCGCTTGCGCGCGCCGCCGTGCGGGCCATGGCTGCGGCCACCTTGCGCAGGCACTCGTCGCCCGCCAGGTGGCCATAGCGGTCGTTGAATGCCTTGAAGTGATCGACATCGACCATCAACAAGGACAGGCTCGAACCCGAGCGCGCCGCGCGCTGCCACTCCACGGCCACGGCTTCGGTCAGCGCGCGGCGGTTGGCCACCTGGGTCAGGGGATCCTGGCGCACCAGCGTTTCCAGTGCCAGGCGGTACTGGTCCAGCTTGTCCGCGGCGCGCTGGCGCTCGGTGATGTCCTGCACGGTGCCCGTCATGCTGGCGTTGCCCTCAGGCGCGTTGCGTTCGCCCCACATGTCCACCCAGCGATCGTTGCCGGCGCTGGACATTCGGTATTGCATTCGCAAGGGGGTGCCTGCGCCCAGCGCGGCCTCCAGCGCGGCAAGCACACGCGGACGGTCCTCCGCATGGACCTGCGCGAGCCACTGCGCACGCGCCACCGGACCATCGCCGGGCAATCCGAACAGTTCGGCAGCCATGGGCGAGAGGTTGAATTGGCCGCTCTCGGGCTGGTAGGCGTAGTAGCCGACCAAGGCCGATTTCTGCGCGCTCTCGAGCCACTGCATGTTGCGTGCCAGGCTCTCCTTCAGCGTGCGCTCGCGCAGCCAGGCGCGCCGCTGCCAGGCCACGAGGAACAGGCCCGCCAGCAGCAGCGCGAGGCTCAATGGCAGGCTGAGGGCCACCAGTTCGCGCCGGGAGGCGTCGCCAAACGCTTCGGCCAGGTCGATCTTGGAGACCAGAAACCAGGGCGACTCGGCGATCGCATTGACCACGGCAAGTACCTCCGTGCCTTGCGCATCGCGGGCATGAATCAGGCCGCGGGCCCCGGCCACGGCCTGCATCAGCAGGTTGCCGCGGTCCGATGCAGGCACCAGCGGCACCGGTGTCGGCAGCGCCTGCAGGCGCAGGGGACTGAGCAGCACGGGATCCGCCCCCTCGGCACTGACCAGGGCCGATTCGGCGCTCTTGCTGGCGGTGGGCCAGGGGGTCAGCAGGGAGTACAGGCTGCCGCGCACGTCGATGACCAGCCAGACCGCTCCGAGAGGCTGCATGCCGTCGTAGATCGGCGCCATCAGACTGAAGAAGGGGAAGGCAAAAAACGGGTCGCGTCGCGGCTCCACCACGGCGGTCGTGGCGCTCTCGAGCGCCTGCTGCAAGGCCTTTTTCTCCTGGGCCGGCAGCGCTGCGTTGGGAGTAGCTGCCGGCAGCAAAACGGCCCCCTCGGGGCTAACGAAGAAGACCGCGGTGTAGCGCTGGCGCTCCTGCAGAATGCGCAGCCGGTCGTGTACCGGCGCTTCGGTGTGCGCCGAAGGCGCCTCGCGCCAGCGCGCCACGGCCCGGGCGAACAGGTCGTCGTCGGTCAGGGCACTGGCGTCTGCAAGACGCCGCTCGCGCCAGTCGGAGACGGCACTGGCCTGTAGACGGCTGATGGTCTGCAGCTCACGCTCGGCCTGGTGCCGGTAGGTGGCGGTGCGTTCCTGGTAGACCGTCGCCAACGACCACAGCAGTCCCAGGCAGGCCAGCACGGCCACGCCGATCGCTAACCGTGCGAGCAGGGCGCGGCGGGACAGACGAAGCGAAGGCGCAGGCGGAGGCATGGCGGGGACAGACGGTACAAGGGATGCGCGGTAGAGTGATGGCACACTATGTCAGATTTTGTAAATGCACCGCGCGGCTTCGCCGCGATGACCTTCGCGGGTGCGCCATTACAAGAGGACCGTCGTGTTTCGCTACATCCTGCACGTCATCGTCGCTGCGCTCACGCTCCTGGCGGCATGTCCCCCGGTCGCAGTGGCAGGGCCTGGGGACTCCCGGGTGGTGTTCAGCATTTCCCTGGAGCCCGACGGGCTGGACCCGACCGTGGCCGCAGCAGCGTCCATTGGCGAAGTCGTGCACTACAACGTCTTTGAGGGACTCGTCAAGATCGAGGAAAACGGCGCCACCTCGCCTTTGCTGGCGAGCAGTTGGCGGCAGGAAGACGGCGGCCGGACCTACCGTTTTGCCCTGCGCAAGGACGTTCGCTTTCACGACGGCGCGCCGCTCGACGCGGCCGCGGTTCGCTTTAGCTTCGAGCGCGCCATGGCGCCGGCGTCCACCAACAAGGCAAAAAAAGCCTTGTTCGACAACATTGCAGCCATCGAGACGCCCGACGCACACACCGTGGTGCTGCGCCTGCACCACGCTGACGCCAATACCCTGTTCCGGCTCGGGGAGAGCACGGCCGTGATCCTGCACCCGGCAACCGCACAACAGGCGGCGACCCGGCCCATAGGAACGGGCCCTTACCGCTTCGAGCGCTGGGACCGCGGCAGCAGCATCGACCTGATAAAAAATGCCGACTACCGCAACGCCGGCGAAGTCTTTATGGATGCGGTGACATTCCGCTTCATCAACCAGCCGGTGGCCCAGGCCGATGCCATGGCGGCGCGCGAAGTCGACGTGTTCTTCAACATTGCCACCAAGACCGTGGATCGCTTCCAGGCGGACAAGGCCTACCAGGTGCTGATCGGGGCATCCAGTGGCAAAGGCATGCTGGCGCTGAACAATCGCCGCAAGCCGCTGGACGACGTGCGCGTGCGCCGTGCCATCACCCATGCCATCGACCGAGAGCGCTTCATCCAGCAGGTGCTCGATGGGCGGGGCAAGGCCATCGGCAGCCATTTTTCTCCCACCGACGCGGGTTACGTGCATCTGGCGGGCCTGTATCCCTACGACCCCCAGCGCGCCAGGGCCTTGCTGCGCGAGGCCGGAGTCACCCTTCCGCTGGCCCTGACCCTGACACTGCCTCCGACCCCGTATGCGCGCGACGGCGCGCCACTGATTGTCGCGGCGCTCAAGGACATCGGCATCGACGTGCGCACGCAGTCAGTGGACTGGGCACACTGGCTGTCCGGCACATTCAAGGGAGACTTCGACCTCACGCTGATCAACCACGTGGAACCGCTGGACTACCCCATCTACACCGACCCCGGTTACTACTTCGGCTACGACAGCGTCGAGTTTCGCGAATTGGTCGAACGCCATGCGGCCAGCGGCAGCGCACGCGAACGCCAGATGCTGTATGCCCAGGTGCAGCGCAAGCTGGCCAACGACGCGGTGAACGCCTGGATTTTTGCCCCGCAGTTGAGCACCGTCGCGCGCAAGCGACTCAAGGGCCTGTGGATGAACTACCCCATCTTCGCGCACGACGTGGCGGCGCTGCGATGGGAGTGAACGCCAACGAACGAGAAGGCGGTTCGCCCGGCGCGCGGCCTGGGCTCTGCGTGGCCGTGGTGATGCAACGCAAGGCGGTATCTGGCCCACAGAGCCGCTGGCAGGCCTGGCAGTGGGCCCCCGTGGACGTGGTGCCCAACGAGGCGGCATTTGGCACGTTGGCGCGACCCTTGCTGCAAACGGAACAGGAGCAGCGCTGGCTGTTCCCGCAACTGCAGGTCGATCTGTTTCGCGACGACGCCGAGGGCTACCACCTCAATCTCGCGTCGCCCGCACCCTGCTGGTTCGTTTTGTGGCGACAGGACGAGGCGTCGGAAACCGAGGCGACGCCCCTGGCCCGCCCGGTGGCCGTCAGCCTCAGCTACCACGACGCGGGGCGCTGGCTGGACGCGCAGGAGTCGGTCGACCAATTGCCAGCTGATCCTGCGGTCGTCCTGTGGCTCCAGGCCTTTGTGGACCAGCACTACCGACCCGAACCGCGCAAACGCCGCAGACCGCAGAGCTTTCAGGCACTGCAAGACCGCTTTGGTAACCCCGCATCGGTCAGCACGACCAAGCAGCGGGGCGAACCATGAGCGATGGCTTCCTGGGCCGCTGGTCGCGGCGCAAGCACGAGGCACGCTCCGGGCAGCCGGAGGCTGAGCCGCTTGCGGCGCCGAACGCGGCCGCTCTGCCTGAGAATCCCGAAAGGCTCCCGGCGGCCGAGCAGCCCCCGGCCGCGCCGCCCACCCTGGCCGATGCGCAGGCGCTCACGCCGCAGTCGGACTTCGCCCCGTTTGTGGCCCGCACCGTCGCACCCGCGGTGCGCAATGCGGCCATGAAGCAGCTGTTTCGCGATCCGCATTTCAACGTGATGGATGGTCTGGACACTTACATCGACGATTACAGCGGGGCCGATCCCCTGCCCCTGGCGACCTTGCGCAAGATGGCCAGCGCCAAGTTCGTCGGCCTCGTCGGTCCGCAGGAAGGCCAAGGCGATGCGCCCGCTCCTTGCGCGACCGACGAAGACCCCATTCCAACAAGCGTGGCACAGTCGGAGCCTCACGCCCGCGCTGCGATTGCTCCCCGGGATCCTCAGCCAGCCAACGCAAGCCCCACACCCCATGCCAACGCTCATTTGCGACTGCAATCGGACAATGCCGCTCCAGAAGACCGCTCTGGGGACGGCGATCGGTGACGATATTGCGCTGCATTCCACCCTGTGCCGCCGTGAGGCTGGCGCTTTCCAGAGCGCCATCCGGTCCGGGCAAGAGGTGCTGGTGGCCTGCACCCAGGAGCGCCGCCTGTTCACCGAATTGGCCGCGCAGACCGAGGGCGCCACGTCGCCGCTGAGGTTCGTCAATATTCGTGAAACTGCGGCCTGGAGCGCGGACGCAGGCCGCGCGACGCCCAAGATCGCAGCCCTGATCGCAGCGGCGCGCCTGCCCGACCCCGAGCCTGTTCCCACGGTCAGCTTCAAAAGCAGCGGACGCTTGCTGATTCTGGGCGCGCTGGACGCGGCCGAGCGCGCGGCCGCCTTGTTCGGCGAAGGCTTCGACGTCACGCTGTTTGCCACCGGCCCGGGCAATGCCGGCGGCATGCAGGAGCGCCGCTACCCGGTGTTGGCAGGTCGCATATTGAGTCTGCAGGGCTGGCTGGGTGCGTTTGAGCTTTCTTGGCAGGCGGACAACCCGATCTCGCTGGACCTGTGCACCCGCTGCAACGCCTGCGTCCAGGCCTGTCCCGAGGGCGCCATCGGGCTCGACTACCAGATCGACATGGCACAGTGCGAGGCGCACCGCGACTGCGTCAAGGCGTGCACGGTGGCTGGTGCGATCGATTTTCAGCGGCCGGCGCAGATGCAATCGGAACCGTTCGATCTGGTGCTGGACCTGCGCGGCCCGGCGGCCAGCCCCACTTTCAACCAGCATGCTGCGCCGCAGGGTTATCTGCGCTGGGATGGAAACGACCTGGCGGCGCTGCTTGCGCTGCGCGAGCTGGTGGGTGAATTCGAAAAGCCCCGTTTTGTCGACTACGAGCAAAAGCTCTGCGCCCACAGCCGCAACGGCAAGCTCGGGTGCAGAGCCTGCATCGACATTTGCTCGGCCGAAGCCATTGGCAGCGATCCAAAGCGCCAGCGCGTCGACCTCAATCCGCATCTGTGCGTTGGCTGCGGCGCCTGCAGCACCGTGTGCCCGACGGGCGCCATGGCTTACCGCACGCCGGGCCTGGCGGAGCAGGGGCTGCGACTGCGCACCGTGCTGGCCCGCTACGTCGCCGCGGGTGGCCGCGACCCGGTGCTGCTGCTGCACAGCCAGACGCGCGGCCAGGCGCTGGTGCAGGAGTTGGGTCGTGCGGCGCAACTGGGCATCGCGCAGGGGCTGCCCGCACAGTGCATTCCCCTGCCGCTCTGGCACAGCGCGAGCACCGGTCTGGAGCTGTGGCTCAGCGCGCTGTGTTATGGCGCCGCTCGGGTGGTGATCGTGGCCACCGACGAAGAGGCGCCGCAGTACCTGGACGCGCTCCAGGAGCAGATCGACGTTGTGGAGGCGCTGTGCACCGGGCTGGGCTACCCGGGCGGCGCGGTGCATCTGCTTCGCTGCAAGACCCATGGCGATCTGGATCAAGGCCTGCAGGCCCTGGGGAGCAGTCCCCGGCCGGCCATGGCTTCGCCAGCCCGCTTTGCCGCCACTGCGCAAAAGCGCAGCACTCTGGAATTTGCGCTGGAGCATCTGATGGTCCAGGCGCCGGGCGTTGCCGCCGGCCGCACCGCCATCGAACTTCCCGCTCCGGGCTCCCCGCTCGGCGCCATCGTCGTCGACCAGGCGCGCTGCACTTTGTGCCTGAGCTGTGTCAGCGCCTGTCCGGCGGGCGCGCTGCTGGACAACCCGCAGTCGCCGCAGCTGCGGTTCATCGAGAAAAATTGCGTGCAGTGCGGGCTGTGTGAGCGCACCTGTCCGGAAGACGCGATCGCACTGCAGCCGCGCCTGTCCTTGCTCGCTGAGCGCAGCCAGGCGCGGGTGCTCAACGAGTCCGCGCCTTATGTCTGCATTCGCTGCCATGCGCCCTTTGGCACGCTGATGGCGATTGAAGCCATGCTGGGCAAATTGGCCGAGCATGCAATGTTCCAGGGGGATGCACTGCAGCGGCTCAAGATGTGCAGCGATTGCCGAGTGATTGACCTTTATTCGTCTTCCAACGAAAGCCGGGTGACCGATCTGTGAACACGTCCCTACTTCACCCTTTGCCCATGCCGACCCGTGCAGCGATGGACGAGGAAACCGCACGCGCCGAGATCTATGGCCTGCTGGCCCAGCTGTATTACGCGGCGCCCGATGCTGCCCTGATGGACGCCCTGCGGGCCGCGCCCACGCAGGCCCCTGTCTCCGGCGGACTGCTTGAAGAGCCCTGGCAGCAGGTGGTCGGCTCCGCGCGGGCCCTGTCTGCCAGCGAGACAGCGGCGGAGTACGACGCCTTGTTCGGCGGTTTGGCCAAGCCCGAAGTGTCGCTCTATGCCTCGTACTACCTCACCGGTTTTCTCAATGAGCGGCCCCTGGCGCACTTGCGAGGCGATCTGGCAGCGCTCGGCCTGGCGCGCCACGATGCCATGCCCGAGCCCGAGGACCACGTCGCTTGCGTCTTCGAGGTGATGCGCTACTTGATCGCCGGCGAGGACGGTGCCGTGTGCCACCTGGGAAGCCAAAGCCGCTTCTTTGCAGCGCAGGTCCTGCCTTGGGTGCCGCTCTTGTGCGAGCAGCTCGCGGCCCATCCCAAGGCGCGCCTGTACCGGGCCCTGGCAGGCTTGACGCAGGCCTTTGTGGCCATCGAAGCGCAGGGTTTTGATCTGCTGGATCAATGACTCGACCGTCCGGGCGCCGGGAGAAATCGCTCTGGTTGCGGGTTTTCCCGGTATCGGCAACATCTGGAGCGCATAGACTGCATATGCAATTCATTTCATACCAATCGCACGCTCCGGAGAACGCCATGTCCGACAACGATGCCAAGCCATCCCGTCGCCGTTTTTTTGCAGGTGCAGCCACGGTGGGCGCGGCTGCAGCCGCCAGCTCGGTGCTGCCCGGGCTCGCGTTGAAACCGACGGCCAGCGCCGAGCCGGCCCGGCCGGCACCCGAGCGGGGCGGCGGCTACTGGCTTTCCGAGCACGTTCAGCGCTACTACCAGACCACCCAGCTTTGACCGGCGGAGTACAGCCATGTTGTTGACCCGAAAAAGTCCCGTCCCAGGCCCAGGGGCCACCGAGTCCCACTTTGTTCACAGCCTGCGACGCGGGCTGGCGCACGCCATTCCCACCATGGACCGCCGTGCTTTCCTGCGTCGCTCGGGGCTGGGCGTGGGCGTGGGGCTCGCCGCGTCGCAGCTGAGCCTGGTCAAGAAGGCCGATGCGGCCCCGGCGGCGGCGCCGGGCCAGGCCGGGGGGAACATCGTCGTGCGGCGCACCGTGTGTTCCCACTGCTCTGTGGGTTGCGCGGTGGACGCGGTGGTGGAAAACGGCGTCTGGACCCGACAGGAGCCGGTATTCGATTCCCCGATCAACATGGGCGCGCATTGCGCCAAAGGCGCGGCGCTGCGCGAGCACGGCCATGGTGAATACAGGCTGCGCTATCCCATGAAGCTGGTCAACGGCAAGTACGAGCGCATTTCCTGGGACGTCGCACTGACCGAAATCTCGGCACGCATGCAGGAATTGCGCGAGGCCAGCGGTCCGGACAGCGTGTACTTTGTCGGCTCGTCCAAGCACAACAACGAGCAGTCCTACCTGCTGCGCAAGTTCGTCAGTTTCTGGGGCAGCAACAATTGCGACCACCAGGCGCGCATCTGCCACAGCACCACGGTGGCCGGCGTGGCCAATACCTGGGGCTACGGGGCGATGACCAATTCGTACAACGACATGCAGAACAGCAAGTGCGCGTTGTACATCGGCTCCAACGCCGCCGAGGCGCATCCGGTCTCCATGCTGCACATGCTCCATGCCAAGGAAATGGGGTGCAAGCTGATCGTGGTCGACCCGCGCTTTACCCGCACGGCAGCCAAGGCAGACGAGTACGTGCGCATTCGCTCGGGCAGCGACATTCCCTTTCTTTTCGGCTTGCTGTATCACATCTTCAAGAACGGCTGGGAAGACAAGCAGTATCTGCACGACCGCGTCTATGGCATGGACGCGGTCAAGACCGAGGTGATGGCCAAGTGGACGCCGGACAAGGTGGAAGACGCCTGCGGCGTCAAGGAAGAGCAAATGGCGCGCGTGGCCGAAATGATGGCCAAGAACCGGCCTTCGACCCTGGTGTGGTGCATGGGTCAGACGCAGCACAGCATTGGCAACGCCATGGTACGAGCGTCGTGCATCGTGCAGTTGGCGCTGGGCAACGTGGGCAAGAGCGGCGGCGGCGCGAACATTTTCCGCGGGCACGACAACGTCCAGGGTGCCACCGACATCGGTCCCAACCCCGATTCGCTTCCCGGCTACTACGGCGTTGCCGAGGGGTCCTGGAAGCACTTTGCCAAAGCCTGGAATGTGGACTACGAGTGGATCAAGGGACGTTTTGCCAGCCCGGCGATGATGACCAAGTCGGGCCTGACGGTTTCGCGCTGGATTGACGGGGTGCTGGAAAAAAACGAGTTGATCGACCAGGATTCCAACCTGCGCGGCGTCTTCTTCTGGGGCCATGCCCCCAACTCGCAGACCCGGGGCCTCGAGATGAAGCGGGCCATGGACAAGCTCGACCTGCTGGTGGTGGTGGACCCCTATCCGTCGGCGACGGCCGCGATGGCCGCGATGCCCGGCAAGGCCGAAGACCTCAATCCCAACCGCGCCGTGTACCTGCTGCCCGCCGCCACGCAGTTCGAGACCAGCGGGTCGGTCACAGCGTCCAACCGTTCGCTGCAATGGCGCGAAAAAGTGATCGAGCCGCTCTGGGAGAGCCGCAGTGACCACATGATCATGTACCAGCTGGCGCAGAAGCTCGGCTTTGGTCCCGAGTTGGTCAAGAATTACAAGATGCAGCAGGTCAAGGGGCAGGACGAGCCGTTGATCGAGGACATCCTGCGTGAAATCAACGGCTGCACCTGGACCATCGGCTACACCGGTCAAAGCCCGGAGCGCCTCAAGGCGCACATGCGCAACATGCATGTCTTCGACGTGAAGTCGCTCAAGTCCAAGGGCGGCAAGGACGCAGAGACCGGCTACGACCTCTCGGGCGACTACTTCGGCCTGCCCTGGCCATGCTACGGCACGCCCGAACTCAAGCACCCCGGCAGCCCCAACCTGTACGACACCAGCAAGCACGTCATGGACGGTGGAGGCAACTTCCGCGCCAATTTCGGTGTCGAGCGAAACGGCGTGAATTTGCTGGCCGAGGATGGCTCCCATTCGCGCGGCGCGGACATCACGACCGGCTATCCGGAATTCGATCACGTCCTGCTCAAAAAGCTCGGCTGGTGGAACGACCTGACCGAGGCCGAAAAGAAGGCGGCGGAGGGCAAGAACTGGAAGACCGACATGTCGGGCGGCATTCAGCGCGTGGTGATGCAGGTCCACGGTTGCCACCCTTTTGGCAATGCCAAGGCGCGTGCGGTGGTGTGGAACTTCCCCGACGCGATTCCTCAGCACCGCGAGCCGATCTATGGCACCCGCCCCGACTTGGTTGCCCAATACCCGACGCACGACGACAAGCGCAATTTCTGGCGTCTGCCCACGCTGTTCAAGAGTTTGCAGGACAGGAACATCGCAGAAAAAGTGTATGAAAAGTTCCCTCTGATTCTCTCGTCCGGCCGCCTGGTGGAGTACGAAGGCGGCGGCGAAGAAACGCGCTCCAATCCCTGGCTGGCCGAACTGCAGCAGGAGGCGTTTGTGGAAATCCATCCGCGCGCGGCCGCCGACCGCGGGATTCGCAATGGCGACCGGGTGTGGCTGAGCAGCCCCACGGGCGCCCGGCTCAATGTACAGGCGCTCGTTACCGAGCGCGTCGGTCCCGATACGGTGTGGATGCCGTTTCACTTCTCGGGACGCTGGCAAGGCGCCGACATGCTGGCGTATTACCCAAGCGGTGCCCACCCGGTGGTGCGCGGCGAAGCGGTAAACACGGCCACGACCTATGGCTACGACTCCGTAACCATGATGCAGGAAACCAAGACCACGGTGTGCAACGTGGAACGTGCCTAAGCGGCGGACCGCGCGAGCAGGAGATATGCAATGGCAAGAATGAAGTTCATCTGCGACGCCGAGCGCTGCATCGAATGCAACGGCTGCGTCACGGCCTGCAAGAACGAGCATGAGGTCCCATGGGGGGTCAATCGCCGCCGCGTGGTGACGCTGAACGACGGCGTGCCGGGCGAAAAATCCATTTCCGTCGCCTGCATGCACTGCAGCGATGCACCCTGCATGGCGGTGTGCCCGGTGAATTGCTTTTATCGCACCGACGAGGGAGTGGTGCTGCACGACAAGGATGTTTGCATTGGCTGCGGCTACTGCAGCTATGCCTGCCCCTTTGGCGCGCCGCAGTTCCCTGGGCAAGGCACGTTTGGCGTGCGCGGCAAGATGGACAAATGCACCTTCTGCGCAGGCGGCCCGGAAGCCAGTGGCAGTGAGGCCGAATTCGAAAAATACGGTCGCAACCGCCTGGCCGAGGGCAAACTGCCGGTGTGCGCAGAAATGTGTTCCACCAAAGCGCTTTTGGCGGGCGATGGCGACGTGGTGGCCGACATTTTCCGAACCCGTGTGGTCCAGCGCGGCAAGGGCGCCGAAGTGTGGGGCTGGGGTACGGCGTACGGTACGGCAAAAAAGGGCGAAGGCACGGCGCCGCGCACGGGTGCAGACGGAGGCAAATCATGAGTCGGCTTGCTCTTTATGTCGGCGCGGCGGTGTGTCTCGCTGCGCTGAGCGCTTGCAGCGAGCGTCCGCAAGCGAACCGGGGCACGCTCGATACGGCTCCGTATGATGGCGCAGGCAATGCTTTCGTCGACGCTGGCTGGAAGCCTGGGGACAAGAACAGTTGGGAGCAGCACTTGCGCACGCGCATGCAGCGCGGCCAAAACGACTATGCGCGCATACCGTGACGGGAGGCGGCCCATGAACCATTTCCTCTCCTCTGTGCTCTTGGCTGCGGCCGCATTGGTCGCCGCACCGTGCCTGGCGCAGTTGCCCATGTCCCAGCCGGCCGGGCCGCAGCAATCGGGCCAGATCGGTGCAGTGGCGCCGGCCGCCAACGGACCCATCCGGGCACCCGACGAAGGCACGATTCAAAGTCAGAACATTTTTGAAGTTCAGCCCGACGCGAGCAGCGAGCCGGGCTACCGCGAGCAGACCAATGGCCAGCGCGCCAGAGTCCAGCCAGGCAACAACGCGCCCATGTGGCGCCAGGTGGCTGCCGGGGCCACTGGCTACAGCAGCTTGCCGCCGAGCCAGGCGCCAGAGGCGGGCAACCTGATTCAAGGGTTTGTCGACTATCCGTTCATGCGCGAGACCAACGCCGGTGAGGCCTGGCGCCAAGTGCGCAACCGCTGGATTCTTCCGTATGGCGCCGCGCTGCTGGGCATCGTAGTGCTGGCGCTGGCCCTGTTCTTTGTGGCCAAAGGTCCGCTGGGACACAGGCACCCGGAGTCCCAGCGCAAGTTCGAGCGATTCACTCCCTTCGAGCGCGCCGCGCACTGGTCCAATGCATTTGCCTTCGTCGTTCTGGCGGTTTCTGGCCTGGTTATGGCCTTCGGCAAGTTCTTTCTGTTGCCGGTGCTGGGCCTGACAATCACCGGATGGCTGGCCTACGCACTCAAGTACGTGCACAACTTCATGGGGCCGCTGTTCGCGGTGTCGCTTGCGCTCATCGTCGTGATCTTCATCAAGGACAACATCGCAACCCTGGCCGACTTTCGCTGGTTGACCAGGCTGGGCGGGCTGCTCGGGGACGAACAGGTCCCATCGCACCGTTTCAACGCAGGCGAGAAGGGCTTGTTCTGGTGGGGAATCACGCTTCCCGGCATTGTGGTCGTGGGCTCTGGTCTGGTGCTCGACAAACTGATTCCTGGCGTGGGCGAATTGCGGGGCCAGATGCAGCTGGCCCACATGCTGCACGCCAGCCTGGCGCTGTGGATGGTGGCACTCATCATCGGCCACATCTACATGGGCACCATTGGCATGCGCGGCGCGTACCGCGCCATGAAAACCGGCTACGTCACGGAAGGCTGGGCCATGGAGCACCACCGCCTGTGGGCCGAAGACATCCGCGCTGGCCGCATCCCGGCGCAGCGCAGCAGCGAAGTACCGCCCGCACCCGAGCGGCCCACCGCGCCGCTGCAGGCTTGACACTGGAAAGGCCCATCATGAAACAAAGCCTCTCTCTGCTGATCCTCACGTTCCTAATTGGGTCGGCCTGGGCCAAGCTTGCGCCCCCCGCGCCAGAAGAAGCTGCCAAGGCTGCCGAGAGCGCAGCGCGCGCGAAGTGGACTGCGCAGGTGGGCGCCTACCAGTTGTGCCAGGTGCAGGACCGCATCGCGGCCCGGTTTGGAAGCCCCCGGCCGGCGGAAGCCGCCGCCATACCGGCCTGCGTGGACCCCGGGCCGTTTGCCTATACACCACCCTCCGAAAAACCCATAGAAGCTTCGGGTGCGCACTCCCCACCGGGCAACGCCCACAGTCCGCCGAGCACGGGCGCGCCCAGTCAGCCGGCAGCTGCGGCACCCAAGTCCTGAGGGCATTGGGCAGCGCCCCCGGCGTGATTGCGCAAATGGCGCTACGCTGACCCCATGCCTTCAGCGCCGCCCGCATCCGAACTGTTCGCCGCCGTCCCTGGGCGCTGCGGCTTGCCGCGTTTGACTGCTGCCAGCGCGGCCCTCACGCACACGGTGCAGGCCATCAATGAGCGGGGGGAATCCGAGCCGGTGCACATACCCGCCGAGCGTGCGCTGACGGTGTATGTCGACCGACGCGAACTCGTCACCTTGATGACGCTGGGTGCACAGCCTGAGTTGCTGGTGCTGGGCTATCTGCGCAATCAGCGGCTGGTAACGGATGCCGGCGACATCGAATCCATCACCGTCGATTGGGAAGTCGGCGCCGCTGCCGTCAAGACCCGCCGCGGCATAGAGCGCATCGCGGAGCGCACTGCCAGTCGCGTCGTCACCACGGGTTGCGGGCAGGGGAGTGTGTTTGGAGGGCTGATGGACGACATCGCCAGCATTGCGCTGCCACCGGCCCGCATCAGCCAAAGCGAGCTCTATGGCCTGGTCAACGCCATTCGCCTCAAGGAAAGCACGTACAAGTCGGCCGGCTCGGTCCATGGCTGCGCACTGTTTCGCGGCAGCGAGCTCCTGGTTTTCGTCGAAGACGTGGGCCGGCACAATGCGATCGACACGATTGCGGGCTGGATGTGGATGCAGCCCGAGACCGTGCAGGGGGGCGACAAGGTGTTTTACACCACCGGCCGGCTGACCAGCGAGATGGTCATCAAATCGGCCCAGATGGGCGTGCCCATCGTCGTATCGCGCAGCGGCATGACGCAGATGGGCCACACGGTGGCCGAGCAACTGGGGCTTTGCGCGATTGGCCGCGCCACCCACCGCCGCTTTGTCTGCTACGCCGGCGCGGACCGCTTGTTGTTTCAACCCGAGCTGGCGGGCTAGCCGAGCCTCGCACACGTTTGATCGCTTTTTCAGCCCATCTCATGAACCTTTCCTTTGCGCGCCTGGCCTGGCGCACCCTGCTGCGCGATCTGCGCGCCGGTGAACTGCGCCTGCTCATGGTGGCGGTAACGCTCGCCGTGGCGGCCCTGACGGCCGTGGGTTTTTTTGCCGACCGGCTCCAGGGCGGCCTGCAGCGCGATGCCTTGCAACTGCTGGGCGGTGACTTTGTCGTCGCCAGCGACCACCCCACCCCCGACGCCATCGTCGAGCGCGCCCGCACCCTGGGCTTGCAAACGGTGCGCAGCGCGAGCTTTCCCACCATGGCGCGCGCGGACGACGCGCAGGGCGGCGCCAGCCGGCTGGTGGCTTTCAAGAGCGTGACGCCCGGCTACCCGCTGCGCGGCAGCGTGAGCGTCGCTGCAGCAGTGAATGCACCCGGCGCTGCGACGCGCGAAATCCCGGCGCCAGGGGACGTTTGGGTGGACCCCGCGCTGCTCGATTCGCTCGGGCTCAAGGTTGGTGACCCGTTGCTGCTGGGCGATGCCCGCCTGCGCATTGCCCGCGTCATCACGCTCGAACCCGACCGGGGTGCGGGCTTCATGAGTTTTTCCCCGCGTGTCATGGTCAACGACGCCGATGTTCCCGCCACCGGCCTGGTGCAGCCGGCCAGCCGCGTCACCTACCGGTTGGTGGTGGCAGGCGCGGCCGCGCCGGTGCGCGAGTTTCAGGCATTCGTCGATGCGCAGTTGCAGCAGCCCGGCACGCGCGGCATCCGTGTGGAGTCGCTCGATTCGGGCCGCAGCGACATGAAGCAGACCTTGGAGCGGGCGCAGAACTTCCTCAGCCTCGTGGCGCTCCTCGCGGCCATGTTGTCCGCCGTGGCCGTGGCGCTGGCGGCGCGCGCCTTTGCCGCCAGCCACCTCGATGCCTCGGCCATGCTGCGCGTTCTCGGCCAGAGCCAGCGGCGCATCGCGGCGAGCTACACCACCGAATTTGCGCTGGTCGGCCTGTTTGCCAGCGCGCTGGGCGTCGCGCTGGGTTTTGCCGTCCACCATGTTTTCGTCGTTCTGCTCTCTGGCCTGGTGAGCGCCGGTCTGCCTGCTGCCAGCGTGTGGCCGGCAATGCTGGGCGTCGGTGTCGGCATGACGCTGCTTGCGGCCTTTGGCCTGCCGCCCGTGCTGCAGCTCGCCCAGGTGCCGCCGCTGCGCGTCATCCGGCGCGATGTGGGCGCGCTGCGGCCGGCGTCGCTCGCCGTGCTGAGCCTGGGCGTGGTGGGTTTCGCGGCATTGCTGCTGGTGGTGAGTCGGGATCTGCGCCTGGGATTGATTGCCATTGGTGGTTTTGCCGCTGCTGTGCTCCTGTTTGCCTTGCTCAGCTGGCTCGCCGTCGGTCTGCTGCGCCGCACTGTGAACGAAGCCACCGCGCCGCGCTGGATGGTGCTGGCCACACGGCAGATTTCGGCGCGTCCGGCCTATGCGGTGGTGCAGGTCAGCAGCCTGGCCGTGGGCTTGCTGGCGCTGGTGCTGCTGGTGCTGCTGCGCACCGACTTGATCGCCAGCTGGCGCGAGGCCACGCCGCCGGACGCCCCCAATCGCTTCGTCATCAACGTCCAGCCCGACCAGGCAAAAGACTTTCGCGCCATGCTGGAAGGCGCCGGCGTGGCGCGCTTCGACTGGTATCCCATGTTTCGCGGGCGGCTGGTCGCCATCAATGGCAAGGCGGTAGAGGAAAGTCAGTACCAAGATGAGCGCGCCCAGCGCCTGGTCGAGCGCGAGTTCAACCTGTCCAACAGCGCAGCGCAACCGCCGCACAACCTGGTCGTCGGGGGCGAGTGGAAAGAGGGCGAGGCCGGCGCCATCAGTGTGGAAGACGGCTTGGCCAAAACCCTGGGCCTCAAGCTTGGCGACCGGCTGCGCTTTGACATGGGCGGCGTGCAGTCCGAGGCCCGCATCACCTCGCTGCGCAAGGTCGATTGGGCTTCGCTGCACGCCAACTTCTTCGTCATGTACCCGGTGGACGCGATGCCCGATGTCGCCATCACCTACCTCGCCGCCTACCGCGCGCCCGAGACGCCGGGGTTTGACAACGCGCTGGTGCGGCGCTTTCCCAACGTGACCAATGTCGACATGGGCGCCACGCTGGCGCAGATTCAAGGCGTGCTTGACCAGGTCATCCGCGCGGTGGAATTCCTTTTCGCCTTCACCCTGGCCGCAGGCTTGGTGGTGCTGTTTGCCGCCGTCACCGCCACGCGCGAAGAGCGCGCGCGCGAGTTCGCCATCATGCGGGCGCTCGGCGCGGGCTCGGGCCTGCTGCGCCAGGTGCAGCGGGCGGAGCTGGCGGGCGTCGGCCTGCTCGCAGGTCTTCTGGCCAGCAGTGCGGCCGTCGCGGTGGGCTGGGCGCTGGCGCATTACGTCTTCGGTTTCACCTGGACGGCTTCGCCCCTTGTGCCGCTTGCAGGCAGCTTGGCTGGTGCCGTGCTGGCGCTTTTGGCCGGCTGGTGGGGCCTGCGCGAGGTGCTGGCGCGGCCGGTGGTCGAGACCTTGCGCAGCGCGGCGGAATAGCTATCAAATAAATAGCTAAAAACGCTCATGGATAGAGCGCTAGAGGCTAATATTCTTTCTTTTTTTGGTCGATGGGGAGCTTGCCTCTAAGATGCGGCTTGCGCAATAGCCAAAAGAGGGGAGCGACATGACAAGCACAGGCTGGGTTTTACTTGCGATCGCAGCGGCACTCATGTGGTGGGCCATTTCGGTCTACAACCGCCTGGTGGAGCTGCGCAACCGAATCGCCAACGCCTTCGGTCAGATCGACGTGCAGCTCAAGCGCCGCTATGACCTGATTCCCAACCTGGTGGAAGTCGCGCGCGGGTATTTGCAGCACGAGGCCAGCACCCTGCAGGCGGTGATCGAGGCGCGTGGCCAGGCGCAGGGCGCCGCTGCCATCGCACGCGCGGCGCCCACCAACGCCGGCGCAGTCGGCGGTCTGGCCATGGCCGAGGGCATACTGGGCGCCAGCCTGGGACGCTTGATGGCGGTGTCCGAGCGCTACCCCGAGCTCAAGGCCGACGCCACGATGCAGCAGCTCTCCGAGGAACTTGCCAGCACCGAAAACCGCGTCGGATTCGCGCGCCAGGCATTCAACGACCAGGTGCTGGACTTCAACAACGCCGCCCAGCAGTTCCCCACGCTCATCGTCGCGCGGCTGGCGGGGTTCACGCCCGCCGCCATGCTGGCATCGACGCAAAGCGAGGAGGAGCGCCGCGCGCCGCGCGTGCAGTTCTAGGCCAAGCGGCAGACCGATGCGCTTTTGGGACCAACAGCACGACGCGCGCAGCGAAACGCGGCGCTTGCTGCTGGCCTTTGCCGTCGCCACCATCGTGCTCGTAGCGGCGGTGCACGCCTCGCTGGTGCTGGCGTGGTGGCTGATGGCGCTGCTGCTCCCGGTGCGGCTGCCGTTTCCTGCGGGCTTTCTGGTGGCCAACGTGGGCGTATCGCTGCTGCTGGTGCTGGGCGGCTGGTGGGTGGAAACATCGAACCTGCGCGCAGGCGGCGTCAAGCTGGCCAAGCGCATCGGTGCGCGCGAGCTGCGCGCCAGCCTTGCGCACACCGAGCAGCGCCTGGCCAACGTGGTCGACGAGCTGTGCATTGCCGCGCAGATGCCGCGCCCGCAAATCATGGTGCTGCCGCGCGTGGACGCCATCAACGCCTTTGCTGCCGGCTGGGACGAGTCTGACGCCGTGCTCGCCGTCACCCAGGGCGCGCTCGACCACCTCACGCGCGAGGAAATGCAGGGCATGGTGGCGCACGAACTCAGCCACCTGCACGAGGGCGACACACGCCTGAAGATGCGCCTGGCGGGCATGGTGTTTGGCCTGGAGCTGGTCTACAACTTTGGCGACGAAATGCGCGAGCGCGGCGGCCTGGCCTGGTGGTTCGGCTCGGCCGTCATGCTGGCCGGCCTGGCGGGCTGGCTCACCGGCCAGATTCTCAAGGCGGCCGTCTCGCGCCAGCGCGAGTATCTGGCCGATGCCCGCGCCGTGCAGTGGACGCGCAGCAAGGACGGCCTGGGCGGCGTACTGCGCAAGGTACTGGGCCAGCGCCAATCTTCCGAGCGCGCCGGGCCCCCAGGGCCACGCCACAGCGGCCTGGCGCACCCCAGCGTGCAGCACATGCTGCTGGTCGATGTGGAGGCCGCCGGGCGCTGGGGCGAGGGCCTGGCCGCGCGCCTGGCCGGCCGGCTCGACTCGCACCCCACGCTGGAGGACCGCGTGCAGCGCGTCTATGGCCGCAGCATGGCGCCGCTGCCGCTCACGCCGGTAAACGAGCCCCCCGAGCGCGCACAGCGCGCGAGCGGGGCTGCAGCGGCAGCAGGGCCTTCGCTGGCATCGCTGGTGGACCCGTTTTCGCGGTTGTAAACGGCTTGCGGGGAATTTGCTGGGGACACACGCTGTGCCGTATCGACGCCCCGTGCGCGGGAACTGGCTTGGGGGCGCCCTAGCAGTGTCGCGAAAAAACGCCAGCTGGCTGGATGCGTTGCTCAGGTTACCGGACGCACCGGATGCGTTGGCAGCGGGCCGCTGTCGCCCTCTTTTTTGATCATTTTGAGCCGCACCCGCTCTATCGCGTGCGAGGGCTCAAGGCCCTTGGGGCAGACCTCCGAGCAATTCATGATGGTGCGGCAGCGAAACAGCCGGTAAGCGTCGTTCAGGTCGTCCAATCGTTCCTCTGTGGCCTGATCGCGGCTATCAAAGATGAAGCGGTAGGCCTGGATCAGTCCCGCCGGCCCGACGAACTTGTCGGGGTTCCACCAGAACGAGGGGCATTGGCTGCTGCAGCAGGCGCACAGAATGCACTCATACGCGCCATTGAGTTTTTCGCGCTCGGCGGGCGACTGCAGGCGTTCACGTTCGGGAGGCGGCTCGTCGTTGATGAGGTAGGGGCGAATCGAGTGGTATTGCTTGAAGAACTGCGTCATGTCCACCACCAGGTCGCGGACGATGGGAAAGCCCGGCAGCGGCCTCAGCACGACAGGCTCCGTGAGGTCGCGCACGCGGGTGATGCAGGCCAGGCCGTTGCGGCCGTTGATGTTCATGGCGTCCGAGCCGCACACGCCTTCGCGGCACGACTTGCGCATGGACAGGCTTTGGTCCTGCTCCTTGATCCGCAGCAGCACGTCCAGCAGCATGCGGTCGCTGTCTTGCAAATCGATGTCGTAATGCTGCAGCCGAGGGCCTTCGTCCCGATCTGGGTCGTAGCGCGAAATGGAAAATCGCATGGGGCCTCTCTGGCCCTAGTCAAGGGCGTTGGCGTTGAATGGGAAAGCAGGACTTCAGGTCGGGATGCGCAGCAAAATGAAGGTAGCCCACACCCCCAAGGCGCAGAGCCCTGCAGCGAGTGCGGCGAGCAGGTAGGGGCGAATGCGCACGGGCTTGCCGTAGTCGAGCAGCACATCGCGCAAGCCCACCCACATGTGCGCCAGCAGTGCCACAAAAAAGATGGCCAGCGCCCAGCGCATCGCCGGGTGCGCCAGCCACTGCAACCACTGGGCGCGGCTGTGCGGCGGTGCCAGCGCGAACGAAGCGAGCACGAAGACCAGAAACAGCAGCAGGTACAAGGCGCCCGCGCGTTGCACCAGCCAGGCCGGCAGACCAGTCGGTCCGCGCTTCACAGGATCGCTCCTGCCGCAAGCACCGCGATGGCCAGGGCCGCGAGGTTCACGCCCCAGGCACTGCGCCGCGCCTTGCCCAGACTTGAGCCGACGTCGATGTCGGTCAGCATGTGGCGCACGCCCGCCAGCATGTGGTGCGCCAGCGCCCAGGCCAGCGCAATCAGAAAGATCTTCACCAGAGGCTGCCGCAGCAAAGCCGTGGTGTCCGCGAAATCTGTTTCGTCGCCCAGGGAGCGCTGCAGCAGGTACAGCAGTGCCGGCACCCCGGTGGCCAACAGGACGCCGCTCAACCGGTGAAGAATCGATGTGACGGCGCCCACCGGCAGGGTGATTTGCGCCAGGTTCAAAAACACAGGGCGCGAGCGGAGGGTGCGGACAGTTTTGGACACGATGGAGTCAGTGGTAACCCACACCCATGACGTAATCGAACAGCAGGGCCTGCTCGTACTGCCCTTGGGCGACCAAGGCGCGCAGGGCGTCGCGGGCATTGACCACACCCACCGGGCAGCGCCCGGAGTCGAGCACCGGCACATGCACCAGGCCGTGCTTGTGCATCAAGGCCAGCACGTCCGACAACAGATCCGTGGGTTGGCAGGAGAGGACATCCTTCGTCATCAGATCGCTCGCCAGCGTATGGCAAGCACTGCCGGCGCAATGCCCGATCTGCCGGACGATGTCGCTTTTGCCAATGACGCCGCACATCCCGCCGTCCGCCGCGCACACCACTACCAGGCCAATATGCGTCTCGGAAAGACATTGCGCTGCCTCCAAAAGCAGTGCCTGCCGCGGTACGGTGGCAAGCCGCGAGCGCGCGGTGGCGCCGAGACTCGCAACGCGCAAGGTATCCATTGGCGCCTCTCCTGTCGCCTCATTCTCCGGGCCAGGCGGGCGCCACCTTGTAGGAGAACCGCGCATCCCGCTCTACAAAGGGTGCAGGGATGCGGTTGTGCCGCCAGAATGGAGGGCCCAGGGAGTCCTGCCGCTTTTTGAAAGTCAGCCTATGCCGCAGCCTGCATCAAACAATCTGGAACGCGAACGGCTCTTGCGAAAGTCGCTTTCGCGCTGGGACAACGAAGGCGGGCACCTGCCGGGCGCCGCCACCGGTGGGCCGGAAAACCCCGACGATATCGTGCCGCCGCTGAGCAACGCCGAGTTGGTGCAACTGCAAATCCGCGTGATTGCACTGGAAAACCTGGTGGTTGCCCTGCTGGCGGATGCATCCAACGAGCAACTGGAGCGCGTGCGCAGGCTTGCGGCGGCCATCTTTCCGCGGCCGGGTGTGGAGCACCGGTTGACGATTCAGGCAACCGCCCAAATGGAGCATTTGTCACAGCGCGCACTGCGGGTCTGAACGTTCAGCGCTGCCCTGGCGCAGGCCCCCAGCGTGGAAGACGCCGGACCACGCAAAACGATTGCAAGGCGCACACCACAACGAAAGCCGGAGCTATCGCGCGGATGGGCAACGCGGCATCGCGGTGATTTGGCAGATCTCTGAAGCGACATTCCAACTCGCGACATTGGCCTCAATAGCGCCTGGCCTGAATCAGCAGCACCACCAGCGCGCCGGCGCCGCCCTCCGCGGGTTTCGCCTGCACGAAGGCCAGCACCTCCCGCTTTTGCACCAGCCAGCGCTGCACACGGCCCTTGAGCACCGGCGTTTTGCCCGGTGAACCCAGGCCCTTGCCATGCACCACGCGCACGCAGCGCAGGCCGGCCTTGTGGGCGCTGCGGATGAACGCGCCAAGGGCTTCGCGCGCGTCGTCCGTGCGCAGGCCGTGCAGGTCAAGCTGGCGCTGAATGCTCCAGTGGCCCGCGCGCAGGCGGGCCGTCACGTCGGTGCCGATGCCGGGGCGGCGAAAGCTGAGCTGGTCGTCGGTGTCGAGCAAGGTGCTGACGTCGAATTCGTCGCTCATGGCCTCGCGCAGCACGCGGGCTTCGTCCAGCCAGTGCTGCAGCGGCAGGGGTTCGGGCAGATCGGGCTCGGGGTGCGCGCGGTTGTGCCAGCGCAGCGCGGTGACGGCGCCCACGCTGCGCGCAAACAGCTGGCGCTCGGCCTCGCGCCGGGCGGCGGCTTCGCGTGCGGCCTGCTCCTCTAGCGCGCGCAGCGCCTGCTGCTCGCGCAGGCGGCGCGCCAGGGGGCCAAGCGATGCCAGCCCGAAAAAGCGCTCGCCCGCCTGGCTCACACCAACCCCTTGGCCGCCATCGACAGCCACTGGCCGTGCGCGACGATGACGTGGTCGAGCACGCGCACGTCCACCAGCGCCAGCGCGCTCTTGAGCGTTTGCGTCAGGACCTCGTCGGCGCGGCTCGGTTGCACGCTGCCGCTGGGGTGGTTGTGCGCCAGCACCACGGCGGCTGCCTGAAAGTGAAGCGCGCGCAGCACCACTTCGCGCGGGTAGACGCTGGTTTGGGTCAGCGTGCCCCGGAACAGCTCTTCGAGGGCAATCAGCCGGTGCTGGCTGTCGAGGAACAGCACGGCAAACACTTCGTGGCCCTTGTTGGCCAACTGCAGTTGCAGGTAGTGACCGACGGTGTCGGGCGAATCGAAGACTTTGCGCTCGCGCAGTTGCTGCGCCAGGGCGCGCCGGGCGAGTTCCAGCACGGCCACCAGCTCGGCGCGCTTGGCCGGGCCCAGGCCTTTGATGCGCGAGAGGTCGGCCATGCTGGCGTTGAGCAGGCCGGAAATGCCGCCAAAACCACCCGCGGGGCGCTTGCTCTGCGGGCAGGTGCGCGGCGCGTCCAGCAGCTCCTCGGCAAGCTGCAGCACGCCCTTGCCGACGATACCGGTGCGCAGCAGCAAGGCCAGAAGTTCGGCATCGCTGAGCGCGCCAGGGCCACGCGCGAGCAATTTTTCGCGCGGGCGGGCGTCGGTGGGCAGGTCTTTGAGAGGCATGGATGGGTATTTTCCCGAAGGGAAATTCCAGGAATCCTAAAATGCAGCCAGTTTATAGAGGCACGCATGGCTACCGTTCAACAAGGTTCCTTTCTTACCCTGCACTATCGGCTGGCCGGGCCAGTGGGCGACGTCATCAATACCTTTGAAGACAAGCCCGCCACGCTCACGCTGGGCAACAGCGAGCTCTCGCCCGCGCTGGAGGCCCGCCTGCTGGGCATGGAGGAGGGCGGGCGTGCGACGTTCGAGCTGGCGCCTGGCGAAGCCTTTGGCGAGCGCAACCCCGAGATGCAGCAATGGGTGCCTGGCAAACTGCTCGACGCCCTGGCCGACCCGGACGAGGAATACCACGTGGGCGAGGTGGTGGAATTCCCCACGCCCGATGGCCACGGCACCTACGCCGGCGCCGTCGTGCGCGTGGGCAAAGAGGGCGACGCACGGGCGCTGCTGGTCGATTTCAACCACCCGCTGGCCGGCCGCGCAGTGAGCTTCGAAGCCCACGTGATTGGCGTGCTGTGAAGCAACCGCAGGAAGTGCTGCTCGCCGAGCCGCGGGGCTTCTGCGCCGGGGTGGACCGGGCGATCGAGATCGTCGAGCGGGCGCTGGCCAAGTTCGGCGCGCCCATCTACGTGCGCCACGAAATCGTGCACAACACCTACGTGGTGAACGACCTCAAGGCCAAGGGCGCGATCTTCATCGAAGAGCTTGCCGACGTGCCGCCCGGCGCCACGCTGATCTTCAGTGCCCACGGTGTCAGCAAGGCGGTGCAGAACGAAGCCAAGGCGCGCGGCTTTCATATCTTCGATGCCACCTGCCCGCTGGTCAGCAAGGTGCACGTCGAAGTCGCCAAGCTCGCCCAAGAGGGCTACGAATTCATCATGATTGGCCACAAAGGCCACCCAGAGGTGGAAGGCACGCTGGGCCAGCTCGACGGTGGCATCCATCTGGTGGAAGACGTGGCGGACGTGGCGCGCGTGCAGCCGGCGCAGAGCGACAAGCTCGCCGTGGTCACGCAGACCACGCTGTCCGTGGACGATGCCGCCGAAATCATGGCCGCCGTGCGCGCGCGTTTCCCGCAGGTGCGCGAGCCCAAGCAGCAGGACATCTGCTATGCCACGCAAAACCGGCAAGACGCCGTCAAGCTGATGAGCGGGCAGGTGGACCTGGTGATCGTCGTCGGCAGCCCGACCAGCTCCAACAGCAACCGCTTGCGCGAATTGGCCGAGCGCCTGGGCACCACGGCCTATATGGTCGACAGCGCCGACGAGCTGCGGCCCGCGTGGTTTGCCGGCATCGCCCGCGTGGGCCTGACAGCCGGCGCCTCTGCGCCCGAAGTGCTGGTCGCCGAAGTGATAGAGCGCGTGAAAACGCTGGGCGCAGTGTCGGTGCGCACGCTCAGCGGCATCGAGGAATCCATCAAATTCCCGCTGCCCAAGGGCCTGCGCATGGATGGCGTGGCGCCATCGGGTGGCGAAGAAGGCTGATAGCTATTGATTTTATAGCTACTAGCGCTTATGGAATAAGCGCTAGCGCCTTATTTGCCTTGAAATTCTACGTCCACAGGTCCAGCGGCGGGTCCGCCGCCACCGCCCGCAGGATGTCGGTGCGTGAAATGAAGCCCTCCAGCAAGCCCAGTTCATTGGTCACCGGCAAGCCGGGCAGGCCGGTCTCCAGCAGCACCGTCGCCACGCGGCGCAGGCCCGTGGTCGCGGCGGCTGCGGGCACCGGCGACACCATCACCTCATCGACCGGACGGCGCGCCCGGGCGATGGCCGCCGGTACGCCGCCGGCCTGGGGAATGAGTTCTGACGGTGCCATGTCGGCGCGCAGCAGCAGGCCAATGACGCGGCCCAGCGTGTCCACCACCGGCGCCTGCGCCACGCCGTGCTCGGCGAACAAGTGCCAGGCTTCGCTGACCAGCGCGCCCTGCGCCACCGTCAGCGCCCCCGTCGTCATCACGTCGCGCACCAGCGTAAGCGGCTGGCGTGCCACGGCCGGTCCCTGGTCGGTCTGCGCATAGGCGCTGACGCCGCCCAGCGCGCGCAGGCTGCCAAAAGCACTGTCTGTCGCCGGGGCTGCGGGGAAGGGCGGCGCCACAGGCTCGGCCTGCGCCACACCGCGCGGGCCGGTGGCGCGCAGCGCTTGCGGCCGCCGCACGCCGCGCAGCGCCGCCACGCGCGCGATCTGCTCCGGCCCGCCGCGGAGCATCTGCCCCGAAGGGCCAAACACAAAAAACATGGCGCTCTCCTGCACGCGGGATGCGTCGTCGTCTGTGCATGTTATCGGCTTACCCAGCGCCACCTGAAGCGCCGCCTAAAATCGCCGACATGCTCGACATTCTTCTTCTGCGCAAAGACCTCGCCACCGCGATCGCCGGCCTGGAGGCACGCAAAACCCCTCAACCCTTTCTCGATGTCTTGGCTTTTCAGGCCCTGGAAGCCGAGCGCAAGCGCTTGCAGACGCGAACCGAGGAACTGCAGGCGCAGCGCAATCAGCTTTCCAAGCACATTGGCATGTTGATGGGCAAGGGCGACAAAGACGGCGCCGAAGCCGCCAAAGCCCAGGTGGCCGCGTCCAAGCGGGAGCTTGAACAATCCGCCAGCCGGCTCGACCAGATTCAGGGCGAGTTGCAGAATTTGCTCCTCGCTGTGCCCAATCTGCCACACGCCAGCGTGCCCGTGGGCGCCGACGAATCGGCCAACGTGGAAGTGCGGCGCTGGGGAGCTCCTCGCGCTTTTGACTTCACGCCCAAAGACCACGTCGATGTGGGAGCGCCGCTGGGCCTGGATTTCGACATGGGTGTCAAGCTCTCTGGCTCGCGTTTCACGGTCATGACGGGACCAATTGCCCGGTTGCATCGCGCGCTCAGCCAGTTCATGCTCGACGTGCAAACCCAGGAGCACGGCTACACCGAGTGCTACGTACCCTACGCCGTGAATGCCGATTCGCTCAAAGGCACTGGCCAGCTGCCCAAGTTCGAAGGCGACCTTTTTGCCGCCAAAAAGGGCGGCCAGGATGGTGAGCCCGTGCCTGACAACGCAGCGCTCTACCTCATTCCCACCAGCGAAGTGCCGCTCACCAACTTCGTGCGCGACGTGGTCCTGCCCGAGGCCGAACTGCCCCTCAGGCTGACGGCGCACACGCCTTGCTTCCGCTCGGAGGCCGGCAGCTACGGCCGCGACACCCGCGGCATGATCCGCCAGCACCAGTTCGACAAGGTCGAAATGGTGCAAGTCGTTCACCCCGAAACAAGCTACGAAGCGCTGGAAGAAATGACCGGCCACGCCGAAGCCGTGCTGCAAAAACTCGGCCTGCCCTACCGCGTGATGAGCCTGTGCACCGGCGACATGGGATTTAGCGCCGCCAAAACCTACGATCTGGAAGTCTGGTTGCCCGGCCAGAACAACTACCGCGAGATCAGTTCGGTCAGCAATTGCGAAGCCTTCCAGGCGCGCCGGCTGCAGGCGCGTTTCAAGAACGCGCAGGGCAAAAATGAGCTGGTGCACACCTTGAACGGCTCGGGTCTGGCGGTGGGCCGCACCTTGGTGGCCGTGCTGGAAAATTATCAGCGTGCGGACGGAACCGTGGAGGTTCCGTCCGTTCTCCGCCCTTATATGGGCGCAGTGTCGGAGCTTGCGCCTGCATGAGCGGATGGGTTCAGTGCAGGCTCACTTGCGCAGAGCCAAAGTCAAGCGCAACGCGCCGGAACCAAAACTACCAGCAGGCAGACGGCTGCGTGGCAGTCCCTGAGGTGCTGCGACCGTACATGGGCGGCATCCAGGCTTTGATGCCGTGAGTCAAGAAATGTGCTGCTAGAATCGCAGGCTTCGAGCGGAGAGGTGGCAGAGTGGTCGAATGTACCTGACTCGAAATCAGGCGTAGTAGCAATACTACCGTGGGTTCGAATCCCACCCTCTCCGCCAGGATTAGCTCCACTACAGAGCGCTACAGTTCACTAAAACCCCGCTCCCCATAGGGCAGCGGGGTTTTTTTTGTCCTGTTGTGTCCGCTTCCGTCCTGTTGAAGCCTCAACTTTTTGGGGGCACACTTGGGGGCACTTTTCCGGGTTTTCCGGTGCCCCCTAAAAAATGCCCCCAAAATGCCACTGACCGACACCGCGTGCAAGAAAGCCGCTTGCCCACCAGGCAAGCCTCGCGAGCGTCTCGCGGACGAAAAGGGCCTTTACCTGGAGGTGACTCCTGCGGGCAAATACTGGCGCTGGAAGTACCGCTACGCGGGCAAGGAAAAGCGTCTGGCCTTGGGTGTCTATCCCGAGGTGACCCTGGCGCAGGCGCGGGAGGCGCGCGACGAGGCCCGCAAGCTGCTGAAAGACGGTACCGACCCCGGACAGCTCCGGCGCGATGCCAAGATGGCCGTGGCAGTCAACCAGGCGAACACCTTCGAGGCTGTGGCCAGGCTGTGGTGGGACCACTGGCGCGACGGCAAAAGCCCACGGCATGCCGACTACGCCATCCGGCGCCTGGAAAGCGACGTTTTCCCCGCCTTGGGCGCGCTGCCCATCGGTGCCGTGACAGCAAAGCACCTCACCCACATGGCAAAAGCAGTTCAAGGCCGTGGTGCTATCGACCTGGCGCACCGGGTTCTGCAGATGAGCGGGCAGATTCTGCGCTACGCCGTGGCTCATGACCTGATCGAGCGCAACCCCGCCACCGATGTGAAGCCCAGCGACACCCTCAAGAGCCGCAGGAAAGAGAACTACGCCCGCCTGGGTGAAAAGGATCTGCCCGAGCTGCTACGCAAGATCGAGGCGTACCAGGGCGGGCCCTACACGCGCCTGGCCATGCAGTTGATGGCGCTCACGTTTGTGCGTACCACCGAGCTGATCGCGGCACGGTGGGCAGAGTTTGACCTGCAGGCCGCCGAGTGGCGAATCCCGCCCGAGCGCATGAAGATGAAAACCCCTCACAT
This sequence comes from Burkholderiaceae bacterium, assembly GCA_023954035.1. GTDB lineage: Bacteria > Pseudomonadota > Gammaproteobacteria > Burkholderiales > Burkholderiaceae_C > Simplicispira. Next base: position 27,747 of record JAMLIT010000017.1, on the reverse strand, counting down.
CGTGCCCCTGTCGCCGCAGGCGGTGGAGGTGCTGAAGGTGTTGCACACCCTCTCAGGTGGGCGCGAGCTGCTGTTCCCTGGCGAGCGCGACCATGCCAAGCCCATGAGCAACAACACCATCCTGAAAGCCCTGGAGCGCATGGGCTACAAGGGGCGCATGACGGGCCACGGGTTTCGGGGCATGGCGTCCACGATCCTGCATGAGCAGGGCTATGCACACCACGCCATTGAGCTGCAGCTGGCCCACCAGGAGCGCAACGAGGTGAGCGCGGCCTACAACCATGCCCTGTACTTAAAAGAGCGGCGCATGATGATGTGCGACTGGGCGAACCACCTGGACAAGCTGCGAAGGGGTACCGATGTGATGGCGCTGGCGCCCCGGGCAGCCTGATCAGGCCAGTGGTTGGGCTTCGATAAGTTCGAGGAGTTGATTGCCAAGACCGGTCGTCTGTCGTTCACTAAGACTGCTGCCCGAAATGGTCATGTTGAGTCTTTCCGAGACAACCAGGCCGCGATCATGAAGACCGCGCCAGAGCTGGCCCAGCAAATCGGTTTTGCCTTGAAGTTGAGGGACGCAGTGCGCAAGAACGGTCCCCAGTCCTCCCATGCTCATAGTCGGCGGCGGGGTGGGTGCCTGTGCTGCCTTCAACAGTCGCAGATGCATTTCGGTCAGTTCGTCCACATATCCAAGCAGGAGATATTGCGTCGTCTCCTCCGGCCCGGCACCGCTTGCAATGTTGATGATGGCGTTGCGAAGGGCTTGGAGCTTTTCCGTTTGGTGCGTTCTTAGCGCAGCCTGCGACGCATGCATGACTGCGGAAATGAACTCTTCGTTTTGCTGCAGGCCAGAGAGATCCAATCCCTTGTTTTCAAGAGCAAGCAGTCCTGCCGCAACTTCATGCATCCATGCATCGCGCCTTTTGTCCAAGGGCGGTTGAACGATTCGCTGAAACAACTCGGTGAGTGGACCGCCCACCACGGGTACGCCTGAAATCCCCGCTTTCGCCAGAGCATGCGCTTCATCTGCCTTGCTCCGTTGGGGTGGCTTGTACTTTCTCGAATCGCTCATGGTTTCCTCCTTGGTGAGGGTCTATCTTCCCCGATTCGAAGCCACGTGCCATAATCCGCGTAACCCGAAAGGGCCGGTGCTTGAAAACACCTTTAGACAAGCGGTGCAACCTCCCCGTCAGTGAGGTTTTGTCACGTCTGGATTTCAGCGAATGCGGCGCTACGCCGTATTCCATGGTTTCGGGCGGGATGGCTGGAGCGGTAACGCCTGGCGCACGACTTGTCTCGTGTTTTCAACATCCCGTCCACCCTCTGCGCTTGAAAACGTGGCGGGTGGTTTCAAGCCTCGACAAGGAGCACGAAGCCATGACCAACGTCATTCCCCTGGCACGCCGCCGCGCGACCGCCGCCACGCCCAGCACGGGCAACACCCCCGACCCCATTCAAGCCCACGGCGATGCGTGCAACGCGCTGAGCATGGCCGCCTACTACGCCCGCAGCGGGAACACTGCAGGGGCGCAGCGCAAGGCGGCGCAGGCCCTGGCAGCGCTGCGGCGCATGGAGGGCGCGGCATGAGCGCGACCAACACCCCCAAAACCCGGACCCTGCGCCGCGCGAAGGCGGGCGAGGCCCTGCCCGTGTATGGCCTGGCGGGCGAGCTTGGCTCTGGCGACTGGCTGCGCACGCTGCGCGCCCGTGACCGCGCCACTGTGCAGCGGGCGCTGGCGGTGCTGGGTGCGGAGCTGGCAGACGGGCGCGACGTGTACAACTCCCCGGACATGGTGAAAACCTACCTGCAGTTGCACCTGGGCGGTGAGCCGGTGGAGCACTTCGCCCTGTTGTTCCTTGATGCGCAGAACCGATTCATGGCCTTTGAGCGCGTATTCACCGGCACCCTGACGCAGACCAGCGTGCACCCGCGTGAGATTGTGCAGGCCGCCCTGCGGCACCGGGCGGCCGCCGTGATTCTTGTGCACAACCACCCCAGCGGCAGCGTGCAACCCAGCCGGGCAGACGAGGCGCTGACCTCTACGCTCAAAACCACGCTGGCCTTGGTTGATGTGCGGGTGCTGGATCACGTCATTGTGGCGCCGGGCGCAACCTTGAGCATGGCGGAAAAGGGCCTGTTGTGACCATCGGGACGCAGCAGTGCAAAAACAGTGCAGGATTTTTAGATTCTGCACTCACGAAACGGCAATCTCCAGATTGCGACCACGGGCGAAGCCTGTTGTGACCATCGGGACGCAGCAGGACAAAAGTAGTGCAGCGTTTTTTGAGATTTTGCACTCCTGACCCGGCATCGTGGCGCATGTTCTTTTGGAGGAAACGCATGAACCACCAACACAGCAGCGGCGCCCGCCGCATGGAAACCGTCAACCAGGTTGGCGAGCGCATCGGCAGGGGCAAGAGCTGGATCCATGCCGCCATTCAACGCGGCGAGTTCCCCGCTGGAATTCGTTTGAGTTCGCGGTGTACCCGTTGGGATTCGTTTGCCGTCGATCGTTGGATCGCAGAGCAATTTGAAGGGAAGGCCAAAAAATGACCGAGACACCAACGCAGAAGGCTGTACGCGAGTCTGCAGAAGCGGCTGCAGCGCGAATGCTGCAACACGCTTTCCAGTTTGCCGCGTTGCACGCCGGCGCGGCGCCGCTGTTCCAAAAAACCATGCGCAGACCAGGCGCCAAGCCGGTGCTGGTGCGTGTGGACTGGCCCGGCGTGCTCACCGTAAACGATCCTCAGACCGGTGAATGCCTGGCGCGTTCGCAGTTGGATGGTGCGGCGGCGCCGGGAGCGAGCTTCGCCCCCGGCCAATCAAGACGAGGGAATGACCAATGACCCACAAAGAAAAAGCCGCCGGGGTGGTTGCAACACCCGAGGCGGCTATCCAGAAATCAGACCGTGTGATTATTGTCGGCAACTTGGGTCGCGTCAATGCGGGAGAGCAGGGCGCTTCGATGTTGCAGGCCATGCAGATGGCAGGCCTGGCGCCCGCGAAGGCGCTGGACCTGGTGCCCGATGGCAAGCTGCGCCGCTACCGCGTGGAGGGTGACAAGTCGGGTAGCACCAATGGCTGGTATGTACTGCATAGCCACCCTATCTTGGCGGGTGCTTTTGGCAGCTGGAAAACGGGCGAATCCCACAACTGGCACGAGGTGCGCGCCAAGCCACCCACTCCCGAAGAACGTGCAGCGCTGCGAAAGCATCTACAGGCCGCGCAGGCGGCGCGTGTAGTTGAACAAAGCCGCGTGCACGCAGAGGCGCAGGCCAAGGCGGCGCGTTTGTGGGGGCAGGCACGGCTAGCTACCAATGCGCATCCGTACCTGCAACGCAAGCGCATCGGCGCCATTGGTATCAGGCAGCTGCGCGACATGCTGCTGATACCGGCACGGGATGCGAATGGCACGCTGCACACGCTGCAATTCATTTCACCGGACGGCAGCAAGCGCTTTTTGTCGGGTGGGCGCATTGCGGGCTGTTACTACGCCATGGGGCGGCCTGCGGGCAGCCTGCTGCTGTGTGAAGGCTACGCCACGGCGGCGACGGTGTTTCAGGCCACGGGTGTGGCCACGGCTGCGGTGTTCAACTGCGGCAACCTGATGACGGTGGCCAGGGCTTTGCGGTCGAAGTTTCCGCGCCTGCGCATCGTGGTTTGTGCCGACAACGATGCCGCCACGCCTGGCAATCCTGGCCTGACCAAGGCCACCGAGGCGGCGCGGGCCGTGGGTGGGTTTGTGGCTGTGCCCCGTTTCGAGGGGGTGCGCCATGGTGTCTGAGACCTTCCCACCATTGGCCGAGAACCTGACCGACTTCAACGACCTGGCTGCAGCCGAGGGCCTGGAGGCGGTGCGCGAGCTGATCGACCAGGCCGCACCGGCTGCGCCGCCGCCCCCCGCGCCCGAATGGCCAGACCCCATCTTGCCCGGCATGCGGCGCGTGCCTGACATTCCCGTGACCGTGTTGCCCGACTGGCTGGGGGCGATGGCCCATGCTGTGGCTGAGAGCACGCAGACACCGCCAGCCCTGGCGGTCATGTCGTCCTTGGCTGTGCTGGCCACGGTGCTGCAGCGCCGGTTTGAGGTGGCGCCCTACGGCGACAGCTACACCGAGCCGCTGGCACTGTGGACCCTGAGCGCCACGCCCAGCGGCACCCGCAAGAGCGCGGTGCTGAATGCGATGCTGGGGCCGCTGGTGCATTGGGAAAAGCTGCTGCGCGACCGCATGCGCCGGGAGATCGTGCGTGTGAGTTCCGTCCGGGCAGTGGCAGAGAAGCGCATCGAGCGCCTGAAGCAAGACGCTGCCAAGGCCAAGGACTCGACAGAACGCGAGTCGCTGACTGCCGAGATTGAGCGGGAGCAAAACGACATGCCCGACGAGCTGCGGGCGCCGCGGCTGTTCACTGGCGACACCACCGCCGAGCGGCTGCAGGCGCTGCTGGTGGAGTATGGCGAGCGCATGGCGGTGCACAGCGACGAGGCGGGAATCTTCCTGATCATGGCGGGCATCTATAACGGCGGGGCATCAAACCTTGATGTGTTTCTGCAAGGCCACGCGGGCACCACCATGCGCGTGGATCGGGCGGGGCGCAGTGCCCACATCGATCAACCCGCGCTGTCCTTTGGCCTGCTGCTGCAGCCTGGCGTTATGGCTGAGGTTGCCAGCTCCCGCAGGTTCCGGGATTCCGGCCTGCTCGCCCGGTTCCTGTACGCCATCCCCGTCAGCAATGTGGGCAGCCGCGACGTGCGCAAGCGGGCGCCGATACCCGACGGCGTGCGCGACGAATACGAGCGCCGTCTGCACCAGTTGCTGGAGGGTGTGCCCGCACCTATCGCCGCACCCAAGACCCTGACCCTGTGCGAGGCAGCGCGGGAAATCTGGCTGGACATGTCCGAAGCCATCGAGCGAGAACAGGGCGAGGGCGGGCGGTATGAATCCATCAGCGACTGGACCAGCAAGCTACCCGGCGCGGTGGCGCGTATCGCTGCACTGCTGCAGCTGGCAACGACCGGCCTGGACACCACCGAGGTGGGGTTCGAGTGCATGGACAACGCAGTGACCCTGGCGCGGCTGCTGATCCCCCATGCGCAGGCGGCATTCGGGATGCTGGGCACCGATGCCACCGATGTGGATGCAGCGGCCATCGTGCGCTGGGTGCGGGTGCGCGGGCTGGTTGAGTTCACCAAGCGGGAGGCACAGCGTGCGCAGGAGGGGCGATTCAGGAGCGTGGACAGGTTGCAGAAGGCGCTCGACAGACTGGAGCACCAGGACGTTGTGCGGTCATTCAAGCGCCACAACAAGGGCGCACCACCGAGCACTTGCTACCAGGTGAACCCCAAGGCTCTGTCGACATAGTTGAGTTTGTCGCCATAAGCAGTTTTAGAACCTCTTTTCTTTTCTATATCAATGACTTACGAAAAAAGAGACCTACCCCTGTCGACAGGTCGACAAAGTCGACAAACCCGATCCGCTCCGTATGTGTTGAGCGCCCACGCTTTCCCAGTCTGTCGACTTTGTCGACCTGTCGACGGGGTGAGCGGAAAAATCAGCGGGTCCTTGGCGGGCACCCCCCGCGCGGGCAATTCGCACCCCGGCGTTGCGCCAGCGGCTGCGTTTTCCAATCGGTTGACACATTGGTTGACACAACTTGGCGACCGGAAATCGCGAGTCCTTGTCAGTGATACCGGCGCGGGTAATTCGCGCCGCGCTGTTGGACTGTTCCGTCACTCTCCTAAGGGGGCTATGACATGGTGATTGACCTATCCATGCAAGGCACCCAGACCGCCCTGGCTGATCTAGTGGGCGTGACCCAGCCCACCGTCTCCAACCTGATGACCGAGGGCAAGCTGCCCAGCTCCGGCACCTTGGGCGAGCTGCTGCTGGCCTACTGCGCCCGCCTGCGCGACCAGGCTGCGGGGCGCCTGGGCGACAGCATGGGCCTAGACCTCGTGCAAGAGCGCGCCGCGCTCGCCCGTGAGCAGCGCGAAGGCCAGGCCATCAAGAACGCCGTGGCCCGCAAAGAGTTTGCCCCGGTGGGCCTGTTGGCCGATGTGCTGGGCATGGCTGCCAGTGCCGTGGTGGACAGATTCGACCAGCTCGAAGGCCAGCTACGCAAAGCCTGCCCCGACCTGCCAGACGAAGCCAAGGTAACCCTGCAGACCGTCATTGCCAGCGCTCGCAACGAATGGATCCGCAGCACTGAGCGCGCGGTGTTCGACCGCATCGACGCCATGCTGACCGACCCGGACGACGACGACCACGGCACCGAGCCGAACCAGGAGGCCGCAACATGACCACCACACTGCGATTGCTCTGCATCCCACCCCGCGTGCCCGATTGCGAGGTGGTGGGCGTCAAGGCCATCAAGAACGTTCTTCCGCCGGTGCGGCGCCTGCCCGGAGAGAAGCTGTTGAACATGATCGAGCGCGCCCGCCACCAGGCGAGAGGCAGCGGCACCCACATGCTGGTGCTGCAGCTGCGCAGCGAAGGGGCCGCCCCATGACCGCCGCCGCTGAAATCGTGCTTGACGCCGCTACAGGCCAGCCCGTGCACCTGCCCCCCGAGCTGGCGCGCAAGCTGCTGACCTGCGCGAACGATGGCGCGGTGGCTGCGTGCCTGGGGTTGACCTTGCCGCAGCGCATACGCGCCCGCAACGACGCATTGATGCAGGCCGCGCAGGAGCTGGTGACAGACGGTGCCACCACTTGGCAGAACGCGCAGCAACTGGCGCAGGCTGTCAAACGCTTTGAACTGGCCTTGCTGCCCGCGTTACGGGCGGGGCAAGACCTACCCCTCAGCCCTCATGAATCAGCGTTGTGGCGGGCCTACCAGGTGAGCGGCGCTCGCCCTCTGCGCAGCCCTCGAAAGCTGTATTCGCTGCTGCTGCTTTACTGACCAAAAACACCAGCGCGGGCAGTGGGTTTGCTGGAACATGGGGACAACACGAAAGGACAACCCCATGCACTCCACCACCATCAAACCCGCTGAAATCCTGGCCGCCGCGCCTGATTTCTTCGCCCTGCAAATGGGCGCTGCGCCCACCAGCACCACGCACCCACTGGCCGAAAGCCTCAGCGCCCGCCATATCGCCTACACCATCGGCGCCAAGCTGCGCAAGCCCACCGACACCGAAGGCGACATGGCTGTTATGGCCCGTGGCCTGCGCTCTGCCGACTTTGCCCGCCTGCTGGCAAACGGCGCCAAAAATGTGACGGTTGCCGCGTTTGATGCCGCTGCGCAGGAGCACCTGCAATTCACCGCCAGCACCGAGGTGGAGGGCTTCAAGGAAGAAACCCTACCGAGCATCGATGGCGACCTCGACATGCAGCCCATGAGCGAGTTTGCCGAGATTGCCCAAGGCGCTGCGTTTGTCGCAGCAGGCGGCGCAGCTGTGCAGCTAACCACCTTTGGCCGCATCGTCTGGGCTTCGCGTCACCTGATCATCAACGACCAGTTGGGCGCCCTCAAAACCGTGTTCGCTGCTGTCGGTGCCCACGCGGCACAAAAGGAGGCCGCCATCGTGGCCGACACCCTGGGCGGCAATCCCCTCATGGATGATGGCGCCGCCATGTTCAGCGATGCAAACACCACCAAGACCGCATTGGACGGCGCTGCCCTGGGTGCTGCCATGGGCATGCTGCGCAACCAGGAAAGTGCAGCCGGGAACGCCCTGAACCTGCGCGCCGCCCATCTTGTCGTCTCGCCAGAACTGGAATACGCCGCCCGCAAGTCCGTGCTGGACGCTGGCCTATCTCTCAAGGTAGCCGCCCTGGCTGGCCTGCCTGCGGCGCGCTGGTTTGTGTTGCCTGACCCGGCATTCCACCCGGTGGTGAGCGTGCTGCGCCTGGCTGGCACACCCACCCCGCTGCGCCTGGAGCACAAGGTTTCGTTCGACACGGACGGCACCGGCATTCGCGTTACTGCCGACATGGGCGCGGCATTCCTACGCCGCACCGGTATCGTCCGAGGCGGCAGCGACCTGGCGTAAATAACCACGGGAAAGCCCTTCGGGGCACCGCGTCACGCAGGGCGGCTGATCTGCGTGACATGGCCGGATGCGGACGCGCTTTGTTGTGGGGCGCTGCGACCAGGCCACCTTTCCCCCCTCAGAATGCTGCCCCACCCATACCCCAGCGCCACCACCTTGCGCCGCGTGCAATCCTGGCAGAGCCGCCCCACACTGCGCGACCCACTGCGGCAAGCTGCCGTACACGAAGCCGGGCACATCATCTTGATGCAGTGGGTTGGGCTGCTGCCACCAGAGGCCACCATTGCCGCCACCGATGACGGGCGCGTGACCGGCGCGGCGCATTGGCCCGCCCGCGAAACCTTCGCCCAGCTACCCGACCCCGGCCCGGACGAATCCGGGGTTTTGGCCGCCACGGCTGCAGCGGTGTTTCATGCTGGCGTTATGGCTGAGCTGATCGAGTCCGGCACGCCCTGGGCCGGGCCGGTTCACTACCCTGGCGCCACTGACTTCCAACGAGCCGACGAAATGCTGCGCCCGGCCTTTGGCTGTCACGCCAGTGGCGCGCATGCGTATGCTCAGCAAGTGGCCTTGCATGTGCTGCAGGTGCGGTGGGCTGATGTTCAGGTGGTGGCTGCTGAGCTGCTGCGTACGGGGCGCTGGAGGGCGTGACTGTTGCGCAGAGGGGGCACTTTTGGGGGCATTTCTGAGAAGTCGAAAGCAAGAATCCAGCATTCATGCGGGTTTCAAGCATTTTTGTGAATGACACCCTCCCGCCAGTACGTGCAAGGGTTTGTTGCTATAAAGTTTGCAGCAAACCTTTTTGCTTTTTGGAGGCCTGTAGGCAATCTGTAGGCAAATTGCCCAAATTGAGGCCTGCAGCACCAACTCGATAGCGGCCATTCGAGACACGGGCGCCTCAGATTTCTTGGTGTGTATGAGCGGCATTGCGCTCGGCATTTTTGACCCACTGAGCTCGTTGTTCTGCTTCGCGCTCACGAGCGGCCTGCTCGACGTGACTGCGCATTGCCGCCATTTTCGGCAGGTGACTGTTGCCGCGCTTGGCGGGCGCTCCGGTCCCGGCTGAGGTTCTGACGGTAGTCGCCAAACACGCCACCAAGGCAGTCAGCGAACCGTTTGGCCCAGCCAGATTTGCGCGGACCAAAGCGGCAAAATCGGCCCGGCTCCAGATGCTGCGGCTCATAGCCAAGCGTTACCTGGATGGCGCCAAGAATGTCGGTGGTGGCCTTGAGCGATCATGTACGACGCCCCTTGCGAAACCAGCGAGAAGGCGCTGCGTACCCGACCCGCAGCAGCAAGTGGTTGATGGCGGCGGTCATTTCAGCTGCCCCAACACGCGGCGCAGTTCCACCACGCTTCAGGCCAGGCGACCGTTAATACGAATGCAGGGAACCGGCCCGGTCCCAGAATTCATGGCCCAGCCACGAAGTGTTTGCGGACGGCGGTTGAGGTAGTACGCAGCCTGCTCGGTCGGCACTGGGGACGGTTGACCAGTTTTCAGCGGCGGGAATTTCTGGGGGTCAGTAGCTGCGCGGCGTGTTTCGGTGCTTTGGTGGGTGGACGCATCCATGGGTTGCTCCAGGATCACAGCCGGGTCGGCTGTTATGGAGTCCCATTCTTTTCATACGGCCATTGCTGTCGAGCCCTAGAGGGGGGCTATCAATCAACGAAGGCCATCGGCCACCGGAAATACCGAATAAATCTATCGAATTATCGTTTTCTTAAGTGCTGGATTTCCGGCAATCGCCCTAGTCCCGGCCGCGTGAAATGGTCAAGCGTGGGCGCTGTCCTGCCGTGTCACAGCCAAATGCAATCCGGCAGCACTCAGCACGGCCCGGCGCAGTCATTCCACCGGCAGCCCGCTTGGATGGCACGCCACCGGGCTTGACCAGCAAGAGGTGTTCTTTGTAGTGGCGGTCGCCCCAGTGCGGGCGGCGGGCTTCGAAGTACGCAGCCCAAACCTCGCCCACGGTCAAAGCTTGCACGGCAGCGGCAAGCTTCTCGGCTGTGCGGGCAGCCTGTTGCTGGCGATCAACCTCGCGGGGATCGGTGCCACTGTCCACCATCGTCTTCAATCCCTGCGCCTTCGTGCGAGCGGCCTCAAGGGTTTATTCGGCAGCGGTGCCGATGTAGATACGGATGGTGTCCCGGTGCGGGCGCGATTGAAAGACGTAGGTGTTACGGCCCCGTCGGTTTCGAGCCCAGGGCGAGGGCAGGCGTGTCGGTATCCCACAAAGTCCCGTAATTCATTGAATTACGGGGCTTTTTCGTTTGGCGAGGAGCCAGGCGGTCAGCGTGGCGCGAGTCGGATGGCGCCGTCCAGCCGGATCACCTCGCCGTTGAGCATGTCGTTCTCGATGATGTGCTGCACCAGCTTGGCGTAGTCCTCGGGCGTTCCAAGTCGACTCGGAAAGGGGACGCTGGCCGCCAGCGCGTCCTGCACCTCCTGGGGCATGCCGAAAAGCATGGGCGTGCCGAAGATGCCCGGGGCAATCGTCATGTTGCGGATGCCGCTGCGGGCCAGGTCGCGCGCGATGGGCAGCGTCATCCCGACCACGCCGCCCTTGGATGCCGAATAGGCCGCCTGGCCGATCTGGCCGTCGTAGGCGGCGACGCTGGCGGTCGAGATCAGCACGCCGCGCTCGCCCGTGTCCTCGGCTTCGTTCTTCGCCATGGCCTCGGCGGCCAGTCGAATCATGTTGAAGCTGCCGATGAGGTTCACGGTAATGGTTTTGCTGAACGCAGCGAGCGAATGCGCGCCGTTCTTGCCCACGGTTTTCTCAGCCGGCGCGATGCCGGCGCAGTTGATCAGGCCCATCAGCTTGCCTAGCGATACCGCCTTCGCAATCACTGCTTGGCCGTCGCTTTCGCTGCTGACGTCGCAGCGCACGAAGGCGCCGGCGATGTCCTTGGCCACCGCCTCGCCCTTGTCGGCCTGCATATCGGCCAACACGACGGTAGCACCCTGTGCTGCCAGCCGCCGCGCAGTGCCTTCGCCCAGCCCCGAAGCGCCGCCGGTGACGATGAATACCTTGCCTTTGATCTGCATGCCCGCTCTCCTGTATGTGACGTTGACGTAAACGTCAATTATGAGGGAAGTCGATAGAGGAAAAAAAAGCCGCCTCTGCATTCGAAGCGGCTTTTCGGAACGCGCTGGCTGATTACTTGAAGCCTGCGCGATCGAGCATTTGCTGTACCGCGCCCACGTGCGCGCCCACGGCGCTGATCGGGATGGTTTCGCTTTTGAAGGGCTTGCCTCCCGCCATGGCCTGCAGCGCGGGGTTTTCCAGTTCAATGCCCTTGGCGGCTGGCCACTCGTTGTTGCCATTGGCAAAGTGGTTCTGTGCTTGCGGGGTGGCGAGGTATTCCAGGAAGCGCACGGCGTTTTCCGGGTGCTTGGCATGGCGCGCCACTGCTCCGCCGGCAATGTTCATATGCGTGCCCCAGCTTTGCTGGTTGGGAAACACCGCGCCGACCTTGTTGGCCACTGCCACATCTTCAGGCTTGGAGGAGCGCATCAGGCGTGCCAGATAGTAGCTGTTGGTCACCGCAATGTCGCATTCGCCCGAGGCTACTGCCTTGATCTGGTCGGTGTCGCCGCCCTTGGGGTCGCGCGCCAGGTTGGCGACCACGCCCTTGAGCCAGGCCTCTGTTTTCTCGGGTCCAAGGTGCTCGTTGACTGCGCCGAACAGGCTCAGGTTGTAGGGATGGGAGCCGGATCGGATGCACAGCTTGCCCTTGTTCTTGGGATCGGCAAGCTCCTCGTAGGTATCCACGTCGTCCCGCTGCACCTTGGCCTTGTTGTAGACGATGATGCGGGCGCGCGTCGACAAGCCAAACCATGAAATGCCGCCGTCGGCTGCCGGCTGGCTGCGCAGGTTTTCCGGAATGGCGCTGTTGAGTGCTTTGGACTGGATAGGTTTGAAGAGTCCTTCCTTTTCGCCACGGTACAGGCGCGCGGCGTCCACCAGCAGGATCACGTCGGCCGGCGAGGCTTCGCCTTCGGCCTTTAATCGGGCAATGATGCCCGCGTCGTCTGCGTCCACGCGATTGACCTTGATGCCAGTGGCTTTGGTGAACCCGGCGTACAGGGCTTCGTCGCTTGCGTAGTGGCGAGCGGAATACAGGTTGACAACGGCTTCTTCGGCATGCGCGGATGCGGCCAGACCAGCCAGCACCATCAGCGGCGCCATCCAGCGGAAAAGGGCGTTTGGCTTCATTGTGAATGGGATGCAAGTGAAAAATGGATGATAACGCAAACGCGACGCATTCCTATCTATTGGAAAAAAACGGAGTCGACATGGTGGCAAATGCATTCCGCGCCAATGGCTGATAAAAAAAGGCCCGACATGTCGGGCCTTTTTGCGCTGCAGACCAAAGCGGCGCGTGCGCCGCCGGGTGCAAATCAACGCTTGCGGGGAGCAGCAGACTTGGCAGCTTCCGAGGCTGTGGCGGCCACGGCGTTGAAATTGGCTTCGGCAGCGTCGGTCGCTTGCTTGACGGCCTTTTGCACCGACTCAAAAGCATTGTTGGCGGCCGAGACGGCGCTTTTCATGACGGCAACGGCGGTTTCCGAGCCAGCCGGAGCATTCTTGGATGCCGTCTCGACGAGGTCGGTGAAGTTCTTCTGGGCTTCGGCCGTCTGGGCTTGCATGGCATTGCCAAACTCGTTGCCGGTGCCCGAAGCGATGTCGTAGAGGTGGCGGCTGTAAGAAGCAGCCTTTTCCGCCAGGGGCTGGAACAGGCTTGCCTGCAGGGCGACCAGTTCTTGCGCGTCCTTCACGCTCAGCACGGCGCGGGTATGCGCAGCAGCTTCGTTCAGCGCGGCACGCGAGGCCGTGAGGTTCAGTTCCACCAGCTTTTCCATGCCTTCGAAGGCCTTGTTGGTCAGGCCAAACAGGGTTTCGATATTGGCCTTGTGTGCGGCGAGGATTTGTTCAGGGGTCAGGGACATGTCATTTTCTCCAGTCGATGTAAGGGTCCCGAAAAAACGGGACTCGAAATATCTGCGCTGGTCATTCCGGATGGCATGTTGCAGTGCAGCATGAGCGCTATTTTAGGGTAATCCCGTGCAATTGCAAGTATTTTTGCTGCATTGCAACATACTGAAACACCTGAGTGCGTTTCAGCAGGCGCAAAGCCCTTGTCGCCTGCGCAAAAAAGGTGGCTGGCAGAATGTCGCCCCATGAGTTCCAACGCCTCTCCTTCCCGCGCGGCGCCTGAGCCGCGCAGTGCGTACCGGGTCTTTCGCAGCATCAGCACGCGCTGGATGGACAACGATGTGTACGGCCACGTCAACAATGTCGTCTATTACAGCTGGTTCGATACGGCGGTCAACGCGCATTTGATCGAAGCAGGCGCGCTCGACATCCACGCGGGCCAGACCATTGGACTGGTTGTCGAGACACAGTGCAATTACTTTGCGCCGCTGGCCTTTCCGCAGCAGATTGATGCCGGCATCCGCGTGGCGCACCTGGGCCGCTCCAGCGTGCGCTACGAGGTCGGCCTGTTTGCGCAGGACGGGGCGCTGACGGCAGCAGCAGGCCATTTCGTCCACGTCTACGTGGATCGCCAGACGCGCAAGCCGGTGCTGCTTCCTGCGTCTCTGCAAGCTGTCCTCGCGCTGCTGCAACGGGCGTAAGTACCACGGCCGCCTACACTTGGCGGTGCCATCGCGCTGCGCCATCGCGCAGCGCGGTTTCTTGAATAACACCAAGGGAGACCAAGCCATGACATTTCTGCGCAGAGGCGCTCTGCTCGCTTTTCTGGTGCTGCCCACACTGGCGCACGCCGCCGAGCTCGACGGTGCAGCGCTGGCACTGTGGTGGGGCGTGCCGTTTGCCGGGCTGCTGCTGTCGATTGCGGTGATGCCCTTGCTGGCACCCATCTTCTGGCACCACCACTATGGAAAGGTCGCAGCAGCCTGGGGGCTCGCGTTCTTCGTGCCGTTTGCACTGGTTTTTGGGGGTGGCGCGGCCGGCGTGAGCCTGGTGCATGCCTTGTTGGCCGAATACCTGCCGTTCGTGATTTTGTTGACGGCCTTGTTCACGGTGGCCGGCGGCATCTACATCCGCGGCAACCTGCATGGCAGCCCCATGCTCAATACCGCCATTCTGGCCATTGGCGCGGTGCTGGCAAGTTTCATGGGAACCACGGGCGCGTCGATGCTCCTGATTCGCCCACTGATTCGCGCCAACGACAACCGCACGCACAAGGCGCATGTCGTCGTGTTCTTCATCTTCATCGTCTCCAACGCCGGCGGCTCGCTCACGCCCCTGGGCGACCCGCCGCTGTTTCTCGGTTTCTTGAAGGGCGTGGATTTTTTCTGGACGGTGAGCCACATTTTTCCGGAAACCTTGTTCCTCGTCGGCGTGTTGCTGGCCTTGTTCTTTGCCATCGACACCTGGTTCTTTCATCGAAGCGGCGAAACGGCAGCGCCCGACCCGACGCCCGACACGCGCGGTATCGGCTTTGACGGCAAGCTCAACTTTGTGCTTCTGGGCGCTGTGGTGGGCCTGGTGCTGCTCAGTGGTTTCTGGAAGTCTTCGGTGGTCTTCAACATTGCCGGCACCGAGGTCGGCTTGCCCGGTATCGTGCGCGACCTCGGCTTGCTGGTGGTCACCGGGCTCTCGCTGTGGATCACGCCGGCGCGCGTGCATGAAGCCAACCAGTTTGGCTGGGCACCCATGCAGGAAGTGGCCAAGCTCTTTGCCGGCATTTTCCTTACCATCATCCCGGTGATTGCCATGCTCAAGGCGGGTGTGAGCGGACCGTTTGGCGCCGTCGTCAGCGCCGTGACGGGTCCGAGCGGGGAACCCTTGCCGGCGATGTACTTTTGGGCTACGGGGGTGCTTTCGTCCTTTCTTGACAACGCGCCGACCTATCTGGTGTTCTTCAACACGGCAGGGGGCGATCCGGCCACGCTGATGACCACGCTGGCCCCCACGCTGGCGGCGATCTCGGCCGGCGCCGTGTTCATGGGAGCCAACACCTACATCGGCAACGCGCCCAACCTCATGGTCAAGGCGATTGCGGAAGACCGCGGCGTCAACATGCCCAGCTTCTTTGGCTACATGCTGTGGTCCGGCGCCATCCTGCTGCCGCTCTTCGTGGCCATCACCTTCATATGGTTCTGACGCCGCGGCCCCGTATCCTTGTCGCCCGCGCGGTATTCCCCGAGGTGCTCGAGCGCCTGCGCGAGGCATTCGACGTCGAGGCCCATCAGGAGGATGAGGTTCTGACCACGGCCGAGTTGGCGCGCTGTTTGGCCGACAAGGACGGCGCACTGACGACAGGCACCGAACGCATCGACGCGGCGTTGCTGGCCGCCTGCCCGCGGCTGCGCGTGGTGGCGAACATGGCAGTGGGTTTCAACAATTTCGACATCGACGCCATGACGGCCGCTGGCGTGCAGGCGACAAACACGCCCGACGTGCTGACGGAAACCACGGCCGATTTTGGCTTTGCGTTGCTCATGGCAACGGCCAGGCGCATCACCGAGTCCGAGCACTACCTGCGCGCGGGCCAGTGGAACAAGTGGCGCTACGACTTGTTTGCCGGCGCCGAAGTGCACGGCAGCACCCTGGGCATCCTGGGCATGGGACGGATCGGCCAGGGCATTGCCCGGCGCGGGGCGCACGGCTTTGGCATGCGGGTGATCTACCACAACCGCTCCCGCCTGGGCCCCGCGCTGGAGGCGCAGTGCGCCGCGCAGTATGTCAGCAAGGACGAGTTGCTGGCGCAGAGCGACCACCTGGTGCTGGTGCTGCCCTACAGCGCAGAGTCGCACCACGCCATTGGGCCGGCCGAGCTTGCGCGCATGAAGCCCACGGCCACGCTGGTCAACATTGCCCGGGGTGGCATCGTGGACGATGCCGCCTTGGCCGCAGCCCTGCGCGCGCGCCGCATTGCTGCCGCCGGTCTGGACGTGTTTGAAGGTGAGCCGCGCGTGCATCCCGACTTGCTGGCGCAACCCAATATGGTGCTCACGCCGCACATCGCCAGTGCCACCCTGGCGACGCGCCGGGCCATGGCCGACAAGGCCGCCGACAACCTGCTGGCCTTTTTTTCCGGGCAGCCATTGCCGAGCCCGGTGAACGCGCCGGTGCATAAGAAAATTCGATAAAAATTGGCCTCTGGCGCTTTATTTATATGCGTTGGTAGCTATTAAAAATGCAGTGAAATGAGTTCCGATACCTGGCTCATCCTGGGCGCTCTGGCCGGGGTGCTGTTGCTGCTGTTGGCATTGCTGCTGCGCCAGCCACGCGTGCAATTGCCGCCCGAATGGCTGGCGCGCCTGCAGGCGTTGGAGCAGGCAGGCCTGGCCACGCAATTGGCCGTCGCCAAAAACGACGGTGCACTTGATGCCATGGGCCAGCAGCTTCGCGGCTTTACCCAGACCACACACGCGGCGCAGGAGGCGCTGCGCAAAGCCGTGGACGAGCGTCTGGCGCAGGCCGTGGGGGAATCGCGGGAGGCGCGCGGTGAATTGGCGGTCACGCTGGCGGCATTTCGCACCGAACTGGTGGCGACCACCGGCGCCTTGGCCGCCGAGAGCGTGAAGTCGCGCGAGGCGCTGGCGCACAGCAGCGCGCAGGCCCAGGAGCGCATTCAGGAGCGCTTCGAGGCACTGACCCAGGCTACGCGCCAATCGCTCGATTCGCTCAAAGCCGACATCCACACCCAGCTTCTCGGTATGGCAAACACGCTACGCGACCAGCTCGGTGACAACAGCCAGCAGCTGCGTACGCAGTTCTCTTCGCTGCAGGAATCGGTGCACCAGCAGCTGAGCAGCCTGGTGCAGGGCAGCCAGCAAAGTGCCGAACAGTTGCGCACGGCGCTCAACGAGCGCCTGGCTGCCATCCAGACCGACAACGCGACCAAACTGGAAGAAATGCGGCGCACGGTGGACGAAAAGCTCCACGCGACGCTGGAGCAGCGCCTGGGCGAATCCTTCAAGCTGGTGAGCGAGCGGCTGGAGCAGGTGCACAAGGGCCTGGGCGAGATGCAGACCCTGGCCGGCAGCGTGGGCGACTTGAAGCGCGTGATGACCAACGTGAAGTCGCGCGGCACCTGGGGCGAGATGCAGCTGGGCGCCATCATCGACAACGTGCTCACGCCCGAGCAGTTTGGCCGCAACATCAAGACCGTGCCGGGCAGCGACGAAATGGTGGAATACGCAATCCGCCTGCCCGGCAAGTCGCACGAAGCGCCCGTTTGGCTGCCCATCGATGCCAAGTACCCGGTGGAGCAGTACCAGCGCCTGCAGGATGCCCAGGAGGCAGCGGACAAACCGGCCATCGCTTCCGCTGGCAACGCCTTCGAGGCGTCCATCCGCCTCGAAGCCAAGAAGATCTGTGCCAAATATGTCTCGCCCCCGCACACCACCGACTTTGCCGTGCTCTACCTGCCGTCCGAAGGCCTGTTTGCCGAGGTCATGCGCCGGCCCGGCCTGGTCGAAGCGGTGCAAAACGACTGCCGCGTCATGATTACCGGTCCGGCCAACCTGGCAGCCATGCTGAGCAGCCTGCAAATGGGCTTCAAGACCCTGGCGATCGAGAAGCGATCGTCCGAAGTCTGGGCGCTGCTGGGCACGGTGAAAACCGAATTCAGCAAGTTCGGCGAGGTGGTCGAAGCCACCAAGAAATCCATCGACGCTGCTGCCAAGCGCTTCGAGCAGGTGGACGTGCGCACCCGTGCCATTCAGCGGCGGCTGCGCGACGTGCAGGATTTGCCTGCGCCCGAGGCACAAGGCATCGCTGTGCCGGGGCCTGGCGAGCTTGCGCTGCCGGATGTGGACGAGGAGCGGGAGTAGCGCTGCTCGACCCTGCTACAGCCGATAGAAATCCCGGATGCGCTGCCAGGCCTCGTGCGGATCGTCGGTGATGTGAAACAAGGCCAGGTCTTCCTCCGCAATGGTCCCAGTGTCTACCAGCACCTGGAAGTTCACCAGGCTGTTCCAGAAATCGGCGCCAAACAGAACGATGGGTACGGGCTTGGACTTGCCGGTCTGCACCAGCGTCAGCACTTCGAACAGTTCGTCCATGGTGCCGAAACCGCCAGGAAAGGCCACCAGGGCCTTGGCGCGCATCATGAAATGCATTTTGCGCAGCGCGAAGTAGTGGAATCGGTAGCTCAGCGTAGGCGTGATGTAGGGGTTGCTTCCCTGCTCGTGCGGCAGGGCGATGTTCAGGCCCACGGTCAACGCGCCCGCTTCGCTGGCGCCCCGGTTGGCCGCTTCCATGATGCCGGGGCCGCCGCCGGTGCATACGTAGACGCGGTTGGCCAGCTCCTGGCGGTTGCTGTGCTCGGCCACGATGCGGGCGAATTCGCGCGCCAGCTCGTAATAGCGTGCGTTGCGCATGGCGCGCTCGGCCCGGGCAATGGTCGGCGCGTCGCCGCTGGCTTGGGCCGCGGCCAGCAGTGCAGCGGCCTCGTCGGCCGCGACAAAGCGTGCGCTGCCGTAGACCACGATGGTGTTCTCAATGCCCTGCGCGGCCTGTCCCAGATCGGGCTTGAGCAGTTCCAGCTGAAAGCGGATGCCACGCGTCTCGCGGCGCAGCAGGAATTCGGTGTCGGTGAAGGCGAGGCGGTCCGAATGTGGCTGCATGGCCGACGTGTCGGCCGGATCTGCGTGCAATTCGGCCAGGGCGTCGGTGAGCTTGCGATCGCTCAAGTGGGTGGGGGCGTTCATGGTTGTCTTTTTGCGCTGGCCAGGGGCCAGATGGGAAACTCTGGGCAAAAGTGCCCTTTGCGCACGACCGGCAAGCGATGCCAGCTATGAAAGAGATAGAAATTTTGCACGTTTTCGGGCCGCTCCGATCCTTCGCTGGCGGCTGCGCACGTCGCGGCCATGGAGATGCCGGAAAATACCCGCATGCCAAGCCATCCTCCACCCGATTGGGAGCCGCTCTCGACCGGCGCGCAGCGCGATCCGCAGGCCACGGCCGACCGCATGCGCGCGCAGTGCCCGGTCGCCTGGAGCCAGGCGCTGCACTGGTCGTTGTTTCGCCACGCCGACGTGCAGCGTGCCGTGCAAGACCCGGCCACGTTCAGCAGCATCGTCTCGCGCCACGTGGCCGTGCCCAATGGCATGGACCCGCCGCAGCACACGGCCTATCGGCAGGCCATTGAACCGTACTTTTCCCAGGCCCGCGTCGATGCATTCGAGCCGCAGTGCCGGGCCATCGCACGCCGTCTGGTCGCGCAACTGCCGCGCGGACAGACGGTCGAATGGATGGGCGCGCTGGCCTTGCCGTTTGCGCTGGCAGCGCAGTGCGACTTTCTGGGCTGGCAGGACGACGACCATGCGGCGCTCGCGCAGTGGATGCAGGAGAGCCACGCCGCGACGCTGGCACAGGACGGCGAAGCGCACGGCAAGCTGGCCGCGCGCTTTCAGGCCATGGTGTCGGCGCAGCTCGACCGCCGCCGAGCCGCTGGCGCCGCTGCGCGAGCGGCCGACGACCTCACCTGCGCGCTGATGCAGGAGAAGGTTGATGGTGCGGCGCTGACGGACGCGCAGATCGCCAGCATCCTGCGCAACTGGACAGCGGGCGAGATCGGCACCATGGCGGCGTCGGTAGGCATTTTGTGCGACTGGCTGGCGCACCACGCGCCTGTGCAGGCACAGCTGCGCGCGCGCGCAGCGGCCATTCCTGCCGCGGTGGAAGAAATCCTGCGCCTGCGCGGGCCGCTGGCGACCAACCGGCGCGTGACCACCTGCCCGGTGGACATCGGTGGGCGGCATTTGCCGGCCGGATCGCGCGTGACGCTGCACTGGCCAGCCGCGAATCGCGATCCCAGCGCCTTTGACGCCGCGCTGGAATACCGACCCGAGCGCAACCAGTCGGCCAATCTGCTGTGGGGCGCAGGCATTCACGTGTGTCCCGGTGCGCCGCTCGCCCGGATGGAACTGCGCGTGCTGCTGGAAGAGGTGCTGGCCTGCGGCGCCAGCATGGAGCTGGAGCCGGGCCAGTCACCCCAGCCGGCGCAGCATCCGGCAAGCGGTTGGGCGCGGGTGTGGCTGCGCCTCGTCCCCTTGCAGGTTGCCTGATTCAGGTCCGCAGGGCCAGCGCCACGGTCTGCAAACCCAGCCAGGTCAGCAGCAGCGAACCGCCCAGGTGCAGGGCCACGCTGGCGAATGCGAGCAGCGCGCGCTGCTGCTGCAGCATCTCCACGATTTCCACAGAAAAAGTGGAAAACGTGGTCAGAGCACCGAGAAATCCGGTGATCAGGGCCAGCCGCCAGGCCGGATCCAGCTGTGGCAGTACCTGAAAAACGCCCACTGCGATTCCGATCAAGTAGCCACCCACCAGGTTGGCCGCCAGCGTGCCCCAGGGCAGCAGCCCGCCGGGACTGAGCCAGAGGCCCAAGCGCCAGCGGGCCAGGGCGCCCAGGCTGGCACCGGCGCAAATGGAAAGCACGTTGAGCATGGAGCGCGATGGTAGCTTGCCTCAGCGAGCGCTCATCTGCTGCGGCAGCCAGGTGGCGATGCCGGGGACAAGGTAGACGATGGCCACGGCCACGCACATCAGCAGGAACATGGGCAGCGTGACGCGCGCGATCCAGGGGAGCTGGCGGCCCGTCATGCCCTGCAGCACAAACAGGTTGAAGCCCACGGGTGGGGTGATTTGCGCCATCTCGACCACCAGCACCACGAACACGCCAAACCACAGCGGGTCGATGTTCGCCGCCTGCACCGTGGGCATCAGCACGCCCATGGTCAGCACCACCATGGAGATGCCGTCGAGAAAGCAGCCGAGCACGATGAAGAAAACCGCCAGTGCAGCCACCAACTGCGCCTGGTTCAGGCCCAGCGAGGCAATCCATTCGGCCAGATGGCGCGGCAGGCCGATGTAGCCCATGGACAGCGTCAGGAAGGCTGCACCGGCCAGGATCAGCGCAATCATGCAGTACAGGCGCGTGGCGCCCATCAAGGCGTCCCTGAAGGTCGCCCAGTTCATCGATCCCTGCAGGGTAGAGAGAATGAGCGCGCCGGTCACCCCCACGGCCGCCGCCTCGGTGGCGGTGGCAATGCCGGTGTAGATGCTGCCCAGCACGGCGGCAATCAGGAGCACCACCGGAATCAGGCTGCGCGAAGCGGCCAGCTTTTGGGTGAACGACAGGCGCTCGTCCGCTTGAGGAATCTGCTCCGGGTGGCGCAGCGCCCAGAGGGCGATGTAGCCCGAGAACAGCGCGGCCAGCAGAATGCCCGGCAGCACGCCGGCAATGAAGAGCTGCGAGATCGATACGTCGGCCGCCACTCCGTAGACGATCATGATGATCGACGGCGGTATGAGCAGCCCCAGGGTGCTCGAACCCGCCAGCGTGCCCACCACCATGTGCTCGGGATAGCCCCGGCGGGTGAGCTCGGGCAGCGTCATCTTGCCGATGGTGGCGCAGGTGGCGGCGCTGGAGCCCGATACGGCAGCGAAGATGGTGCAGCCGATGACGTTGGTGTGTAGCAATCGCCCTGGCAAGCCTTGCACCCAGGGTGCTAGCCCCTTGAACATGTCCTGCGACAGGCGCGTGCGAAACAGGATTTCGCCCATCCAGATGAACAAGGGCAAGGCGGTCAGCGTCCAGCTCGACGACGAGCCCCAGATGGTGACGGCCATCGCATCGCCCGCCGGGCGAGACGAAAACAGCTGCATGCCGATCCAGGCCACGCCCGAGAGCGTGAGGCCGATCCACACGCCGCTGCCCAGAATGAGAAACAGCGTGGCAATCAGCAGGCCGGTGATGGCAAGCTCGCTCATGGAGTCGCGCGCCTATTCGTTGCGCAGCGCTTCGCTGCTGTGCGGCGGCTCGCGCTGACCCAGAAGTTCAAGCACCAGCTCATCGACAAAGGCGATGGCCAGAACCACCGTGCCCAGCGCCATGGCGATCTGCGGCAGCCACAGTGGCGTGGCGTCGTTGCCGGTGGAGATGTCGTTGAATACGTGCGATTGCCAGGCCAGCTTGCAGCTGTAGAAGGCAAACAGCAGGGCGAGCAGCGTGGCGGCGGAAAGCGCCCACAGCTCGGCGCCCTTTTTCCAGCGCCCACGCAGCAGGTTGAGCACCAGCGTGACGCGAATGTGCTCGCCGCGCTTGAGCGTATGCGCCAGCGCCAGAAACCCGGCGCCGGCCATCAGGTAGCCGGCATAGGCGTCGATGCCGGGGGTCTGGAAGTGCAGCTGCCGGCTGGCAATCGACAGCAGCACCGCCAGCAGCAGCAGCACCATGCACAGCGCCGCCAGCGCCGCCGCGCCGCTGTAGATGCCATCGAGCAGGCGGCGCATGCGCGGGCTTTACTTGCTGCGGTAAGCGTCTACCAAGGTCTTGCCTTCGGGGCCGGCTTTGTCCAGCCATTCCTTGAGCATGGTGTCTCCCACCTTGGCCATGTCGGCCTTGAGCTGGGGCGAAGGCGGCAGCACCTGCATGCCGTTGGCCTTGAGCTTGGCCAGGGTCTCGTCGTTCACCTTTTCTGCCGCTGCCCAGCCGCGCTCTTCGGCGTCCTTGCCGGCTTTGAGCAGCGCTTCCTGGTTGCCCTTGTTCAGACCGTCAAACGCCTTTTTGTTGACGATGACCGCGTTCTTGGGCAGCCAGGCCTGCAGGTCGTAGTAGTACTTGAGGTGTTCGTAGAGCTTGCTGTCCACGCCGGTGGCGCCCGACGTCATGGTCGAATCGACGACACCGGTGGCCAGCGCCTGCGAGAATTCGGCCGCCTGCACCGTGACGGGCTGGGCGCCCACCAGTTCGGCAATGCGCGCCGTAGCCGGGCTGTAGGCGCGCCATTTGACGCCCTTGAGGTCTGCGGCCGTCTCGATCGGCTTCTTGGTGTAGAGGCCTTGAGGGGGCCAGGCCACCGCGTACAACAGCATCATTCCCTGCTCGCCCAGCTTTTTCTCCAGCATGGGTTTCTGGGCGGCGTAGAGCTTTTTGGCGTCGGCGAAGCTGGTGGCCAGGAAGGGCTGCCCATCGACGCCGTAGATCTGCCATTCGTTCTGGAAGTTGACGAGCAGTATCTCTCCCATCTGCGCCTGCGCCCCCTGCACAGCGCGCTTGATTTCGGGCGCCTTGAACAGCGAGGCATTGGCGTGCAGGGTGATCTTGAACGCTCCGCCCGTCACCTTGTCGATGTCGGCCGCCAGTTGCGCCATGTTCTCCGAATGGAAATTGGTGGCAGGGTATGCCGCCGCGAGGTCCCAGCGGGTTTGTGCGAAAACAGGGGCGCTTGCCAGGCTGCCTGCCAGCGCAAGGCCGAGCGCTGCGGTGCTAAAGATTCGACGCTTCATGGGACGTACTCCACGGCTAGGGTTGGGGAAAGAGCGTTCGAATGTAGTGCGCGCCCCGGTCGCGGCCTCTAGGTGTTTGTACTAAACGTCGATAAATTATCGACAAATTGCCGTACGCGGTCCCTACAATCCAGCGCTGCAGTCGCGCATGCACACCCCGTGCCCGCGCCAAGCCGGAGTTGTTTGATGAAGCCATCAAAGCGCCCCAAGACCGAATCGGGCCCCATCGTTTCTTCGGCGCATCTCGTGTCGGCGCACAGCGCCGAAATGAGCGAATTCGAGTTTGGCCTCATCGTCGCCGGCAATGCCTTCCATCGCTGGGTCGTCCACTGCATGGCCGCGGCGGGGCTCAAGGAGTTGACGCCACTGGACGTGCTGGTGCTGCACCACGTCACGCACCGCGCGCGCGACAAACGCCTGGCCGACATCTGCTTCATCATGAACGTCGAGGACACGCACCTGGTCAACTACTCGCTCAAGAAGCTGCAGGCGCTGGGCGTGGTCCAGTCGACCAAGAGTGGCAAGGAGGTCACCTACGCCGCCACCGAGCCTGGCCGAGCGTATGTGCAGCGCTACCGGGAGATCCGCGAAAGCTGTTTGATCGATGCCCTCAACGCCGACGAGGCGCTCAACCGTGATATCGGCGAGCTGGCGCGCTTGCTGCGCGTGCTCTCGGGCATGTACGACCAGGCGGCGCGCGCCGCAGCGTCGTTGTAGGAATTTGGATTTAAATGGACCTCCAGCGCAGGTCCAGCAAGCGCCACCAGCTACCAAACCGAGAGCACAATCCATGACCGAACCCACCCATTCCCCCCGCTGGCAGTTCTGGATCGACCGTGGGGGCACCTTCACCGACATCGTTGGCCGGCGGCCTGACGGCAGCCTGGTGACGCACAAACTGCTGTCCGAGAACCCCGAGCAGTACCCGGACGCAGCCGTGGCGGGTATTCGCCACCTGCTGGGGCTCGCGAGCGACCAGTCGGTGACCCCGGAAATCGTCGAGTGCGTGAAGATGGGCACTACCGTGGCGACCAATGCGCTGCTGGAGCGCAAGGGCGAGCCCACGCTGCTCATCACCACGCGGGGCTTTCGCGACGCCCTGCGCATTGCCTACCAGAACCGCCCGCGCCTGTTCGAGCGCCACATTGTTCTGCCCGAGTTGCTGTATGACCGCGTGGTCGAGGCCAGCGAGCGCATCGGCGCGCAGGGCGAGGTCGTGACGCCGCTGGATGAGGCGCATCTGCGCGAACACCTCTGGGCCGCGCGCGACGCTGGCCTGCAAAGCGCGGCCATTGTCTTCATGCACGGCTACCGCTATACGCAGCACGAGCAGGCTGCGGCGCGCCTTGCGCGCGAGCTGGGTTTTACGCAGATCAGCAGCTCGCACGAGGTCAGCCCGATGATGAAATTCGTTGGCCGGGGCGACACCACGGTGGTAGACGCCTACCTTTCGCCCATCCTGCGCCGCTACGTGGCCCAGGTGGCGCGCGAAATGCCGGGCGTGCCGCTGTATTTCATGCAGTCGTCGGGCGGTCTCGCCGATGCCGGAGCGTTTCAGGGCAAGGACGCCATCTTGTCCGGCCCGGCCGGCGGCATTGTGGGCATGGCGCGCACGGCAGAAATTGCCGGGCACACCCGCGTCATCGGCTTTGACATGGGCGGTACCTCCACCGACGTGAGCCACTACGCCGGCAGCTTCGAGCGCGAATTTGAAACCCAGGTGGCCGGCGTGCGCATGCGCGCGCCCATGATGAGCATTCACACCGTGGCGGCGGGCGGCGGCTCCATTCTGGGCTTTGACGGCGCGCGCTTTCGCGTCGGGCCTGAGAGCGCAGGCGCCAGCCCTGGCCCGGCCAGCTACCGGCGCGGCGGGCCGCTCGCGGTCACCGACGCCAATGTGATGGTGGGCAAGATCCAGCCGGCGCATTTCCCCAAGGTGTTTGGCCCGGCGGCGGACGAGGCGCTCGACGCCGACGCGGTGGCGCGCCAATTTGGCGTCCTGGCCGCGGAGACCGGCCGCAGCGCCGAGGACGTTGCCCATGGTTTCATCCAGATCGCCGTGCAGCAGATGGCCAACGCCATCAAAAAGATCTCGGTGGCGCGTGGCTACGACGTCACCCGCTACACGCTGCAGTGCTTTGGCGGGGCGGGTGGCCAACACGCCTGTCTGGTGGCCGATGCGCTGGGTATGGAGCAGGTGCTGGTCCATCCACTCGCCGGTGTGCTGTCGGCTTACGGCATGGGCCTGGCGGACCAGAACGTGATCCGTGAGCAAGCCATCGAGCGCTTGCTGGACCCGCAGGCCCTGAGCGAGGTAGAGGCCAGTCTGGTGCAACTGGGCCGTGCCGCAGCCGACGAGCTGGCGGCGCAGCGCCCGGCCGGCGACCCGGACGGGGCACAGCAGCACAAGGCAGAGGCGCTGCGCATCCACCAGCGCGTGCACCTGCGCTACGAGGGCAGCGACGCCGCCTTGGTGGTGCCGCATTTGCCGCAGGCTTCGGACGATGTGGCCATTCGCCAGGAACTGCTGGTAGCAGCGTTCGAGGCCGCCTACCGCCAGCGCTACGCCTTTGTGATGCAGGGCAAGCGCCTGGTGGTTGAGGCGGTGTCCGTCGAAGCCGTGCTGCCTGGCGAAACGCCGGCCGAAGCTGATTTGCCCGTACACCCCGAGCGCGAGGTGCCGCGCCGCGCCAGCACCCGCATGTACACCGCCGGCACCGATGGGCTGCCCGCCTGGCAGGACGCCGCGCTGGTGGTGCGGGGTGACCTGCGTGCGGGCGATGTGCTGGCCGGTCCGGCCATCATTGCCGAGCAGAACGCCACCACCATCGTCGAGCCGGGCTGGGAGGCGCGGTTGACCCGCCACGACCATTTGCTGCTCACGCGCCGTGTGCCGCGTGCCCAGCGCCACGCGGTGGGCACGCAGGTGGATCCGGTGCTGCTGGAGGTGTTCAACAACCTGTTCATGAACATCGCCGAGCAGATGGGCCTGCAACTGCAGAACACGGCCTACTCGGTCAACATCAAGGAGCGGCTTGATTTCTCCTGCGCGCTCTTTGACGCCGAGGGCCAGCTCATTGCCAATGCCCCGCACATGCCGGTGCACCTGGGCAGCATGGGCGAGAGCATCAAGACGGTGATCCGCGAGAACGCAGGCGCCATGCAGCCGGGCGATGTTTTTGTGCTCAACGACCCCTACCACGGCGGCACGCACCTGCCCGACATCACCGTCATCACGCCGGTGTACCTGGACCACAGCGGCGAACCGAACTTCTATGTGGGCAGCCGCGGCCACCATGCGGACGTGGGCGGCACCACGCCGGGTTCGATGCCGCCGTTTTCCACGCGCATCGAGGAAGAGGGCGTGCAGATCAACAACTTCAAGTTGGTGGATGCCGGCGTGCTGCGTGAGGCGGAGATCCTGGCGCTCCTGGGGTCTGGCGAATACCCCAGCCGCAACCCTGAGCAAAATCTAGCCGATCTGAAAGCGCAAATTGCCGCCAACGAAAAAGGCGTGCAGGAACTGCGCCGCATGGCCGAGCAGTTCGGATTGAGCGTGGTGCAGGCCTACATGGGCCATGTACAGGACAACGCCGAAGAATCGGTGCGCCGCGCCATCACCCGCCTGGCTGCACGCATGCAGGACGGAAGCTTCACGCTGGAACTCGACAACGGCGCGAACATCACCGTGTCGGTTCGGCTCGACGCCGCTGCGCGCAGCGCCGTGGTGGACTTCACCGGCACCTCGCCGCAGCAGAGCAACAACTTCAACGCGCCCACGGCGGTGTGCATGGCGGCGGTGCTGTTCGTGTTTCGCTGCCTGGTGGACGACGACATTCCGCTCAACGCCGGCTGCCTCAAGCCGATTGAGGTGGTGATCCCGCCCGGTTGCATGCTCAACCCGAATCCGCCGGCCTCGGTGGTGGCGGGCAACGTGGAAACCTCTACCTGCATCACCAACGCCTTGTTCGGCGCGCTGGGCGTAATGGCGTCGAGCCAGCCGACGATGAACAACTTCACCTTTGGCAGTGAACGCCACCAGTACTACGAAACCATCGCGGGTGGCAGCGGCGCAGGCGGTGTTTTTGACGATGCCGGCCGCTTGATCGGCGGCTTCCCCGGCACCAGTGTGGTCCAGGCGCAGATGACCAATTCGCGCCTCACGGATCCTGAGGTGCTGGAGTTTCGCTTTCCGGTGCGGCTCGAGAGCTTTGCCATTCAGCGCGGCTCGGGCGGCGCCGGACGCTGGCGCGGTGGGGACGGCGGGCTGCGGCGGGTGCGCTTCCTGGAGCCCATGACGGCCAGCATCCTCTCCAACGGCCGCATTCATCCGGCCTTTGGCATGGCGGGCGGCAGCGCGGGCGCACCCGGCCGCAACCGCGTGCTGCGTGCGGACGGCAGCGTGGAGAGGCTGGATCACATCGGCCAGGCGCAGATGCAGGTGGGCGACGTGTTTGAAGTCACCACGCCCGGAGGTGGCGG
>JAMLIT010000016.1 GCA_023954035.1 Burkholderiaceae bacterium | reverse complement strand
ACGCTGGCGTTCGCCGACGAAAATCTCCACGCGGCGGTTGTGCGCGCGGCCTTCTTCCGTGTTGTTGGAGGCGATGGGCTGGTACGAACCACGGCCTGCGATTTCGATGCGCGAGGCGCTCACGCCGCGTGCAGTGAGGTAGTTGCGCGTGCTGGTGGCGCGGTCTACCGACAGGGGGTTGTTGATGGCGTCGCTGCCCGTGCTGTCGGTGTGCCCGACGATGTGTACGCTGGTATTGGGGTTGTCGCGCAGGCCGACGGCAAAGCGGTCCAGCACCGGGGCAAAGTCGCCCTTGATTTCTGAGCGGCCGGTGTCGAACGAAATGTCGCTGGGGATGTCCAGCTTGAGCTGGTTGTTCGCCGTCTGCGTCACGCCAATGCCGGTGCCCTGTGTCGCCTGCTCCATTTCGCGCTTTTGTCTTTCCATGTTCTGCGACCAGATATAGGTGCCCAGGGCGCCTACGCCCGCGCCGACCACGGCACCGGTGCCCGCGTGGCCGCCGGTGGCAGAGCTGATCACCGCGCCGGCCAGCGCGCCAACGCCCGCGCCGGTCGCAGTGCGGCGCTGGGTGTCTGTCATGTCCAGGTTGGCGCAGCCGGAGAGCAGCAATACCACCGCAGCTGCGCCCAGTGTGAGGTGTTTACGCATCAAAATACTCCTTGAAGGGTCGGCCAGTGCCGCCGGACGGCCCCAGAGCCGCGCTCGGAGCCATGGAGTCCATTGTCGGAAACAGGGTGTCCGCCGCGTATCGGATGGCAAGACGGCGTCTTGTAGGACAGTGCCTGCAGTCAGTGCTGATCTGCCTGGGTTTTACGGGGGCGGTGGTGTTGTATCGTTGTCCGGGGGCGGCCTGATTTCGCCCCCCTTGCGCCCCGAAAACATCGTCCACCAGACGATCAGCACCAGAACCACCAGGGCCGCCAGCGCTTCAAGCAAAATCAGAACCATGAATTGGACTCTCCTGCGCCTTGTGGCGATGGCCCTGATTGTAGGAACGCTGGCCGCCTGCTCCACGCCCCCCGCCCCGGGGCCCGACGATGCGGGCGGCGTCCCCCGTCCCACCGCGCCAGCGCCCACGGCATGGCCCGGCGACACGGGGCCGCTGCCTCCGCCTTTGGTGCAGCCCAAAAGCCGCTGGGTGCCGGTGCGCTGGGCGGAGCTGCCCGGCTTCTCCGAGGACGCATTGCACGAAGCCTGGAACGCGTGGATCAGGGGTTGTGAGCGGCCCGTGCCCCCGTTTGCCGCCTTGTGTGGCGATGTGCGCAGGCTCAGCATCGCTACGCCCGAGGAACAGCGCGCCTGGATGGTGGCGCGCCTGCAGCCCTACCGGGTCGAGGCGCCGGACGGCAGCGCCGACGGCCTGCTGACGGCCTACTATGAACCCCTTGTCGACGCCGCTCGCCAACCCGGAAACGGCTATACCGTGCCGCTGTACAGACTGCCTGCAGGCCATGGCGCACGCAAACCCTGGTACACACGCCAGCAGATCGACACCCTGCCTGAGGCGCAGGCCCTGCTGGCGGGCCGGGCCATTGCCTGGCTGCGTGATCCGGTCGATGCCATGGTGCTGCATATCCAGGGTTCGGGGCGTCTGCGCATCGCCGAGGCCGACGGCTCGGTGCGCCTGGTGCGCGTGGCCTACGCGGGAACCAATGACCAGCCCTACCAGAGCGTGGGCCGCTGGCTGCTCGACCAGGGCCTGACGCGCGATGCCACCTGGCCTGGCATCAAGGCGTGGATTGCCGCCAACCCGCAGCGGCTGAACGAGTTGCTGTGGAGCAATCCGCGCTACGTGTTCTTCAAGGAGGAGCCGCTGGATGCGCTGGATGCCGGTTTTGGCCCGCGTGGCGCCCAGGGTGTGGCGCTGACGCCTGGGCGCTCGATCGCAGTGGACCGCCTGAGCATTCCGTACGGCACGCCGGTGTGGCTGGCTTCGAGCGGGCCGCAGGCGCAATTGCAGCGCCTGGTGCTGGCGCAGGACACGGGCAGCGCCATCCTGGGCGCGGTGCGGGCCGACTATTTCACCGGCTGGGGAGCCGAGGCGGGAGAACTGGCCGGGCGCCTCAAGCAGGGGTTGCGGCTGTGGGCGCTGTGGCCTCGAAAATATGAGTGAAAATGGCATTTCGCGCTTATCCAGCAAGCGCTTGAAGCTATCAAAACCATAGTTTCAGGATGGTTTGCCGGGCAGGTGGCTCAGCGGCAGCGCACCGCTGGCCTTGACTTCGCCCAGCGAAAAGCTGGTGTGCATGTCCTTCACATTGGGCAGGTGCAGCAGCACGTCGCGCGCAAACTGGGAAAAGCTGTCCAGGTCGCGTGCCACCACCTGCAGCTCGAACGTGCCGGTGCCGCTGATGTAGTGGCACGACACCACTTCGGGGATCTTGCGGATCGCCTCTTCCATGGTCTGCGTGAGGCCGCCAGTGTTGCGGTCGGCGTCCAGGCGCACAAAGGCCAGCACGCCCAGGCCGATCTTGCGCCGGTCGATCTCGGCGCGGTAGCCCTTGATGAAGCCCTCTTCCTCCAGCGCCCGCACGCGGCGCCAGCAGGGCGCGGCCGACAGACCGACGCGCTGGGCCAGCTCGGCGTTCGTCAGGCGCGCCTCTTTTTGCAGTTCACCAAGGATGGCAAGGTCGAATTTGTCCAGAGTATTCAATGAATGGCCTTGAGGCGAAAGATCCTTTCGCAGAATAGCGGAAATGCGGCACAGAACGCAAAGACATATCCGCGCTGGGGACATACACTCCTCTGCACACTGGAGCCGCCCCCCTAGAACGGCGGCAGACCCTGCCCCACCCCCGCCCCACAAAGTGCGGAAAACCAAAAATGCCACTGGAGACAATGCCATGAACGCACCTCTGCCTGAACACATCCGCAAAGCCCTCGAAACCGTCACGCTGGAAGACAAATACACCCTGGGCGAAGGCCGTGCCTTCATGAGCGGTGTGCAGGCGCTGGTGCGCCTGCCCATGCTGCAGCGCCAGCGCGACGCCGCAGAAGGCCTGAACACGGGCGGTTTCATCAGCGGCTACCGGGGCAGCCCGCTGGGCACCTACGACCAGGCGCTGTGGGCTGCCAAGAAGCACCTGGCCGAGAACCACATCGTCTTCCAGCCCGGCGTGAACGAGGAACTGGGCGCCACAGCGGTGTGGGGCACGCAGCAGCTGGATTTGTATCCGCAGAGCAAGAAGTACGACGGCGTTTTTGGCATCTGGTACGGCAAGGGCCCGGGCGTGGACCGCTGCTCCGACGTGTTCAAGCATGCCAACATGGCCGGCACGGCAAAGCACGGCGGCGTGATCGCCATTGCCGGTGACGACCACATCAGCAAGAGCAGCACGGCCGCGCACCAGAGCGACCACATCTTCAAGGCCTGCGGCACGCCGGTGTTCTTCCCGAGCAACGTGCAGGACATCCTCGACATGGGCCTGCACGCCTTTGCCATGAGCCGTTTCTCGGGCGTATGGTCGGGCATGAAGACCATCCAGGAGGTGGTGGAGTCGTCCAGCAGCGTCTCGGTGGATCCGGACCGCGTGAAGATCGTCCTGCCTGAAGATTTCGCCATGCCCCCGGGCGGCCTGCACATCCGCTGGCCGGACGCGCCGCTGGAGCAGGAGGCGCGCCTGATGGATTACAAGTGGTACGCGGCCC
This sequence comes from Burkholderiaceae bacterium, assembly GCA_023954035.1. GTDB lineage: Bacteria > Pseudomonadota > Gammaproteobacteria > Burkholderiales > Burkholderiaceae_C > Simplicispira. The sequence goes on along the minus strand of JAMLIT010000016.1, from coordinate 68,849 downwards.
TGGCCTATGTGCGCGCCAACAAGCTCAACTACAACGTCATCCAGGGCCCGCAGGACCGCTTCGGCATCATCGCCAGCGGCAAGGCCTACAACGACACGCGCCAGGCCCTCATCGACCTGGGGCTGGACGATGACACCTGCCGCCAGCTGGGCATCCGCGTGCACAAGGTCAACGTGGTGTGGCCGCTGGAGGCCACCATCACGCGCGACTTCGCGCAGGGGCTGCAGGAGATCCTGGTCGTCGAGGAAAAGCGCCAGGTCATCGAATACCAGCTCAAGGAAGAGCTGTACAACTGGCGCGCCGACGTGCGCCCCAACGTACTGGGCAAGTTTGACGAGGCCGAGGGCGAGAACGGCCAGTGCGGCGAATGGTCCATGCCCAACCCCAGCCAGAACTGGCTGCTGCGCGCCAAGGCCGACCTGACGCCGGCCATCATTGCCAAGGCGATTGCCAAGCGGCTGAAGAAGCTGGGTGTGCCCGACAACGTCGTGGCCCGCATGGACAGCCGCCTGGCCATCGTCGAAGCGCGCGAGCGCGCGTTGGCAGCGCCCAAAGCCGAAACGGGCGATCGCGCCCCGTGGTTCTGCAGCGGTTGCCCGCACAACACGAGCACCCGCGTTCCCGAGGGCTCGCGCGCCGTGGCCGGCATTGGTTGCCACTACATGACAGTCTGGATGGACCGCTCCACCAGCACCTTCACCCAGATGGGCGGCGAGGGCGTGACCTGGGTCGGCCAGGCGCCGTTCACCCGGGATGCGCATGTGTTTGCCAACCTGGGCGACGGAACCTACTTCCACAGCGGGCTGCTGGCGATTCGCCAGTCCATCGCCGCCGGCGTCAACGTCACCTACAAAATTCTGTACAACGACGCGGTCGCCATGACCGGCGGCCAGCAGATTGGCGAGCGGCCCGAGGGCCACTCGGTGCTGCAGATCATGAACAGCGTCAAGTCCGAAGGCGCGGCAAAAATCGTCATCGTGACCGACGAGCCGGAAAAGTATGCCGGCGCGCCGCTGGCCGCTGGCGTCACGGTGCACCACCGCGACGAGCTGGACCGCATCCAGCGCGAACTTCGCGAGATCAAGGGCTGCAGCGTGCTGATCTACGACCAGACCTGCGCGACCGAAAAGCGGCGGCGCCGCAAGCGCGGCCTGATGCCGCAGGCGCCCAAGACCGTGGTTATCAACGAATTGGTCTGCGAGGGCTGCGGCGACTGCTCGGTCAAATCGAACTGCCTGTCGGTGGAACCGGTCGAGACCGAATTCGGCCGCAAGCGCCGCATCAACCAGAGCACGTGCAACAAGGACTATTCCTGCGTCAACGGCTTTTGCCCCAGTTTCGTCACCATCGAAGGCGGCGCACTCAAAAAGCCCAAGAAACAAGCCAAGGCGGATGTGGCCAGCCTGCCGCCAATACCGGAACCTACCCTGCCCAATGCCGAGCAGGCCTGGGGCATCGTGGTGGGCGGGGTCGGCGGCACCGGAGTCATCACCATCGGCTCGCTGCTGGGCATGGCGGCGCACCTGGAAGGCAAGGGCGTGGTCACGCAGGACGCGGGCGGCCTGGCGCAAAAAGGCGGCGCCACCTGGAGCCACGTACAGATCGCCAACCGGCAGGAATCCATCTACACCACCAAGGTCGATACCGCCAAGGCCGACCTGGTGATCGGCTGCGACGCCATCGTCGCCGCCAACCCGGCCACGCTGGCCGCGATGCAGCAGGGCCGCACCTTCGTCGCGCTGAACACGCACAGCACGCCGACGGCAGCCTTCGTCACCAACACCGAGTGGCAGTTTCCGGGCGCGGCGTGCGAGAGCGCCATCCAGGCAGCGGTCGGCCCCGAGTTGGTGGGCGCCTTGGATGCCGAGCGCGTGGCCACGCAGATGCTCGGCGACAGCATCTACACCAATCCGCTGATGCTGGGCTACGCCTGGCAGAAGGGCCGCGTGCCGCTCTCGCACGCCGCGCTGATGCGCGCCATGGAACTCAACGGCGTGCAGGTGGACAACAACCAATCCGCCTTCGAGTGGGGTCGGCGCTGCGCCCACGACCTGGCGGCGGTGCAGGCGCTGCTGGCACCGGCGCAGGTGATTGAGTTCGTCAAGAAGCCCACGCTGGCCAACTTGCTGGCGCGGCGCGTCGAATTTCTCACCGCGTACCAGAACGCGGTCTATGCAGGCGAGTACCAGGCTTTCGTCGCCAAGGTGCAAGCCACCGAAGCCAAGTTCGCCGGCAGCACGCGCCTGGCAGAAGCGGTGGCGCGCTACCTGTTCAAGCTCATGGCGTACAAGGACGAATACGAAGTCGCGCGTCTGCACACCGACCGCAGCTTTACCGACAAGATCGCCGGCATGTTCGAGGGCGATTACAAGGTGGTGCACCACCTGGCGCCGCCACTCCTGGCACAGCGCAACGACAAGGGCGAACTCGTCAAGCAAAGCTACGGCCCCTGGATGCGCAAGGCGTTTGGCGTGCTGGCCCGGTTCAAAGGCTTGCGCGGCACGGCGTTCGATCCCTTTGGCTACAGCATCGAGCGCAAGACCGAGCGAGCGTTGATTGGTGAATACCGCGCCTCCATCGACGAACTGCTCCAAGGTCTGAGTCTGGACAACCTGGCCCTGGCGGTGGAAATCGCCAGCATCCCGCAAGACATCCGCGGCTACGGCCACGTCAAGGAGCGCCACCTGGCCACCGCCCGCACCAAGTGGGACGCCTTGATGGTGCGCTGGCGCAGTCAGGGGTCGCAGCAGAAAGCCGCCTAGAATGCTATTACAAAGATAGCTATCCACGCTTACAGGATAAGCGCTAAGACCCAATTCTTATCATAAATTCGGCTGGCTTGCGTTCTGCCGACGGCTTCTGAGGCGCCTGGCGCTTGCGCAAAAAGCGAGCGCATACAATGGCGCGCTTGCGGTTTCACCGCCTCCCTTTGCGTCCGGGGCCTGTGCCTGCGGGCGCAGCCCTGTTTTCCTTGGAGTTTCCCAGTGTTCATTTCCTCCGCTTTTGCCCAGACCGCACCTGCCGCTGCTGCCGGTGGCGACATGGTGTCCACGCTCACCGGCATGCTGCCGCTGGTGCTGATGTTCGTTGTGTTGTACTTTGTGATGATTCGCCCGCAGATGAAGCGCCAGAAGGAGCACCGCGCCATGGTCGAGGCCATTGCGGTCGGTGACGAAGTGGTGATTGGCGGCGGCATGCTGGGCCGCGTCAAGCGCCTGTCGGAGCAGTATCTGCATGTGGAAATTGCCCAGGGCGTCGAAGTGCAGGTGCAGCGCGTCGCGCTGGTGCAGGTGCTGCCCAAGGGAACGATCAAGTAATTTCGCGTTCCCACTGGCGTACGCCAGTGCCTGCGGTGCGGCGCAGAGGCGCACCGCTTTCTTTCGTTTTCCGCGTAGGGACGCCCGAACATGAATCGTTTTCCTCTCTGGAGGTACGCCATCCTGGTGGTGGCCCTGCTGGTAGGCGTGCTCTACACCCTGCCCAATTTCTTTGGCGAAGCGCCGGCGGTACAGGTTTCGTCCGCCAAGGCCACCGTCAAGGTCGACGCAGCGGTCGAAGCGCGGGTGCGCGAGGCGCTCGCTGCCGCCGGGGTGGAATCGGACATGCTGCAGCTCGAAGGCAGTTCGGTGCGGGCGCGCTTCGATACCCCAGACACGCAGCTCAAAGCGAAAGACGCCATTGAAAAGGCCCTGATTCCCGATCCGCAGGACCCGGCGTACATCGTGGCGCTGAACCTCGTCTCGCGCTCGCCCGCCTGGCTCTCGGCCATCCACGCGGCTCCCATGTACCTGGGGCTGGACCTGCGCGGCGGCGTGCACTTCATGCTGCAGGTGGATATGCAGGCGGCGCTGACGAAGAAGGCCGAATCGCTCGCTGGGGACCTGCGCACGACGTTGCGCGACAAGAACATCCGCCACGGCGGCATTGCGCGCGAAGGCGACAACATCGACATTCGCCTGCGCGACGAGGCCACGCTGACCGCTGCGCGCAACCTGATTGCCGACCAGTTCCCCGACCTGCAGACGGTTGTCAGCCAGGAGGCCGACGGCAGCCAGCGCCTGCGCGCAAGCATCAAGCCCGAGGCAACGCGGCGCGTACAGGAGCAAGCGCTCAAGCAGAACATCACCACGCTGCACAACCGCATCAACGAACTGGGCGTCGCCGAGCCGGTGATCCAGCAGCAGGGGCTGGACCGCATCGTCGTGCAACTCCCCGGCGTGCAGGACACCGCCAAGGCCAAGGACATCCTGGGCCGCACCGCCACGCTGGAGGTGCGCATGGTCGATGAAGGCACGGAAGCGCGCGCCGCGGAAGCCGGCCGTGGACCGGTGCCCTTTGGCGACGAGAAATACCTGGACCGCAACGGCGAAGCGGTGATCGTCAAGAAACAGGTCGTGCTGACGGGCGAGAACCTGACCGACGCCCAGCCTGGTTTTGACGGCCAGACGCAGGAACCTACCGTGAATCTCACGCTGGACGCCAAGGGTTCGCGCATCTTCAAGGACGTCACGCGCGAGAACGTCGGCAAGCGCATGGCGATCATCCTGTTTGAAAAAGGCAAGGGCGAAGTCGTGACGGCGCCCGTGATCCGGTCGGAAATCGGGGGCGGGCGGGTGCAGATTTCGGGCCGCATGACGACCATGGAAGCCAACGACACCGCGCTGCTGCTGCGCGCCGGTTCGCTCGCCGCGCCCATGGAGATCATCGAGGAATTCACCATCGGCCCCAGCCTGGGCGCCGACAACATCGCACGCGGCATCAACAGCGTGGTCTGGGGCATGCTGGCCATCGTGGTCTTCATGTGCTTTTACTACATGCTGTTTGGCGTGTTCTCCAGCATCGCGCTGTCGGTCAACGTGCTCATGCTGATTGCGGTGCTCTCCATGCTGCAAGCGACGCTCACGCTGCCCGGCATTGCCGCCATGGCGCTGGCATTGGGCGTGGCCATCGACTCGAACGTGCTGATCAACGAGCGCATCCGCGAGGAACTGCGCGAAGGCGCCTCGCCGCAGATGGCGATTCATACCGGCTACGAGCGCGCCTGGGCCACGATTTTGGATTCCAACGTCACTACCCTGATTGCTGGCCTGGCCCTGCTCGCCTTCGGCTCGGGTCCGGTGCGCGGCTTTGCCGTGGTGCACGTGCTGGGCATTCTGACCAGCATGTTCTCGGCGGTGTTCTTCTCGCGCGGTCTCGTCAACCTCTGGTACGGCGGCAAGAAGAAACTCAAGACGCTGGCAATCGGCCAGATCTGGAAGCCCGAGGCGAAGGCGGGCGCCGTCGTTTCGACGAAGTAGGGTTTGGCCATGGAAGTTTCAGTTCCAGCGCCAGCTGCGCTTTGCACCCCTGAGCGTTCTCTGAAAACTCCCTTCAAAGGATAAAAAGATCATGGAGTTTTTCCGAATCAAGAAGGACATTCCCTTCATGAAGCACGCGTTGATTTTCAACGCGATCTCCTTCATTACCTTCGCGCTGGCGGTGTTCTTCCTGTTCTCGCGCGGCCTGCATCTTTCGGTGGAATTTACCGGTGGTACGGTGATGGAGGTGGCCTACAGCCAGCCCGCAGAGCTTGCCAAGGTGCGCGAGACGGTCTCCAAGCTGGGCTTTCCCGACGTTCAGGTCCAGAACTTTGGCACGGCGCGCGACGTGATGATCCGCCTGCCGGTGCAAAAGGGCGTGACTTCGGCGCAGCAGAGCGAGCGCGTCATCGCTGCGCTCAAGGAGGCCGACCCCGGGGTGGCGCTGCGCCGCACCGAATTCGTCGGACCGCAGGTGGGCGACGAACTGGTTCAGGGCGGCCTGATGGCGTTGGGCATGGTGGTGCTGGGCATCGTCATCTACCTTGCCCTGCGCTTCGAGTGGAAGTTCGGCGTGGCAGCCATCATTGCCAACCTGCACGACGTCGTGATCATTCTGGGCTTCTTTGCCTTCTTCCAGTGGGAGTTTTCGCTCTCGGTGCTGGCGGCGGTGCTGGCGGTGCTGGGCTACTCGGTGAACGAATCGGTGGTCATCTTCGACCGGATTCGCGAGGCGTTCCGCCGCTACCGCAAGATGAGCACGCACGAGGTCATCGACCACGCCATTACCAGCACCATGAGCCGGACCATCATCACCCATGCTTCGACCGAAGCCATGGTGTTGTCGATGTTTTTCTTTGGCGGCCCGAGCCTGCATTACTTTGCCCTGGCGCTGACCATCGGCATTTTGTTCGGAATCTACTCGTCGGTCTTCGTGGCTGCCGCCATTGCCATGTGGCTGGGTGTCAAGCGCGAGGACCTGATCAAGACGCCGCGCAGCGAAACCGATCCCAACGATCCGAACGCGGGCGCAACAGTCTGACAAGCATGGGAAAGGCGCGCCGACCGGGGGCGCGTGAGCGACATCTTGCCCCGGGGCGACGCGCCGAAAAGAGCGTTTCCATACTAATATCTGTGCATGCAATCCCCCCCGGCCGCCGCCTCTCCCCGCAGCCTCGCCCGCATGGCGAGGGAGCGTTGGGCCCAGGTGCTCCAGGCCGGTTTGACTGACGTCGACAAGGCGGTGGCCGAGTTCTTTGCGGCCCTGATGGAGCAGACAGGGACGCAGCGCGACATGCAAAAGCGCCGCGACGCCTGGCAGGGTTACGAACAAAAGCGAAAAGACTGGCTGCAGACGCTGGCCACGGCACTGCGCGCCTCGGCGCAGCCGCCATTGGCCGCAATGCCTGGCGCGCGCGCGCCGGCCACGCTCGACACGGGTCTGGAACTCGTGGGCGACGACGTGGTGGAGAACAAGATCATCGCTTCGCGCATTGCATTGACGGTCATGGAAGATGTGGCCGCCCAGTTCGACGCCTTGCGCCTGCGCTTGCGCTCGCTGGAACTCCATGATCTGGGAGCCGCGGATCCGCTGCGCGCCGAGACAGTGAGCCTGCACCTGGTGGAAAGCTGGCTCAACGTTGGATTGCCGCGAGACGATCTCCAGATGGCGACCGAGCCCTTGCAGCGCGCCATCGCTGCGCTCCTGCAGTCGGCCTACCAGTCCTGCAACGAGTTTCTTGCCGAACGCGGCGTGGCAGCGCAGCAGGAAATGCGGGTGCGCGTACAGCGCTCTCCGACGGGCGGGCAGTTGGCAAGCGGCGCAGGTGGACTCGCCTCCCACGCGCTGGAGCAGTCGCGCCAGGCCGTGCAATCAGCCCGTGGGGGCATCCATTCCGCAGGCGGCGCTTATTCGCATTCCGGCGGCTACTCTGGCGCGTCTGCGGGGCCCTATGACGCCGCGGCCACGCCCCTGCTGCGTGCCCGCCAGCGCGCGCAGGGCGTGATGGTGCAGTTGCGACGCCTGCTGGCGCCCGCGCTGGGGGGCATGGACCTCTCGCAGGCGCCCCCCGCGTCGGCGGCCCTGGCGCATGCCCTGGCCGCCCACCGCGTGCAGGCGGATGTCTACTACAGCACCCTGGGCGCCGTGGTGGAGGACTACAGCCCGGCCGCCGTCGTCCAGGTGGCCGGCGCGGTGCGCGAGCGCTCGGCAGAGCTCAAGAAAAAGGCGGGAACGGACAGCGAAAAGGCCATCATCGAAGTGGTTGCCCTGATGTTCCAGAGCATCCTTTCCGAAGACCGCATTCCCCCTGCCGTCCGCGTCTGGTTTGCACGCCTCCAGGTACCTGTCCTTCGCGTTGCCTTGGCCGAGCCGGAGTTTTTCAGCAACATGAACCATCCGGCGCGCAAGCTGATCGATCGCATGGGCGCAGTCGCCCTCGGCTTCGATTCGGCATCGGTCAGTGGAACTGCGCTGGAAAACGAAGTGCGTCGCATCGTGCAGGTGATCGAGCAGTATCCGGAGACGGGGCGACGCGTATTTCAGCTGGTCCACGACGAGTTCGAGAAATTCCTCACCAAGCATCTGACGGAAAAGCACGGCACGGCCAAGCTGGTGAGCGTAGCGCAGCAAGTCGAGCAAAAGGAAACGCTGACGATCAAGTACACGATCGAGCTGCGCACCATGCTCAGCGAGATGCCGGTGCGCGAAGAGGTGCGCGAATTCCTGTTCAAGACCTGGGCGGAGGTGCTGGCGCTGTCTGCCGTGCGCCACGGCGCTCAGCATGCCGAGACCGTGTCCTTCAGGCGCACTGCGGCAGATCTGGTCTGGGCGGCCAGCGCCAAACCCAACCGCAGTGAGCGCGCCCAAGTCATACAGAGTCTGCCTGGCATTCTGCAGCGTCTGCGCGAGGGGCTTTTGTTGGTCGGCATTTCGGGCCAGGAGCAGGATGCAAAGATCAAGTTGCTGACCGACACACTGGCCGACGCCTTCATGTCCAAGACGGCAGCGATTCCGTTGGACCACATCGAGGCCATGGCGCGCCGGCTCGCCAACGTCGAGGAGTTTCTCGACGATGCGGTTTTGGGCGAGCTGCCTCTGGATGCCGAGCACATCGAGATGATGACTGGCATCGACGCCAGTGCGATCCAGGTGTTTGCCGACAACGACGCGCCAGTGGATGACGCCATGGTGGCCTGGGCCCGCGAGCTTGTGCCGGGCGATTGGTTCACCCTGGACATCAATGGCGCCAGCGCACAGGTGCAGTACGCCTGGCACAGCAAGCAGCGTCAACTGCATCTCCTGGTTTCTACGGACGCCATCAGCTATCTTATCCAGGTGCGCCGACTAGCGGCTTATCTGCAGGCTGGCTTGCTGGTGCCGCGCGACGAGGACGGTCTCACGGTCCGGGCCACACGCGAAGCCCTGGCCAAGCTCAATGCGAATCCCGAACGCCTGCTGGCCTGAGCGATGGACTGATCAGGCGCGCACCACGCGCTGGAAGAATCCCCCCGGCAGCCGGGCCACCTCTCCGTCGAGTTCGAGTTCCAGCAATCGCACCTGCAGGCTGGGGGTGTCCAGGCCGGTGCGCGCCTGCAGGGCGTCCAGGCCCATCGGATCGAAACCCAATGCGTCGAGAAGCGCACTCTCGCGACGTGGTTTCGCGCAGGCCGGCCCGGGTGCGATCGGCCGCGTTGCGGGAAACTCTTCCAGCACCTCCGCCACGGTCTCCACCAGCTTGGCCCCTTGCTTGATCAAGGCGTGGCAGCCGCGCGACTGTACGGCATGGATGGATCCGGGCACGGCAAAAACCTCCCGGCCCTGTTCATTGGCCATGCGCGCCGTGATGAGCGAGCCCGACGCCGGTGCGGCCTCTACCACAAGCACGCCGTGGCTCAGTCCGGAAATGATCCGGTTGCGGCGCGGGAAGTTGGCGGCCAGCGGCGGCGTGCCCATCGGGTACTCGCTCACCAACAGGCCGTCTGCGGCCACGCGCCGGGCAAGATCGAGGTGGCGCGACGGGTAGACCCGGTCGAGCCCGGTTCCGACCACGGCCACCGTCGCCGGGCCGTCTGGCGCCGTTTCGGCCGCGAGTGCCCCTTCGTGGGCGGCCGCGTCGATGCCCAGCGCCAGCCCGGAGACGATGGTCAAGCCCGCTTCGCGCAGTGCGCGCGCGAACTGCCGCGTCGTTTCCCCGCCTTGGGGCGTGGGGTTGCGGCTGCCGACGATGGCCAGGCAGCGCGCGCGCTGCAGGCAGGACACAGGTGCATGCAGCCAACGCTGTGCGCCCAGCAGGTACAGCATCAGCGGCGGGTCTTCGATTTCCAGCAGCGCAGAGGGGTAGGCTGCGTCACCCAGCGTGACCACGGTGCGTACCAGCCCCGCTTCTCCTGACGCCCCGAGCCAGCGCAGGGTTGCCTCCAGCAGGGCGGCATGCTGCTCGGACGCAGTCAGAAGGCTTTTCGCCTGGACGGGCGTCAGGTGCGCAGCCAGGGAATGCATGTCCTGGCCGACTGCGGCCTCGGCGCTTCCAAAGGCCGCGAGCAGGCGCCGCGCGCTCGCGCGGCCCACACCTTCTGCGCCACACAGGCGCAACCAGGCTGAAAGCTCTTCGCGATCCATCATCTGTAGCGGGGCGCAGGGCGCACCGCCTGGTTCAGCGCGGATTGACGAGGGTGTCGCCGACGCGCACCTGGTTGCGCACGCTCAAGATCAAGGCGTAAGACACGCGGTCAAAGGTGCGGAACACCATGACCATGCCGTTCTTTTCGCTCGGCAGCCTGATCATTTGCCGCGCCTCGTCGGTGGTGTCCTTGATGCGCTGGCCGCCGGTGAGCAATTGCAGCACGTGGCCGGTTTCCATACCGTCCTGGCGTCCCAGATTGATGGCCACAACCTGGTTCTGGGCCGCGTTGGCGAAGGCGGAGCCACCGTAGATGGAGACGACGCGCGCAGTGACTTCCTGCTCGGGCGCACGCGGGACGTAGCTCATGAAGCCGCGCGGCATTGTGGGCAGCAGGCGGTCATTCGCGCGCACCTCTTCCCGGGTGCTCAGAATATCGACGGTGGCAGGAACGTATTCGGTCGTCAGACCACCTTTGGCATTGGGCGTGTCCTCCAGAGATTCCCCGCGCACCAGCTCGCCCTTGCCTACGAATTGCGCTTCGTAACCGAGGATTTCTCCCGTCAGAGGATCCTTGAGCGCGACGGCGTTGCGGTAAATGCCGTAATAGCGTGGTTCGCCTGGGGCGATTTCCAGAGGTTTGGTCAGGTCGCCTCGGGCATAGACGCGGTCGCCGGCGGCCATAAGGACGCGGTCATCCACCGTGGCGACGATTCGGGGCGCCCGCTCCAGGGTGTCGGCGTCCACGACCTGCGGTTCAACCAGGAAGGGTTCGATCAAATGCGGTTGCAGCGTGGGCAGCGCCGTGTCGGCGATGCTGTCCGAGCGGGTGCGGGGTGAAATGCGCACTTCTTCGGGTTGCCCCGGCAAACTGGTGCGCAGTCGGGCGAAGCCACCGGTTCTGTCCAGATAAAGCGTTTGCCCGGGGAAAATGAGATGGGGATTGGCGATGTTCTGCAGGTTCATGCCCCAGAGCTCCGGCCAGCGCCAGGGCTTGCGCAGATAGACGCCGGAGATGGCCCAGAGCGTGTCGCCACGCTTGACGACATACACGTCGGGCGCATTGGGGGCCAGTTCGGCCACGGGAACGCCCTGGCTGGCCGATTGCTGCGCCTGCGCACGCTGGGCAGCCGTGACGGGAGGGTTTTGTGCCCACGCCGCGGCGCATGCCAGCGTCGCTGCGACTGCCGTGACCGCAGCGCAGGCGGTGCCAAAAATGCCCATGCGTGCGGCGCGCGTTGTCAAAGTTCGATGCATTGTTCCCTGCCCCCTCGCTGGCCGCAGCTTTCTCCGGTTGCGGGAAAAGCGCGGCTAAAGACGTTACAAATCAACTGAGATTCTCTGCTCAAGCCCTTGATTGGGCAATGATTATTGGATGCAGTGGCTGCGCACGGCGACAAAAGTGGCGAAAATAGCGACATCTTTGCGCACCAGCCATGGCGATTCTTTCCATTCTTTGTTATCCCGATCCCCGATTGCACACCGTGGCCCGCCCGGTCGGCGCATTCGATGAGCGTCTTCGCCAGTTGACACGCGACATGCTCGAGACCATGTACGACGCGCACGGCATCGGTCTGGCGGCGACGCAGGTCGACGTGCACGAGCGCGTGATCGTCATCGACGTATCGGAAGATCGCAACCGCCCCCTGGTGCTGATCAATCCAGAGATCACTTGGGCCAGCGAGGAGACCGTGGTCGGCGATGAGGGCTGTCTGTCTGTGCCCGGGATCTACGATGGCGTGGAGCGGGCATCGTGCGTGCATGTGCGCGCGCTCGATGTCCACGGACAGGAGTTCTCCTTGGAGGCGCAAGAACTCCTGGCGGTCTGCATTCAGCACGAAATGGACCATTTGCTGGGCAAGGTCTTCGTCGAGTATCTCTCTCCCCTCAAACGCAACCGAATTCGCTCCAAGATGATCAAGCGCCAGCGCGACGAGGCGCGGGCATGAGATCGGCGCTGCACGTTCTTGCCGCAATCGGTGGGGCGCTCTTGCTGGCTGCCGCGCTCGCGGCCTGCGCGACCCCCACACCGGTGGGCGCCGCCACCACGCGCGAGCAGCTGCAAGCCCGTCTCGGCGCGCCGCGCGCAGCGTATGCGCTCCCGACGGGCCAGCGGCTGTTCTATTCCGACCGGCCTGGCGAGCGCCAGCGGTACGATTTCGACGCCAACGACCGATTGCTCGCGACGCAGCAGGTCTTCACGCGCCAGCAGTTTCAGCAATTGGCGCAGACCCGGCACGATTCGACTCAGGTGCAACGCAGTTTGGGCCCGCCGCTGCGCAGCCGGCAAGAGGGCGAAAAGGGCAGCGTTTGGACCTATTCCTGGCTCGATTTCGGCACCTGGCGGTTGGCCTTGGTGCGTTTCGATGCTGCGGGCGTCGTGCAGGCGGTGGAGTTTTCCGAGGACACACTGGCCGACGACCGCTACCGATGAAGTTCGTTCGCCGAGGGCGCGCTGGCGCCATCGCGCTTTGCGATCGGTGGGAACATGGGGCAGCGGCCCGAACCATGCAGCAGCAACCACTGCGCGCCTGAAGCACGTATGAACATCCTTTTCGCCGGCACGCCGGAATTTGCCTGCGTTGCGCTCCAAGCCATTCTGGCAGCGGGTTTTCCCGTGCCCCTGGTGCTGACGCAGCCCGACCGCCCGGCGGGGCGCGGCCTGCGGCTGCAGCCCTCGCCCGTCAAACAGCTGGCGCAGAAGCACGCGCTAGCGCTGGCGCAGCCACGCAGCCTGCGCTTGGATGGACGCTTTTCCCAAGACGCAGCGCTGGCCCGTTCGGCCATGGAGGCTGCGCAGCCGGATGTGTGCGTCGTGGCCGCCTACGGCCTGATCCTGCCCCCGTGGGCGCTGAACCTGCCCCGCCACGGCTGCATCAACATTCACGCCAGCCTGTTGCCGCGCTGGCGCGGCGCGGCGCCGATTCATCGCGCCATTGAAACGGGAGACACAGAGACCGGCATCACCTTGATGCAAATGGACACCGGCCTGGACACCGGAGACATCTTGCGGGCGCAGCGCCTGGCCATCGCGCCTGACGACACGACTGGCAGTCTGCACGACCGCCTGGCGGCGCTGGGCGCGAGCATGGTGGTGGAGGCCTTGCAGGAACTGGTGCATGGGCCGCTGGCGCGTACGCCGCAGCCCCATGCCGGCGTCACCTATGCCGAAAAGATCTCCAAGGCCGAGCGCCAGATCGACTGGAGCGAGCCCGCGCCAACCATTGCGCGCAGGGTGCGGGCGCTGGCCCCGGCGCCCGGCGCATGCACGCTGCTCCACGGCGAGATGGTCAAGGTCCTTTGCTGTGAAATTGATAGCGATATTATCAATCAGGATAAGCGCGGTGGCCAGATTTTGCTTGTGAATGACGCGGGAATCACCGTCGCCTGCGGCACCGGCGCGCTGCGTCTGACCCGCTTGCAGCGCGCAGGCGGTAGGCCCTTGCACGCCCGAGAGTTTCTGCATGGCTTTGCCCTCGCGCCTGGCATGGAACTGGGCGGTGCTGCGCAGTCCGGGAAGCCGGCTTGAACCTGCAGCGCGCGCTCGCACCCCTGCGCCAGCCCGCGTTTCGTGAGGGCATGGCGGATCTGGCCGGACCCGCCTTGGGTGTGGCGGCCTGGGGACTGGTGACCGGAGTGGCCATGGTCAAAAGCGGCATGAGCGTCTGGTTGGCGCTGCTCATGTCGCTTGCCGTCTACGCCGGCAGCGCGCAGCTCTCGGTCATTCCGCTGCTGGCGGTCGGAGCACCGCTTTGGGTGGTGTGGCTCACGGCCACCTGCGTCAACCTGCGCTTCGTCATTTTCAGCAGCCTGTGGCGCAGCTACTTTCAATCCCAGCCGCTGCGCCAGCGTCTGGCCATCGGGTATTTCAGCGGCGACGTGATCTTCGTCGCGTTCATGAAGCGCTTTCCCCGCGTGCAGCCCGATCCCGACCAGGTCCCCTACTTCTGGGGAGCGGCTACGTTGAACTGGCTGGCGTGGCAAATCCCGTCGGTCGCCGGCATACTGCTCGCCAACGAGGTCCCGCTGTCCTGGGGGCTGGGCTTCGCCGGAGTGCTGGCCCTGCTCGGCGTTCTGCTGTCGCTTCTGGTGGATCGCGCAACCTGGGTCGCCACGGCCATCGCCGCGAGTGCGGCTGTCGCGGCCTATGCGTTGCCGCTCAAACTCAACATCCTGGTGGCCATCGCAGCAGCGATCGCAGCGGGTCTGGCCATGGAGTCGGTTGAGCGCCATGTCCGCCAGCAGGCGCTGCGTCGGCAGGCGGCGGGGAGGGTCAACACATGAGCGAGCAAACCGCCTACGGAGTGGCGGCCATTGCAGGCCTGGCGCTGATCACTTTGCTTGCTCGCGCCTTTTTCATGCTGCCCGAGCGGGAGCTTCCCATGCCGGACTGGCTCCGGCGCGGCCTGAAGTACGCACCACTGGCCGCGCTGACCGCCGTGATTGCGCCCGAGGTCGTGATGGCGCAGGGAGTGCTCATTGGAAGCCTGCAGGATGCGCGCCTGCCGGCGGTGGTCTGCGCCAGCCTTTATTATTTCTGGCGGCGGAGCATTCTGGGCACCATCGTCGTCGGCATGGCCATTTACCTGCCGCTGCATATCGCCTGGGGCTGGTAGCGACGCTACAGCCTTCTAGAATGCGTTACCTAGCTGGAGGCGCCGTGCCGTACAGCCGCCACCCTGAACGCTTTCAACATGCACTTTCTTCGCTTCTCCGATTTGTGCGCCTCGGACAAGGTCCGTGGTCGGCGCGTCTTCATCCGGGCGGACCTCAACGTGCCGTTGGACGACGACGGAAATATCACCGAGGACACGCGCATCCGCGCATCGCTGCCCTGCATCCGCATGGCGCTGGACGCTGGCGCTGCGGTCATGGTGACCAGCCACCTGGGGCGGCCAGCTGAAGGTCGGCTCGAGCCCCAAGACTCTCTGGCTCCCGTGGCGTCGCGCCTGTCCGAACTGCTGGAGCGCGACGTCCCCCTGCGTGCCAACTGGGTGGGCGGCGTGAGCGTGCAGCCTGGCGAACTTGTGCTGCTGGAGAACTGCCGCGTCAACGTCGGCGAGAAAAAGAACGACGAATCCTTGTCCCGAGCCATGGCAGCGCTGTGCGACATCTTCGTGAACGATGCGTTTGGCACCGCGCACCGCGCGGAGGCTACGACCTATGGCATTGGCCAATATGCGCCCATTGCCTGTGCGGGCCCCTTGTTGGCAGCGGAAATCGACGCGTTGACGCAGGCGCTGGCGCAGCCAGCACGTCCGCTGGCTGCCATCGTTGCGGGCTCCAAGGTGTCCACCAAGCTCAGCATTTTGCAGAGCCTGGCCGGCAAGGTCGATCAGCTCATCGTGGGCGGCGGCATTGCCAATACCTTCATGCTGGCAGCAGGTTTGCCCATTGGCAAAAGTCTTGCGGAGCCTTCACTGGTGGAGGATGCGCGCGCGGTCATGGCAAGCATGAAGGCGCGGGGCGCCGAGGTGCCTATTCCCAGCGACGTGGTGACGGCCAAATCGTTTTCCGCCGATGCCGCGGCGAGCACCAAGCGGGCCCAGGACGTGCAGGAGGACGACCTCATTCTTGACATCGGGCCCGAGACGGCGGGCCGGTTGGCCGCGCAGCTCAAGCAAGCCGGGACCATTGTTTGGAACGGGCCGGTAGGGGTTTTCGAGTTTCCCGCTTTCGAGAACGGCACCCGTGCGCTGGCACAGGCCATCGCGGAGTCGAATGCCTTCAGCATCGCAGGCGGGGGCGACACGTTGGCGGCAATTGCAAAGTTTGGAATCGAGGACCGAGTCGGGTACATCTCCACAGGGGGTGGAGCATTCCTGGAAGTGCTCGAGGGCCGGACCCTGCCCGCCTTTGAGATTTTGGAAAAGCGTGCTCAGGAAGCGTGAAGGACTGTGACAAAAACAACAAAGAGTCTGTATCCAAGGGTATTTAGCGCATCTTTTTCTTGTTTTTGTTGAGCCGCGCGCCCAGAATTATTTTGATCAGTGTGTTGGGCGCATCTTTGCCTGTCGCTGTCGTTCAAATTCGTTAGGAGGGGAATCATGGTGTTTTCAAAGGCAATTCGCCTGGCCTTGATGGCCGGCGCTGTGGCGAGCATGCTGGGCTGCGCCTCGAAGGCGCCTATCCCGCTTGCCGAAAATTTCAAGCTGACCCTGCAGAACAAGGTGCGCTCGGCCGGGCACTGGGAAATGCTGTCCAACGATGTGGTGTCGCAGACGCTGGCAACGCTGGACAAGGCGGGCATGCCCGCAGGCACGCAATTGCACGTGTCCGCACCCCCCAACCCCAGCGCGTTTGATCTCGCGTTTCGCGATTTCCTGATTACCAAGTTCGTGCAGAACGGTGTTCCGGTGCAGCAAATGCCGGGCCAGACCCTCGACGTGAGTTATCACGCGCAAGTGGTGCGGCACAACAGCGACCGCCCTCACTTCATTCCCGGCCAGTTCACCATGGTGGCCGCTGGCCTGATGGCCGCCTATGGTTTGCGTCATGAGCACATCGACGCCCAGCTGTTGGGTGCGCTCGGCCTGACGGCAGCCGCCGACTATGCGGCGAGTGTCAATTCCGGCGGTCCCACCCATACCGAAATGGTGCTCACCACCACAGTGATGCGCGGTGGGCAGTACGTTGCCCGCAAGACCGATGTCTACTATCTTGAGAACGCCGACACTCCGCTGTTCCTGCGCCCCGCACCCGCGTACAAAAGCATCAACATGAAGGTGGTCTCGCAATGAAATCCTATGCCCTCGTCACCTTGTGTGCCGGTGTCCTGCTGGCAGGTTGCGCCAACAACAACGCCCCGGTTCGCACGGAACCCACCTACCAGGAGGCAGCCAAGAGCCAGTTCCTGCAAAGCAGTGCAGAGGCCATTGGCAAGCTGGTGGCCGGCATGGACATGCCCGCGGTCAGCGGCGGTCCGGTGCTGGTGGCCACCATTGTCAACGTCAACGATCTGAGCCGCTCTGCACCGTTGGGTCGTACACTGTCTGAGCAATACGCTTCGGCGATGGCCAGCAAGGGCTTCAACGTCAAGGAAGTCAAGCTGCGGGGTGACGTCTTCGTCAAGGAAGGTGCGGGCGAGTTGTTGCTCTCGCGCGAAATCAAGGACATTGCGCGCAACCACAATGCCGCCCTGGTGCTTGTAGGAACCTATTCTGCGGCTGCGAACATGACTTACGTCAGCCTGAAACTCGTTCGCACGGAGGACAGCCGCATTGTTCGTGGACACGACTATGCGCTGCCCAATGACCGCGACGTCCAGCGACTGCTTCAGGCCGCCCGATAGGGAAGTCTTTCCCTCAATGCGTAGCAAAAAAGGCTCCCAAGGGAGCCTTTTTTGCTACGTTAAGCCTCCTTCTGCAACGTACGCATCTTGCAGGAAGGGGTGGTCGTTGCATGATCGGCGATGTAACCTGTTTCATGAGAAAATTGAAACTTAATTACCATTCGCCGGAATACCTATGTCTTTGCGCCGTGCCACCAAAATCGTAGCCACTCTGGGTCCTGCCTCGAGCGAGCTGGCCATGCTGGAGAGAATGATCTTCTCGGGCGTGAACGTTGTCCGGCTCAATTTCAGCCACGGCACTGCGCAAGACCACACCGAGCGTGCTCGACTGGTGCGCGACGCCGCGCAGCGCGCAGGTCGGGAAGTGGCCATCATGGCTGACCTGCAGGGGCCGAAGATCCGTGTCGGAAAGTTCTCAGAGGGCCGCGCGATGCTCGAGCCTGGCGCCCCCTTTGTCCTCGACGCGTCCCGCACCGAGCTGGGTGATGCGGCCGGGGTAGGGCTGGACTACAAGGAGCTTCCGCGCGATACCCGCCCTGGGGACATCTTGCTGCTCAACGATGGATTGATCGTGCTTCATGTCGACTTCGTGCGCGGCGAGGAAGTGCATACGACGGTACGCATTGGGGGTGAGCTGTCCAACAACAAAGGCATCAACAAACAGGGTGGGGGTCTGACGGCGCCAGCGTTGACGGCCAAGGACATGGAAGACATTCGGACCGCCATGGGCTTCCAGGCCGACTACGTGGCCGTGAGTTTTCCGAAGAATGCCACGGACATGGAAATGGCCCGGCAGCTGTGCAATGTCGCTGCCGCGCAATACCGCCACAAGCCTGGGCTGATCGCCAAGATCGAACGCGCCGAAGCGATTCCTCGGCTGGAGGAAATTCTGCGCGTCAGCGACGGCATCATGGTGGCGCGCGGCGATCTGGCCGTGGAAGTCGGCAATGCTGTGGTGCCGGCGCTGCAGAAAAAGATGATTCGCATGGCACGCGACATGGACAAGCTGGTAATCACTGCGACGCAGATGATGGAAAGCATGATCACCAACGCCTCGCCAACGCGCGCCGAGGTCAGCGATGTGGCCAATGCTGTGCTCGACGGTACCGATGCCGTGATGCTGAGCGCCGAAACGGCTGCGGGCCGCTATCCATTGGAGACTGTGCTGGAAATGGCCAAGATCTGCGCCGCAGCGGAGGCCGCCGAAGACGCCCAGCTGGACGCCGACTTTTCCGGCCGCACCTTTGGCGGCATCGATCATGCCATCGCGATGGGGGCGCTGTTCACTGCCCACCATCTCGGGGCCAAAGCAATCGTCGCTATGACCGAAAGCGGCTCGACCGCGCTGTGGATGAGCCGGCATCGCATCCATATCCCAATTTACGCGCTGACTCCGAAAATCGCCACGCAGAGGCGCATGGCCCTTTACAGGAACGTTCGCCCGATCTTGGTCGATACCAGTGTGGACCGCGACACGGCCCTGGCGCAGGCCGAGCGCCACCTCAAGGACCGTGCCATCGTCAGCAGTGGTGATGTCTATGCCATTACCTGCGGAGAACCCATGGGCGCGCCGGGCGGAACCAACATGCTGAAAATCTGCCGCGCCCTCTGAAGGACGGCCGCCAACGGCCGAGTACCGTCACGCCGGATCAGTGGCGCCCATCAAGCGACGGGTGTTGTCGTCGGCGGGAGCGAAGCGGCGCGATGCAAAGTCGATGAGCAATGCCGTGACCCAGCACAGCCATCCAGTCCACAATGTGTGGCTCTGAAAATGTGCGCCGCGCATTTGCTGAGAAAACCCCAGCGCAATCCCGGCAGCGAGCGAGCCGATCAACCAGATCCGGGCGGCGCGACGACGGTTTCTGCGCAGTGCGAAGTAGCCGCCGACAAAGGCGAATCCGGCCGATGCATGGCCGGCAGGAAAACATTTGCCTGAGCCGCCGTCGACCGATCCGAGTGCCCAGTGCGAAGCGTAACGCGCGACGCCGCCGAATTCTGCCAGGTCCCATGGGCAACTCGTGGTGCTTGCGTATTTCAGCGTGCTCACCAAGGCCAGGGCAAGCAAGGTCGTGACCGCCAGCTGCAGTCGCTCGGCCTTGCTGCTGGACCGGAGAACGCCAAAAGGCCACCAGACCGACAGCACCAGCGCCACGGCAAACAGCCAGGCCAGGCGACGGGCATCCTCATGCATGACGTGAACAAAAAACCAGTGATCACGCAAGGGGAAGCCGGAAGAGCCACCGAAACGATGTGCCAGCGTCCTATCCAGGCCGCTGGCGTCCCAGCCAAGCAACAAGCAAAGAGCGATCAGTGTCCAGGCAAGAAGGCGTACAGCGCTGGCGGTCGACGGACGGTCGCGCCGGGCACCGAGCACAATGGCATCAGTCATCTCGCCACGGTAAGCGCAGCGACTTAATCAGGCATTAAGGCCAGTCCAACAAGTCGCTGCGACGGGCTTCAAGAGCGCGGTGCGCAGGGTGAGCGCGCGGCTCATGCGGTTCCGCCGACTTCGCAAGCGTAGAGAATGCTGTCATGCGAATCCTGGTTGTGGAAGACGATGCCGGCATTGCCGACGGACTGGCCGCCAATTTGCGCCAGCGGGGCTATGCAGTCGACGTATGCGCCAGCGTGGCGGGCGCCTGGAGCGCTTTGCGCCGCGAGCGGTTCGATGCGCTGATACTCGATCTTGGTTTGGTCGATGGGGACGGTGCACAACTGCTGCAGCGCCTGCGCGCGCATGCCCATCCCGAGGACCCCGTCGGCATTGCGCTGCCCGATCCGGCGCTCCCCGTGCTCATCATCACGGCGCGCGACGATGTAGCGCAGCGTGTCGCTGGCCTGGACAAGGGTGCAGACGATTATCTCGGCAAGCCATTTGATTTCAATGAACTCGACGCACGACTGCGCGCGCTTTTGCGTCGGTCCGTGGGGCGCGCCCAACCCCTGGTGCTCCATGGGGATATTGCGCTCGATCCCGCATTGCGGACAGTGCGGCGGGCGGATTGCCTGGTCGACGTGTCGCCGCGCGAATTTGCCATCCTTCTGGTGCTGCTGGAAGCCCGTGGCCGCGTGCTCTCGCGTGCGCAACTCGAGGAGCGCTTGTATAGCTGGAACACCGTCGTGGAGAGCAATGCGATTGAAGTCCACATCCACCATCTGCGACGAAAGCTAGGAGCCAGCTTGATTCAGACGATGCGCGGAGTGGGCTATTTCATCCCCAGGGAAGGGCAGCGATGATGCGAGAGAACTGGACCGATGCATCGCTGATGCGGCAATTGTTGATGTGGTCGTTGGGCGCACTCGTCATGGTGTGGGCCTGCTTTGTCTTTCTTGCCTATCGCACTGGCGTGGAAGAGGCAGACGAATTGACCGATGGGCACCTCGCCAGTGTGGCGGTGCTCCTGTTGGGCATTCGCGGGCTGCCGGCCACGGACCAGAGCACCGAGCTTTTGCGTCTGCGTGAGGAACGCCTGAAGAACCACGACTATCAGCAGTCGCTCAGCGTGCTGGTGTGGGATGCAAAGGGGCAGCTGCGCTGGCGCAGCGGGGAGGCGCCGACGCTCGCTTTTGACGGGGCTGCGGAGGGATACGCCACCGTTCTTGCGGGGGACGAAAATATGGCCTGGCGCAGCTTTTCTCAGTGGAACCGCGAACGGACGCAAAAGGTGGCAGTCATGTTGCGACTGGGTGAGCGCGATGCGCTGGCCCACGACATTGCTGGCCAGATGATCGAGCCCGGCCTTTGGTTGCTGCCTGTAGTCTCTCTGGCGCTGGGCCTTGCGATCTCCCGCGGTCTGCGCCCCTTGTTGGAACTCTCGAGCGAAGTTGCAGCGTTGGACGTACAGAGTGCAGAAAAACGGATCGCCCGCCGCCCGCTGCGTGAGTTTGACTCGGTAGTAAGCTCCATCAACGCCTTGCTGGACCGTCAGCAACAGGTGCTGGAAAGAGAGCGCCAGCTAGCGAACGAAATCGCGCACGAGTTGCGCACTCCGCTCGCCTCCATCGTTTTGCAGACACAGGCGCTGGAGGCTGCGCAGGATGTTGGCGCCCAGGCCCCTGTGCTGCAGCAGATCCGCACCGATACCTTGCGCGCCGCGCATGTGTTGGATCAGTTGCTGGCGCTGGCAAGGTCGAGCCGGGGCCATTCAAGGTCTGGTTGGGAGAAGATCAACCTTGCCCAGCTGGCGCGCAACGTGGCCGCCGAGTACGGCCAGGCGGCCTGGGAACGAAACGACTCGATCGAAGTGCATGCCGTCGACTCCGTGCTCCTGTTCGCGCAGCCGGTGCTGCTGGAGATGGCCCTTCGCAACTTGGTGGAAAACGCATTGAAGCATACGCCCCCGGGTACCCGGATCGTCATCGGCTGCGCAGAGGACCTGGTGCCTGCCCGTGGCGCGGCCTGGCTGCAAGTTTGCGACGATGGCGCGCGCGAAGGAATGAGCGTGCAGGCACCGCTTGCCGACAGTCTGCATCTTGGGCACGAAATTGTTGCCCGGGTAGCGGCGGAGCATGGTGCGAAGTTTTGGAAGTCGCCCTGTGTCGCGCCATTTACCACCTGCTACCGCATTGACTTTGCGGCCGTGCCGGAACGCCCAGCTGGCTAGAATTGCGAGTTACCACGCGGTTACCACCCGATCCCGCTCCCATTGACTTGACCGGATATTCACCATGCCACTTGTCTCCATGCGCCAACTTCTGGACCACGCCGCGGAATGCGGTTATGGCATTCCCGCTTTCAACGTCAACAACCTCGAGCAGGTTCAGGCGGTCATGGCTGCGGCCGATGAAACCGGCGCTCCCGTCATTCTTCAGGCAAGCGCAGGTGCGCGAAAGTATGCTGGGGAAAGCTTCATCAAGCACCTGATACAGGCTGCGTGTGAAGCCTATCCCCATATTCCGCTGGTCATGCACCAGGACCATGGCACCTCGCCCGCCATCTGTCAGGGGGCCATCGAACTCGGTTTTGGCTCGGTAATGATGGATGGCTCGCTCCTGGAGGACGGCAAGACCCCTTCGACCTTTGAATACAACGTGAACGTGACCCGCAAGGTGGTCGCCATGGCGCACAAAGTGGGCGTCACCGTAGAAGGAGAACTCGGTTGCCTCGGTTCGCTGGAAACGGGGGAGGCCGGAGAAGAGGACGGCGTTGGCGCAGAAGGCAAACTCCAGCACCATCAGATGTTGACCGACCCCGAGGAAGCGGCCCAATTCGTGCAAGCCACCCAGCTCGATGCCCTGGCGATTGCCATCGGCACCAGCCACGGCGCGTACAAATTCACTCGCCAGCCGACCGGCGACATCCTGGCAATCAGTCGCGTGCAGGAGATCAATGCGCGCATTCCCAATACCCACCTGGTCATGCACGGAAGCTCGAGTGTGCCGCAAGACCTCCTGGCGATCATCAACCAATATGGGGGCAAGATGAAGGAAACCTACGGCGTGCCGGTCGAGGAGATCCAGAAAGCCATTCAATTCGGTGTTCGAAAGATCAACATCGATACCGACATTCGCTTGGCCATGACGGGTGCAGTGCGAAAGTTCCTGGCGGAAAATCCGGAAAAATTCGACGCCCGCGAATGGCTCAAGCCCGCGCGCGAAGCGGCCAAGGCCATTTGCAAGCAGCGCTACCTCCAGTTTGGCTGTGAAGGCCAGGGCTCCAAAATCAAGGGGCTGCCCTTGAGCACAATGGCGGAGAAATACGCCTCGGGCAAATTGGCCCAAGTGGTTCACTGAAACATACGCCAGCGCGACGCACCCCGACCGGCAGCCCCGTGCTGCCGGCTTTTGCATTTTGGGGTGCCTCTCTAAGCAAAGATGTCTTGTTGGCGATAGAAGACGAATGTTCTTCATGTAAGCTCGCGGTCAGCCAGCCCGCGTCTGACCGGTAAACGGCGGAGCCATCGCACCAGCAGGCCTTTGGCGTGCCTGTGCAACGAAGACAAAACCAGGAGGAGGCAGTCAATGCAAGCAAGCCCAAGTCCAGTGGTGCAACGCATAGGCGTGCCCAGGGAAACTTTCCCGGGCGAGAAGCGTGTGGCCACCGTGCCGGACGCAGTAGGCAAACTGATCAAGCTCGGTTTCAAGGTCGCCGTCGAGTCCGGCGCTGGCGACGCAGCCCATTTCAGCGATGACAGTTACCTCGCGGTCGGCGCGGACGTGCTTCCCGACGCTGCGTCGCTGTGGGCGGCTTCGGACATTGTGCTCAAAGTGCGGCCTCCAAGCGCCGACGAAGTCGCGCTGATGCAGGACGGCGGTACGCTCATAGGATTCATTTGGCCGGCGCAGAACCCAGAGCTGATGCAGCAACTCACGGCCAAGAGGGCCACCGTGCTGGCGATCGACAGCCTGCCGCGCACGCTCAGCCGCGCACAGAAGATGGACGCGCTGACGTCCACCGCAGGCGTCAGCGGCTATCGCGCAGTCATCGAGGCGGCCAACGCCTTCGGTCGCTACTTCAACGGCCAGATTACGGCGGCGGGCAAGGTCCCTCCGGCGAAGGTGTTTGTCGCTGGTGCCGGTGTGGCGGGCCTCGCTGCCATCGGTACGGCGGCCAGTCTGGGCGCCATCGTGCGTGCCAACGACACGCGCGCCGAGGTGGCGGACCAAGTCAAATCGCTCGGAGGTGAGTTCGTCAAGGTCGACTACGAAGAAGACGGCGCCGGCGGCGGCGGGTATGCCAAGGTGATGAGCGAGGGCTTCCAGGCCGCGCAGCGCCAGATGTACGCCGAACAGGCGAAGGATGCAGACATCATCATCACCACAGCACTGATCCCTGGCAAACCTGCGCCCAAACTCATTACTGCGGCAATGGTGCAGTCGATGAAGCCCGGCAGCGTCATTGTGGACATGGCAGCCGAGCAGGGAGGCAACTGCGAGCTGACGGTGCCCGGCCAAACCGTCGAGCGCCATGGCGTGACCATTGTCGGCTACACCGACCTGGCCTCGCGCATGGCCAAGCAGGCGTCCACCTTGTATGCCAGCAACCTGCTGCGCCTGGTCGAGGACTTGTGCAAGGCCAAGAATGGCGTGGCCGTCGTCGACATGGAGGATGACGCGATCCGTGGGCTGACCGTCACGAAGGATGGTGCGATTACCTGGCCGGCGCCACCTCTCAAGGCAGCGCCTAAGCCTGCACCCAAGCCTGCGGCGATGCCCGCTGTCGAGAAGAAGGGCAGCCATGGCCGTGGCGCACCCTTGCCGGCAAAGAATCTGGCCATCATCTTTGCCGTCGCCGCCGTGGTCCTGTGGTTCATTGGCGCTTATGCGCCTGCCGCATTTCTGGGGCATCTGACTGTGTTCGTGCTCGCATGTTTTGTTGGCTACATGGTGGTTTGGAACGTCACGCCCGCCTTGCACACGCCTTTGATGAGTGTGACCAACGCCATTTCCAGCATCATCGCCATTGGCGCGCTGGTGCAAATTGCGCCACCGCAGTCGGGCATCGAAGGACGTCCGGACGGGCTGATTCTCTGGCTCGCCTTTGCTGCCCTCGTGCTCACAGCCATCAACATGTTTGGCGGCTTTGCTGTGACGCGTCGCATGCTGGCCATGTTCCGCAAATAAGGAAAGACGCGCATGTCCCAAAGTCTTGCCACGGTGGCCTATATTGGCGCCGCCATTCTTTTCATCCTGAGCCTGGGCGGTCTGTCCAATCCCGAGAGTTCGCGGCGTGGAAACCTGTTTGGCATGATCGGCATGGCGCTGGCCGTGCTGGCGACCGTCTTTGGTCCGCGCGTTGGCGCCGCGGGCATCGCCTGGATCGTCGCCGCCCTGGTCATCGGCGGCGGAATTGGCCTGTACGCGGCCAAGGTCGTGAAGATGACCCAAATGCCCGAATTGGTCGCGCTGATGCACAGCCTGGTCGGTCTCGCCGCCTGCCTGGTAGGTTTTGCCAGCTACGTCGATACGTCGCTTGCGCTACAAGGTACTGAGAAAGTCATTCACGAGGTGGAGATTTACATCGGCATCTTGATCGGCGCTGTGACTTTTTCCGGGTCCCTGATTGCCTTCGGCAAACTGAATGGAAAAATCGGGGGCAAACCACTTTTGCTGCCGGCCCGCCATTGGCTCAATCTGGTGGCTTTGCTGCTGGTAGTCTGGTTCGGCAGGCAGTTTTTGGCTGCGCACGACGTGCAGGCCGGCATGCTGCCGTTGATCGTGATGACCGCAATCGCCTTGCTGCTTGGCGTTCACATGGTCATGGCCATTGGCGGTGCCGACATGCCGGTCGTGGTGTCCATGCTCAACAGCTATTCGGGCTGGGCGGCTGCGGCGACGGGATTCATGCTGAGCAATGACTTGCTGATTGTCACCGGAGCCCTGGTGGGATCCTCGGGGGCGATCCTTTCGTACATCATGTGCAACGCGATGAATCGCAACTTCATCAGCGTGATTGCCGGCGGCTTCGGCTCGGGCGGTGGGGCGTCGACCAGCAAAGGCGATGCCGCCGAGCCTCAGGGCGAAGTGGTTCCCATCACTTCCGCCGAAACCGCCGAGATGCTGCGCGATGCCAAGAACGTCATCATCGTGCCAGGCTATGGCATGGCAGTGGCCCAGGCGCAGCATACGGTCTACGAGATCACCCAGGCCTTGCGCGAGCGGGGCGTGAACGTGCGCTTTGGCATCCATCCGGTTGCCGGCCGCATGCCCGGCCACATGAACGTCTTGCTTGCCGAGGCCAAGGTGCCGTACGACATCGTGATGGAGATGGACGAGATCAATGAGGATTTCCCGGACACCGATGTGGCGATGGTGATTGGCGCCAACGACATCGTGAACCCGAGCGCCCTGGAAGACCCGTCCAGCCCCATCGCCGGAATGCCTGTGCTTGAGGTGTGGAAGGCCAAAACATCCATCGTCATGAAGCGTTCCATGGCTTCGGGGTATGCAGGCGTGGACAACCCGCTGTTCTACAAGGAGAACAACCGCATGCTGTTTGGCGATGCCAAAAAAATGCTGGACGAGGTCTTGGTGGCGCTCAAGAGCTGACAACGCCGCATACCTCTAGAAAAAGGCATTGGCGTGCTGAATTTTTGACCCAATCAAAGATTCGCGAAAACACATCAGGAGACATTGGAGATGACCGACCGCATTTGGCTCAAGAGCTACCCGCCCGGCGTGCCTGCTGACATCGATCCGGGGCAGTATCCATCGCTCGTGGCATTGATGGAAGAGGCCTTCCGCACGCATGCGCACAAGGCGGCGTACAGCTTCATGGGCAAGGAGATCACCTATGCGCAAACCGATTCTTTGAGCAGCGCATTTGCAGCCTATCTGCAGAGCCTGGGCCTGGCCAAAGGCGACCGCGTGGCCCTCATGATGCCCAACGTTCCGCAGTATCCGGTGGCCGTGGCCGCCGTGCTGCGCGCAGGCTATGTCGTCGTGAACGTCAACCCTCTGTATACGCCTCGTGAGCTGGAGCATCAACTGCGAGACTCCGGCGCCAGGGCCATGGTGATTCTCGAGAATTTCGCCACCACCTTGCAAGCCTGCATTTCCAGCACGCCGGTGAAGCACGTGGTGGTCTGCGCCATGGGCGACCAGCTGGGCTTGCTCAAAGGCGCCCTGGTGAACTATGTCGTGCGCAACGTCAAGAAGCTGGTGCCAGCGTGGAGCCTGCCTGGCTCGGTTCGTTTCAACGATGCGATAGCGCGAGGCACGCGCGGCACGCTCAAGCGGCCTGACATCAAGCCCGACGAGATTGCCTTGCTGCAATACACCGGAGGCACCACGGGGGTCAGCAAGGGTGCCATGCTCCTGCATCGCAATGTCATTGCCAACGTGCTGCAGTCGGAAGCCTGGAACGCGCCCGTCATGGAACGCGTGCCGGCGAACGAACAGCCGACCAGCATTTGTGCTTTGCCGCTCTATCACATCTTTGCCTTCACGGTGAACATGATGCTCAGCATGCGCACGGGCGGGAAAACCATTCTGATTCCCAATCCGCGCGACTTGCCGGCGGTGCTCAAGGAGTTGTCCAAGCAGCGCTTTCACAGCTTTCCCGCGGTCAATACGCTTTTCAACGGATTGGCCAACCATCCCGAGTTCGATACCGTCGACTGGAGCCATTTGAAGGTGTCCGTCGGGGGCGGCATGGCAGTGCAGAGCGCGGTGGCCAAGCTCTGGCTGGAAAAGACCGGCTGCCCGATTTGCGAGGGTTACGGTCTCTCAGAGACCAGTCCGTCGGCAAGCTGCAATCCGGTGACCTCCAAGGACTTCACCGGGACCATTGGCGTGCCCCTGCCAAGCACCTTTATGAAGCTTCTTGACGACGATGGCAAGGAAGTGACCGCGCCGGGATCGCCCGGAGAGATTGCCATCAAGGGGCCGCAGGTCATGGCGGGCTACTGGCAGCGCCCTGAGGAAACTGCCAAGGTCATGACCGATGACGGCTATTTCAAGACCGGCGACGTGGGCGTGGTGGACGAGCGGGGGTTTTTCCGCATCGTCGATAGAAAGAAGGACATGGTGCTGGTCAGTGGCTTCAACGTGTACCCCAATGAGGTCGAGGAAGTGGTGGCGACCTGCCCGGGCGTTCTCGAATGTGCGGTCGTTGGGGTGCCAGACGACAAGACCGGCGAAGCTGTCAAGTTGGTAGTTGTCCGCAAGACACCCGATCTGACCGAAGCGAAACTACGAGAATTCTGTCGTGAAAATCTTACGGGGTACAAGCAACCCCGAGTCATCGAGTTCCGTGAGGAACTGCCCAAGACGCCCGTGGGCAAAATCCTTCGGCGAGAACTGCGCGACAAAAAGTAAACCGTGCCACAAGCGCGGAGCCCTCAGCCTGAATAGCCCCTTATCGGGGGCATGTTGACCGATGCTGCGTTTTCTCCTCACGCGCGTCAGCTTGCTCATTCCGACCTTTTTCGGCATGACGCTGCTCGCGTTCTTCCTGATTCGGCTGGTGCCGGGCGATCCCATCGAAACCATGGCCGGCGAGCGCGGCATCGATGCGGCCCGCCATGCTGCTCTGCTGGTGGAATACGGTTTGGACAAGCCGGTACTCACACAGTACGGAATCTATATCTCGCGGGTTTTGCAAGGTGATCTGGGCAAATCCATCATCACCCAGGTGCCAGTGCTCGAAGAGTTTCTGGCACTGTTTCCCGCCACGGTGGAACTGGCTGTCTGCGCCATTCTTTTTGCGCTTTTTCTGGGTCTTCCGGCGGGAATCATTGCCGCGGTCAAGCGCAATTCCTGGTTCGATCACGGGGTGATGACCGTCTCGCTGACGGGCTACTCGATGCCCATCTTTTGGTGGGGGCTGCTCCTCATCATGCTGTTCTCCGTCTACCTGGGCCTGACGCCTGTCTCGGGGCGTCTCGACGTGATGCATTACGTCGAGCCGGTGACGGGTTTTCTGCTCATCGATGCGCTCATGAGCGAGGAAAAAGGCGCATTCTTCTCGGCGCTACAGCATCTCATTCTGCCGGCCATCGTGCTCGGTACGAACCCGCTGGCGGTGGTGGCGCGCATGACGCGCTCGGCCATGCTCGAAGTGCTGGGCGAGGATTACATCCGCACCGCACGTGCGAAAGGCTTGGCACCGTTTCGCGTGGTGGCGGTGCATGCGCTGCGCAATGCCCTGATTCCCGTGGTCACGGTGATTGGCTTGCAAGTGGGCGTGCTGTTTACCGGAGCCATCCTGACCGAGACGATCTTCTCATGGCCGGGAGTGGGTAAATGGCTGATCGAGGCCATCAACCGGCGCGACTATCCAGTGCTTCAAGGCGGCATGCTGCTGCTGGGCGCAGTCGTCATGCTGGTGAACCTGCTGGTGGATCTGACTTACGGCATCATCAATCCCCGAATCCGCGTCGCCCGCTGAAATGAAAACTTCCATGGTTTCTCCGCGCATGGTCACGGCTGCGTCCGCCCCGCCCGCCCCGCCCACACCATTCGTCGAGTTCTGGCGCGCTTTTTCCGCCAATAAGGGGGCGGTGTTTGGTCTGGTGGTCGTGTGCGCCCTGTTGCTGCTCGCGTTGTTTGCGCCCTGGATCGCGCCACATCCACCCTTCCAGACCAACAGCGACGCCTTTCTGGTGCCCCCGGCCTGGCAGGAGGGGGGGTCGTCCACCTACCTTCTGGGGACCGATGCCATTGGCCGTGACATTCTCTCGCGCCTGATTCATGGCTCGCGCCTGTCGCTCTCGATCGGCGCCGTGGTGGTTTTGATTGCCCTGATGCTAGGCATCACGCTGGGTCTTATCGCCGGCTTCTACCGTGGTCTGATCGAGATCGCCATCATGCGCGTGATGGACATCATCCTGACGCTCCCCAGTCTGCTGCTGGCCATCGTTATCGTTGCAATTCTCGGGCCCGGCCTGGTCAATGCCATGCTGGCCGTGGCGGTGGTCGTTCTACCGCACTACGTGCGCATTACCCGCGCGGCCGTGGTCAGTGAAGTCTCCAAAGACTACGTGACGGCTGCGCGCATCAGCGGCGCAGGCACTTTGCGCCTGATGTTCAGCGAGGTGCTTCCCAACTGCGCTGCGCCGCTGATCGTGCAGGCATCGCTTGGCGTGTCCACAGCCATTCTCGATGCCGCGGCGCTGGGGTTCCTCGGCCTGGGTGCGCAGCCGCCGTCGCCCGAATGGGGAACCATGCTGGCCGACGCGCGCGAATTCGTCATGCGGGCCTGGTGGGTCGTGACCTTGCCAGGACTGATGATCGTCATTGCCGTGCTTGCCTTCAATCTGCTGGGCGACGGGCTGCGCGACGCGCTCGATCCCAAGCTCAAACGCTGACCGATCATGGCCTTGCTTGAAATTCGCCAACTGAGCGTTGCGTTCCCCACGCAGGACGCCGTGATGCACGCCGTCGACGGCGTGAGCCTGCAGGTGCAGGAAGCTCAGGTGCTGGGCATCGTCGGCGAGTCGGGTTCGGGCAAGAGCGTCAGCATGATGGCGCTGATGGGGCTCATTGCCTACCCGGGCCGGGTGCGCGCCGAACACATGCAGTTCGATGGCCAGGACCTGCTCGGCCTGTCCGACGGTCAGCGACGCAAGCTCGTGGGCAAAGACATCGCCATGATTTTTCAGGACCCGACCACCAGCCTCAACCCCTGCTTTACTGTCGGATTCCAGCTCGTCGAGACGCTGCGACTGCATCTGGGACTGGACAAGCCCAAGGCCCGCGAGCGCGCCATTTTTCTGCTCGAAAAAGTAGGCATCCCGGCTGCAGCGTCGCGCATGTCCGATTATCCGCACCAGATGTCGGGCGGCATGAACCAGCGCGTGATGATCGCCATGGCCATCGCCTGCAACCCGCGCCTCTTGATTGCCGATGAACCCACGACGGCGCTGGATGTCACGATCCAGGCGCAGATTCTTGAGCTTTTGCGCGAACTGCAGCGCGAGCGCGGCATGGCGCTGGTGCTCATTACGCACAACATGGGCGTCGTGCAAGAGATGGCGCACCGCGTGGCCGTGATGTATGCCGGCCAGGTGGCCGAGGAAGGGCCGGTGGCCGGGCTGTTTGCCGCACCGCAGCACCCGTACACCGAAGCCCTGCTCGCTGCCATGCCCGAGCAGGCGGGAGCCGACGGGCGGCTCGCTACGATTCCTGGGGTGGTGCCGGGCCTGTATGACCGTCCTGCGGGTTGTTTATTTGCTCCGCGCTGCCGCTACGCTACCGCTCGCTGCGTGGCAGATCGCCCTGAGTTGCAGCCCGCGCCCCAGGCAGCGTCCGGCAGTCTGGTTCGTTGTCATTACCCGCTGGGCGATCCCGATCGCGATGCCAGACGTCATGCGGACGGTGTATTGGTTCCGGAGGTGGTCGCATGACGGCACGCGAACCGATTGTCCAGGCGCGCGAGCTTGAGCAGGTTTACACCATTCGCCGTGGAATGTTCAAACCGCCAGCGAAGTTGCAGGCGGTGGGCGGTGTGTCTTTTGACGTGCACGCGGGCCAGACCTTGGCTGTCGTGGGTGAATCGGGCTGCGGCAAGTCGACGCTGGCGCGCATGGTTTCGCTGATTGAGCACCCCAGCGGCGGTCAGCTGCGTATCGGTGCGGCGGACGTCACGCGCAGCACCGAGCACGAGCGCCAGGTTTTGCGAAAAACGGTGCAGCTGGTTTTCCAGAACCCGTTTGGCTCCCTCAATCCGCGCAAGAAAATTGGCGCCACGCTGGAGGCGCCACTGGCTATCAACACCCAGCTTGCCAAGGAAGAGCGCCGCGAGCGCGCCCGCGCCATGCTCGAGCGGGTGGGCCTGAGGCCGGAGTTCGCTGAGCGCTACCCCCACATGTTTTCCGGGGGCCAGCGCCAGCGCATCGCCATCGCCCGTGCCCTCATGCTCAGCCCGCAATTGGTGGTGGCGGACGAGCCGGTTTCAGCGCTTGACGTGTCCATTCAGGCGCAGGTACTGAACCTGCTGGCGGACCTGCAGCGCGAACTGGGGCTTGCTTACTTGTTCATTTCGCACGATCTGGCGGTGGTGCGGCATATTGCGCATGACGTGCTGGTGATGTATCTGGGTCACGCGGTAGAGCAGGGGCCGAAGCAAAAAATATTTGCCCTGCCGCTGCACCCCTACACCCAGGCACTGCTGGCGGCCACGCCGGGGCTGGTGGCGCCAGGCAGCGTACGGCGCGAACGCATTGTCTTGCATGGCGAACTGCCTTCCCCGCTGAATCCGCCGCCCGGCTGCGTTTTTTCGACGCGCTGCCCATATGCCACCGAACGGTGCCGCACCGAGCGGCCGCTGCAACGTCTGCTAGACCACAGGCAGGTGGCCTGCCACTATGCGGAAAATTTTCTGGAGCCGGTTACCCATCCGGCGCCGCTCGCTGAACCGTCCCATCAGGCGGTTTGATGTTTACCTCAAGGAGACTTCCAAAAATGCTAAAGAGTTCATCGCGAAAGCGTTTCGCCCTGGCGACGCTGGCCCTGCCCGTCCTGCTGGCCGCGGGCGCTGTTTCGGCCAAAACATTGGTGTTCTGCTCGGAGGGCAGCCCAGAAAACTTTTATCCCGGTGTCAATACCACCGGCACCTCGTTTGACGGCAACGAGCCCATCTACAACCGCCTGGTGGAATTCGAGCGCGGCGGCACCAAGGTGGTCCCCGGCTTGGCAGAGCGTTGGGAAATTTCTGCCGACGGCAAGGAGTACACCTTCCACCTGCGCAAGGGCGTGAAGTGGCACAACACCAACAAGGGCTTCAAGCCCACGCGCGACATGAACGCCGACGACGTGATGTTCATGTTCGAGCGCCAGTGGAAGGAGGACAACCCTTACTACAAGGTCACCAGCCCCAACCACTCGTACTTCAACGACATGGGCATGCCCAAGCTGCTGGTGTCGATCGTGAAGGTTGACGATTACACGGTCAAGATCACGCTGAACAAGCCCGAGGCGCCGTTCCTGGCCAACCTCGCCATGCCTTATGCGGCGGTGCAGTCCAAGGAATACGCCGACGCCATGCTCAAGGCCGGCACGCCCGAGAAAATCGACCAGGACCCGATCGGTACGGGCCCGTTTTACCTTGTGCAGTACCAGAAGGATGCCGTGATTCGCTACAAGGCCTTCCCCGCCTACTGGGGCGGCAAGGCCAAGATCGATGATCTGGTCTACGCCATCACGCCCGACGCGTCGGTGCGCTGGGCCAAGCTGCAAAAGGGCGAGTGCCATGTCATGCCCTACCCGAACCCAGCCGATCTGGAAGCCATCCGCAAGGACCCGAACATCAAGGTGCTGGAGCAGGCCGGTCTGAACGTGGGTTATCTGGCCTACAACACCACCAAGAAGCCGTTTGACGATGTGCGCGTGCGCAAGGCCATCAACATGGCGATCGACAAGAAGGCGATCGTCGAGGGCGTCTATCTGACGACGGGTGTGGCGGCCAAGAACCCGATTCCGCCCACGATGTGGTCGTACAACGACGCCGTCAAGGACGACCCGTTCGACCCTGCAGCCGCCAAAAAGCTCCTTGCAGAGGCCGGCCTGCCCAATGGGTTCACGACCGACCTCTGGGCCATGCCCGTCCAGCGCCCATACAACCCCAACGCCAAGCGCATTGCCGAGCTGATGCAGGCGGACCTGGCCAAGATCGGTGTCAAGGCCGAAATCAAGTCCTTCGAGTGGGGCGAATACCGCAAACGCATGCAGGAGGGCGAGCACCAGATGGGCATGCTGGGCTGGACGGGTGACAACGGCGACCCGGACAACTTCCTCTACACCCTGCTCGGTTGCGCATCGGCGCAGTCCAACAGCGGCAGCAATATTGCCAAGTTCTGCTACAAACCCTACGAAGATTTGGTGCTCAAGGCCAAAACCGTGACCGACCAGGCCGAGCGCGCCAAGTTGTACGAGCAGGCCCAGGTGATCTTCAAGGAGCAGGCGCCCTGGTTCACCATCGCCCATGCCGTGCAGCTCAAGCCGGTGCGCAAAGAGGTGGTGGACTTCAAACTCAGCCCTTTTGGCCGCCACAACTTCTATGGCGTGGACCTGAAATAAGGCGCTGCGCGCCGCGAGCGCGTACGCTCGCTGCCCTGGCGCCCTGCAAGAGCGCCAGGGTTTTCTTTTATCCCGCCCTGCCACATGACCACCGCCATTCTCAGCGCCCTGCCCGAAGAGCAATCGGGTCTTCTGGCCCACCTGGAGCAAGCCCGGCGCGGGGTGCATGCCGGGCGCGTCTTCTGGCAGGGCAGCCTGCACGGCCACAGCGTGGTGCTGGCGCTCTCGGGCATTGGCAAGGTGGCCGCGGCGACGACCGCAACGGTGCTGATCGAGCGCTTTCGCGTTGCGCGCATCGTTTTTACCGGTGTCGCGGGCGGCGTAGGCGACGGCGTGGGTGTGGGCGACATCGTGGTGGCGCAGGACTATCTGCAGCACGACATGGACGTCTCGCCTCTGTTCGAGCGCTGGCGCGTGCCCGGCTACAGCGGGGTTCGCCTGCCGTGCGATGCCAGGTTAAGCGCTATTCTTTCAGAAGCGGTGGACGCTTGCCTGGCAAGCGCTGGGGGTTATTTCGACCATGAATTCATGAGCGCGTCGCCGCGCCTGCACCGGGGCCTGGTTGCCAGTGGTGATCGCTTCATCACCTGCGCCCAAGTGGCGCGCGACCTGCGCGACCCCCTGCGGGCTGCCGGCCACGACGTACTGGCCGTCGAGATGGAAGGCGCCGCCGTGGCACAGGTGTGCCTGGACTATGCGCTGCCGTTCGCTGCGGTGCGCACCATCTCGGACCGGGCCGACGACAGCGCGCATGTGGATTTCCCCTGCTTCATGCAGAAGGTGGCCAGCCGCTACGCGGAGCGAATCGTTCGCGAGTTGTTCCGGGTGCTTCAAAAAACATAGCGCTATTTGCTTTGTGGATAAGCGCTAGACGCTATTTTTATTGAAATTTTGAGCGCCTACTGTTTCAGCCAGCCGCGTTTTCTGAAGTACCACATGGGCCCGAGCGCGCTGGCCAGCATCAGCGCCAGCACATAGGGGTAGCCCAGACTCCAGTCCAGCTCGGGCATGTACTTGAAGTTCATGCCGTAGATGCTGGCGATCAAGGTGGGAGGCAAAAGCGCCACGCTGGCCACCGAAAAGATCTTGATGATCTTGTTTTGGTTGATGTTGATGAAACCGACGGTGGCGTCCATCAGGAAGTTGATCTTGTCGAACAGGAAGGCGGTGTGGCTGTCGAGCGACTCGATGTCGCGCAGAATCTGCCGCGACTCCTCGAACTGCTCGGCGCTCAGGATCTTGCTGCGCATCATGAAGCTGACCGCACGGCGCGTATCCATCACGTTGCGGCGGATGCGCCCGTTCAGGTCCTCCTGGCGCGCGATGGCGCCCAGCACTTCGCCTGCGCGTTCGTCGGTCACGTCGCCCGAGAGCACCTGGGTGCTGACCTGCTTCAAATCGTCGTAAATTCCTTCGAGCGTGTCGGCCGAGTATTCGGCGTCCGCGTCGAAGAGTTTGAGCAGCACGTCGCGGGCGTCTTCGATCAGTCCCGGCGCGCGCCGGGCCCGCAGGCGCAGCAGGCGAAAGACCGGGATGTCCTCGTCGTGGATCGAGAACAGCACCCCTTTGCTGCGCAGGTCGGGGTTGGTGAGGTTGAGGATGAAGGCGACGCGCACCGAGCGCGAATCCTCGTCGTCGTCGATCAGAAAGTCGCTGCGAATGTGCAGTTCGCCATTGTCTTCCTCGTAGAAACGCGCCGATTCCTCGATGTCGGTGTCCATGGCATCGTGGGGAATCGACAGCCCGTAGTACTGCGTGACCCAGCGCTTTTCGTCGGGCGTGGGGGCGTCGAGGTCCACCCAGATAGGCTGGAAACGGGAAAGCTCTTCGAGCGACTCGATCTCTTCCTGAACGAGGCGCCCATTGGCAAGCGTAAAGATGTTGAGCATGGGCTCACTCCCTGGATGCGGGGCCGGTGGCGGGCGGGTGGGGCGCTTTCAGCCCCGGCGCAAGCCTGGGAGCTGAAAGCTATCGACTGGGATAGGCTTCCATGGTCTTTGTACTCAGCGAAAACGTTCGATTATGGCACTGGCGCGCTGCCGCCGCCGCCGCCGGCCAGCGCGCGCGCGCGGCACAAATCGGCCCAGGCGGCGGGCTTGGACGCAGCGTTGCGCAGCAAGAAATGGGCGTCGTAGGTGACCACGGCCGGCACCCCGGCCAGCGCCAGCGCCTGGCCGCGCAGCCTGCCCAGCGGGTCGCTGCGGCCCAGTGCAGCCTGCACTGCGCTGCGGCCCATCAGCAACACGACCGCAGGTGAGAAAGCGTGCACGTACTGCGCCAGGGCCGCGTCCGCCGCTTTCGTTCCCGGCTCGGCCCCTGCGCTCACGCTGCACAAGCCCACGCGCGGATGGCGGTGAAGTTGCAGCGCCTGCAGCATGGCATGCAACAGGCGTTCGGCGCCCTCGGCCAAGGGGTCGCCCGCTGCAAACGCCTCGGCCACCACCAGCCAGCCTGCTCCGAGCGCCGGAGGCGTCAACGCCGGATCGGCCTGCGGATACAGCAGGCGCGGGGCCTGAAGCGTCCAGGCGGATGCCGGCCTGACGGGCTCGACCCGATGGTCTGGCGCCGCAAGCGGGCCGGGCGCCGGCGGCGCGAGGACGGCCGCGCCGCCTGCACTGGCGTGCGCGCGCGCAGTCGGCGCCGGCCCGCAGGTGGGTGCCGATGGCACGGGTGGTGCCGGGGTCCACACCCGCAAGCCCATTTCCTGCAGCATGGCGCGCTGGCGAGCGTCGAGCGGCACAGTCACAGCGCCAGGCTCATCACGATGGCGTCTTCGCGCGCCCCGCCCGCTGCCGGGTAGTAGCGTGGGCGCCCGCCCACGCGGCGAAAGCCGAAGGCCTGGTAGACGCGCAAGGCGCGCCGGTTGCTGGCCCGCACTTCCAGCCAGAGCCATTGGGAGCCTTGCGCACGCGCCCACAGCACGAGCGCATCGAGCAGCGCCCGCGCCCAACCCTGGCGCTGAAACTGCGGGGCCACCGTCAGGTTCAGCAGGTGCGTTTCGTCCACGCCGCGCATGGCAACGTAGTAGCCCAGCACCTGCTCGTCCGCTCGCAGCACGTGCACCGCGTAGCCGCTGGCGAGCGAGTCGGTGAAATTGCCCCGGCTCCAGGGAAATTCATAGGCTTGGGCTTCGATCGCCAGCACACGCTCGAGTTGGTCGAGCGCCAGCGCCTCCAGGCGGACTTGCGGCGCGTCGTGCGGGTGGGAGGCAAGGGCGTTCATGGCTTGCTTGCACCGGAACATGCGGCCCTGGCGCTGCGCTCGGCCGTGGTTTGCGCCACTTTGTCGCGCACGTAGAGCGGCAGCGCCGCACCAGCGGCAACGGCCAGGCCCTGTGCCAGCAAGACGGGCGCCAGGCGCAGCAAAGCGGCGGCTTCGGGACGGGCTGGCACCTGCGGCGCGTGGGGAGCCAGGCGCTCGCCATACACGGCGTGGGCGTTGCCGGCCACAGTCCAGCCTGGGGGCACAACCACCGACTCGGGCGCGCAGACCGCGCAGCCGCCCTGCGAGTTCCAGCGCCCCGCGTCATGAACATACTGCGCCACGTAGACCTCGTCCATTCGGGCGTCCAGCACCGCGACCACCCGGGTGCAGCCATGGCGATGGCGGGCGTCTTCCGCTACCGCAAGCAGGCTGTCGACCGGCAGCACGGGCAAGCCGGCGCCGCCGCGTGCGCCAAAGCCCAGTCCTTGCACTACCGAGCAGGCGGTGCGCACCCCGGTGAACGATCCGGGCCCGCGCCCGAAGACCAGCGCGTCCAATTCGTCCAAGGAGAGCGCCACTTCGATCAACACCTGGCGCAGCGCAGGGATCAGGCCGGCAGAAGCCTGCGTGCCACCGGCACCGGCGTAGGCGGCCACACGCGCGCCATGCTGCGCGGCGATGGACAGCGACTCGGTGCTGGTATCGAAGGCAAGCAGCTTCATTGGCAAGACGGGAGCGGGGCCATGGGCGCGATTATCGGCGCGCCAGCCGCCCATGACCGGCATAGACTTGGGCGGATGGCCAAGTTACTGTCCTCTCTTTCTGCGCTGGCCCGGTCTGCATCGACCGTGCTCGCGTGCGCGTTGGCTCTCGGTCCACCGGTGGACGCTGCCTCCGCGCCGCTGCGGCCTGCCGCCGAGCTGCCTGCACCGGTCGCCCAGGCGCTGCGTCAGGCAGGTCTGCCCCGAGAATCGCTGGCCGTCGTCGTCGTTCCCATCGAGGAAGGCCAGTCGCCACGCCTGAGCTGGCAAGGCGATCGTGCCATGAATGCGGCGTCCGTGATGAAGCTGGCCACCACCTTTGCAGCGCTCGAGCTGCTGGGTCCCGCCTACACCTGGAACACGCCCGTCTTTGTCCAAGGCGCGATGCGGGACGGCACCTTGCACGGGAACTTGTACCTGCGTGGCAGTGGGGACCCTGGTTTGGTGGTGGAGCAGCTTTGGCTGCTGCTGCGGCGCGTGCAGGCGCATGGCATCCACACCATCGCCGGGGACATCGTGGTCGACAGTTCCGCGTTCGCCGACGTGGACCGCGATCCGGCGGCCTTTGATGGCGAACCGCTGCGCCCCTACAACGCTGCCCCCGATGCCTTTTTGGCGAACTTCAAGTCGCTCGTGCTGGACCTGGTTCCCGACGCCCCAGCCGGGTTGGCCCGCATCCAGGCAACGCCGCCCATGGCAGGCTTGTCCGTGCAGGCCAGCGTTGCGCTGGCACCCGCAGGAACGCCGTGCGGCGACTGGCGTGCGCAAATGCGCTTGAACCTTTCGGACCCGGCCCACCTGGTGTTCGAAGGGCGATATCCCGCGGCCTGCGGTGCGCGCAGCTGGGCCCTTGCCCCACCGCAACCCGAATTGTTTGGCGCGCGCGCTGTAGCCGGTACCTGGCTTGCGCTGGGCGGTCGCCTGGCTGGCATGGCACGGCGGGGAAAAGTGCCTGACGGCCTATCGCCCCTTTTCGTGCACCGTTCTGTGACGTTGGCGCAGGTGGTGCAGAGCATCAACAAGTTCAGCAACAACGTCATGGCGCAGCAGGTCTTCTTGACGCTGGGTCTGGAGGCCAGCGGCATGGGCAGCCCCGAGACAGCACGTGCAGCGCTGAACCATTGGTGGCGCCGCCGAATGGGCGCTGCCGCCCCTCCCAGGGTCGACAACGGCGCAGGCCTGAGCCGCGAAGCGCGCATCAGCGCGGCGGCGCTCGCACTCATGCTGCAGCGAGCCTGGGCATCGCCCGTCATGCCCGAGCTCGTGGCATCGCTGCCCATCGTCGGCGTGGATGGCACCTTGCGCCGCAGCCGCAGCCGCGCTGTGGGAGCTGCGCATCTCAAGACAGGCAGCTTGCAGGACGCCCTGGCGATCGCAGGCTACGTGCTGGGCGATGACGGACGCCGCTGGATCGTGGTTGCCATCGTCAACGACGCGCAGGCCGCGGCCGCGCGGCCGGTCCTTGACGCACTGATTGACTGGACAAGCGCATCAGCACAGCGCTGACGAGCGCGCGCGCAGATCCAGCGCAGGTCCATGGCAGGCGCCGTCTTCGCGTTTACCCGCTGTAGCTTTCAGCAAGCTCCGGCTATCATTTTAAGTAAATAGAACGGTCGTTCTATTTTCCAATTTTGGAGGTGAAGTGTATGGATTTCCAGCGCAAGACGAAGTGGGCCTTATTGGCCGTGGCCGCAGCCATCCTGACGGCATGCGGCGGAGGCGGGTCGGACACGACGCCCGCGGCGCCGATCACCGGCGTCAAGGTCATGGGCGACAGCCTGGCCGACAGCGGCACCTTCGGCCTCAAGTTCACGGTGCAGGGCGCGGCGGCAACCGGCGCCGGCTCCACGCCGATCTGGCCTGAGCGCATCGCCAGCGAGTACGGCGTGTCGCTTTGCCCCAAGTACCAATTCACGGGGACGAACTTCAATACCGCCGCAGGATGCACCAACTACGCCATTGGCGGCGGGCGCATCAACAACTTCACCGCCCCCACGTCGCCGGTGTCCATCACCAAGCAAATGGCAGATGCGGGCGCTGCGGGCTTTTCGGCGGGCGACCTGGCGCTGATCGACGGCGGAGGCAAT
This sequence comes from Burkholderiaceae bacterium, assembly GCA_023954035.1. Taxonomy (GTDB): domain Bacteria; phylum Pseudomonadota; class Gammaproteobacteria; order Burkholderiales; family Burkholderiaceae_C; genus Simplicispira. Next base: position 29,129 of record JAMLIT010000016.1, on the reverse strand, counting down.
GACGCCGCCGATCTGGTGGGCGCCTACCTTTCTGCATCCAGGGATGGCGGCGCGAGCTACAAGGGGCTGCTGACGACGCTGTTGCCGGCAGCCACGGTCAACGCGGCGCTGGCTGGGGGGGCGACCGGCATGGCCCAGATTGGCGGCGCCTACATGGTTGCCCTGGCCGACAAGTTCAGCGCGTCCATCGATGCCGACGTGTTGGGCAAGGGCGCGCAGCGGGTGGCTGTCCTCAACCTGCCGGGCATCTACAACACCCCGCGTCTGCAGCAGTTGCTCGGGGGCATTGCAGCGTCCGCTGGCCCGGAGGCAGCCGCGCAGGTTCAGGGCCTGGTCAAGAGCTGGATCGAGGCCTTCAACGCCAAGCTGGCCGCCAACTTTGCGGGCAATGACAAGGTCGTGGTCGTCGACTTCTACACCTCGCTCAACGATCAGGTCGCGCACCCAGCGCAATTTGCCCTGAGCAACGCCAAGGACACCGTCTGCCCGATCACCGGTGTCGGCGCCGACGGCCTGCCCACCTACACCTTTGCCACTTGCACTGCGGCCGCGCTCTCGGCCATGCCGCCACCTCCCGGCGCAAGCGGTGGCGCCGATTGGTGGAAGTCCTATGCGTTTTCCGACAGCTTTCACCCCACTCCCTACGGGCACCAGTTGCTGAGCCAGCTGGTGGCGCGTTCGCTTGCCCAGGCAGGCTGGCTGTAACAATCATCGAGGAAACACCATGAAGAACACCAACCAATGGCGCTGGGCTGCTGCTGCTCTGCTGCTGGCTGCCGCACCGCTGGCGCAGGCCCAAAGCGCCGGCAGCCTGCTGGCGCGCGCAGGCTTTACGCAAATTTCTCCGGACGTCACCAGCGGGAACCTTTCGGCGCCGAGCTTTGCCAACACCAAGGTGGACGTGCGCTCGGACACCCAGCTTTCGGGGGGCATCACCTACATGCTGACCGACCACTGGGCGGTGGACGTGCCGCTGGCCCTGCCGTTCAAGCACGACACGGTGGGAGCCGGTGCGATTGCAGGCGTAGGCAAGATCGGCGAGGTCAAGGCCTTGCCGGTCACGGTGTTCGCACAATACCGCTTCCTGGAGCCCCAGGCCAAGATTCGCCCCTACCTGGGCCTGGGACTGACCTACGCCAAGTTCTACAAGGAGCGCGGTACCGCCGCGCTCAACGGTCTGACGGGCGGAACACCGGCCAACCCGACGCTGCTCAGTGCAGAGTCGAAGTTGGGACTGACGCCGCAAGTGGGCGTCAGCATCGCGCTGAGCGACCGATGGTTCGTCGACCTGGCGTACTACAAGACCTTCGTGAAGACGCGCAACACCTTGTCGACCGGCCAGCACATCGACATCAAGCTCAATCCGGACGTTTTTGCGATCGGCGTGGGCTATCGCTTTTAGGGCGATAGCCAGCGATCCCCGCATGACCGTGCGCAAGCGCGGCGGGTTGGAGGACGGCTGCGCCCACCCAAAGCAAAAAACCGACCCCGGGGTCGGTTTTTTTGTGGGTCGCGCCTGCCTACCAGCGGGCGCGCAAGCGGTCGTAGGCGTAGTTGCCCAGTTGCCGCTGGGCAGAAGGGCTGAGGTAGACCGGGTCGGCAAACACGTAGCTGTTCACGTTCGCGCCTGCCACCAGGGTGGACGGCGTGCACAGCGCCGAATTCACCTGCCCTGCACCGATGCCAATGCCGGGTCCGGCATCCACCGAGGTGCAAACCGGGTCGGAGGTGTTGGTGAAGGAATACACCCCCGGGGCCGCTTTGTAGAGGTTCACGAAGTAGGCCGCGTCGATGTACAGCACCTTGGCGCCCAGGTCGTTGATGTCCACCAGCAGCCCCTGGTTGAAAGCGCTGCTGGCTCGGCTGAGCAGGCTTTCGCGGTCGACGGCCTTGGCCCAGGGCGTCATTCCCAGATCAAAAATACCCGATACCAGTACGTGCGGTGCGCCTGCATCCACCAGGCGCTTGACCTGCGCGGCCAGGAGCTTGCCGCTCGCGCGGGCGCTGGCGACGAAGGCGTCTTCGGTCTGGCTACCCGCCTGCACCGCCGCGAATCCGACGATCAGATCACTGATGCCGCCATTCATCAAAACCAGGTCATTGGCCGCAAAGCTGCCCTTGGCGAGGAAGGTGTCGACCTGGGCCGCAATGGCTAGCGTGGACGCATCGCCTGCCGCATCGGGCGTGGCCACCAGTCGGGCGTTGCCCTGCGCGTAGCTCAGCCCGCCGGACGAAGCGCTGGACAGGTTCTTGCCGTAGCGATCGGCCACTTGCAGCGTCCAGTTGTTGATGCTGCCGTCGTTGACGGTGTAGCGCGTCCCCTTCTGGCCGACGTCGCTGTGTGCGTCGCCAAAGGCGATGAATCGCTCGGGCGTGATGGCCGATTCGGTGCTGCTCGATCCGCAGGCCGCCAGCACGGCTGCTGCGGCGCAGGCAGCAGCAAGCACGCTGCGGCGCATCCATTGTTTTGCCATGGTGTGTATTCTCCGATAAGGCTGGGTAGTTTAACGATCTGAGTCCCCAAGGCGTGTTCACGCCGCCGCGCGCTGCAGGCGGTCGCGCACGCCTTCCCAGTCCGGCGTGTTGGGCGGTACCTCCACCCAGATCAAGCGCACGCCCGCATCATCGAAGCCGCGCAGCGCAGCAAAGAGCTGCTGCGCGGTGGCCTCGGCGTCGTCGGGCATGCGGCGGATCAGTACGCGGGACGACGCGCTGCGCAGGGGGGCTCGGGCATACACCGCCAGGTGGGCCGCGTCCGCGCCCAGGATGTCGAGGCCCGCTTGCAGCGCGCGCGCGTCCATCAGGCGCACCGTCGCCTGCGGCGCGTAGTGCGATTCCAGCGTGCCCGACGCACGCGGCGCCATGGCAGGCAGATCGTCTCTGGACAGCAATGGGCGAGCGCAAACCGCCTCGATTTGCGCGCGGCTGATGGCGCCCGGGCGCAGCAGCACCGGGGCGCCGCGCGTGCAATCGACGATGGTCGATTCAATGCCCACGGCGCAGGCGCCGCCGTCGAGCACCAGCAGCGCGCTGCCAAGCTCGTCCAGCACGTGCTGGGCCGTGGTGGGGCTGACCCTGCCAAAGCGGTTGGCACTGGGCGCAGCCAGGCCGGCAATGGCCCGCTCGCCCGGCGGGGGCGCGGCGCAGGCGGCCAGCAAGGCCTGGGCCACGGGGTGCGCCGGGCAGCGCAGGCCGATGCTGTCCTGGCCGCCGGCTGCGGCCGCAGCGACGTCTGCGCGGCGCGGCAGGATCACGGTGAGCGGGCCGGGCCAGAAAGCATGGACCAGCGCTTGAGCGAAATCCGGCACCTCGCGGGCGAAGTGCTGGAGCGCGTCGGCGCTTGCCACGTGCACGATCAGCGGGTGATCGCTCGGCCGTCCCTTGGTGGCAAACACCTGCGCCACGGCGCCATCGCTGTCCGCGTCGGCGGCCAGCCCGTAGACGGTTTCGGTGGGCAGGCCCACCAGGGCGCCGCTGCGCAGCGCTTGCGCGGCCTGGACGATGGAATCGGGGAGCTTGCCGTCGAGGATCATCCCTGCACCTTCAGAATTCCGGCAGACCCAGCAGTGCTGCCGCCTGCAACGCGGTGCTGCGTGCGGCAGCCGCACTGGCCGCCGTCACATTCAAGTGCCCCATCTTGCGGCCGTGGCGCGCCTGCTCTTTGCCATAGAGGTGCAAATGCGTCCCTGGCAAGGCCAGCACCTGCGTCCACGCAGGCTCCTGCTGCGTCTCGCCGCCTGCAAACCACAAGTCTCCCAGCAGGTTGAGCATGATGGCTGCGCTGTGCTGGCGCGGCGGCGTCAGCGGCAAACCAGCGAGCGTGCGTACCTGCAGCTCGAACTGCGAAACGTCGCAGGCGTCCACGCTGTAGTGGCCGCTGTTGTGCGGGCGTGGGGCGATTTCGTTCACAACGAGGCGTCCGTCCTCCAGAACAAAGAATTCGACGCACAGCACGCCGATGTACTGCAATTCGTCCGCTATTGATTTTGCAGCTGCCAGCGCTTGCTGCATAAGCGCTAGAGGCATATTTTCTTCATAAACTTCGGTCACCGCCAGAATCCCGTCCCGGTGCAGATTGCGCTGCAGTGGCAGGTGCACACAGGCCCCATCCGCGCCGCGCGCGACGATCACCGAGCATTCCAGCGCCAGGTGCAGCCGCTGTTCCAGCACGCAGGGAGCGCGGCCCATGGCGTCCCAGGCGGTGGTCAGTTCGGCGGGCGTCTGCACGCGGGCCTGGCCCTTGCCGTCGTAGCCCATGCGGGAGGTTTTCAGGATGCCCGGAAAAAGCGACGGGTCGGCGCTGGCCAGTTGCTCGGGCGTCTCGATCACCGTGTACGGCGCGCAGGGCACGCCGCAGGCGGTGAAATGGGCCTTCTCCTCGGCCCGGTTCTGCGCCACGGCCACGGCGCGGGCTGCGGGCGAGACGGTGCACTGGCCGGCCAGCGCCGCCAGCGCCACAGCGGGCACGTTTTCAAACTCGGTGGTGACGGCGGCGCACAGGCCCGCCAGTTGGCGCAGGCCGTCGGGGTCGTCGTAGGCGCTCTGGATGTGGTGGTGGCTGACGCGCCCCGCCGGGCTGGCCGGGTCCGGGTCGAGCACGGCAGTGAAGTAGCCCATGGCCTGCGCCGCGTGCACGAACATGCGGCCCAGCTGGCCGCCGCCGAGCACCCCCAGCGTGGCGCCGGGCAGGATGGGGCGCATGCCCACGCTCATTCGGGCGGCAGCCGCATGGCGCGCGCTGCCTCGGTCTGCGCCTTGCGAAAGACGCGCAGCTGCTCGCGCAGCGCCGGGTTGTGGTTGGCCAGCATGGCCACGGCAAACAGCGCTGCGTTGGCCGCGCCCGCCGCACCAATGGCAAAGGTGGCTACCGGAACGCCTTTGGGCATCTGCACGATGCTGTGCAGCGAATCAACGCCCTGCAGGTGGCGGCTGGGCACCGGCACGCCCAGCACCGGCACAGGCGTCTTGGCGGCCAGCATGCCCGGCAGGTGCGCTGCACCGCCCGCGCCGGCAATGATGGCTTGCAGGCCGCGCCCGGCTGCGGCCTCGGCGTAGGCGAACATGTCGTCGGGCATGCGGTGGGCTGAAACCACCTGCGCCTCGTAGGCAATGCCGAATTGGCTGAGAATCTCGACTGCATGCTGCATGGTGTCCCAGTCGCTGCTGGAGCCCATGACGACGCCAATCTGTGGGCTAGTCATAGTGTCTGGAGGCGCAGCGCCCGCGGGTCTGCGCTAGAGTGAACGCGCAATTTTACTTTTGGGGCGCAATGCACGCCCCGCTGCCTTGGAAAACGATTCCCATGATCGATGTCACCCTTGCCAATTTTGAAGCCGAAGTCCTCACCGCGTCCTTGCGTACCCCCGTTCTCGTCGATGTCTGGGCCGAGTGGTGCGGGCCCTGCAGGCAGCTAGGGCCGCAACTGGAGCTGCTGGAGACCGAGTACGCCGGCCGCTTCACGCTGGCCAAGCTCGACGCCGACAAGGTGCCCGAGATTGCGGGCCAGTTGTCGCAAATGTTCGGCACGCGCAGCATTCCGCTGTGCGTTTTGTTCGTGCAGGGCCAGCCGGTGGACGGTTTCGTCGGCGCGCTGCCGCCCGCGCAATTGCGCGCCTTTCTGGACAAGCACGTGCCCTCGGAAGGCGCGCTCGAGGCCGAGGCCGAGGTCGACGAGGCCCATGCCCTGCTGGACGCGGGCGACACCCAGGCGGCGCTCGCCAAGATGGCCGATGCGCTTGCCGCAGACCCGACCAACGACGACGCGCGTTTCGACTACATCCGCTTGCTGACCGCCACTGGCGCTCTCGAGGAGGCCGAGGCCTTGCTGCATGAGCCCCTGGCGCGTATCCCCAAGCCGCTGCGCTTTGAGGCCTTGTCGCACTGGTTGGCGGCACTGCAGTTCGTGCAGCAGGACGAGCGCGGCAACTGGCCCCTGGAGCAGTTCGACGCGCTGATTGCGCAGAACAAGCGCGATTTTGACGCCCGTTTTGCCAAGGCGCGCGTGCTGATGGCCGAAGGCCAGTGGACCGCCGCCATGGACGAGCTGCTGGAGATCATCCTGCGCGACAAGGTCTGGCAGGACGGCGCGGCGCGCAAGACCTATGTTGCCATCCTCGAATTGCTCACGCCGCCGAAGCCCAAGGCCGACGCTGGCGTCCCTGGCAAGAGCGCCGGCGGGATCGAGCTGATGGGCAAGAGCGGCGCCGAGCAAGACGAGGCCACGGCGCTGCTCAACAGCTACCGGCGCAAGCTGAGCATGGCGCTGAACTGATCCCGGGCAAGAAGTTGCTACTGAAAAAATAGCTTCTAACGCTTTCTGGATAAGCGCTAGAGCCCGATTTGACTCGATAATTCAGGCCGTCAGGCGCTCCATCGCCTCGCGGTACTTGGCGGCGGTCTTCTCAATCACCGCTTGCGGCAGGCGCGGCGCAGGCGGCGTCTTGTCCCAGGGCCTGCCGCCCACCTGGGCCTGCTCCAGCCAGTCGCGCACGAACTGCTTGTCGTAGCTGGGCGGATTTTCGCCCGCGGCCAGCGCGGTTTCATAGGCTTCGGCTGGCCAGTAGCGGGAACTGTCGGGCGTGAGCACTTCGTCCATCAGCACCAGCGTGCCGTCGGGTGCCAGGCCAAACTCGAACTTGGTGTCGGCAATGATCATGCCCTTGGCCAGTGCGATCTCCGAAGCGGCACGGTACAGCGCAAGACTGGTATCGCGGATCCGCGCCGCGTGCTCGGCGCCGATCATTTCCACGGTTTTCTCGAAAGTGATGTTCTCGTCGTGCTCTCCCGCCGCGGCCTTGGCCGCTGGCGTGTAAATGGGCTCGGGCAGGCGCGCGGCGTTGGTCAGGCCCGCGGGCAACGCCACGCCGCAGACCGATTGCGTCGCCTGGTATTCCTTCCAGCCGCTGCCCGCCAGGTAGCCTCGCACGACGGCTTCCACCGGCAGGGGCGTGAGCCGCTGCACCAGCATCGAACGACCACGCACCTGGGCCACTTCGCCTGGCGCCACCACGCTCTCGGGTGCCTCCCCCGTCAGGTGGTTGGGACAAACGTGCCCGAGCTTGTCGAACCAGAACAGCGCCATCCGCGTCAGCAATTCGCCCTTGCCGGGAATGGGCTCGCCCATGATGACGTCAAAGGCCGAAAGGCGGTCGCTGGCGACCATCAGGATGCGGTCGTCGCCCACGGCGTAGTTGTCGCGCACCTTGCCGCGCGCCAGCAGCGGGAGCGAGGCGAGCGTGGACGTGTGCAGGGCGGGGCTGGCAAGGGCGGTCATGGGAAAAAAGCGAGGAGGTGTTCTGCGCGTGTGCGCCGGGCGATGGACCGCCGAAGAGGCGAGGCGGCGCGGCGAAATTCTATGCCGCGCTCCAGGCGCCGGCCGAAGCGGCCGCACGGCCGTTCTGGGCACGGCCAGGCGACCCAAGCCCGACATTGTGCGCTGTTTGGCGAAGCAGCGCGAGTGGCGGCCAAGAGCCCCGCCAGGTTCGTCTGGAATCCCATTGATTTGCCCTGGCGCGGCGCGCATAGTGGGCGTGTCGCACTTCGTTCCGGTTTCGGGCCGCGCCTCCTGCCACCAGGACGCGCGGCGTTCTTCCCCAGAGCCCCAGGAGGTTGGTTTATGAATTTGACAATCAGCGGTCACCATCTCGAAGTCACCCCCGCGCTGCGCAGTTATGTGACGCACAAGCTCGATCGCATCACGCGGCATTTTGATCAGGTGGTGGACGTCAAGGTTTTGATGTCGGTGGAGAAACAAAAGGAAAAGGAAAGAAGGCAGCGCGCGGAATGCACCATCCGTGTCAAAGGCAACGACCTGTTCGCAGAAAGCGCGCATGAAGATCTTTACGCGGCGGTGGACGATCTGGTCGACAAACTCGATCGCCAGGTCGTGCGCCACAAGGACCGTTTGCAGGACCACCATTTCGCGGCGCGTCGCCGCGAGCAGCCGGCGCAGATGTCGGCATGAATCGCATTTCGGCGCCGCGCCTGAGCGGCGCCAGATCAAGCCGCCTGCCGGGCGGCTTTTTTTCGCCTCCGGGGCAGCCTGTGCAGGCGGTGCATAATTGCTCCCGACACGCCATGAATCGCCTCGCTTCCATCCTGCCCGCAGCCCAAGTGCTCGTGAGCGTAGACGCAACCAGCAAAAAGCGCGCTTTTGAAGAAGCGGGCCTGTTGTTTGAAACCCTGCACGGGCTGTCCCGCGCCCTGATTACCGACAGCCTGTTTGCGCGCGAGCGCCTGGGCTCGACCGGTCTGGGTCACGGCGTTGCCATTCCCCATGGTCGGATCAAGGGGCTCAAGTCGCCGATGGCCGCGGTGTTCCAACTCGAACGCCCGATCGGTTTCGATGCCCCGGACGAGCTGCCGGTTTGCCTGCTGATTTTTCTGCTGGTGCCCGAGGCTGCCACGCAAAAGCATCTGGAAATCCTTTCGGAAATTGCCGAGCTCCTGAGCGACGCGCCCTTGCGCGAGCGCATCAAGGCCAGCAGCGACGCCGCCGAGCTGCACGGGCTGATTGCCGGCTGGCAGTCCACCCAGGCGGCCTGAACCGCCGCGCACTGGCGCACCGCCCCGCCTCTCGTTGCCGCAGTCGTGAAGCCCAACGTCGTCAGTGCGGATGTTCTCTTCGAGGCATTTCGCGCGCACCTCAAATGGGAGTGGGTGGCGGGACTGGGCGCCTCGGAGCGGCGGTTCGACGAAGTGGCAGTGCGCTCCGCGCGCTCGGGCGCAGACTTGGTGGGCTACCTCAACTACATCCACCCCTACCGCGCGCAGATTCTGGGCGAGCGGGAAATCAATTATCTGAGCAACGCCACGCCGGACGACGCGACCCGGCGCATTGCCCGCATCGTCACTCTGGAGCCGCCAGTCCTTGTCCTGGCAGACGGCCAGGCGGCGCCCGAGGCGCTGCTGTCCATGTGCGAGCGCGCGCAGATCCCCATGTTTGCCACACGCGAATCCTCCGCGTTCGTGATCGACGTGCTGCGCGCCTATCTGTCCAAGCATTTTGCCGACCGCATCACCATGCACGGGGTGTTCATGGACATTCTGGGCCTGGGCGTGATGATTACGGGCGAATCGGGGCTGGGCAAGAGCGAGCTGGGGCTGGAGCTGATCTCACGCGGCCAGGGCCTGGTCGCCGACGATGCGGTGGACCTGTTTCGCATCAACCAGACCACCATCGAAGGCAAATGCCCGGATCTGCTGCAGAACCTGCTCGAAGTGCGCGGCATCGGCCTGCTGGACATTCGCGCCATCTTTGGCGAGACGGCGGTGCGGCGCAAGATGCGGCTCAAGCTGATCGTGCACCTGGTGCGCAAGGAGACGCTGGAGCGCGACTATGAACGCCTCCCCTACGAGCCGCTGACCCAGGACGTGCTGGGCGTGCCGATTCTCAAGGTGGTCATACAGGTGGTGGCCGGACGCAACATTGCGGTGCTGGTCGAGGCGGCGGTGCGCAATACCATCCTGCAGCTGCGCGGCATCGATACGTACCAGGAATTCGTCGAACGCCACCGCAGAGCGATGGACCAGGGCACCGGAGCTTAGGATTTGTTGGCTGCTGCGCGTGCACGCGCGCAGTGGGCGCACAGACCATAGAGGGCCATCGAGTGGTCTTCCACCACCCAGCCCTTGGCCTTTGCCACGATCTGCTGGCGTTTCTCGATTTCGGGGTCGTAGAACTCTTCCACCTTGCCGCAGGTGGTGCAGACAAAGTGGTCGTGGTGCTGGCCTTCGTTGAGTTCGTAGATGGCCTTGCCGCTCTCGAAATTGCTGCGCAGCAGGATGCCGGCTTGCTCGAATTGCGTCAGCACCCGGTACACGGTGGCCAGGCCAATATCAGAGCGGTCTTCCAGCAGCACGCGGAACACGTCTTCGGCCGTCATGTGCCGTTGCGTTCCCTTCTGAAAGACTTCCAGAATCTTCAGCCGCGGCAGCGTGGCCTTGAGCCCGGTGCTCTTGAGCTCGTCAATGTTGGTCATGGCAAACGTCCTTCGTGCGCCGCCCTGGCTGCGGCCGGCGGCTGGCAGCGGAAACAGCGGCCAAAGCCCTGTCGCTACAATCGAGCGATCATAGCCTCAAGCCCCCCGCCCATGTCTGCCCCAGCCCGTCGCCGTGCCCGTCTGGGCACGCTCCTGTGCTTCGGCGCCCTGCTTTCAGGGTGCAGCGCGTTCAACGGCGCAAGTACCTCCATCGCCAGCATGGTCCACCCCTACCGCGTGGAGGTGGTGCAAGGCAATTTCGTTTCGCGCGAACAGGTTCAGGCCCTGCAGCCGGGCATGGGCCGCCAGCAGGTGCGGGAAATCCTCGGCACCCCCTTGCTCACCAGCCTGTTTCATGACGACCGCTGGGACTATGTCTTCACGCTCAAGCGCCCCGGCCTCGAACCGCAGACGCGCAAGCTGACGGTCTTTTTCAAAGGCGACGTGCTCGAGCGCCACGATGGCGATGAGATGCCCACCGAGAGCGAATTCGTCGCTTCGCTGGAAACGCGCAAAGGCAAGGGCAAGGTGCCGACGCTCGAAGCCACCGAGCAGCAATTGGCGCGCTATCCCGTACAGACCCCGGACAGCAAGAGCGTCGAGACGGATGGGGCGCCGCAGGCTGTGCCCGCGCGCGCCTACCCGCCGCTCGAACCCCCGGCGCGCTGAGCGCCGCGCGCACTGCGGCGCACCTCTTGAATTGGGATGACCGATGGCGAATTCTGTGTCCGACTCCTCTCCTGTTCCGATCCGTGTTGCGGTGGCCGGTGCCAGCGGCCGCATGGGGCGCATGCTGATCGAAGCCATCCGCGACAGCGGCGACTGCGTGCTGGTCGGCGCCCTTGATGTATCGGTGAGCCCTGGCATTGGCTCTGACGCCACCGCATTTCTGGGCTACGCCAGCGGCGTGCCGATCACTGCAGACCTCGACCTCGGCTTGGCCAGTGCCGAGGTGCTCATCGACTTCACACGCCCAGAGGGCACGCTGGCCCATCTCAAGGCCTGCGTGCGCCACGGCGTGCAGGCCGTGGTAGGCACCACCGGGTTTTCCGACGCGCAGAAGGCGGAAATCGCCGGGCATGCCGAACGCATTGCCATCGTGATGGCGCCCAACATGAGCGTGGGTGTCAACGTCACCCTCAAGCTGCTGGACATGGCGGCGCGTGCGCTGTCCACCGGTTACGACATCGAAGTGATCGAGGCGCACCACCGCCACAAGGTCGATGCCCCATCGGGCACGGCACTGAAAATGGGCGAAGTGCTGGCCAACGCGCTCGGGCGCGACCTGAAAGACTGCGCCGTGTATGCGCGAGAGGGCGTGACGGGCGAGCGCGACCCCTCGTCCATCGGTTTTGCCACCATTCGCGGCGGCGATATCGTGGGCGACCACACGGTGCTTTTTGCGGGGACCGGCGAGCGCATCGAAATCACGCACAAATCGGCCAGCCGCACCACTTACGCGCAGGGCAGCCTGCGCGCAGTGCGCTTTCTGCGCGGGCGCACCGCAGGCATGTTCGATATGTTCGACGTGCTTGGGCTGCGCTGAGTTTTCATGAACTTCGTGCATTGGTGGCGCAGCGTCGACGCCGTGACCCAGACGGCAGCGCTGGTGCTGCTCCTCATGTCCGTCGCGAGCTGGGTCATCCTGCTATGGAAAACGCGCCTGCTGAGCCGGGCCAGCGCCGACCTGGCCCGCAGCCTGGCCGCTTTTTGGCAAGCCCCCGACTGGCCGCAGGCCCATGCGGCCGTAGCGGCGTTCGATCGCGAATCGCTGGTGCTGCCTTTGGTGGTGGCGGCTGACATGGCACGGGCACGCCCTGGGATCCGCACAGGCGGCTCTGCGCTGCAGGAACCGGCGCTGGCCCATGCCACGCGATTGCTGCGCGGCGCGCTGAACGCCGGTACCGCCCGCCTTCAATATGGCCAAGTGGTGCTGGCCACCGTGGGTGCCACAGCGCCTTTTGTCGGATTGCTCGGCACGGTCTGGGGCATTTACCACGCGCTCGCTGCCATGGCGGGAGCGGGGCAGATCAGCGTTGAGCGCCTGGCCGGTCCGGTGGGCGAAGCGTTGATCATGACCGCGGCCGGGCTCGCCGTGGCGATTCCTTCGGTGCTGGGGTACAACGTGCTCGGCCGCAGCGTCGCGCGGCTGGAGGGCGAGCTGGAGGGCTTTGCGCACGATTTGCGCGAACTCTGCGCCAGCGCGCCCGAGGCCTGAACATGGCGTTCGGGCGGCTCGCGCGCAGCACCCCCGCGCGCCCTATGAGTGACATCAACGTCACGCCGCTGGTCGACGTGATGCTGGTGCTGGTGGTGATCTTCATTCTGACCGCGCCGCTTCTGGCCGGCTCCTTGCGCCTGAACCTGCCGCGTTCGCAGGCGGCGGCGCCCGGCGCCAGCGGTCCCGCGCTGGTGCTGGAACTGGACCGTTTGGGTCAATTGCGTCTGGATGGCGCGCCCATGGACGACCGGACGCTCGCCCAGCGCCTGGCGGATGTGGCGGCCACGCGGCCGGAGGCCGAAATCCAGTTGCGCGCCGACGCGGCCGTACCCTATGGCCGGGTGGTGGAGCTGATGGGGCTGGCGCATGCGGCCGGGCTCGCGCGCATCGCCTTCGTTGCCGAACCTGCGCCACCGGCCGCTGTTCGCTGAGCTTGGCTGTCGCCGACGCCGGCAGCGCCTCAGCCGGCAGCGCCTAAAATCCTTGCAGCGCAGCGGTTTGCGGCTGCATCTCACTCTTTTCGGGCTTTCATGGACACCAAATACCAACCCTCCGAGGTCGAGCGCGCCGCGCAGGCGCACTGGAGCGCAAACGACGCCTACCGTGTGACCGAGGACACGGGCAGGGAGAAGTTCTACGCCTGCTCCATGCTGCCCTATCCCAGCGGCAAGCTGCACATGGGCCATGTGCGCAACTACACCATCAACGACATGCTTACGCGCTACCTGCGCATGAATGGCTACAACGTGCTCATGCCCATGGGCTGGGACGCCTTTGGCCTCCCGGCGGAGAACGCGGCCATGAAAAACGGCGTGCCGCCCGCACAGTGGACGTACGACAACATCGCCTACATGAAGCAGCAGATGCAGGCCATGGGCCTGGCCATCGACTGGAGCCGCGAAGTCGCCACCTGCGATCCGACGTACTACAAATGGAACCAGTGGCTGTTCCTCAAAATGCTGGAAAAGGGCGTGGCCTACCGCAAGACCCAGACCGTCAACTGGGACCCGGTGGACCAGACCGTGCTGGCCAACGAGCAGGTGATCGACGGCAAGGGCTGGCGCACGGGCGCCGCGGTGGAAAAGCGCGAGATTCCCGGTTACTACCTGAAGATCACCGACTATGCAGAGGAGTTGCTTGACTTTGTCACAGGCGACAAGCTTCCCGGCTGGCCGGACCGCGTCAAGCTGATGCAGGAGAACTGGATCGGCAAGAGCGAGGGCGTGCGCTTTGCCTTCCCGCACGCCATTCGCGGCGAGGACGGTGAGCTGATCGGTGGTGGCCGCATGTACGTGTTCACCACCCGGGCGGACACCATCATGGGCGTCACCTTCTGCGCGGTGGCGCCCGAGCATCCGCTGGCGGCGCATGCGGCGCAGAGCAATCCGCAGCTGGCGGCCTTTATCGAAGACTGCAAAAGCGGCGGAACCACCGAAGCCGAACTGGCTACGCAGGAGAAAAAGGGCATGCGCACCGGCCTGGTCGTGCAGCACCCGCTGACCGGAAAACCGGTGGATCTTTGGGTCGGCAACTACGTGCTCATGGGCTACGGCGACGGCGCGGTGATGGGCGTGCCGGCGCACGACGAGCGCGACTTTGCCTTCGCGCTCAAGTACGGCATCGAAATCAAGCAGGTGGTGCTGGTCGACGGGGAAACCTACGATTTCCACTGCTGGCAGGACTGGTACGCCGACAAGCAGCGCGGCGTCACGGTCAATTCCGACAACTTCAGCGGCTTGGCCTACAAGGACGCCGTCGACGCGGTGGCACACGCTCTGGTGCAAAAAGACCTGGGAGCCAAAAAGACCACCTGGCGCCTGCGCGACTGGGGCATCTCGCGCCAGCGCTATTGGGGAACGCCGATTCCCATCATTCATTGCGACGAACACGGCGCGGTGCCGGTGCCGGAAAAAGACCTGCCCGTGGTGCTGCCCACCGACTGCGTGCCCGACGGCTCGGGCAACCCGCTGCACAAGCACGAGGGCTTTCACGCCGGGGTGAGCTGTCCTGTCTGTGGCAAGGCGGCGCGGCGCGAAACCGACACCATGGACACCTTCGTGGACAGCTCCTGGTACTTCATGCGCTATTGCGATCCGAAGAACACGCAGGCGATGGTGGCCGAAGGCGCCGACTACTGGATGCCGATGGACCAATACATCGGCGGTGTCGAGCACGCCATCCTGCATTTGCTGTACGCGCGTTTCTGGACCAAGGTCATGCGCGATCTGGGGTTGGTCAAAGTCGACGAACCCTTTACCAGGCTGCTGACCCAGGGCATGGTGCTCAACCACATCTATTTTTTCCACAGTGCGCAAGGCGGAAAGGACTATTTCCCGCCGGAGAGTGTCACGCCGGTGCTCGATGCGCAGGGCCACATCGTGGGCGGCACGCTCGCGCAGGACGACGGCGCCTATCCGGCCGGCACGGCGCTGGAGTACGGCGGCGTTGGAAAAATGGGCAAATCCGAGCGCAACGGCGTCGATCCACAGGACCTGATCGAGAAGTACGGCGCCGACACTGCGCGCCTGTACACCATGTTTACCGCGCCGCCCGAGGCCACGCTGGAGTGGAACGACGCGGCCGTCGAAGGCAGCTCCCGGTTCCTGCGCAGGGTGTGGGCCTTCGGCATGAAGTTGTCCACTATGAATATGGAAGCTGCCAGCTCAATAGCAGCAAGCGCTAGCGGCCTAAAAGACATTGAATTTGGAGACGACGCCAAAGCATTGCGGCGCGAGATCCACACCGTGCTCAAGCAGGTGGACTACGACTACCAGCGCATGCAGTACAACACCGTGGTCTCGGGCGCGATGAAGATGCTCAACGCCCTGGAGAGCTTTGCCACCACGCTCGACACGTGTGTGTCCTCGCTGCCCCCCGAGGGGGCCCTCGCGGCTAGGGGCGGCCCGTCGCCGTTCGACTTCAAAGCCAGCGACTCCGCTGGCGGACAGGTCGCGCTGGTGGAAGGCTTTGGCATTCTGCTGCGCTGCCTCTACCCGGCCACGCCACACATCGCGCATGGCCTGTGGAGTCAGCTTGGCTATGCCGGCGTACTGGGTGATCTGCTGGACGCCCCCTGGCCACAAGTTGATCCGGCAGCAATGGTGCAAAGCGAAGTGGACCTGGTGCTGCAAGTCAACGGCAAACTGCGCGGCAGTGTGCGCGTTCCCGCAAAGGCCGACAAGGCCGAGATCGAGCGCCTGGCGCTGGCAAGCGACGCTTTTGCCGCGCATTCCGGCGGTGCCCGTCCCAAGCGGGTGGTGGTGGTGCCGGGCCGTTTGGTCAACGTGGTGGTCTGAAATGCAGCAGCACTCCCCTGAGGCGCTGCGCGCCTTCGCCCGCTCTCGCTGCGCTGCGCACAGCGGGCAGGGGGCGCGCCGCCAGCGCGGCGGGGCGGCCCTTGCGCGGCGTCTGCTGGGCTGCGCTGTGTCGATTTCATGGCCCGTCGGTGACTCGAACGCAATGGATAACTGAGATGCAAAGACGCATGCTGTTCACCCTGGCGTCTTCGGCGCTACTCGCCGGCTGCGGCTTTCGTCTGCGCGGCGTGCCGCAGTTCGCCTTTCGCTCGGTGTACATCGCAGCGCCCGCCGGCTCGCTGCTGGCGCTGGAGTTGCGCCGCACGCTGCAGGCGGTGGGTGGCTCGCTGCAGGTGCTCAGCGATCCGGCATCGCTGCCGCAGGCCGAGGCGGTGTTTGAGCTGCTGTCCGAGCAGCAGGAGCGTTCGGTGGTCGGATTCAATGCCTCGGGCCAGGCGCGCGAGCTCGAACTGCGTCTGCGCATTCGTTTTCGTCTGCGCAACCAGGCCGGCACCGAACTGATCGCGCCCACCGAAATCCTGCAGCAGCGCGAGATCAGCTACAACGAAACCATCGCCCTGGCCAAGGAGGCCGAGGAGGGGCTGCTGTACCGCAACATGCGCAGCGATCTGGTGCAGCAACTGCTGCGCCGGTTGGCCGCAGTCAAACCCTGAACCAGCGTGTTTTCAGCGCCCTGACCGCTCGCGCATCAGCGTGCTTTTGCCAAACAGAGACTCCACCAGGTCCACCGCCAGCCGCGCCGTCTTGTTGCGCACGTCCAGCGCCGGGTTGAGCTCAACGATGTCGAGCGAGGCCAGGCGGCCGCTGTCGGCAATCATCTCCATGCACAGCTGCGCCTCCCGGTAGGTCGGACCGCCGGGGACCGTCGTGTCCACGCCCGGGGCGAGTTCGGGGTCCAGAAAGTCGACGTCAAAGCTCACGTGCAGATGGGTGGCATCGTCCATGCCAGCCAGGGCGCGCTGCATGGTCTCGCGCATGCCCACTTCGTCAATGAAGCGCATGTCATAGACCTCCAGCCCCTGCTCGCGCACCAGTCGCTTCTCGCCAGCGTCCACGCTTCGGATGCCGATCTGGCGAATCTGCGCTGGCGCCAAGGCATTGCGGCCGTCGGGCAGGCGTGCCAGTGCGGTCAGGGGTTCGGGGCCGAGCCCGAACAGGCAGGCAACGGGCATGCCGTGCAGGTTGCCGCTGGGGGTGAGACCGCTGGTATTGAAGTCGGCATGGGCGTCGAGCCAGAGCACGCGCAAGGTTTTGCCGGTGTCATGGCAGTGGCGCGCCACTGCCGCGATGCTGCCCAGGCCCAGGCAATGGTCGCCGCCGAGCAGCACCGGCAGGTGCCCCGCCTGCAGCTCGGAAAGCACCGCAGCAAACACCGCCTGGTTCCAGGCGACAACTTCGGGCAGGTGGCGGTAGCCACCGCTGGGCGGTTGCCAGGGGTTGGCGGGGCCATGCAGGTTTCCGCGGTCGATCACGTCCAGCCCATGGTTCTCCAGTGCAGCCTGCAACCCGGCCACGCGCAGCGCTTCCGGGCCCATGGAAGCTCCGCGAGAGCCGGCACCAATATCGGTGGGTGCGCCAATCAGCGCCAGGGTCTGTGCAGGGTTGGACAAGGTCATGGCAGATGCGTCTTGAGCGAAGATCGCCATTGTGCGTACGAGCGTCAGCAGGGGGTAGCCCGCCGTTTGCTGTTTCTGTACGCCAAATTGACGATCGGCCAGACCTTGTTGGCGAATTGCCGCAGAGCAAGGGGGCGATAGCGCCTTGCCATAGACTTGCCCCGATGCAAATTGCCCTGGCCCAACTCTCCGCACAGCTGCAGCGCGGTCTGGCGCCGTTGTATCTGCTGCATGGCGACGAAGCCTTGCTGATCGAAGAGGCCGCCGATGCCGTGCGTGCCGCAGCACGTGCTGCCGGCCATACGGAACGTACGGTGTTTGTCGCAAGCGGAGCCCGGTTTGACTGGAGCGCTGTGCTGGCTGCTGGGGGCAGCCTGAGCCTGTTTGCAGACCGCCAGACGGTGGAGTTGCGCGTTCCCTCCGGCAAACCCGGCAAGGAGGGCAGCGCGGCCTTGCAACAACTGGCCGCAGCGGCCGAGCCTGGCTCCAGCACGCTGACCCTGGTCTTGATGCCCAGGCTCGACAAGGCATCGCGCTCGGGCGCATGGTTTGGCGCGCTGGCGGCTGCCGGCGTGGCAGTGCAGATCGATGCGGTCGAGCGGCCTGCGCTGCCCCAATGGATTGCCCAGCGCCTGGCCCTGCAGGATCAGCGGGTGGCACAGGGCGAGGCGGGCCAGCGCACGCTGCAGTTTTTTGCCGACCGGGTCGAAGGCAATCTGTTGGCAGCGCACCAGGAAATGCAGAAGCTGGCGCTGCTGCATCCGGCGGGGGAGTTGTCGCTGGAGCAGGTCGAGTCGGCCGTGCTCAACGTGGCGCGCTACGACGTGTTCAAGCTCAGCGAGGCGGTTCTGGCAGGCCAGGTGCTGCGTGTGCAGCGCATGCTCGACGGCTTGGAAGCCGAAGGCACGGCGGCGGTGCTGGTGCATTGGGCCTTGTCGGACGACATCCGCGCGCTCAAGCGCATTGCCGATGCGATGGCCGCGGGGCGTCCGCTGCCCATGGCGCTGCGCGAGGCGCGCGTCTGGGGCGCCAAGGAGAAGTTGTACGAGCGCGTACTCGGCCACCTGGCGCCATCTGCTGCGGGGCGTTTGCTGCAATCGGCCCACCTGGTGGACGGCATCGTCAAGGGTCTCAAGGTGCCCGATTGGCCGCAGGACGCCTGGGAAGCATTGCACCGGCTAGCGCTGCAATGCACCCGCGTCTGCAGAGGCCCTCAATAAGGCAGGAATCAGCCCTTCGCGCCGCCGACGAATGTGACCTGCATGTTCACCCGGTAAGCGGTGATGCGGCCGCCTTCCACCGTCACCTTTTGCTCCTTGATCCACGCACCGCGCACCTGGGACGCGTCCTGGCAGGCATTGGCAATGCCCTGGGCAATGGCATCTTCGAAGCTGGTCTTGCTGGTGGAACTGACTTCAATTACTTTGGCGACGCTCATGGAAACTCTCCGTTGGATGGCAAAAGAGCCATCCTAGGCAGAGTGTGCGGGCGGCCTTGTCGGACGCCGCGCCCCATCACGGTAGGCGCGCCGCACGGCCCTGGTCCGGCCCTTCTGCCAGAATCCTGGCCATGAACGCTCTTAACGTCACCGAAACCGTCCAGACGCTGGGTTTGCAGGCAAAAGTGGCTTCAGCGCTTATGGCATCAGCGTCAGCAGCTATCAAAAATGTTGCGCTCAGAAGCTTGGCCAGCCAGTTGCGTGCGCAGGCGCCGCAGCTGAAAGAGGCCAATTCCCTCGATTTGGCGCGTGCTCGCGCCGCCGGCCTGGCCGAGCCCATGGTGGATCGCCTGAAATTGACCGACCAAGTGCTGGAAACCTGTGCCCAGGGCTGCGAGCAGCTCGCTGCCATGCCAGACGTCATTGGCGAAATTGTGGGGATGAACCAACAGCCCAGCGGCATCCGCGTGGGCCGCATGCGCGTGCCGATTGGCGTCTTCGGCATGATTTACGAGAGCCGGCCCAACGTCACCATCGAGGCAGCGAGCCTGGCCATCAAAAGCGGCAACGCAGCGATCCTGCGCGGCGGCTCCGAGGCCATCGAGTCGAACCGGGCGCTGGCGCTTCTGGTGCAGCAGGCGCTGCGGGCTGCTGGCCTGCCGCAGGACGCAGTGCAGCTGGTGCAGACCACCGACCGCGAGGCCGTTGGGCAGCTCATTGCCATGCCGCAATATGTGGACGTGATCATCCCGCGTGGCGGCAAGGGGTTGATCGAGCGCATCAGCGCCGGCGCCAAGGTGCCGGTCATCAAGCACCTGGACGGCAACTGCCACAGCTACGTGGACGATCCCTGCGACCTCGATATGGCGCTGCGCGTGGTGGACAACGCCAAGACGCAGAAGTACAGCCCCTGCAACGCAAGCGAAAGCCTGCTGGTGGCGCGCGCGGTGGCGGCTGAGTTTCTGCCGCGCATCGGCGCTGTGTTCGCAAAAAAAGGGGTGGAAATGCGGGTTTGCGCTGAATCCATGGCGTTGTTAGCTCCTGTTTCAGGAGCAAAACTGGTCCCCGCCACCGAGCAGGACTGGGCCGAGGAATACCTGGCACCGGTGATCAGCGTCAAGGTGGTGGCAGGCGTGGACGAGGCCATCGTCCACATCAACCGCTATTCAAGCCACCACACCGACGCCATCCTGACGCGCGACCACATGCATGCCCAGCGTTTCCTGCGCGAAGTCGATTCGGCCAGCGTCATGGTGAACGCCAGCACCCGCTTTGCCGACGGCTTCGAATACGGCCTGGGCGCCGAAATCGGCATCAGCACCGACAAGTTTCACGCCCGGGGTCCGGTGGGCATCGAGGGCCTGACCTCGCTCAAATGGGTGGTCTTGGGCCAGGGCGAGGTGCGCGGCTGAGCAGCCGCAGGCAAGCATGAAAATCATCATCCTCGGAGCCGGGCGCGTCGGCTGCAGTGTGGCGGAGAGCCTGGTGTCCGAGCGCAACGACATCACGGTCATCGACATCGACGCGCGGCGGGTGCGCGAACTCGAATCGCGCTTTGACCTGCGCGGCGTGGTCGGAAGTGGCATCGAGGCCAGCGTGCTCGCCGAGGCCGGCGCGCGCGATACCGACCTCTTGATTGCCTGCGCGGCGCAGGACGAAACGAATCTGGTGTGCTGCAAGATTGCGCAGCTTTTGTTCAACATCCCCACGCGCATTGCCCGGGTGCGTTCCGCGGGTTTCGACAGCGAAGCACTGACGAGCAACGAGGGCTTTGGCGTCAGCCGCATCATCTGCCCCGAGGAGTCGCTCACGCGCTACATCGGCAAGCTCATCGAATACCCCGAGGCCATGCAGGTGCGCGAATTCGCCGGAGGCCGCGCCTGCCTCGTGTCCACGCGGGCGCGGGCGGGCGCGCCCATGGTCGGCAAGACGATTGGACAGATCCGCGCCAGCATGCCGGAGCGGGCGATGCGCATCGTCGCGCTGTACCGCCGCCTGCCGGACGAACCCGACCGTTTCGTCGCCTGCGACGGCGACACGCGCATCGATGCGGGCGACGAGGTCTTTGCGCTGTCTGCGAGCGAGAACATCGCCGTGGTGCTGCGCGGCCTGCACCGGCCCGTGGGGCACGTGACCCGCACGGTGCGCCGGGTGATGATTGCCGGTGGCGGTGCCGTAGGGCTGCGCCTGGCCCAGCAACTGGGGCAAGAGCCGGGCCGTTTTCACGTCAAGATATTCGAGGAAGATGCCGAGCGCAGCGTCGAACTGGCGTCGATGCTGCCGTCCGAAGTACTGGTGCTGCATGGCGAGGCCACCGACGAGGACCTGCTGGCGGCCGAGACCATCGAGGACGTGGACCTGTTCCTCGCGCTCAGCAATGACGACGAGAACAACATCATGGCAGCCCTGCTTGCCAAGCGCATGGGCGCGCGCCGGGTGCTGGCGCTGATCAACCGGCGCAGCTATGCCGATCTGATGCACGGCACGCAAATCGACATCGCGCTCTCGCCCGCCCAAGCCATGCTGGGCGAACTGCTGGCCCATGTGCGCCGCGGCGACGTGCAGGCAGTGCACAGCCTGCGCCGCGGCGTCGCCGAAGCGCTGGAAATGGTGGCGCGCGGCGACCGAAAGAGTTCGCGGGTGGTGGGGCGGCGCGTCAAGGAGCTGCGCCTTCCCTCCGGAGTGCACATGGGCTTGATCGTTCGCGGGCTGCCCGACGTCGGCGTCGCAGCCGAGCAGCCGCCAGAGGTCATCATCCCGCACAGCGACAGCGTGATCGAGCAAGGCGACCACGTGGTGTTTTTCCTGCCCCACAAGCGTTTGGTGGGCGACGTGGAAAGACTGTTTCGCGTCAGCGCGACCTTTTTCTAAGCGCCATGGCCGACGTGCTTCCGGTTCTGCGGGTGCTTGGCATGCTGGTCATGCTGTTTGCGCTGGCCATGGGCGTCCCGCTGGCGGTGTCCTTGCACCAGCAGGACGGCGTCTGGCAGGTGTACCCGATTGCCATGGCGGTCGCCCTGGTGAGCGGCGCCGCGCTCACCTTCGGCCTGCGCCGTTACCAGCGCGAGCTGCTGCCGCGCCACGGTGTCATGCTGGTGTCGCTTGCCTGGTCGCTGTTGCCGCTGGTGGCTTCGCTGCCGCTCACTTTGGCGTGTGGACTGGCAGGCCGGCCCATTTCGTTCACGCATGCGTACTTTGAGGCGGTCTCTGGCCTGACCACCACTGGCGCGACGATTTTCACCGGACTCGACGCGCTACCGGTTTCGGTGAATGTCTGGCGCACGCTGCTGCAATGGATTGGCGGCATGGGCATTCTGGTGCTGGCCGTGGCGGTGCTGCCCATGTTGGGTGTAGGCGGCAGCCAGCTCTTCAAGGCGGAGGCGGCCGGCCCGGTGCGCGACACCAAGCTCACCCCACGCATGACGGGCACCGCCAAGGGGCTGTGGGGCGTGTACGGCACGTTTTCGCTCGCATGCCTGCTCGCGTACTGGCTCGCCGGAATGGAGCCACTGGACGCCTTGATGCACATGTTCAGCACTGTGAGCCTGGGCGGCATGTCGTCGCACGACGCCAGTTTTGGCCATTTCCGCTCGCCGCTGCTGGAATGGCTGGCCGTGGGCTTCATGCTGCTCGCCAGCTGCAACTTCGCGTTGTACTTCGTTGCCATGCGCAAGGGCCACGTGCGCGAATTCCTCGGGGACCCGGAAATGCGGGCCACGCTTGGAACGCTGGTGGGCGTTGGCCTGTTCATCGGGTTGCTGTTGTGGATCAAGGGGGTCTACGCGCCCGGCGAAGCCCTGCGCCAGGGCCTGTTTCACACCATTTCAGTCGCTTCCACCACGGGCTACGCGAGCAGCGACTACCTGGGCTGGCCAGTGTTTGCGCCGGTGTTGATGCTGATGCTCTCGGGCGTGGCCACCAGCGCCGGCTCCACAGGCGGTGGGATCAAGATGGTGCGCATGCTGATTCTGTTCAAGCAGGCGCAGCGGGAGCTGACGCGCCTGGTACACCCCAACGCCGTGCAGCCGGTGCGCCTGGGTGGGCGCGTGGTCGGCAGCCCGATGATTTTTTCCGTGCTGGCGTTCATGTTGGTGTACGCGGCCACGTTGATGCTTTTGAGCATGGTGCTGATGCTGACGGACCTCGACCCGGTCACGGCTTTCAGCGCAGTCATGGCAAGCCTGCACTGCATGGGCCCTGGCCTGGGCGCGGTCGGGCCGACATCCACCTACGCCGTCCTCAGCGATTTCCAGGTGTGGGTATGCACCTTGGCCATGGTGCTTGGGCGCCTGGAGATTCTGAGCTTTCTGGCATTGCTGACGCCGGCGTTTTGGCGACGCTGAACGCTGGGCCGCGCTCCTACAATTGTTCGATTCTCCTTGCAAGGCCTCGCATGGTTCCGCATCTCATCACCGCCCTCTCGGGGCCCATCAACGAACTCGAGCAGCGGGTCATCGACTCGATGCCGGCGACGGAGCGCTGGTTTCGCCTCGAATGGATGGAGCACACGCCGCCGTTCTATACCTCGGTCGATATCCGCAACGCCGGCTTCAAGCTGGCACCGGTGGACACCAACCTGTTTCCGGGCGGCTGGAACAACCTCACGCCCGAGATGCTGCCGCTGGCGGTGCAAGCGGCCATGGCGGCGATTGAAAAGATTTGCCCCGAAGCGCGCAACCTCCTCATCATTCCAGAGAACCACACGCGCAACAGTTTTTATCTGAGCAACCTGGCGCAACTGCAGCGCATCTTCAACATGGCGGGTTTGAACGTACGGATTGGCTCGGTCAGCCCGGACGTGAAAAAATCGACCGTGATCGAGCTGCCTCACGGGGAGAGCCTGACGCTCGAACCCGTGGTGCGCACGCGGGGGCGCCTGGGCCTCAAGCACTTCGATCCTTGCACCATCTTGCTCAACAACGACCTGTCTGCTGGCGCGCCCGGTATTCTTGAAGATCTGCACCAGCAGTATCTGCTGCCGCCGCTGCACGCAGGCTGGACCGTGCGACGCAAGAGCACGCATTTTCGCAGCTACGAAGAAGTTGCCAAACGGTTTGGCAAGGTTCTTGGCATCGACCCCTGGCTGATCCATCCGCTGTTTGGCAAATGCAGCGACGTGGACTACAGCACGCAGCAGGGTCTGGACGCGGTGCAGGTCCAAGTGGATGCCGTCCTTGGCAAGGTGCGGCGCAAGTACAAGGAATACGGCATCAAGGAAAAGCCCTTTGTGGTTGTCAAGGCCGACAATGGCACCTACGGCATGGGCGTCATGACGGTGCGCGACCCCAAGGATCTGGAAACGCTCAATCGCAAGACGCGCAACAAGATGGCCGTGGTCAAGGACGGCCAGCAGGTGCACGACGTCATTGTCCAGGAGGGCGTGCTGACCCAGGAGCGTCTCAACGGCGCCGTGGCGGAGCCGGTGGTCTACATGATGGACCGCTACGTCGTGGGGGGGTTCTACCGGATGCATCCGGACCGCGGTGTGGACGAAAACCTCAATGCGCCAGGAGCTGCCTTCGTTCCCCTGGCCTTCGATCAAAGCACGCACATGCCCCAATTGGGGGCGCGGCCGGGGGCCAGCGCGCCCAACCGCTTCTACATGTACGGCGTGGTGGCTCGGCTCGCCATGCTCGCCGCCAGCTACGAGCTCGAAGCGACGAATCCCGATGCCGAAACTTACGACTGATCGTCGCGTGGTGGGTTTGCAACAATGAGCAACCAAAGTCCCGCGCAGCACGACCGGAACGCTCCGAGTGCACCTCGGCGGCGCAGAATGACCGGCCCGATGCCTTGAGGCGGCGGGGCACCAGAATGCCCACCCGCTGCCCTTTTGCCCGTGCAAAGCTCGAAATCTTCCCTATCGGCGCTTACCCTTGCAGCCATTGGCGTGGTGTATGGGGACATAGGCACCAGCGTGCTCTACGCGGTCAAAGAGGTCTTCGGTTCTGGCTACGTACCGTTCACCCAGGACAACATCTACGGCATTCTGTCGATTTTTTTCTGGACGCTGACCGTCATCGTCTCCCTCAAGTACGTGGTTCTGGTGCTTCGCGCAGACAACAACGGCGAGGGCGGCCTGGTGGCCATGCTGGCCTTGGCCTCGCAGGCGGTGCTGGACAAGCCCAAGTTGCGCCAGGTCTTGCTCGGCGTGGGCATCTTTGGCACTTCCTTGTTTTATGGCGACGGCGTGATCACGCCGGCCATTTCGGTGCTGTCTGCCGTGGAAGGCCTGGAAGTGGTCTCGACGCAGTTCACCGAATACGTGATTCCGCTGACGCTTCTGGTTTTGTTCTGCCTGTTTTTCGTGCAAAAACGAGGTACTGGCGGTATCGGAAAATTTTTCGGACCGATCACGCTGGTGTGGTTGTTGAGCATCGCCGCCCTCGGCGTCTCGCACATCCTGACCCATCCGGAAATCCTCTGGGCGCTCAGCCCACACCATGCGGTGCGCTTCATCGTCGCCAACCCAGGAACCAGCTTCGTGATTCTGGGGGCCGTGGTGCTGTGCGTCACCGGGGCCGAGGCACTGTATGCGGACCTGGGGCATTTCGGCAAACTGCCCATCCGCATTGCCTGGTTTGCCGTGGTGATGCCGGCGCTGACCCTCAATTACTTTGGTCAGGGCGCTCTGCTGTTGGCCCATCCGGAAGCGGTGAAGAACCCGTTCTACATGATGGCGCCCGACTGGGCTTTGCTGCCCTTGGTGTTGCTCGCCACCATGGCCACCGTCATTGCCTCGCAGGCCTTGATTACCGGCGCCTTCAGTGTGACCAAGCAGGTCATTCAGCTCGGTTATCTGCCGCGCCTGAACATTCAGCACACCAGCGTGCGCGACACCGGTCAGATTTACCTGCCGTTCGTCAACTGGGGCCTGTTCGTGGCCATCGTGCTGGCCGTGGTGCTGTTTCGCTCGTCCAGCAACCTAGCGTCCGCCTACGGCATTGCCGTGACGCTCGACATGCTGATTACCACGGTCCTGACCTTCTTCGTGCTCCGGTTCGGCTGGCGTTATCCCTTGGTTCTGTGCCTGGGCGCGACGAGCTTTTTCTTCTTGGTCGACCTGGCCTTTTTCACCTCGAATCTGCTCAAGCTCTTTCAGGGCGGTTGGTTCCCGCTGATGATTGGCGGGGCAGTCTTCACGCTAATGACGACCTGGAAAGAAGGACGTCGCTTGCTCAACGAGAAACTGCGCAGCGACGCCATTGCCCTGCCTGATTTTTTGGAATCCGTGTTCGTCAATCCACCCACTCGTGTGGAAGGGGCGGCCGTGTTCTTGAGCGCGGAAGCGGGCACGGTTCCCAACGCGCTTTTGCACAATCTCAAGCACAACAAGGTCCTGCATGGCACCAACCTGTTCGTCACGGTTCACAACCACGAGGTTCCCTGGATCGGGCTGGACGGACGCCTGCAGGTGGAGCCCTTGGGACACGACTGCTGGCAGGTGGTCATCCACTATGGGTTCAAGAACGACCCCGACGTGCCCCGCGCCTTGCAGTTGCTGAGGGGACGCGGCTGCGACCTCGAGCCGATGACGACCAGCTATTTTCTCTCGCGCGACACGGTCATACCCACCATTGGCAGCGGCATGGCCCCCTGGCGGGAAAAGCTGTTCGCGCAGATGCATCACAACGCCGGGGCCGCGGCGGACTTTCTCAATCTGCCCAACAACGCTGTCGTGGAACTGGGCTCGAAAATCGAGATTTGAGGGCAGCCGCGGGCCTGCGCCTCTATTGCACGTCCGCGCTTGCGGGCTGTGCGGGGCTCGAAGCCGCCGGCACCGAGAGCAAGTTGATCACCCCCATGACGTCATCGATCAGCAAGACAGCGCGTTCGACCTGTGCGGCCTGCTCGGCGCTCTGGACGCAGCCGAGCAAGGTCACCAGGCGCCGCTGACCCAGGAGCCAGATGCTGGTGTCGCCAAAGCGGCCGTCCTGCTGAAGATAGAGCGCGACGCGCGGAATGATCTCTGCGTCATACAAGTAGGAGTTTGGCAGCCGACACCGTCCGGACAAATAGCAACTGCCTCCGTGCTGCACGCGCACGTGCTCCTGGGATCGGGTTTCCGCATCGCTGAGCGCCTTGAGCTTCGGCGCAGAACAGGCTTGCGAGCCATGGGTCGCCTGAACGAAGGGATCGGAGGGCGCCGACGATGGGGCGTCACTGGGCGCCGCTTGTGCGGCCAGCGCAGAACCGAACGCGCATGCCAAGGGCAAGAAGAGAGCAAGTTTCACTGCTGGCCGTTCCAGGAAGAGAGAGATGAAAAAATCTTCTCGCAAGCGCGCTGGAAATGCAATTGCTGGTCGCGCCACCCTGTCTGTCGGCAGGCAAAATGCGCCCATGCAATTTTTCAAAGACCTTAGCGTCTCGGCGGTCAGCGCGGGCTTTGTTGCCGTGCTTGTCGGTTTTACCAGTTCGGTGGCCATCGTGTTTCAGGCCGCGCAGTCGTTTCATGCAACGCCTGCAGAAATCACGTCCTGGATGTGGGCGCTGGGATTGGGCATGGGCCTGTGCTCATTGCTGCCTTCTCTGGTGCTGCGCAAACCCGTCATGATCGCCTGGTCCACGCCGGGCGCGGCGGTGTTGGCCACTGCGGGCGCGACGGGTCAATTTGACATGGCGCAGGCGGTGGGCGCGTTCATGGTATGCGCCGCACTCATCACTGTGGTTGGCGTGACGGGTTGGTTCGAGCGCGTGATGAATCGCATTCCCGCAGAGATTGCAGCAGGCCTGCTCGCTGGCGTGCTGGCCCGTTTTGGCATGGACGCGTTCGCCGCGGCCCAGACCGCGCTACCGCTTGTTCTTGTGATGCTCACCATTTACTTGCTTGCACGCCGTGCAGCGTCGCGCTACGCCGTGGTCGCGACACTGGGAGCCGGTATCGCTTACGCGGCCTTGGCAGGGCAGATGCAGTGGTCATCAGTGACCTGGGAACTCGCATCTCCCCGGTTCACTGCACCCCGATTCGAATGGAGCGCCATCGTGAGTTTGGCCTTGCCCTTGTTTGTTGTCACCATGGCATCGCAAAATCTTCCCGGCGTCGCAGTGATTCGAGCGTCGGGCTACCAACTCCCCGTCTCGCGCCTCATCACGCTGACCGGCGTCGCGACCCTTGTGCTGGCGCCCTTCGGCGCATTTGCCCTCAACTTCAGTGCCATCACCGCCGCCATCTGCATGGGGCCGCAAGCCCACGCCGATCCATCCAGGCGCTACACAGCGGCGGCCGCTTGCGGACTGTTCTACGTGCTCATTGGCGTTTTTGGCGCCGTGGTGACCGGGTTGCTGACCGCGTTTCCTAGGGAACTTGTCGTAGCGATCGCCGGCTTGGCGCTGCTTGGAACCATCGGAGCGGGCCTGGCCAGCGCCTTGCGCGACGAGGGCCACCGGGAAGCCGCACTCATCACCTTTCTTGTAACGCTCAGCGGCGTCGTCATCGCGGGCATCGGTTCAGCCTTCTGGGGCGTGGTGGCGGGCAGCGCAGCATTGTTTGTGCAACAGTACGCTGGTCAACGCACTCGCCAGACTTCCTGAGCGGGATCCTCTGAATATTTGAACGCTTGCCTGCCTGCCATATGCACTATCTGTTTGTCGCCGATCCTCTCGAAGCCTTCCATCCCAAGAAGGACACGACCTTCGCCATGTTGCAGGAGGCCGCACGCCGCGGACATTGCCTAGCCGCCTGCGAACCGAAGGACTTGCGCTGGGAGCGCGGCGAGAGGGTGCTGGCTCGGGTGCGCCGAATCAGCCTGACCGGCGACAGTTCCCATTGGTTCGAGGAGACGGGCACCGACGTCGCTGCATTGGCGGACTTTGCCGCGGTCTTGATGCGCAAGGATCCCCCGTTTGATAGCGAATACTTTTACTCCACTCACCTTCTGGAACAGGCTGAGAGGGAGGGTGCGCGCGTTTTCAACAAACCCCGTGCGCTTCGCGATCACCCGGAAAAGCTGGCCATCCTGGAGTTCCCGGAATTCATCGGCCCTACGCTGGTCACGCGCAATGCCGCTGACATCCGCCAATTTCATGCGCAGCACCGCGACATCATCCTCAAGCCCCTGGACGGCATGGGCGGCATGGGAATTTTCCGCGTCGGTCCGGATGCAATGAACCTGGGCAGCATTACCGAGACGCTCAATCGCGGCGGGGCCCAGAGCGTGATGGTCCAAGGTTTTTTGCCCGAAATCGCCGAGGGCGACAAGCGCATATTGATCATAGGAGGCGAACCCGTACCGTTCTGCCTGGCGCGCATTCCACAAGGAACGGAGGTCCGCGGCAACTTGGCAGCGGGCGGAAAAGGCGTCGCCCGCCCGCTGAGCCAGCGCGACTGGCAGATTGGTCGGGCGCTCGGACCGGTGCTTGCTGCGCGAGGTCTGTTGCTGACCGGCGTCGACGTCATCGGGGACTGGGTTACCGAAATCAACGTCACCAGCCCGACCTGTTTCCAGGAAATTGAGCAGCAAACGGGATGCGACGTGGCAGCCTTGTATCAGGACGCGCTCGAGCGCGCGCTGGGCTGAGCGTTGCTTGGACGTTGCCCGCAAAATTTTCTCTCTATCG
>JAMLIT010000015.1 GCA_023954035.1 Burkholderiaceae bacterium | reverse complement strand
CCGTGCTTGCTGTGGCGGTCCTGCTCGCAGCCTGCTCGTCGGTGCGGCCCTGGATCAACCAGCCGCTGCTGGCTGAAGAGCCCCCTGTCGCAGAGCGCAAGGCGGTACTGCAAATGATTGCGGCGCGCGATCCAAGCATGTTGGTGGCCGTCACGCTCTCGGGCGGTGGCGCGCGCGCGGCGGCGTTTGGGTTTGGCGTGCTTAGCGCCATGCAACAGGCGCGGTTTCACTGGAACGGCCGCGACAACACCTTGCTTGAAGCCACCGATGTGGTCAGCGGGGTGTCAGGCGGAAGCATCGTGGCAGCGTATTTCGCAGCCTACGGAATCGAGGGTTTGCCGCGCTTCGAGCCGGATTTTTTGCGCAAGAACTTTCAGAACAGCCTGATTGCGCAGGCCCTGCACCCGAGCAACCTCATCGACCTGAGTTCGCCCTGGCTGGGGCGCTCGCATTTGCTGGCGCGCCGGCTCGATCAACTCTATGGCGGCATGAACTTTGGCGATGTGGAGCGCCGGCCGCGCCACCCGCAGCTGTTCATCACCGCCACGGATATGTCTCAGGGCGCGGGTTTTGAGTTCACCTGGGACCAGTTTGCGCTGATCTGCTCGGACCTCTCCAGCGTGCCGCTGTCGTTTGCCGTGGCCGCGTCGTCCGCCGTGCCGCTGCTGCTCAGCCCCATGACACTCAAGAACTATGCGGGGAGTTGCGACAACCGCCAGAATGCTCTGGCCCTGCCTGCCTCGGGGCAGGGCGGCACGGCGCGAGCGCGCCTGTACCGCGCACACGAACGCAGCTATCTCAATGCTCAGCGCAAGCCCTATATCCATTTGGTCGATGGGGGCCTGGCAGACAACCTCGGCGTGCAGCGCCTGCTGGACCGCACGCTGGGTGGCGGTCTGCGTGGCGCCTTTACCGAAGTGCAGGTGCCGCCGGGCAGCATCAAGAAGCTGGTGTTGATCACCGTGAACTCCGAGCGCGATCCTTCGGTGGACATTGATCAGGACGACACCGTGCCCAACATGGCGCAGGTGGTGGATACGCTGCTCTTTGGCACCGGCGCCCGAGCCTCCCGTGAGACCCAGGAATTTCTTCGCGACACCATTGACCAGTGGCGCAAAACCTTGTCTGCTCGGGCGCCCGGAAGCAACGACGCCTTTGCGCCCGACGCGCAAATCTATGTGATCGCGGTAAACCTGCGCGATGCGCCCGACGAAACCACACGGCGGCGCCTTCTGCAGATACCGACCGCGTTCTCAATTTCGGCGGGCGAAGTCAGCAGCCTGATTGAGGCCGGCGGCAACGTGCTGCGCCACTCACCCGGCTACCAGGCGCTGATGCAGTCGCTTCCGCCGCCGCAAGGAGCGGCGAATGGGCAACGTTGAAAACGCGCCGCCCTGTGCATCCGCTTTGCGGGCGTATCCCGGAGACCCCGTGTCAGCGGGTCAGGGCTGCCTTTCCCTCCACTCGCCCGGCGTCATCCCCGTCCACCCCTTGAACGCCCGCATAAAACTCTTCTCGTTCTGAAACCCCGCCGCCAGCGCCACCTGTTTGATCGGGCGCTGGCTGCGTTGCAGCAGGTCGGTGGCCAGGTCGCGGCGCACCGTGTCCTTGAGAGCTTGGAGCGAAGCGCCTTCGTCCTTCAGCTGCCGGTGCAGGGTGCGGGTGGACAGGTTCAGCCGGCTCGCCAGATCCTCCGCGCTGTGGGCGGCTTGCGGGTCGCTGCGCAGTATCTGGCGCACGCGCGCCAGCAGCAGCCGGTCGCGGCGGTACTGCAGCACCGTGAGGGGCAGGGCGCGCTCCAGCATGGTCTGCAGCGCGGCCTCGTCGCGGCGCAGGGGCAGGGCGAGGTAGCGGGCGTCGAAGCAGATGCAGGTGCGCGGCGCCCCGAAGCGCGCCGGGGCGCTGAAGAGCACGGCGTAGGCGTCGGCATGGGGCGGGGCGTCAAAGGCGAAGGCGGCGTCCAGCAGCGGAATGCGCGAATCCACCAGCCAGCAGGCCACGCCCAGGGCGTTGCGCAGCAGCGAGACATGGCAGAACTCGCGCAGCGCACCCAGGTCGCGCGCCTCGTTCAGGGTGACGCAGGCGATATCGCCTTGCACTGCCAATTCCAGGCGCACATCCTGGGTCAGCAGGCCATGGTGGCGGCACCAGCGCGCCATGGCCAGTCCCAGATGCGGCGCGGTGATGGAGGCGCGTGCCAGGAGCCCATAGCTTCCCCAGGGCAGGGCGCGGCTGAACCAGCCCAGGGCTTCGTCGTCCAGTTCGCGCATCGCAGCGTCGGAGACACGCTCCATCTGCAGGGCGGTGATGCGCCCGTCCGGGCGTGCCAGCAGGGCGGGCGCAATCTGCGCCTGGGCCAGGGCCTGTGCCGGATCCAGGCCGCGCAGCGCGTAGGCGTGTGCGATGGCGCGGACGAAGGCCGCCGGGGTTTCGGCACGCGCAGTTGCGGGCGCAGGGTCCATGGAAGAGGAACTTGGCTTGGTCACAGTGCAAGTGTGCCGCGCTCGTGGCACGATTTGCAACCATTGTGGCAAGCAGGATGGCACCGTCGCTTTTATCCTGTACGGTTCGTGGACCGCGCAGACCCGCACAAGGAGACACCGCAGATGCAGCCTCAGCACGCTTCCCCGCTGACTCAAAGCCAAACCACCGGCGCCACCGAGCCGCCGCTGATCGAGCAAACCATTGGCGCTTTCTTCGACACCATGGTGCAGCGCCAGCCCGACCACGAGGCGCTGGTCAGCTGCCACCAGGGCCGGCGCTATACCTATGCCGGGCTGCAGGCCGAGGCACGACAGCTTGCCAGTGCGCTGCTGCGCCAGGGGCTGGTGCCGGGCGACCGCGTCGGCATCTGGTCGCACAACAACGCGGAATGGGTGCTGATGCAGCTGGCCACGGCCGAGGTCGGGCTGGTGCTGGTCAACATCAATCCGGCCTACCGCACGGCCGAGGTGGAATACGCGCTCAACAAGGTGGGCTGCCGCCTGCTGGTGACCATGGCGCGCTTCAAGACGAGCGACTACCTGGGCATGCTGCGCGAATTGGCACCGGAATGGGCGCACGGCCAGCCGGGCGAGCTGGTGGCACAGCGCCTGCCGCATCTCTCTACCGTGGTGTGGATAGATGCGCCGGGCAAGGAACCTGGCGCCGGCGTGGAGGAGCCCGGCCTGCTGCGTTTTTCCGATTTTTTGGCACGTGGCGATGCCGGTGACCCGCGCGTGGCGCAGGTGGCGCGCACGCTCAAGGCCACCGACCCGATCAACATCCAGTTCACCAGCGGCACCACGGGTTTCCCCAAGGGCGCCACGCTGACGCACCGCAACATCCTGAACAACGGCCTGTTCATCGGCGAATGCATGCGGCTGACGCCCGCCGACCGTCTCTGCATTCCGGTGCCGCTGTACCACTGCTTCGGCATGGTGCTGGGGAACCTGGCCTGCTTTACCCATGGGTCCACCATCGTCTATCCGAACGACGGCTTTGAGCCGCTCTCCGTCCTGCAGGCGGTGCAGGACGAAAAATGCACCGGCCTGCACGGCGTTCCCACCATGTTCATCGCCGAGCTGGACCACCCACGCTTTGCCGAGTTCGACCTCTCGACGCTGCGCACCGGCATCATGGCCGGCTCGCCCTGCCCGACCGAAGTGATGAAGCGCGTGGTGCGGGACATGCACCTGTCCGAGATCACCATTGCCTACGGCATGACGGAGACCAGCCCGGTGAGCTGCCAGAGCAGCGCGGACACGCCGCTGGAAAAACGCGTCTCCACGGTGGGCCGGGTGCAGCCGCACCTGGAAATCAAAATCATCGACCCCGAGACCGGCGCCGTCGTGCCCGTGGGCGAACGCGGCGAGTTCTGCACGCGCGGCTATTCGGTGATGCACGGCTACTGGGGCGACCTGGAAAAGACGCGCGAAGCCATCGACGCCGACGGCTGGATGCACACCGGGGATCTGGCCACCATGGACGCCGAGGGCTACGTCAACATCGTCGGCCGCATCAAGGACATGGTGATTCGCGGTGGCGAGAACATCTACCCGCGCGAGATCGAAGAATTTCTGTACCGCATGCCGATGGTGCAGGATGTGCAGGTGGTGGGTGTGCCCGACGCGCGCTACGGCGAAGAGCTGTGCGCCTGGATCATCGCCAAGCCCGGTACGGCGCCCACCGAGGACGACATCCGTGCCTTCTGCAAGGGCCAGATTGCGCACTACAAGGTACCGCGCTACATCCGTTTTGTGAGCGAGTTCCCCATGACGGTGACCGGCAAGATCCAGAAATTTCGCATGCGTGAAGCCACGATCGAAGCACTCGGCCTGACCGAAGCCAAAACCGCCTGAACGCACCGCCACGCCCCATCCACAGAACCAGACTGCCATGCCCCAATTGCATACCCAACTCAACGCCCGCTCGGCCGACTTCCAGGCCAATGCCGCCGCCATGCGCGCGCTGGTGGACGACCTGGTCGCCCAGGTCAACAAGGTTTTTGAAGGCGGCGGCGAAGCGGCCCGCGCCAAGCACCTGGCGCGCGGCAAGCTGCTGCCGCGCGAGCGTGTGCAGATGCTGCTTGACCCCGGCACGCCGTTTCTTGAAATTGCCCCGCTTGCCGCACTCAACATGTATGGCAACGACGCCCCCGGCGCGGGTCTGATCGCCGGCATCGGGCGCGTCAGCGGCATCGACTGCATGGTGGTGTGCAACGACGCCACGGTGAAGGGCGGCACCTACTACCCCCTCACCGTCAAAAAGCACTTGCGCGCGCAGGAAATCGCCGAGCAAAACCACCTGCCCTGCATCTACCTCGTGGATTCCGGTGGTGCCAACCTGCCGAACCAGGACGACGTGTTCCCGGACCGCGACCACTTCGGCCGCATCTTCTTCAACCAGGCCACCATGAGCGCGCAGGGCATTGCGCAAATCGCCGTGGTCATGGGCAGTTGCACGGCCGGTGGCGCCTACATGCCGGCCATGAGCGACGAATCCATCATCGTCAAAAACCAGGGCACCATCTTCCTGGGCGGCCCGCCGCTGGTGAAGGCCGCCACGGGCGAGGTGGTGAGCGCCGAAGACCTGGGCGGTGGCGACGTGCACACGCGCCTCTCGGGCGTGGCCGACCACCTGGCGCAAAACGACCTGCACGCGCTCAAGCTGGCGCGCATGGCGGTCAAGAATTTGAATAAAAACAAGGCTCCAGCGCTTACGGATATTGCGCCAGTAGCTCCTAAATTTGCAGCAGACGAACTGTACGGCGTGATTCCTGTGGACACGCGCAAACCCTTTGACGTGCGCGAAATCATTGCCCGCATCGTCGATGGCAGCGAATTCGACGAGTTCAAGGCGCGCTACGGCACCACGCTGGTGACGGGCTTTGCCCGCATCGAGGGCATGCAGGTCGGCATCATCGCCAACAACGGCATTCTGTTTTCCGAGTCGGCGCTCAAGGCCACGCACTTCATCGAGCTGTGCTGCCAGCGCAAGGTGCCGCTCATCTTCCTGCAGAACATCACTGGCTTCATGGTGGGGCGCAAGTATGAGAACGAAGGCATTGCGCGCAACGGCGCCAAGATGGTCACTGCCGTTTCGACCGCTGCGGTGCCCAAATTCACCGTGATCATCGGCGGCAGCTTCGGTGCCGGCAACTACGGCATGTGTGGGCGCGGCTTTTCACCGCGATTCCTGTGGATGTGGCCCAACGCGCGCATCAGCGTGATGGGCGGCGACCAGGCCGCCGGCGTGCTGGCCACGGTCAAGCGCGACGGCATCGAAGCCAAAGGGGGGCAGTGGAGCATGGAGGAAGAAGAAGCCTTCAAGGCCCCCATCCGCCGCCAGTACGAAGACCAGGGCCACCCCTACTACGCCACGGCCCGCCTCTGGGATGACGGCGTGATCGACCCTGCCGACACGCGCCGCGTGCTGGCGCTGGGGCTGGCCGCGTCGCGCAATGCGCCGATCGAAGACACCAAGTTTGGCCTTTTCCGCATGTAATGTGTATGATTTGTTGAATTCATACACATAAAGGCGATTGTCATGCGCACCAACATCGACATTGACGACACATTGATGGCCGCAGCCATGGAGGCCGGCGGCTTTACCACCAAGCGCGAAGCGGTGGAAGAGGGCTTGCGTCTTTTGCGCCGCCGCAAGGTCTACGAGGGCTTGCTCGCCTTGCAGGGTCAGTTGCAGTGGGACGATTCCGACGCGGGCTGGGCGCAGACGTCGGCCCCGGCCGTAGACGAGAGCCAGGCGTCCTATGCGGCGAAGCCAGCCAAGCGGGACGAGACCGTGGCCATCAAGAAGCAGCCCCGAATGCCACGCCCGGCAAGCTCGCGGAGCAAGTCCCCATGATTCTGGCCGACTCCAGTGTCTGGATCGACTTCTTTCGGGGCGCGAGCGGGGCCCCAGTCGCTGCACTGAGGCAGTGCCTGGGCGACCCCGGCATGGACGTGGGCATGGCCGACCTGGTGTTGTTTGAGGTGATGCGCGGCTTTCGCGAGGGAAAGGCCATGCGTGAAGCTGGTCGCTTGATGGCGGAGTTGCCGCAGGTGGAGATTGGAGGCGCCGCAAATGCTTTGTTGGCGGCCGAACGCTACCGGCGCTTGCGCCAGACCGGACGCACCGTGCACAGCCCCATCGACGTGTTGCTCGCCAGCTACTGCATGACACACAAACACACGTTGCTGCACCGCGACGCTGATTACGACGCCCTCCAATCGCTGGGAGAGCTGCACACATGGCCGCGATAAGCCCCTGGCACACCCACTTTCGAGCCTTCGCCCGCTACAACGTGTGGGCCACGGCGCGTCTGCTGGAGTCGGTGGCGGCCGCTTCGGATGACGCCTACCGCCGCGATGTCGGCCTGTTCTTCAGAAGCATTCATGGCACGCTCAACCACCTGCTGGTGGGCGAACACTTGCTGTGGTTTCGCCGCTTTGACGAAGGCATTTCACCCAAGCTGGCGCTGAATGCCGAGGTAGAGCCCGACCGCGTGGCGCTGGCCGAGCGCCTGCAGGCGGGCGCTGCCTGCTGGGAGCCGCTGATCGCCCGCTGGCCCGCAGAGCGCTTTGCAGGCCAGCTCGCCTACACCACCATGCGCGGCACGCCTGCCTCGCTGCCCTTTGCTGCCACGTTGGCCCATGTGTTCAACCATGGCACGCACCACCGCGGCCAGATCACGGCAGCGCTGACCGCGCTGGGACAGCCTTGCCCTGAGCTGGATCTGGTCTATTTCCTGCAAACCGAAGCCGCCGCACCATGAGCCACCTGCAAATCACCTACGCGGGCGCCGTTGCCCGCATCACGCTCACCCAGCCCGAGGTGCGCAACGCCTTCAGCGACGAAGTCATTGCCGACATGACCGCCGCCTTCACCGAGGTGGGCGCCCGTGCCGACGTGCGCGCCGTGGTGCTGGCTGCCGAGGGCCCAGCCTTCTGCGCCGGTGCCAACCTGAACTGGATGCGGCGCATGGCCGACTACACGCGCGAGGAAAACCTGGCAGATGCTGCCAAGCTGGCTGAAATGCTGCGCGTGATCTACGAATGCCCCCAGCCGACCATCGCCCGCGTGCAGGGCGATGTGTATGCGGGCGGCATGGGCCTGGTGGCTGCCTGCGACATGGCCGTCTGCGTGGATACGGCAGGGTTCTGCCTGAGCGAAGTCAAGCTGGGCCTGATCCCCGCCACCATCAGCCCCTATGTGATCCGCGCCATGGGCGCGCGTGCGGCGCACCGCTACTTTCTGACGGCCGAGCGTTTTGGCGCGCAGGAGGCGCTGCGCACAGGGTTCGTGCACGAGGTGGTCGCGGCCGAGGCACTCGATGCCAAGGTCGATGAACTGCTCAAGGCGCTCACATCCGCTAGCCCCAACGCCGTGCGCGCCTGCAAGCGCCTGGTGATCGATGTGGCCGAGCGGGAGATCAACGCCGAGCTGGTCGCCGCCACCGTGGAAGGCATTGCCGACATCCGCGCCAGCAGCGAGGGCAAGGAAGGCGTGCAGTCGTTTCTGCAAAAGCGCAAGCCGTCCTGGCTGGCGGCTTGAGGTACAAGGCCCTCCCATGGACGCCCTCTGGCTGCACATCGTTCAATGGCTGCACACGGTCGGCCTGCATGTGGACGCCGGCACCGCGCGCGAGGTGGCGGGCGGCATGGCGCAGGCCACGCAGAAGCTCGACATGCCCAGCCTGCTGGCGCTGGCCGCAGCGCTGGGGTGGGCCAGCGGTTTTCGCTTGTACGCCGTGGTCTTTCTCGTCGGTCTGATGGGCTCCACCGGATTGCTGGCGCTGCCGGCGGGGCTGCATCTGCTGGAGAACCCATTGGTGCTGGCCGTGGCCGGCAGCCTGATGCTGGTGGAATTTTTTGCCGACAAATTGCCCTGGGTCGACAGTGCCTGGGATGCTGTGCACACCGTGATCCGCGTACCGGGTGGCGCGCTGCTGGCCGCTGGCGTGTTTGGCGCCGACAACGCCACCATGGGCCTCGTTGCCGGGCTGCTGGGCGGCTCGCTTGCCGCCACCTCGATGACCACCAAGATGACCACGCGTGCGGCAGTCAATACCTCGCCCGAGCCGTTTTCCAACGGTCTGGTCTCGCTGTTTGAAGACGGCCTGGTCGTAGGCGTGGTTTGGATGGCAACTCAGCATCCGTTGGCCTTTGGCTTCGCGCTGGTGGTGATGGTGCTGCTGTCCGTGCTGCTGCTGGTGGTGCTGTTCAAGTTTCTGCGCGCCGTTCTGCGGCGCATGTCTTTGTTCTTTGGCGGCTCTGCGCAGCCAGTCGTGGAGAAACCGAATGTTTAAGAAAATTCTGATTGCGAATAGGGGGGAGATTGCCTGCCGAGTGGCTGCAACCGCAAGGCGCATGGGCGTCAAGACGGTGGCCGTGTACTCGGATGCCGACGCGAACGCCAAGCATGTCGCGGTGTGCGACGAAGCCGTGCATATCGGCTCAAGCGCCCCCAAGGACAGCTACCTGCGCTGGGAGCGCATCCTTGAGGCGGCCAAGGCCACGGGCGCGCAGGCGATCCACCCTGGCTATGGTTTCCTCTCAGAGAACGAAGAGTTTGCCCAGGCCTGCACCAAGGCCGGCCTGGTTTTTATTGGCCCCCCAGCATCCGCCATCAAGGCCATGGGTCTCAAGGCCGAGTCCAAGCAATTGATGGAAAAGGCCGGCGTGCCGCTGGTGCCTGGCTACCACGGTGCCGACCAAGACCCTGCCCTGCTGCAGCGCGAGGCCGACCGCATTGGCTACCCCGTGCTCATCAAGGCCAGTGCCGGTGGCGGCGGCAAGGGCATGCGGGTGGTAGAGAAATCTGAAGACTTCGCCGCAGCTCTGGCCAGTTGCCAGCGCGAGGCCGTCAGCAGCTTTGGCCTGGATGCGGTACTGGTTGAAAAGTACGTGCAACGCCCGCGCCACATCGAAATTCAGGTGTTTGGTGACACGCTGGGCAACTATGTCTACCTGTTCGAGCGCGACTGCTCGGTGCAGCGCCGCCACCAGAAGGTGCTGGAAGAAGCGCCCGCTCCCGGCATGACGCCCGAGCTGCGCGCACGCATGGGCGAGGCGGCAGTTGCCGCCGCACGCGCAGTGCACTATGTGGGCGCCGGCACGGTGGAATTCATCGTCGAGCAGCCCGGCGGCTACGCGCACCCCGAGCAGATGAAGTTCTTCTTCATGGAAATGAACACGCGCCTGCAGGTGGAGCACCCGGTGACCGAAGCCATTACCGGCCAGGACCTGGTGGAGTGGCAACTGCGCGTGGCCTCGGGCGAGCCGCTGCCGTGCATGCAAGACCAACTGAAGATCACCGGCCACGCCATCGAAGCGCGCATCTGCGCCGAGAACCCCGACAACAACTTCCTGCCGGCCACGGGCGCGCTCCATGTCTACGGCCTGCCCGAGTGCGTGAGCTTTGAACGAGGCGCGGTGCGGGTCGATTCGGGCGTGCGGCGGGGTGATGCCATCAGCCCCTTCTACGACTCCATGGTGGCCAAGCTCATCGTGCATGGCGACACGCGCGAACAGGCCCTGGCGCGGCTCGATGAAGCGCTGGCGCAAACCCACATCGTCGGCCTGGCCACCAATGTGCAGTTTTTGCGCCGGGTGGCCCGCACCGATTCGTTTGCCAAAGCCCAGCTGGACACCGCCCTGATCCCGCGCGAGGAGGCCGTGCTGTTCAAACAGGAGCCCATTGGCCTGGCGCTGGCGGTGGCCTCAGCGGTGGCGCAAACGCTGCTGACCGAAGCCGCCCAGTCGGGCGCCGACCCCTTCAGCCGCCGCGATGGCTGGCGCTCGCACGGCCTGGTGCAGCGCCGCTTTGCCTTTGACTTCCATGGCGAACCTGCCGAGGCGTTGCTGACCTACCAGCACGATGGCTCGCTGCATCTGGCAGTGGGTGAGGGCGCGGCCCAGGTGGCCGGGCCATTGTCGTTCCGGGCACAAGGCGCCACGCGCATCGACTTGCAGTTTGCCGGTCAGCGCCAGACCGTCAGCGTCTATGCACAGGGCGAGACCGAATACCTTTTTGCGGCGCACGGTGCGACCGAGATCATTGAAATCGACCTGCTGGCACATGCTGGTGAAAACCAGGACGAAGGCGGCCGCCTGACGGCGCCCATGCCGGGCAAGGTCGTGTCGTTTGCCGTGCAGGCGGGCGACAAGGTGAGCAAGGGCCAGGCCCTGGCCGTGATGGAAGCCATGAAAATGGA
The DNA here is from genome assembly GCA_023954035.1 of Burkholderiaceae bacterium. Lineage (GTDB taxonomy): Bacteria > Pseudomonadota > Gammaproteobacteria > Burkholderiales > Burkholderiaceae_C > Simplicispira. Next base: position 64,350 of record JAMLIT010000015.1, on the reverse strand, counting down.
GCACACCATTGCCGCGCCGGCCGACGGCGTGGTGGCCGAACTGCTCTACGCGCCGGGCGACCAGGTAGCCGAAGGCGCCGAGTTGCTCAAGCTGACCACTGCGTGATAGCCGGGGGAGTGGCGCTGCGGTACGCTGGGTCGCCATGAAAATCAGTTTTTGTTGCACCGATACCAAGTCCGAACCCTGGCTGCAAGGCCTGCAGGCCGCACTGCCGGAAGCGAGCATCCGCGTCTGGCAACCCGGCGCTCCAGCTGCCGACTACGCCGTAGTCTGGGCGCCGCCCCAGCAGTTTCTCGACGAGCAACCGGCCCTCAAGGCGCTGTTCAACATCGGCGCCGGTGTGGACGCACTGCTGCAGCTGGAGCTGCCGCCCGGCTGCCGCGTGGTGCGCCTGGACGACGCCGGCATGGCGGTACAAATGGCCGAATACGTCTGCCACGCGGTCATTCGGCATTTCCGGGAGCTGGGCGAGACCGAAGCTGCCATGCGGCGGGGTGAGTGGATCTACAGAAAGCCCCAGTTGCGCCAGAATTTTCCGGTCGGTGTGATGGGGCTGGGGGTACTCGGCGAACGCGTGGCGCGGGCGCTCACGCAGTTTGAATTTCCTGTCAACGGCTGGAGCCGTTCGCCCAAGTCGGTGGACGGCGTGCAAACATTTCATGGCGAAAGCGGGTTGGACGATTTCCTGGCCGCCAGCCGTGTGCTGGTGAACCTGCTGCCTCTGACGCCGGAGACCGAAAACATTCTGGACAAGCGCCGGCTCTCCCGCCTGCGACCGGCTGGCTATGTCATCAACGTGGCCCGCGGTGCGCATTTGGTGGACCAGGACCTGATCGCGCTGCTGGACAGCGGCCACCTCGCGGGCGCCGCGCTCGATGTGTTCCGCACCGAGCCACTGCCCGCCGCACACCCGTTCTGGAAGCACCCGGCCATCACGCTTACGCCACACGCCTCGGCGCGCACACTGCGGGATGAGAGCATCGCGCAGATTGCGGGCAAGATCGTCGCGCTGGAGCGTGGTGAGGCCATTGCCGGTATCGTGAACCCAGCGCGTGGCTATTGAGCCACCGAAACTTTCCTGTTGAGAATCCTGTGATGAATATCCCCACCCGCGTTCAACTCATCGACGTAGGTCCCCGCGACGGCCTGCAGAACGAGAAGTCGCCTGTGCCTGCCGAGGTCAAGATCGGGCTGGTGCACCGCCTGCAAGCAGCCGGCCTGCAAGAGATCGAGGTCACCAGCTACGTCTCGCCAAAATGGGTGCCGCAGATGGCCGACAACCACGCGGTGATGCAGGGCGTGCAGCGCCAGAGCGGCGTGCGCTACTCGGTGCTCACGCCCAACCTCAAAGGCTTTGAGGCGGCGCTGCTGGATAAGCCCGACGAAATCGTCGTCTTCGGCTCGGCCAGCGAAGCCTTCAGCCAGAAGAACATCAATTGCAGCATTGCCGAGAGCATCGAGCGCTTTGCGCCCGTGGTCGAGGCGGCTCTGGCGGCGGGCATTGCGGTGCGCGGCGCCATGAGCTGCACCGTGGGCTGCCCGTACGAGGGTGAGATCGCACCCGAGCGCGTGGCGTATCTCGCGGGGCTGCTCAAAGGCATTGGCGTGCAGCGCGTGGACGTGGCCGACACCATTGGCGTGGGCACGCCGTACAAGGTGCAGTGGGCCATCGAGGCCACGCTGCAGCACTACGCGCTGGACGACGTCTCGGGGCATTTTCACGATACCTACGGCCAGGCGTTGGCGAATACGCTGGCGGCGCTGGAGCTGGGGGTGTGGAACTTCCAGACCTCGGTGGCGGGTCTGGGCGGCTGCCCTTACGCCAAGGGCGCGACTGGCAACGTGGCCACGGAAGACGTGGTGTACATGCTGCAAGGCATGGGCATTGACACCGGCATTGACCTCGACAAGCTGATCGACGCGGGCGTGTTCATCAGCGATTTTCTGGGGCGCAAGCCGAACTCGCGCGCGGCGACGGCGCTGCTCAACAAGCGGGCGGGGTGAACGGAATGTGTGGAGCCGAACCCAAGCCCCTGCCGGGTGGGGTGCAGCGCGTGGCTGCGGCCTTGCAGGAGGCCGGCCACTTGCATGCGCCGCGCATGCTGGACGACGCCTGCCGCACCGCGCAACAAGCAGCGGATGCGCTAGGTATTGCCGTGGGCCAGGTGGCCAAGAGCATCATTTTCCGGCGCGTGTCGGACGACGCGGTGGTGCTGGTCATCACCTCAGGCGACCGGCGCGTGGACGCGACCAAGGTCGAAGCGCTGGTGGGGGCGCTGGGCCGTGCCGATGCCGCGTTCGTGAAAGCGCGCACCGGTTTTTCCATCGGCGGCGTGGCGCCCATTGCCCACGCGCTGCCGGGCGTGACCTTGATTGACCGCGAGCTGCTGCGCTTTGACGTGCTGTGGGCGGCGGCCGGTCATCCGCATGCCGTCTTTGCGCTGTCTCCACACGATTTGCAGCGCCTGACCGGCGCGCCCCTGGCGGATGTCACCGAGGCCCCCACGTGCACATGACTGCTATACAGACAATAGCGGCTCGCGCAAGCACACTAAGCGCTGCAGGCTATTTTGACCATGATTCCGACGAAGTCGTGCCCTCGCCTTGCGTGTCGGTGTGCCGCATGTCGGTCGATGGCAGCCTGTGCGAGGGGTGTTTTCGCACCATCGACGAAATCCGCCACTGGTCCGTGGCCGACGACGCCACGCGGCGCGCCATCTGGGTGCGGCTGCTAGGTCGTGCAGGCGCCCCCGTGCCAGAGAGTTTGCACACGACGGAGCAGCCATGAAACACATCACCTTCTACCTCGACTTCATCTCTCCCTACGCCTGGCTGGCCTTCGAGCGCCTGCCTGAGGCGCTTGAAGGCCTGAGCTACCGCGTTGAATACCGGCCGGTGCTGCTGGGCGCGCTGTTGCAGCAACACGGCAACCCCGGTCCGGCCGGCATTCGTCCGAAGCGCGACTGGACGTACCGGCACGTCAGCTGGCTGGGCCATGCGCTGGGCGTTCCTTTGCAGATGCCGGCGCGCCACCCGTTCAACCCGCTGCCGCTGCTGCGCCAAGCGCTGTCTTGTTCGGTGGATGGCAGCATCAACCGTTTCGTGGCTGGCACTGTGCTGCGCCACGTCTGGGTGGGTGGGCACGATGCGCTGGACGCGGCGCGCCTCGATGCGCTGGCCGCCGCGCTGGCGCCGCAACTCCAACCCGGTATGGAGCCCGGAAGCCCGGAAGTCAAAACCATGCTGCGCAGCAACACCGACGCCGCCGCCGCACAAGGCGTGTTCGGCGTGCCGGCATTTGGCGTGGACGGCAAGCTGTTCTGGGGGTTCGATGGCCTGCCCATGCTGAGGGCCTGCGTGGAGGGCGACGCCTGGTTTGAGCAGCAATGGGACGCGCCGGCCCGGGTGCCCAGCGGCTTGTCAGGCTGAGCTCGGCCACACGCCGGCGGTGCGCTGGCCTACAGGCCCGCGCCGCGCAGGCTTGCCGGAAAGGACGCGAGGTAGGGCGCGGGGATATCGATCGGATAGATGCCGCCGGCCAGCCACAGCGCCAGCGTGCCCGCCATCAGCACGCCGACCAAGAGCATTGCGGCCAGCACCGGCTGCTGGTGGCGCGGCGGCAAGTTCCAGTACAGGCCGCACGCCGCATGCGTCCAGAACGCCAGCACTGCCAGGAAGTAATAGGGCACAAAGAAGAGGTAGAAGGGCGCCACGTGCACCCCTGCCGCAGCAAAGTAGAAGTTGGTGTCCACCCCTTGCAGACGCGCGCTGAGCACGGCGCTTACATGCACAAGCAGGAAAAATGCCAGATACAGGCCCGAGGCCGCCTGAACCCGTGCGACCCAGCCGTGGCGTTGCCCGCGCCCGCGCCACCACAGCAGCGTTCCGCTGCCGACTTGAAACAGCACGGCGGCCAGCAACACCGCTTCCACCGTCGGCTGGCGGTAGAGTGCGCGCAAGCTCTCCATGACAGCCTGGTGCACGCCCAGGCCACGCAGGCCGGCGAGGTGGTTGCCCAGGTGCATCAACACAAGTCCGGCAAGCAGCATGGCGCTGGCGCGGTGCAGCGCACGCAGGCTCCAGAAGCGCTGTGAACGGGGGGAAGCACCGCAGTTCAGAGTAGGTTTGGCGGCTTTCATGCGGCTCAGCATAATCAGCGCCAACGCCTTCGCCTACTCGCTTTGTACTCAGGTTTCGCATGTCCTCTGCCGCTTCCACGCCGCGCCGAAAGCCTCGGCAAGCACGTTCTCTGGTGACGGTGGAGGCTATTTTTCAGGCGGTCCGGCAGATAGTCGCCACCCAGGGAGAGGCGGGCCTCACCTCCAACCGCATTGCCGAAGTGGCAGGCGTTTCCATCGGCTCCTTGTACCAATACTTCCCCAGCAAGGAAGCCATCCTCGCGGCCATGCTTGACAGGCATTGCGAGAACGTGATGCTCGAACTCGACGCCGTGCTTGCGCGTGCTGAGCAGGAGCAATGGCCTTTGGAGCAGCAGGTGCGGCAGTACGTGCGGCGCTACCTCGCCGCGTTTGCTGCGGGCAACACTGCGGAGCGGGCACTCGCGCGCCTCTCGTGGCAGATCGACTACCGTGCCGCCATGCTGGTCGCCGTGCGCGGGACCAGCGAGCGGCTGGCGTTGTCTCTGCAACGCCTGGCGCAGCGCGAGGGTGCTGGGCCATTGACGCCTTCGCAGTTGTTCGTGCTGACGCGCGCATTCATGGGCGCGGTGCGGGCTGCGTCTTTGGAGCAGTCACCGATGCTGGGCAGCACGGAGCTGGAAGATGCCCTGGTGCAGCTCAGTCACGCGTTTCTGCTCCCACCTGCGCCATTGTCCGCGTTTAGCGGCGAAAGTGCCCCTCAGGGCCGATGATGGAGAGGTCGGAGAAGTCGAGCCCGGAATGGTCGTCTGCGGTGTAGCTGAGTGTGAGGCCACCCAGGTCGAACTTGTTGAACGTCTCCAGCGCCTTGTGCAGGCTGGCGCGCGTCGGGTTGGGCCCGGCGCGGCGCAGGCCTTCCACCAGCACTTTGGCGTTGGTAAAGCCCTCGACCATGGCGGGCGTGAGCTGGATTTTGGCTTGCTGCGCCAGGCCCGTTGCCTCGCGCACCAGCGGAAAGGTGACCGCCCGCTCCGACGGAAAGACCTGCGTGACCACCACGCCGCGCGACTCGCCCCCCAGCGCCTTGACGAAGCCGCCGGAGGCGTTGTTGGACAGCGTGACGATCTGCCCCGTGACGCCGGCAGCGCGCAGGGCCTTGATGCCGTCGACCACGGCCGAGCCGGTGCCGAAAATAAGCACCGCCTGCGGGTTTTGCTTGGCGACAGCCGGCGCGATGGCGCTGAAATCGGGTTTGGCGCGATCAAATTTCTCTACGAACAGCGCTTCGAGTTGGTTGTCTTTGAAGCCGGCGAGCGCGCCGGCCAGGGCGTCGGCGCCAAAGGTGTCGTCCACGTGGACCACGCCGATGCGCTGTACTCCCAGGGTGGCCAAATGGCCGATGGCCTTTTTCACTTCGCGCTGGTAGGGCGCGCGGACGTTGAAAATGTTTTTCTTCACCGGTTCGTGCAGCACCATGGCGCCGGTGGACGGGCCCACCAGCGGCACGCCGAATTCATCAAGCAGCGGAAGAATGCCCACGGTGTGCGGTGTGCCGCGCGTCATGAACAGCGCCAGCACGTTCTTCTCTTGAATCAGCGTGCGGGCGTTGGCCAGGGTGAGCTTGGGGTCGAACCGGTCGTCCAGCGTCAGGATTTCCACTTTCTGGCCATTGACACCGCCGCGTGCGTTCACCGAGTCAATGTAAAGCTGCGCGCCGCCCATGGATTCCTTGACGGTGGCGGCGGCGGACCCGGTCACGCCCACCGTCTGCCCGATCAACAACTGCGCCTGCAAGGCGCCGTGCAGGCCGATGAGTAAGGTGCCTGCGGTGACTGCCCATTTCCAGTGGTTCATCCCTGTCTCCTTTGGTCCAGCGCCCAAGTCTAGGCCAGCTTGCAGCGTCTGACCACCTCCACGGCAATGGCACTCGCGCCGCCGCTGCAGCACCGCGTGAGGGCTCCTATGATGCTTGCCCCTAAGTGAAGGATCCCATGTCTGAAGGAACCATCCGCATCCACGGCGCGCGCCAGCACAACCTGAAGAACTTTGACGTGGAGCTGCGCACAGGCGAACTCACCGTGGTCACCGGCCCCAGCGGCTCGGGCAAATCCAGCCTGGTGTTTGACACGCTCTACGCCGAAGGGCAGCGGCGCTACGTCGAGACCTTCAGCGCCTACGCGCGCCAGTTTCTCGACCGCATGGACAAGCCGGCGGTGGACCGGGTCGAAGGCGTGCCGCCGGCCATTGCCATCGACCAGAGCAACCCGGTGCGCAGCTCGCGCTCGACCGTGGGCACGATGACCGAGCTGAACGACCACCTGAAGCTGCTGTTCGCCCGCGCTGGCCAGTTGTTCGACCGCGAGACCGCGCAGCCGGTGCGCCACGATTCGCCCGAGACGATTTACGCGGAACTGCTGGAGCGCTTTGGGCCCACTGACGATCGGCTGGTTGTTACGTTTCCGGTGGAACTGCCAGCCAACACCAGCGCCGAGCAGGTCACTGAGTGGCTGTCGGCCAGCGGCTTTACCAAGATTCAGGCCGAGCGAGAAGTCGCGGGCGTGAAGCTGCTGGACGTCGTGGCGGACCGCTTTCGCCTGGCCAGCGTAGAGAAAGCCCGCGCCATCGAGGCCATTGAAGTGGCGCTCAAGCGCAGCGGCCGCATGGCCGTCTACCGGCTGGTGGAGGGCGCCGAGGCCGAGGTCTGGCAGTTCTCGACCGGCCTGCATTGCCCGGACAGCAACCTGCGCTACAGCGAACCGCTGCCGTCGATGTTCTCGTTCAACTCGCCGGCCGGCGCCTGCGAAACCTGCCGCGGCTTTGGCCGGGTGATTGGCGTGGACTACGGCCTGGTGATTCCCGACCCGAAGAAGACGCTGCGCGCCGGCGCCATCAAAACCCTGCAAACCCCCGCCTGGAAAGAAGCGCAGGACGACCTGATGCGCCACGCCGAAACGGCCGGCATTCCGCGCGACACCGCCTGGAACCGGCTCACGCCCGAGCAGCAACAGTGGGTGATTGGCGGCTCGCCGAACTGGAACGGCAAGTGGAACCAGCAGTGGTACGGCATTGCGCGCTTCTTTGAATACCTGGAGAGCAAGGCCTACAAGATGCACATCCGCGTGCTGCTGTCCAAGTACCGCAGCTACACGCAGTGCCCTACCTGCGCCGGCGCGCGCCTCAAGACGGAAAGTTTGCTCTGGCGCATCGGCAGCAAGGCGGACGCCGACGCGGTGCTGCCGCCGGCTCAAAGGTTTATGCCGCAGGGCGTGGCCTGGGGCCGAGAGCAGCTGGAGGCGCTGCCGGGGCTGTGCCTGCACGATCTGATGCTGCTGCCGCTCAGCCGGGTGCGCAGCTTCTTTGAGCGTTTGTCGAAAGACACTATTCAATTAATAGCTGCTAGCGCAGATGGGATAAGCGCTGGAGGCCAATTTGGCTCAAATATTGAGGTGCCCGCCCTATCGGCCAGCGCCGCGCGCGAAAGCGGCGACGCCCAGGCGCTCAAGCTCCTGCACGAAGAAATCGGCACGCGCCTGAAATACCTCGACGAGGTCGGCATTGGCTACCTCACGCTGGATCGGCAAAGCCGCACGCTCTCGGGCGGCGAGGTGCAGCGCATCAACCTGACCACGGCGCTGGGCACGTCCCTTGTCAACACGCTGTTCGTGCTCGACGAGCCCAGCATCGGCCTGCACCCGCGCGACATGCACCGCATCACCGAGGCCATGCTGCGCCTGCGCGACGCCGGCAACACGCTGGTGGTGGTGGAGCACGACCCGGCGGTCATGCTGGCGGCAGACCGGGTGCTCGACTTCGGCCCCGGCCCGGGCGAGCGCGGCGGGCAGATCGTGTTCGACGGCACGCCCGACGAACTGCGCCGCGCCGACACGCTCACCGGCCAGTACCTGGGCGGGCGCAAGCAGGTCGGCCTGCCGTTTGCGCGCAAAGTGACCGACGCCACCCCGCGCCTCATCCTGGAGGGCGCGCGCGAGCACAACCTGAAGAACATCACGGTGGACTTCCCGCTGCAGCGCCTGGTCACCGTCACTGGCGTCAGCGGCTCGGGCAAATCCAGTTTGATTCAGGACGTGCTGGCGCCCGCGCTGCTGCGCCACTTCGGCAAAGCCACAGAAACCCCCGGCGCGCACGACCGCCTGCTGGGCGCGGACCACCTCTCGGACGTGGTGTTTGTCGACCAGTCGCCGATCGGCAAAACCGCGCGCTCCAACCCCGTCAGCTACGTTGGCGCCTGGGACGCCATCCGCGAACTCTTTGCCGCCGCCCCATTGGCGCGCGAGCGCGGCTACAGCGCCAGCAAATTCAGCTTCAACAGCGGCGACGGCCGCTGCCCGACCTGCGGCGGCTCGGGCTTCGAGCATGTGGAGATGCAGTTTTTGAGCGACGTTTATTTGCGCTGCCCGGACTGCGACGGCAAACGCTACCGCCCCGAAATCCTCGAAGTCACCATCGCCCGTAAAAAATTGGGGTCAGATTCCAATTTTTCTTGGGGTACTGACGAAGCTAATAAATTGGAGTCTGACCCCAATTATTCGGTGGCGGATGTGCTGGCGCTGACGGTGAGCGAAGCGGTGGCGATTTTTGCCAACGACCGCGAGGTGCTGCGGGCGCTGGCGCCGATTGTCGAAGTGGGGCTGGAATACGTGAAGCTGGGCCAGCCGGTGCCCACGCTCAGCGGCGGCGAGGCGCAGCGGCTCAAGCTGGCGGGGTTTCTGGCGGGGGCGGCGAAAAGCGCGTCCAGCAGCCGCCAGCCGCTGGCGCGGCGCGGCACGCTGTTTCTGTTTGACGAGCCGACCACCGGCCTGCACTTTGACGACATCGCCAAGCTGATGCGCGCCTTTGCGCGGCTGCTGGATGCGGGCAATTCGCTGGTGGTCATCGAGCACAACCTGGACGTGATCGCGGCTTCCGATTGGCTGATTGACCTGGGGCCGGAAGGCGGCGACGGCGGCGGCGAGCTGGTGGCCGAAGGGCCGCCCGATGTGGTGCGCGAGCACCCGCGTTCGCACACCGGCGCGGCGCTCCGCGCCTACGCGCAAGCGCTGGGTGCGGGCGGAACGGGGGTCTCGGATGCCATGTCCATGCTCCTGAATCAGAAGCGCCTCGCGCAAGCGCAGCGTGCGCTGGCAGGCAAGAACAGCATAGCAATCGTCAACGCCCGCGAGCACAACCTGCAGGGCCTGTCGGTGGACATTCCGCGCGGCCGCTTCAACGTGGTTACCGGCGTCAGCGGCTCGGGCAAATCCACGCTGGCGTTCGATATTTTGTTCAACGAAGGCCAGCGCCGCTACCTCGAATCGCTCAACGCCTATGCCCGCAGCATCGTGCAACCGGCGGGCCGGCCCGAGGTCGATGCGGTCTATGGCATCCCGCCCACGGTGGCGATCGAGCAGCGCCTCTCGCGCGGCGGGCGCAAGAGCACGGTGGGCACCACCACCGAGGTCTGGCATTTCCTGCGCCTGCTCTACGTGAAGCTGGGTACGCAGCACTGCATCCACGACGGCGCGGCGGTGCAGCCGCAAACGCCCGAGCGCATTGCCGCGCAGCTCATGCGCCAGTTTCGCGGCCAGCACATCGGCCTGCTGGCGCCGCTGGTGGTGGCACGCAAGGGCGTCTACACCGAACTGGCGGACTGGGCTCGGCCACGCGGCTACACGCATTTGCGCGTCGATGGCAACTTCGTTCCCGTCACACCGTTCGCACGCCTCGACCGCTTCAAGGAGCACACCATCGAGCTGCCGGTGTGGAGCCTGGATGTCACGCCGAAGAACGAAGCGCTGTTGCGCCAGCAGCTCGCCCGTGCGCTGGAGCTGGGCAAGGGCGTGGTGCATGTGCTGAGCGATCTCGGTGGCCTGTCTGAAGCGCTCGCGGCCGGCGCGCCCACGGCAGGCATCGGCCAGCTGCAGGTGATCTCCACCCAGCGCGCCTGCCCGGTCTGCGCTACCTCGTACCCCGAGCTGGACCCGCGCCTGTTCTCGTACAACAGCAAACACGGCTGGTGCCCCGACTGCGTGGGCACGGGCGTCAAGCTCACGCGCGAGCAACGCAAGGTGTTTGACGACTCTGTGCAAGCCGCCGACCAGAAGGGCCGCGAGCAGACCTTTGCCGAGCCCGACGTGGAAGACGTTCAAGACCTTGCCTGCCCGACCTGCGCCGGCACCCGCCTGAACCCGACCGCCCGCGCGGTGCAGTTTGCCGGCGTGGCGATTACGGATCTGGCCCAGCGCTCGGTGAAGGACATGCATGCCTGGGTGCAAAGCCTGGACGCAGAGGATGCGGCGGTCGCCCAAACCAACACCGCCTTTGCCCTCACCACCCGCGAAGCCGCCATCGCCCGCGACCTGCTGCCGGAGATTGCCGGGCGCCTGTCTTTCCTCGAACAGGTCGGCCTGGGCTACCTGACGCTCGAGCGCGGCGCCCCCACGCTCAGCGGCGGCGAGGCGCAACGCATTCGCCTGGCGGCGCAGCTTGGCAGCAACCTGCAGGGCGTGTGCTACGTGCTGGATGAGCCGACCATCGGCCTGCACGCGCGCGACAACCAGATGCTGCTGGGCGCGCTGCGCCAACTGAGCGAGCACGGCAACACCCTGGTGGTGGTGGAGCACGACGAGGACACCATCCGCGCCGCCGACCACATCATCGACATCGGCCCCGGCGCGGGAAAACGCGGCGGCACGCTGGTGGCGCAGGGCAGCGTGCAGGACATCACCGCCGCCGAGGGCTCGCAAACCGGCCGCTATTTGCTGCACGCCATGCGCCACCCGTTGCAGGCACGGCGACTGGTGGCGGAGTACCGCGAAGCGCAACAGGCAGATGCTTCTGTTTCGATAGCTGGTGGCGCAGGCGGAATAAGCGCTAGAGGCCAAAAATACCAAAAAATTGACGCAGCCCCCGCATGGCTCACCGTCCATGGCGCGCAGCTGCACAACCTGCAAAACGTCACCGCCCATGTGCCCCTAGGCCGCCTGGTTGCCATCACGGGGGTCAGCGGCTCGGGCAAATCCACGCTGGCGCGCGATGTGCTGCTGACCAACGTGCAGGCCTGGGTGCAGCAGCGCTCGACCAAGGCCGGGCGCGACGCCATGGACGCGGGCCGGGCGCCGGCACTCGCCGGCTGCACCGGCCTGTCGGGCTTTGAAACCATCGACCGCGTGCTGGAAGTGGACCAGACGCCGATCGGCAAAACCCCGCGTTCCTGTCCCGCCACCTACATCGGCTTCTGGGACACGGTGCGCAAGCTGTACGCCGAAACCCTGGAAGCCAAGGCACGGGGCTACGCGGCCGGGCGCTTCAGTTTCAACACCGGTGCCGGCCGCTGCGCCGTCTGCGAAGGGCAGGGCGTGCGCACCATCGAAATGAGCTTTCTGCCCGACGTGAAAGTGCCCTGCGAAGCCTGCCACGGCGCGCGTTTCAACCCCGAGACGCTGGCCGTGACCTGGCGCGGCAAAAGCGTGGGCGAGGTGCTGCGCATGGAGGTCGACGAGGCGGTGGACTTTTTCGCCGCCATGCCCGCCATTGCGCACCCCCTGCAGCTCCTGAAGGACGTCGGCCTGGGCTACCTTACGCTGGGCCAGCCCAGCCCCACGCTCAGCGGCGGCGAAGCGCAGCGCATCAAGCTCGTCACCGAGCTGAGCAAGGTGCGCGATGAGCTTGGCAAAAGAGGCCAGAAGGCGCCGCACACGCTCTACGTGCTCGACGAGCCCACGGTGGGCCTGCACATGGCCGATGTGGACCGCTTGATCCACGTGCTGCATCGCCTGGTGGGCGCGGGCCACAGCGTGGTCGTCATCGAGCACGACCTGGACGTGATCGCCGAGGCCGACTGGGTGCTGGACCTGGGGCCCGAGGGCGGCAGCGGCGGAGGGCGCATCGTCGCGGCCGGCACGCCCGAAGACGTGGTGCGCGCGGGCACGCCCACAGGCGCGGCGCTGGCGCCGGTGCTGGCGCGCTGAGCGCTGCCGGGCTTCGTCGGCGCGCTCCTACATGCCGCGCTGTCCTGCACGGACAGGGGCCGGAGGCAGGCGTTCTTAGCATGGGACCAGCGCGGCAGACGGCTCTGCCGCATTCCCTGCCCCCTTTGCTATTGGAGTTTCCGATGTCTGCTTTGCGCCTTTCTGTTGCCGCCGCCCTGGCCAGTGCCCTTGTTCTGTCCGCTTGCGGCGGCGGAACCGACGAAGACCCGATTCCCAGCGAAAAGGCGGGCGTACTCACGGTCAGCCAGGCCACGCTTACACGCCTCAACGGCATCTACGGCGACGGAACCATCAATCTGACCGACGTGGAACGCAAGAATCCGATCGGTTCGACGCCAGAGCTGTGTTCCTTCAAGTTCGATGGCGCGAAAAAAGTCGGCTCGGGCGCCGAAGCCTTCGGCGATGTGCGCTACGAGAGCGGCGGGGACGCGCTGTACGTCCTCTACCTCACCTTCGACGGCCAGGAATACACCAGCGACGAGACCACCGACACGGCGGTGCGGCGCGACCTCGACCAGGTCTTTCTGAATGGCAAGCTGCTGCGCGCCAGCGATGGCTCGGGCGCCACCGTCAAGGTTCATGCCGTGATTCCCATGCGCGGCAACCGACCCGCGGGCTGCTGAGTCACCCGCCCCGCACAAGCCTCCGAGCGGCCAGCCAGGCCGCTCGGAGGCTTTTTTCATGGTCGCTGCAAGCCGGGTTAACGCGCAGGCTGTGGCGCCATTCTCTCGGTGTTTTCCCTTGACTTCGGGTTTTCGTCGCCGGTTTGCGATTTTTCATCAGTCGGCTGTAAGGTTTTCCGTTAAAAGTTCGTCTCGCAGACATGCGGCCAGGACCGCAGAGTTGCGTGGGGACGGCGGTTTGCTCGCGCCGTATTTCTTAAACGAAAAAAGGGGACTACATGAAGGAAGACACAAGCAGTCAAGCCTACTGGAAGGCCACGCTAAGCCTGTTGTTCAAGATATTGATCGTCTGGTTTCTCGTGTCGTTCGGGGCAGGCATTCTGTTCGCAGACATGCTCAACAACATCAAGCTGGGCGGCTATCCGCTTGGATTCTGGTTTGCCCAGCAGGGCTCCATCTACATCTTCATTGCGCTGATTTTTTATTACGCCAAGAAGATGGGCGACATCGACCGCCGCTTCAACGTGCAGGAAGAGTGAGGACTGAGCCATCATGGATCTCCAAACCACCATCTACATCTTCGTCGGTCTGAGCTTTGCGCTCTACATCGGCATCGCCGTCTGGGCGCGTGCGGGTTCGACCAGCGAGTTCTACGCCGCCGGCGGCAGCGTGCACCCGGTGACCAACGGCATGGCGACGGCAGCCGACTGGATGAGCGCCGCGTCGTTCATCTCCATGGCCGGCCTGATCTCCAACATGGGCTATGGCGGCGCGCTCTTCCTCATGGGCTGGACGGGCGGCTACGTTCTGCTGGCCATGCTGCTGGCACCCTACCTGCGCAAGTTCGGCAAGTTCACGGTGCCGCAATTCATTGGTGACCGCTTCTATTCCAAGGGCGCCAGCACCATTGCGGTGATCTGCCTGCTGATCGCATCGCTGACCTACATCATCGGCCAGATGACGGGCGTGGGCATTGCGTTTGCGCGCTTCCTGGGCGTCTCCAGCGACACCGGCATCTATGTGGGCATGGCCATCGTGTTCGCCTACGCGGTGTTCGGCGGCATGAAGGGCATCACCTACACCCAGGTGGCGCAGTACATCGTGCTGATCCTCGCCTACACCGTGCCGGCCATCTTCATCTCGCTGCAGCTCACCGGCAACCCGATCCCCCAACTGGGCCTGGGTTCGAACCTGGCGGGGCACGACGTGTCGCTGCTGGCCACGCTGGACAAGATCGTCACCGACCTGGGCTTTGGCAAGTACACCACGCAGTTGCCTGGCAGCACGCTGAACATGTTCATGTACACGCTGTCGCTGATGATTGGTACCGCCGGCCTTCCGCACGTCATCATGCGATTCTTCACCGTGCCTTCGGTGAAGGACGCACGCAGCTCGGCCGGTTGGGCCCTGGTCTTCATCGCCATTCTGTACACCACGGCGCCCGCCGTGGCTGCCATGGCCAAGACCAACCTGATTCGCACCATCACGCCTGGCGTGGTCATGCAAAACACCGACCCGTTCGCCCCAGAGGCCGCCATCAAATACGACGAGCGTCCCGACTGGATGAAGCGCTGGGAAACCACCGGCCTGCTGAAGTTCACCGACAAGAACGGTGACGGCCGCATCCAGTACTACAACGACAAGACCAAGAATGCTGCCGTGACCGAAAAGGCCGCAGCCGCAGGCTGGAAGGGCAATGAGCTGACGGTCAACGCCGACATCATCGTGCTGGCCAATCCCGAGATCGCCTTGCTGCCCAACTGGGTGATTGGCTTGGTGGCTGCGGGTGGTCTGGCTGCGGCTCTGTCGACGGCTGCGGGTCTGCTGATGGCGATTTCGTCCGCTGTCTCGCACGACTTGGTCAAGGGCATCTTCAAGCCCGACATCAGCGAGCAGGGCGAGCTGCGTGCCGGCAAGATCTCCATGGCCGTGGCGATCGTGATAGCCGGCTACCTGGGGCTGAACCCGCCAGGCTTTGCGGCGGGGACGGTGGCGCTGGCTTTCGGTATTGCGGCCAGCTCGCTGTTCCCGGCGATCATGATGGGTATCTTCAGCAAGAAGATGAACAAGGAAGGCGCCATGGCAGGCATGATCGCCGGCCTGGTCTTCACGCTGTTCTACGTGTTCGCGCACAAGGGCATTTTCTTCATCAAGGGCACGGAGTACCTGGGCCTGATCGGCGGCGCCAACAGCTTCTTCGGCATCACGCCAGAAGCCATTGGTGCGGTCGGCGCCATGGTGAACTTTGCCGTAGCCTTCCTGGTCGACAAGGTCACGGCCGAGCCGCCGGCCCACATCCAGGCCATGGTCGAGGCGGTGCGCATTCCGCGCGGCTCCAAGGCGGTGACGGGTTCGCATTAAGTTGCGCTGCGGTGCGCGGCCCTATCGGCTTGCGCACCAAGTCATCACAATGGAGGCCCTGTCGGCGTTGCGCCGGCAGGGCTTTTTGATTGCATCGTCCGCTCATGGCACCTGCGTGCCCGGGGTGGAAACAGGAGCACCGCATGGTTTTTGACGTGAATGTCGCCCTGACCTGGATTTTGTTTCTGGCGCTCTTCCCGATTGCCTTTTTCTGGTTCCGTCGCGCCTGGCGCATCGTCGTGCGGCGCGATTTTTCCGAGGTCGCGCTCAAGCGCGGTGAGTCGCCCCCCCATCCCGAGAAATTCGCGCCCTACGTCATGGTGATCAACCTGCTGGCCGGCGTGGTGCTGGCGGTGGTGATCTTCGGCATCGTGCTGGGCCGGCTGGACTACGATACCTGGACTGCCATCGCCGGCAGCACCCTGTGGTGCAAGTTTTTCCTGGACTTCGCCATTTCGCGCCAGGCGCACGGCCGCTTTGGGCCCAAGGCGCAAGGCGGCGCGGGCAAGTAAGCCGACGGTAAAGCGCTGCGCGCACAATGCCGGGTGCTTGCGCACATGCGATGCGCGCCGCTGCTTCCTGAACGGAGATTGCCGTGAGCCACACGCTGCGTTCCCAGCGCCTGGGCGCCTTGTTCGCCGCAGGCTGGTTGCTGCTCAACTTCCCTCTGCTGGGCTTGTGGGACAGCGATCGGACCGTGTTCGGCGTTCCGCTGTTTCCCCTGGCCCTTTTTGTCCTCTGGGGAGCGGGCATCGCCACCGTGGCCTGGTGGATGGAGTCCCGCGCGGCGCCTGATGCGCCGGCTTCGCCGCTGGCCGACCAGGCGCTCGCTGCGCGCGATTGACCGCCATGCTGCCGGCGTCACTCGTCATTGGCACCTCGCTGGCGTATCTGCTGTTGCTCGTCGGCGTCGCCTACTGGGCCGACCGCCGGGCGGCGGCGCGCCGCTCCGTCATCGCCAGGCCCTGGGTGTACGCGCTGTCCATGGCGGTGTACTGCACCGCCTGGACGTATTTCGGCAGCGTCGAACGCGCGGCCACGGGCGGCATGTGGTTTCTTCCCATCTATCTCGGGCCGACGCTGGCGATGGTGCTGGGCTGGATGGTGCTGCGCAAGATGATCCGCATCGCCAAAACGCATCGCATCACTTCGATTGCCGACTTCATTGCCAGCCGCTACGGAAAAAGCCAGTTGCTGGCGACGCTGGTCACGCTGGTGGCCGTGGTCGGAATCGTTCCCTACATCGCACTTCAGCTCAAGGCGGTGTCCTCGGGCTATGCGCTGCTGACCTCGGGCAGTTCGGTCGTCCCCGCGCACCTGCACTGGAGCCAGGACAGCGCGTTTTACGTGGCCATTGCCCTGGCGGGTTTTGCCATCGTGTTTGGCGCGCGCCATCTGGATACCACCGAGCGCCACGAGGGCATGGTCGCGGCCATTGCCTTTGAGTCGCTGGTCAAGCTGGCCGCGTTTTTATGCGTCGGTGCGTTTGTCGTCTACGGCTTGTTCGGCGGGCTGGGCGACATCTTTGCCCAGGCGCGCTCGCGCCCGGATCTGGCAGCGCTGCTCCAGGCCGAGCAGGGCGGGCCGTACTCCTGGGCACGCTGGATGGGGCTGATGGTGCTGGCTTTGTGCGCGGCGCTCGTGTTGCCGCGGCAGTTCCAGGTGATGGTGGTGGAGAACGTGCACGAAGACCATGTGCGCCGTGCGAGCTGGATGTTCCCGCTCTACCTTCTGCTCATCAACCTATTCGTGCTGCCCATCGCGCTCGGCGGCCTTCTGTACTTCAGCGCGGGTGGGCACAACCCCGAGCATTTCGTTCTCTCGCTGCCGCTGGCGGCGGGGCAGAACGCGCTGGCGCTTTTCGTCTTCATCGGCGGGCTTTCCGCCGCCACCGGCATGGTGATCGTGGAGACCGTGGCGGTCTCCACCATGGTCAGCAACGAACTGGCGCTGCCGCTGCTCTTGCGCCTGCGGCTGCTGGGCGCCGCGCACCAGCCACGCGACTTCACCCGGCCCCTGCTGATGATTCGGCGCGCGGCCATCGTGGGCGTGCTCCTGCTGGGCTACTTGTATTTCCAGTTGGCGGGCGACGCCTATGCCCTGGCCAGCATTGGCCTGATCAGCTTTGCCGCGGTGGCCCAGTTCGCCCCGGTGCTGCTGGGAGGAATGTACTGGCGTGGCGGCACGCGCGTGGGCGCGCTGGCGGGGCTCATCTCGGGCTTTGGCGTATGGGTCTACACGCTGATGCTGCCCTCGATTGCCAAATCGGGCTGGGTCGACGCGGGCTTTCTCACCGCCGGCCCCTGGGGCCTGGCCTGGCTGCGGCCCGAGTCCCTGTGGGGGCTGCAGGGGCTCGACAGCCTGACGCACTCGCTGTTCTGGAGCCTGCTGGTCAACTGCGCAGCCTATGTGGCGGTGTCGCTCTGGCGCGCGCCATCCGGGCGCGAAGCCAGCCAGGCGCTGCTTTTTGTCGACGTCTTCCGGCGCGGCACGGCGCAGACGCCGGTATTTTGGCGCGGCCGCGCCGATGCCGCCGAGCTCAAGCGCCTGTGCGAACGCTTTCTCGGCGCGGACAAGACGGACGCGCTGTGGCGCGGCTATGCGCGGCGGGCGGGCCTGCCCGCGGGCCAGGCCCTGGTGCCCGACGCCCGCCTGGTGCAGTTCGTCGAGGCCCAGCTCGCCGGCGCAGTGGGCAGCGCATCCGCCCGCGTACTCGTGGCCTCGGTGTCCGACGAGGAAGCGCTGTCGCAAGGCGACGTTCTGGCAATGCTGGAAGAGGCTTCGCAACTGCGCAGCTACTCGCGCGCGCTGGAGACCAAGTCGCGCTCGCTCGAGCAGGCCACGAGCGAGCTGCGCAGCGCGAACGAGCAGCTCAAGAGCCTGGACCGCATGAAAGACGATTTCATGTCCTCGGTGACGCACGAGCTGCGCACCCCGCTGACCTCGATCCGCGCGCTCGCTGAAATCCTGCAGGGCGACGCAGACGTCCCGCTGCAGCAGCGCCAGCACTTCGTCGACATCATCGTGCAGGAAACCGAGCGCCTGACCCGGCTCGTCAACCAGGTGCTCGACATGGCGAAGATCGAATCGGGGCACATCGACTGGCGCCTGGCCGAAATCGACGTACGGGAACTGCTGCAAAAGGCGGTGGCCACCACCGCCGCCCTGTTGAAGGACCGCGGCGCCGAGGTCGAACTCGACTTGCCCGACGCCCTGCCGCGGCTGCACGCCGACCCCGACCGCGTGCTCCAGGTGCTGCTCAACCTGCTCTCCAATGCCGCCAAGTTCGTTCCGTCCTCGGGCGGGCGCGTGCGCCTGCAGGCGCGTGCGGATGCGAAGGGCCTGACCGTGTGCGTGCAAGACAATGGACCGGGCGTGCCCGCCGGGCATGAGCGTCTGATCTTCGACCGCTTCCACCAAGCCGGCGAACCGGCGCCCGGAGGCCAGGGCACGGGCCTGGGCTTGCCGATCAGCCAGCACATCGTTGCGCATTTCGGCGGCCGCCTCTGGCTGGAGCCGCCGGGCAAGGGCGGCCTGCCCGGCGCCTGTTTTTGTTTCTGGCTGCCCTGGCAGCCGCCTCTTTCTGGAGACACCGCCCCATGAGCCCGAAGAAAATCCTGATCGCCGACGACGAGCCCAACATCGTGATCTCGCTGGAATACCTGCTGCAGCGCGAGGGCTACGCGGTCAGCGTGGCGCGCGACGGCCAGCAGGCGCTGGAGGCCATCGAGCGCGAACAACCTGACCTGGTGCTGCTGGACGTGATGATGCCCATCAAATCTGGCTTCGAAGTCTGCGCCAGCGTGCGCGGCAATTCCGCGCTGGCGCACACGCGCATCCTGATGCTCAGCGCCAAGGGACGCGACACCGATCTGGCCAAAGGCATGGCATTGGGCGCGGACGACTACATGACCAAGCCGTTTGCCACGCGCGAACTGGTGGCGCGCGTTGCCGAGATGCTGGCCAAGGACCGCCCGTGAAGCGCACCGATCCACGCCTGCTGGCTGCCATCGCCCTCACCGGCCTGGTGATGGCGCTGTGGCTGGTGCTGATGTCGGCCATCGTCTGGTCCACGCTCGGCCCGTCCGAACGCGACGCGGTCGGAGAGGTGCTGGCGGGGCGGATTGCGCTGGTCTTTGTCGGCTGGGTGCTGGGCTTGATCGGTGTGGCGGTGGTGCTGCGCCTGCTGCACCAGCGCTACGTGGGCGCGCCTCACCGCCTGCTGGAGGAAGCGCGCGTCGTGCTGGCTGCCCGCCAGCCGCAGCAACTCAAGCCGCGCGGCACGCGCGAGATGCAGGCGCTGGCGGCGGCGGTGAACGAACTGGCGGCGCAGCGCGACCGCCTGCGCGCCGAGATGGACGCACAGGTCACGCAGGCGAGCGAGCGCGTGCAGCAGGAAAAAGACCGCCTGGCCGCGCTGATGGCCGAGTTGCAGCAAAGCGTGGTGGTGTGCAACCACGCCGGGCGTATCCTGCTCTACAACCAGCGCGCCCGCCAGGCGTTTCGCGCGCTCTCGCAAGGTCCGCAACTGGCCGATGGGGCCGAGCTGATCGGAATTGGCCGCTCGATTTACGCGGCGCTTGAGCGCCAGGTGCTGGCGCACGCCTTCGAGCGCATTCAGCAGGCGGTCGCGCGGGGCGATGCCCGGCCGACGGCACAGTTCGTCACCACGGTGGCGGGCGGGCAGCTGCTGCGCGTGCAGGTGGCGCCGGTGCGCGCCAGCCAGGGCATGGCGGGGCGCAGCACCGAAGTCACCGGTTTCGTGCTCATGCTCGACAACGTCACCGAAAGCGTGGCCGAGGAAGCCGAGCGCGACCAGTTGCTGCACGGCCTGACCGAGGGCAGCCGCGCGTCGCTGGCCAATATCCAGACCGCGGTGGACATGCTGGGCTACCCCGACACACCGCCCGACATGCGCGAGCGCTTTCTGGGCGTGGTGCGCGACGAGGTCGCGTCCATGGGTGCGCGCGTCACCGACCTGGCCCAGCGCAGTGCGCAACGCCTCAAGACGCGCTGGCCGCTGGAGGACATGCTGGGCGCGGACCTGGCAGCTGCTGCGCAGCGGCAGATTCGCGCGCGCTGCGGCTGTCCGGTCACGCTGGAGGACATCGACCCGCAGCTGTGGCTCAAGGTCGACAGCTACACCCTGCTCCAGGCGCTCGCCTACTTGAGCACGCGCCTGGTCGACGAATTCGAGGTGCGCTTTCTGCAACTGCGTCTGGCCCGCGCTGGCGCGCATGCGCAGCTCGACCTGGTCTGGACCGGCCAGGCCATGAGCAACGAGACCGTCATGAGCTGGGAGATGGACGCCATGCGCTTTGGCCGCGAGCGCACGCCGCTGTCGGTGCGCGACGTGGTCGAACGTCACGGCGGCGAAATGTGGTTCGAGCGCGAGCGCGTGCGCCACCAGGCCTTGTTTCGCTTTCTGTTGCCGCTGGCCAGCGGCCAGGCCGAGGAAGTCGGGGGCGCGCCGGCCGAGCTGCCGAGCCGGCCCGAGTTCTACGACTTCGATTTGTTCCAGAGCAGCGAAGAGGGCAGCGAGCTCGAGGACCGCCCGCTGGCCGAGCTGGCGTACACCGTGTTCGACACCGAAACCACGGGCCTCAATCCTTCGGGGGGCGACGCGATCATCCAGATCGGCGCGGCGCGCATCGTCAACGGCAAGCTCTTGCGCCAGGAGAGCTTCGAGCAACTGGTGGATCCGGGCCGCAGCATTCCGGCCGAGTCGATTCCCATCCACGGCATTACCCAGGACATGGTCAACGGCCAGCCGCGCATCGCACAGGTGCTGCCCGTCTTTCATGCCTTTGCCGAAGACACGGTGCTGGTGGCGCACAACGCGGCGTTCGACATGAAGTTTCTGCAGTTGCAGGAAGAGGCAACCGGCATCGCGTTTCGCCAGCCGGTGCTCGACACCCTGTTGCTCTCGGCCGTGGTGCACCCGAACCAGGAGTCGCACCGCTTGGAAGCCATTGCAGAGCGCTTCAATGTGGCGGTGCTCGGGCGCCACACTGCGCTGGGTGACGCGCTGGTGACGGCGGAAATCTGGCTGCGCCTGATTCCGCTGCTGGCCGAGCAGGGCATCCACACCCTGCGCCAGGCGCGCGAGGCGGCGCAGAAGACGTATTACGCGCGGTTGAAGTATTGAATTTGCTATTAAATTGGTAGCTCTCGGCGCTTATGTATCAAGCGCTGGAGGCCAAAAATGGCCAGAATTTGTGCTGTGTGAAGGCTCCCGCGCATGCTGTGCCCAGCATTCCGGGATTGGGATCGGAGCACGAGTTTCGCTGCGCCAAATCGTCATCCGACCCCAATGCCTGCACTGCGTTCGTGCCAACGCCCGGGGTCGAGCGCAGCCAATCAAGCAACAACCTAAAACCGCCCCGCCTGGTAGCGCTGTCCCAGCACGCCTTGCACCACCTGCACCACCGAGAACGCCTCTTTCAAATGGCTGCGCTCGAAGTTGGAGAGTTCTTCCAGCGCCAGGAAGTTGTCGGGTGCCTGGCCCTGGGCCATTTGCCGGGCCTGGTGGCGGATGCGCAGCTTGGAGATGAATTCCAGCGCCTCGCGCAGATCGCGAGCGCTTTGGGGGCTCACTTCGCCGGCGGTGCCGGCCGCGGCCGCCAGTTCCAGCCGGTCATGGGTATTGACCGCGGCGACGCCGCCGGCCAGCGCAAACAAGCGTGCCAGATCGACGATGGGCACGATGCCCGTGTGCTTGAGGTCAATGGTGCCCGGGTGCTCGCCGCCGCGAATGCGTGAGATGGTGCCAAACAGGCCCAGCGGCGGGCGGTGCTTGAGCGCGTTGCCCACCATGTGCGCCAGGAACAGGCTGTTGCCGCGGGTGCGCTCGAGCATGTCGGAGCGCAGCGTATCGAGCAGTTCGCTGTGGCCGTGGATGGCTCGCAGGTCAAAAAACACGCAGGTCAGCATCAGCGCCATGGGTTCGGGCGTGTCGACCCACTGGCGGAAGTATTCGGCCCAGCGCGCGCGCGGCTGGCGCCATTTGTCGGTCATGGCCATCATCTCGCCGGGGCAGTGGATGTAGCCGCACGCCGCCAGGCCGTCGCAGACGAAACGGGAAAAATCGCGGAACCAGGCGCCGTGGCGGGTCTCGTCGTAGTCGTCGGACAGCACCAGGCAGTTGTCCTGGTCCGACAGAGCGGTCTGCTCGCTGCGTGCCTGCGAGCCAGCAGCCACCCAGACATAGTCCACCGGCGCCGGGCCCAGGCGCTCCTCGGCCAGCTGGATCAGGCGCACGGTGATGGCGTCGGTGATGGCGGTGACGATGTGGCCCGTGCTGTAGGCGCTGGCGTCGGCGTCGGCGAGGTGGCGTTGCAGCGCCTTGAGGCGGGTCGTGGTTTGCGCCAGGCCGGCGGCGGTGGTCTGCTTGTGGATTTCTCCGGCCAGCACCACGGCCGAGGTGCTTTGCTGTTCGGCCAGGTCGGTGGCGGTCACCATGCCGACCAATTGCGCGCCGTCCATCACCGGAACATGGTGGATATTGGCCCGCGCCATCAGCAGCATGGCTTCGAACGTGGGGCTGTGGGCCTGCAAGGTGCGCGGCGCCAGCGTGGCAATGCGGCGCACCGGCAGCGCCGGGTCGAGCTGCTCGGCCAACGCCCGGTTGCGCAGGTCGCGGTCGGTCACCAGGCCGATCAGCGCACCGTCCTCCACCAGCAGCACCGAGGACACGCGCTGCGACCGCATGTGAATGGCCACGTCCCGAATCGGCGTCTCCGGCGACAGGCTGACCGGCGGCCGGCGCAGCAGCGTGCGAATGGGGGTGGCCAGGCGGTTGAGCCGCAGGCCGGCTTCGCCTGGCGCCTCGCCTTCGCCGTGGGCCATGCCAGTGGCGCTGGGCAGCGAGGGAAAGTGGTACTCCAGTGCGTCGTGCGTCTGGCACAGGCGCTGCAGTTCTGCGGGCGCCAGCCAGGCGACGGCGCCATCGGTCGCGGCGGTGGCCTGCCAGGTCGTCAGGTGGCGCGCTGGCGTTGCACCAAAGCCGAACAACTCGCCGCGCTCCAGGCGAACCGCGTGCCCCAGGTCCGGGTCCAGCAAGTCCACCGCACCCGCAAGCACCATGCCCAAACGGCTGAACAAGCGTCCCTGGGGCAGGAGCAGCATGCCCTCGCTGGTGTCCTCCTGTTCCCACTGCGCAGCGAACTGCGCCAGCGCGGCGGGGTCCAGCGCAGCCCAGATGCGGTGACCGGCGAGCAGGCCGTGCAGAGCGTCGGCGGAAGGGGGAGCGGAGTTCATGGCGCAAACCCATTGGACAAAAGAGGCATTGTTGCAGTTGCAAGGCCGTTGCACCATGCCGGCACGCAAAGGGCACGCCGGCTGGGGCCCTGGGGTCGGCGTCAGGCGTGGCGTCAGAGCCTGGCATGCCGCTGGGACGCAGAAATCGCGTTGCGCCGGCCAACGCTATCAAAAAAGTAGCTAATAAGGCTTTATTAATGAGCGCTGGAGCCCATTTTTATCCAAAATACGCGCGTTGCATGCATGGGCATGCAGCGCCATAAAAAATTCATTTTGGATGAATCTTAAAATTCGGTCCGCATTGGCTTACCCGGACAGTGCATTTGCTGCATTGCGGCAAGTCAAGCAACCAGCCGACGCCGGGCCGGCATGCACAAGGATCAATGATGGACAGTGCGCTCCTGAGCCTGCTCGGCGCCTTCTTGCTTTCGCTGCTCGGCCTGTTTGTTTTCATCTGGTCGATGCGCAAGGGCTTGCTGCTGGAAAATCCGCGCGCCGCGTCGGTGATCTTTGCGCCGGGGGAAATTGGCCGGGCCGATGACCCGGCGCTTCCCGGAGATGAGCAAAAACCGCTGCGTGACGCCGCAGCCGAGGCCGGCGAGGCGGGCCACCCGCCCGATCCGGACGAGCTGCTGCACCGCGTGGAGGCCGACCGCTCGACCGCGTTTCCGGTGTTCATGTTCATCGCCTTTGCCTGCATGTGGCTGGTGCTGGGCTCGGTGGCGGGCCTGACTTCGTCGCTCAAGCTGCACATGCCCGACCTGCTGGTGAGCGAAGCCTGGATGACCTTTGGACGCATCCGCACCGTGCACCTCACGGCCGTGCTCTACGGCTGGATCTCCAACGCGGCGCTCGGCACCATCATCTGGTTGCTCCCGCGCCTGCTGCGCACGCCTTTGATGGGCGGGGCCTGGGTGATGCTGGGCGGCGCGCTGATCAACACCGGTATTGCCAGCGCCATCGGCGCCATCGGTTCGGGC
The DNA here is from genome assembly GCA_023954035.1 of Burkholderiaceae bacterium. Lineage (GTDB taxonomy): Bacteria > Pseudomonadota > Gammaproteobacteria > Burkholderiales > Burkholderiaceae_C > Simplicispira. The sequence goes on along the minus strand of JAMLIT010000015.1, from coordinate 40,041 downwards.
TGGACCGACGGCATGGAATACCTGGAGATTCCCTGGCAGATCGGCCTGTTCATCGTCGCCGGATTCATCTGCATCATCGGCCCGGTTCTCTACACGCTGGTGAACCGCAAGGTCGAATCACTCTATGTGACCGTCTGGTACCACGTCGCCGCACTGCTCTGGATTGCCCTGCTGTTCATCGTTGCCAAGCTGCCGGGTGTGCACACCGGCGTGCAGCAGGCGACCACCAACTGGTGGTACGGCCACAACGTGCTGGGCTTGTGGTTCACGCCGGTGAGCGTCGGAGCCATCTACTACTTCCTGCCCAAGATCATCGGGCGGCCGGTGCGCTCCTACAACCTGTCCATTCTCGGGTTCTGGACATTGGCCTTCTTCTATGGTCAGGTCGGCGGCCACCACCTGATCGGCGGGCCGGTGCCCGGCTGGCTGACCACGCTGTCCATCGTGCAGAGCATGATGATGATCATTCCGGTGCTGGCCTTCACCATCAACATGGCCGGCACCATGTGGGGGCGCATGCACCTGGCGCGCTATTCGCCCACGCTGCGCTTCATGATGTTTGGCGGCTTCATGTACATGCTGTCGTCGCTGCAGGGCTCGTTCGAGGCGCTGCGCTCAATCAACCAGGTGGCGCACTTCACGCACTTCACGGTGGCGCATGCCCATTTGGGCGCCTACGCCTTCGTCACCATGGTGCTGTTTGGCGCCATCTATTTCATGATGCCGCGCGTGCTCAACTGGGAATGGCCGTACCCGCGCCTGATCACGCTGCAGTTCTGGCTGGCGGCGATCGGCATCGGCATTTACTTCATTGGCCTGTCCATTGGTGGCTGGCTGCAAGGCCTGTACATGCTGGATGCGACCAAACCCTTCATGGATTCGGTGGCCGTCACCATTCCCTATCTGGAGTGGCGCAGCGTGGGCGGCTCGCTGATGGTGCTGAGCCACGTCATTTTTGTCGGGCACTTTTTGGCGATGGCACTGCGTTTTGGACCGCAGCGCACCGGCGCCGCCCTGTTCTGGCCGCGCAAGGCGCAGGAGGTGCTCCATGGAGAATGAAGTCAAGCTGGCGGCCGGCGCCATGGTGGCGCTGGCCGTGGCCACCGCTGCGCTGGTGGTTCTGCCGTACGTGCAGGTGCGCGATGTCCACGCGCCTGAAGGCCTCAAGCCGTATAGCAGCGCCGAGCTGCGCGGGCGCGAGGTGTATATCGCCAACGGCTGCGTCTACTGCCACACCCAGCAGCCGCGTGACCGCAACCTGGGACCAGACGCGGAACGCGGCTGGGGCCGCGCCTCGGTGCCGGGCGACTACATCTACGACAAACCGCACCTGCTGGGCAGCATGCGCACCGGGCCCGACCTGTTCAACATCGGCGCGCGCCAGCCCAGCCAGGACTGGCATCTGGGGCACTTGTACCAGCCCAGGGCCTATGTGCCGGGGTCGATCATGCCGTCCTACCCGTACATGTTCGACGTCAAGCCCGAAGCCGAAGAGGGCGACGTGGTGCTCAAGCTGCCGCCGGGCGCTGCGCCCAATGGACGCGTGGTGGTGGCCCGGCCCGAGGCGCTGGACCTTGTGCGCTACTTGCGCGGCCTGAACCACACCTACCCGGTGCTGCCACCGCAGCCGCGCGGCGAAGCGGCGCCTGCGGCGGCCCCGCCTCCGGCCGGCGCTGCGAGCAGCGCTGACGCCAAAGCGTCCTGAATTGGAAAGCACTGCCATGGAACCGATTCCCGAAAAGTCCGAAACGCATCTGGCGCAGGAGCGCGAGAACGCCGAACCCGAAGAGCGCATGCGCCCCATGCCCCTGGTCGCCGCCGCCGTGGTTCTGGTGATGGTGCTGTTTGGCGTCGTCTACCTGCTGCTGTCCGATCCGGTCGGCAATGCACGGCTGGGCGACCGGCGCACGGTGGCCGATCTCTCGGGACCGGCTCCGGCCGAGCCCGGCGCCGCCGTCGACGGCAAGGCCTTGTTTGCCGCCCACTGCGCCGCCTGCCACCAGGCCACCGGCAAGGGCTTGCCCGGCGTGTTCCCGCCGCTCGACGGCTCGGAATGGGTGCTGGGCGACGCGCGCGTGCTCGCCAACATCTTGCTGCATGGCATCAATGGCGACATCACGGTCGCAGGCGCCAACTACAACGGTGCCATGCCACCTTTCCACCAACTGTCGGACGCCGAGCTGGCCGGATTGGCCAGCTTCATCCGCAGCAATTGGTCCAACAAGGCCGATGCGGTTTTGCCCGCGCTGTTCGAAACCGAGCGCAAAGCCAGTCCCCGCAATACGCCATTTGAGGGCGGCGCCGCGCTCAAGGCGCTGGCGGCCGCGCCCGCCAGCTGATGCTGCGCACCGCGCTCGCTGCCGCGCTGCTGGTCTGCGCCGGCTATGCGGGCGCGAGCTGGCTCACGCACGACTTTCAGGTCTGGACCGCCGAAGGCGCGCGCCGCCTGGAGGTGGCGCTGCAGCCCGTGCCTGTGCCAGAGGTGTCCATTGAAGGGCCGGGACTTCCGGCACAGCCCTTGGTCCCTTGGCTGAGCGGGGCCGGGCGCGTCACCGTGGTCGATTTCGTCTATACCCGCTGCGAGACCGTCTGCCTGAGCCTGGGTGGCGTATTTCAGCAAATGCAGCGCCGCTTGCAGCAGGAGCCGATGGCGCCCGGCGCGGCTGTGCGCCTGCTGTCCATCAGTTTTGACGGCAGCTACGACACCCCTGAGCGCCTTGCTGCCTACGCGCGCCAGCTGGGTGCGGACCCAGCGCTGTGGCAGTTTGCGCGGGTGCCGGACGCCAGCGAAGCGGCCGCCTTGCTGCGCCGCCTGCAGGTGGTGGTGGTGCCCGACGGCCGGGGCGACTACGAGCACAACGCGGCGCTGTTGGTGCTGGACGCGCAGGGGCGCCTGGTGCGCGTGTTTGACATCAGCGAGCAGGAGCTGGCGCTGAACTATGCGCGCCACCTGGCAAAGAGCGGCCGGACATGAGAACCAAAACGCTCACGCTCCCCATCCCCGCGCGCGCCCAGTGGGCCATGGGATGCCTGTTCACCGCATGGCTGGCGCTGCCCTTTGTTCGCGCCGCGCTGGAGCAAAGCATGCTGCGCCACATGCTGCTGCAGGCGCCGCTGCTGCTGCTGGCCGGCGCCTGCCTGGCGGGGGGCATGGGCCCGCGCCTGCGCGCGGCCGTTGCGCGCTGGAATGCCTATGGAATCACCGGCCTGCTGGCTGCGGCCGGCATTCTGAGTTTGTTGATGGTTCCGCGCGCGCTCGATCTGGCGCTGGTGGTGCCGGCCATCGAGACGCTGAAGTTTGCGTTGCTGCTGCTCGCGGGTGCGGCGCTGCGCCTGTCCTGGGCGCCGGCGGGCCTGCTGATGCAGGGCTTTTTCCTCGGAAACCTGCTGCCCATGATGGCGGTGGCCGGGCAGTTGTATGCCGATTCGCCGGTGCGCATCTGCAATGCCTACCTGCTGGACGACCAGGCCCGGCTGGGCGAGTGGCTGATTGCCCTGGCCTGTGTCGCTGCGGTGGGTTGGCTGGCCCAGGTGGCGCGCACCCTGGTGCTGCGGGAGGAGCGGGCTTTGGCAGCAGAGAGTTAGCCTGAGCTACAAAATCAATAGCTATCAGCGCTTGCCGAATAAGCGCTGGAGGCATATTTCTATAGAAATTCTGGGGTCAACGCCGCGCCAGATGAATGCCCGCCAGCATGCAGCGCACCGAGCCGCCGGCCAGTTCGATGGTCGGCACGGTCAGGGGCAGCAGCGTGGCGCTGCGCTCGATGACGGCCTTTTGCGCAGCGCTCAAGCTGGCGCAGGCGCGTTCGGACAGGGCCAGCAGCCGCTCGCCGCCCCGGCCGCTGAGTTCCAGCGCATTGCCGGCAAAGTCGCCGATCTGCTGCGCGTCCAGTTCAATGAGTTCGCGCCCGCTCTCGCGCAGGCGCTCGCGCACCGCGACCCGCCGTTGCGTATCGGCAATCAGGTAAAAGCCGCCGAGCGCAAAGTCGGTGCCTACGCACAGCATGACATTGGTGTGGTAGCAGGCCTGGCCCTGGGCATCGGCCGTGGCGAAGGCCATGGGCTCGAAGTTGAAATGCGTGCAAAAGCGCTCCAGCGCCACCGGGTTGGCGCGGTTCGACTGGGCCGTGTAGGCGATGCGGGCGACATGGTCCAGCACCATGGCACCGGTGCCCTCCAGAAACATGCCGTCGTGCTCCAGGCCCGAATAGTCAATGACGTCCTGCACACGGTACGTCGACTTGAGGTCCTCGATGATGTCGCTGCGCCGCTCGCGCCGGCGGTTGGGCGCAAACATCGGATACAGCGCCACATGGCCCCCCGCATGGGTGGAGAACCAGTTGTTCGGGAACACGCTGTCGGGCGTGCTGCGGGCACCGTCGTCGTCAAACAGATGCACGCGCACCCCGGCGGCCTCCAGCCGCGCCGCAGCGTGGCTGACTTCCGCATAGGCAAGGCGGGCCGTCTCGTCCGGCGGCTGGCGGCATGCGCGGCTCTGAAAGGCGTTGTCTGCGGCGGTTTCCGGGTTGGGGTGAAAGTGCAGCGGACGCACCATCACCACGGCGCCCGGCGCCTGAAGGCAAGCGAGGGACACGGCTCAGGCCACGCGGCGCAGGCGTGCTGCCGAGCCGATGCCGCGCGTGCGGCCGAACAGGTTTTTCGGATCGCCATCGCTGGGAACGAGCTGCACGTCGCGCCCGATGCCGCGCTCCTGCGCCAAGCGGTGCAGCACGCGCAGGGCGGCGTAGTCCTCCAGCGCAAAGCCAACGGAATCGAATACGGTGACTTCCTGCTCGGAGGTGCGGCCGGGCGCCTCTCCGGCCAGCACGCGCCAGAGTTCGGTCACCGGATGGTCGGGCGCGAGCTGCTGGATGTCGCCCTCAATGCGCGTTTGCGGTTCGTATTCCACAAAAATGCGGGCGGCGCGCAGCACATCCGGGTGCAGCTCGGTCTTGCCTGGGCAGTCGCCACCCACGGCGTTGAGGTGCATGCCCGGCTCGATCATGTCGGGCGTGAGGATGGTGGCGCGGGCCTTGTCGGCGGTGATGGTGGTCACCACGTCGGCACCGCGCACGGCGTCCTGCACCGAAGCCGCGCGCACGACGGTGAGGCCCGGCCAGTCGGCCAGGTTGCGCTGGAGCTTGTCGGTGGCGGCGGCATCGACGTCGAAGGCGCGCACTTCGTCAATGCCCAGCAGGGCGTGAAAAGCGAGGGCTTGAAACTCGCTTTGCGCGCCGTTGCCGATCAAGGCCATGCAGCGGCCATTGCGCCGGGCCAGGGCGCGCGCCGCCATCGCCGATGTGGCGGCGGTGCGCAGCGCCGTGGTGAGCGTCAGCTCGGACAGCAGCAGCGGATAGCCGGTTTCCACCTCGGCCAGCACGCCAAAAGCCATGACCGTGGGCAGGCCTCGGGCCGGGTTGTCGGGGTGGCCGTTGACGTATTTGAAGGCGTAGTGCGTGGCACCGGCCACGGGCATCAGTTCGATCACGCCGCGTTCGCTGTGGCAGGCGCTGCGGGCCGATTTGTCAAATTCGGGCCAACGCAGAAAGTCGGCCTCAATGGCCTGTGCAAACTGGCCGATGAGTGCTGCGGGGCCCATGGCTTGCACCAGTTGCGATAGGGCGGGAAGGTCGATAAGGCGGGTCATTTTTTTGTCTCCATAAGCTGTCCATCCATTGTCTTTTGCTGGCCCAGCCAACGAATAGCGACAAAAACGTGCAAATCGGCAGACTCTCAGGCCGCTTTGCCAGCAATAATTGGCGTTATGAGCAAAATTGACGATACCGATCGCCAACTGTTGGGCCTGCTGCGCGACAACGCCCGTACGCCGTTGGCCACTCTCGCGCTCAAGCTGCGCGTATCGCGCGGCACGGTGCAAAACCGGCTGCGCAAGCTGGAAGAATCGGGCGTGATCACCGGCTACACGGTGCGCCTGCGCCCCGATTCCGAGCCCCAGCGCATTCGCGCCTGGATGTCGATAGCCGTGGAAGGCAACGGCGCCCCCGCCGTGATTCGCGCCTTGCGCGGGGAGGCGGCGGTGGGCACCCTGCACAGCACCAACGGGCGCTGGGACATCGTGGCCGAGGTACGGGCAGACAGCCTGGAATCGTTTGACGCAGCGCTGGGCCGCATCCGCCTGACGCCTGGCATTGCGGGCACAGAAACCAGCATTCTGTTGTCGACTTACAAGGCGTGAAGGTGGCGCGGCACGACTATCCCCCAAGGGCCTAACATGTGGGCAGCCATGCCATCCGCCGGTCCTCAAACGCGTGCCCTCCCGCCGTCCGAGCGGGTGTCGCCGCTGCGTGGCGAGTTTGTGGACGCCGCGCTGGAACAGGCCTTTCGCGAGAGCACGCTGCCGCGGGTCTTGTCGGAGCAGCGCACGGGGCTGGTGCTCTGGGCGGCTCTGATGATCGTGTTCGTGGTGCCTGACTACGTCGCCCTGGGCGCCGTGCCCAATTTCTGGATTCTGGCGGTGTACCGCGCGGTCTTTGCGCTGATGCTGCTGGCCACCGTGCAAGTCCTCGGGCGGCGACCTGCGCTGGCTCTGCGCGGACACGTGCTCATGGGACTGGCTTTGCTAGGCTACCCCTTCTTTTTCCTGCTCTACGGGTTGCGTCCAGAGATACGGTCGTTCAATACCGGCGCCATCATGGTCATCCAGCTCATGCTGTTCCTGTTTGTGCCGGTGCGCGTGACGCTGGCGGCGCCGGTGGCGCTGTTCGGGGCTGTCGGAGCCACTTTGGGGGTGTGGCTCACCACCACGGAGGTCTTTGTCAAGGTGGGAACGGCTTTCCTGGTGGCCCTGCCGGCCGTGCTGGGTTATGCGGCGGCGCTGCGCCAGCAGAAGACCGAAAGACAGGAATACCTGTTGCGCCGCCAGCTGCAGGAAGCCAACCGTGAGTTGCAGGACGAAGTGGCCCGGCGCGTGGCCCTGCAGGACGAACTGGAGCGTCACGCCTCCACCGACGTGCTCACCGGTCTGCCCAACCGACGCGCGCTGGGCGAGCGTTTTGCCACGGAATCGGTGCGCGCGCAGCGTCGCAGCGAACCCCTGTCGCTGGCCTTGATGGATCTGGACCATTTCAAGCGCGTCAACGACACCCACGGCCATGCGGGTGGCGATGCGGTGCTGCGCGCGCTCGGCGCAATGTGCCTGCGCTCCTTTCGTGGCGCCGACATGGCGGCGCGGGTTGGTGGCGAGGAATTTGCCGTCATGCTGCCGGACGCCAAGCTGGAGAGTGCGGCCTCGGTGATGCAGCGTTTCATCGACCAGCTGGCCGCAACGCCGACGATGATCGGCGACCAAGCGGTTGCGGTAACAGCCACCGTCGGCGTGGCCCAGCAGCAAGCCGGAGAAGACCTGATTGCGCTGATGGCGCGGGCCGATGCGGCCTTGTATGCCGGCAAGCAGGCCGGGCGCAACCGCGTGGTGCTCGCGCTCCCGGCCAGCGCTGCGAGCGCGCCGGGCTGATGTGGCTTGCAGGTGCGCGCCATGCTGCTTTCCATGGCGTCGAATGTGCCCCCCGGCTCAGAGTATCCCCAGGGGCTCCATCACCGGCCGTTTGAGCGCGATGGTCACCGTCTTTTCCTCGGTGTAGAAGTGGCGCATGCCGTCGATGCCCTCGCGCCCTACGCCCGAGTTCTTGTAGCCACCGAACGGAAAGCGCAGATCCAGCGTCATCGGTGTGTTCACCAGCACGACGCCTGCCTTGATGGCACGCATGGCCTGGTTGACTTGCGCCAGGTCATTGCTCCACAGGTAGGACACAAGGCCGAAGTCCGACGCATTGGCGATGCGCAAGGCTTCATCGAAGTTGTCGAAGGTCTGAAAAGCGGCAAAGGGACCAAAGATTTCTTCCTGGCATACCCGGGTGTCGTTGGACGGCATCAGGACTGCGGTCGGCTCGAAGTAATAACCGGTTTGCAGCTTTGCCGGCCGTTGGCCGCCGCACAGCAATCGGCCGCCTTCGTTCAAGGCCGCGCCGACGAAGGATTGGACTCTGGCGTAGTGGGCCTCGTTGGCAAGCGGTCCGATCTCGGTCGCGCGGTCCAGCGGGTCGCCGACGCGGATCGTGCGCGCCCGTTCTGCGAATCGCCGAAGGAACTCGTCGGCAATGGAGCGTTCGAGCAGGATGCGCGAGCCGGCAAAGCACTGTTGACCGTTGTTGGTGTAAATCGCCGTCAGCGCACCCTCCAGCGCGTCGTCCAGGTTGGCCGATGCGGTGATGATGTTGGCGGACTTGCCGCCCAGTTCCAGATCCACGCGCTTGAGTCCAGGGGCCGCCGCCGCCGCGATGGCCCGGCCCGTGGCTGTGCCGCCCGTAAAGGATACGACCCGCACGTCCTGGTGGCGCACCAGCGCATCGCCCGTGATATGGCCACGGCCATTGATCAGGTTGACCACGCCTGCCGGTACGCCGGCCTCGGTCAGGATGTCCATGAACCGGGCCACGGCCAGCGGTGTGGTCTCGGCGGTCTTGACCACGCAGCTGTTGCCGAAGGCCAATGCTGCAGCGATCTTGGTCGAGGCCAGAGCCAGCGGTGCGTTCCAGGGCGAGATCAGGGCCGCCACGCCGGCCGGCTCGCGCACCACGTAACGCAGATAGCTGTCATCCTGTACGCCAGCCCTTTCGGTGTTCTGCGACAACCAGTCGGCGAAGAACGAAAAGTTGCTCACGATACGGGGCAGCTGGCGCGAATGCACGTAGCGCAGGGGCAGGCCGCTATTGAGCGATTCCAGCCAGGCGAGCTCGTCGAGATGTTGCGTCGTCAGTGCGCCGATTCGGCGGAAGATCCTCTGCTTTTCAGTTGCTGGCAGGTCGGCCCAGCGGCCTTGCTCGTGAGCGCGCCTGGCTGCTGCCACGGCAGCAGCGGTCTCGTTGGCGTCGGCTTCGGAAAGCTGGGCTATCGTTTCTTCGTTCGCGGGGTTGATCACCGGCAGCAGGTGGCTGCCAGCTGACTGCCATTGCCCGTCAATGAAACTGGTGACTACCGCAGGCAGCCGGTAAGGTGTGGACATGCTCATGCCATGAGACTCCGGTGGTTGATGTGAGGAGCTTTCCCCAGGTGGTTGTTGCTGGTCGTTGAGACCATGAGGCACTGCTCCTGTGCCGATCTCATAGTGCGGACGACCCACCATCCACCGGCAGGATCTGGCCGCTGACGTGGCGAGACGCTTCACTGGCCAAAAAAGCGATTGCGCCTTTCAGATCGTCTTCGCCGCCAAGTCGCTGCAGCGGTGTGCGCGCAATCACCGCGTCACCGATGCGATCGAGCAGTCCGGCGGACATTTTGGAGGGAAAGAAACCGGGGCAGATCGCGTTGACGTTGATGTTGTGGCGCCCCCATTCACAGGCCAGGGTGCGCGTGAAGTTGATCAGTGCGGCCTTGGAGGTGTTGTAGGCAATGGTGTGCACGCCGGGTGCCGTGCCACGCAAACCGGCGACCGAAGCGATGTTGATGATCTTTCCGCGCTCCCTCGGAATCATGCATCGACGACCCACCTCGCGCGTCAGGAAGAACGGCGCGTTGAGGTTGAGGTTGAGAACCTTGTGCCAAGCCTCGTCGGGGTAGTCCTCGGCGGGCGCCGACCAGGTGGTGCCTGCATTGTTCACAAGGATGTCGATGTCGCCGAACCGTTGGCACACGGCATCGACCAGCGCCGGGATGCCTTCGACATGTTGCAAGTCGCACACGATTCCGAAGGCGTCAATCCCCTTGGCCTTCAAGTGCGCTTGGGCTTCGGCCAGTTCGTCGGCCTTGCGCGCGCTGATGGCCACCCGGCAGCCCAGTTCACCCAGGGCTTGCGCCATTCCCAGCCCCAGGCCCCGGGATCCGCCAGTCACCAGTGCAATCTGGTCCTGCAGTTGAAACAATTGTTTGACGTTCACTCGGGATCGCTGCCTATCTGTTGAATCAAGACCAGAAGCCGCCGTTGACATGCACCGTCTGGCCCGTCATGTACGCGGACCCCGGCCCCATCAGAAACATCAGCGGACCCACGATGTCGTTCGGTTGCGCAATGCGCTGTAGCGGTACCGCTTGTGCCAGTTGATCAACGTCGATCCGCACGCTCTTTTCCGGCTGGCTGGTTCCACCTTTCAGAAACGCGGTTTCGACCGCACCAGGTGCCACCGCATTGACCCGGATCACCGGTGCCAGTTCGGTGGCCAGGGCGCGCACCAGGTTGATGACGCCGGCCTTGGCGGCGGCATACGGTCCATAGCCGGGCAGCGCGACGCGCACGCCAAAGGTCGAAGAGGTGTGCACCAGCGCCGGTGTCTTTCCGGCGCGCAGCAGCGGGATCGCTTCGCGCGACAGCAGGTAAGCGCTGCGCAGCGTGCCGGAGATGATGTCATCCCACTCGGCACTGGGAAGGTGCTCCACCAAGGTGCGCTCGCGGGTGTAGCCCACCAGGTTGACGAAGGCGTCGCACGCACCGCCCCACGTCGAATGCACCTGGGCCATCGCATGCTTGATTTCGTCCTCATGCAGTGCGTTGCAGGCGATGGCCTGAACGCCCGCAGGAGGGGGGTTCTCACGAATGGACGATTCCAGGTCGAGCACGATCACCTGCAGCGCGTGCGCCTGCGCCGCGGCCACGAAGGCGCGGCCAATGCCACCGCAACCGCCCGCCACCACCACGCGCGTACCCGCAACGGGCATCAGGCCTGAGAAGGCCACAGAGGCTGGCGCGGTCATTTTTCAGAGGCCGTCAAGACCTTCCAGGTTTTGTCTTCCAGGCTCAACTGCGCTGCCACCTCGGCCGGCGTCGCGGACCAAGGTGAATTGGAATTTGCGCGCACCCGCGCCTGAAACTCAGGGTCTTTCGTCACGGCCATCCCCTCTGCGCTCAGACGTTCCGCAATCTTGTCGGGGACCCCGGCAGGCGCGAAAACAGCGAGTCCGTAGGTCCACTCCAAGCCTTGGACACCTTGCTCTGCTGCAGTAGGGATTTCCGGGAGGAATTCGTTGCGTTTGGGCGCGGCCACTGCAAGCGGCGTCAGCGTTCCGTTTTTCTGATGCTCGCGCGCCGCGCCTGGCGAAAGCAGACCGATCTGGACGTGTCCGCCCATGAGGTCGGTCACCACGGGTGCCTCGCCCTTGTAAGGCACATGCACCATGTCCAGCTGTCGTTCCCGGCTGAGCGATTCCAGCAGGAGGTGTGTGGTGGTGCCTTCACCGTACGAGCCGTAGGCGATCTTTCGCGTTTTTGCCAGCTTGAGCAGATCGGGGAGATTCGTGGCCAGGCCGGGCGTGGCCACCAAAATATGCGGATTCTGGCTGACACCCACGATCGGTCGGAAATCCTTGAAAGCATCGTAGGGCACCTTGACGTCCTTGCGCTGTGCCACCAGTTGCAATACCACCGTGAACAACAGCGTGTAGCCGTCGGCCGGAGCTTTTGCCACCGCATCGGCACCAATGATTCCAGAGGCGCCGGCCCGGTTTTCCACCACGACCGTTCCTTTCAGTCTCGAGGCTAGGCCGGCTGCGAAATTGCGTGCGGTGCCATCGGCAATGCCGCCCGGCGGGTAGGGAACAATGATCCGGATCGGCTTGGCGGGGTAACTCGGGTCTGCCGCTTGGGCTGCACCCATGCTGAGCATGCCCAAGCAGGCGCCGAGGCTGGCCAGCCAGATGCGGCGACGGGCATCGAAGTGGTTCATGAATGTCTCCTTTTCGTGGTTTTCAGGTTGTCTGTGAATGGTGGTGGCGCAGGCGGCCTTCTCTTCGTCGCAGTTTTCCTTGTCTCTCTTGAGCACTGGACATCTGGCGAGCAGGCGGGTTTGAAATTAGTCGACCCCGTCGGGCGCGAACAGACAGCCGCCTGTGATGCGCTATAACCGACGGTGGTCTCTCCCGCATCGGGCGTGTACAAGCCGCTGGATGGCGGTTGCGCCGGTCAATCGGTACAGTCGGCCAACGCACTGGCAGACGAGTTCAGAGGGAAGTCAATGCGATGCTTCAGCGAGACCGGCACCACGGGGAACGGAGGCTCCCACCGCGTCGGAAAGTTGCCTTGGTCTGGCGGTTATTGCGCAGTGCCGGCCTTGAGAAGCTGCCGCACCACTTCAGCAAACCCGGCGCCGCGCTCGCCGACCGTCACATAGCGTGGCAGATGGATCAACTGCGGCACAAAGCGCGCAATGTTGGCCACGCCCACGCTGTGCTCGAAGTGCTCGAACATGATCTGGTCGTTGGTGGAATCGCCCACATAGACCCAGCGCGCCGACTCCTGCGCCAGATCGCTCCCGAACAGCTCGCGCACAATCCAGCGCGCGCCTTCCCATTTGTTGTGCGCGCCAAACCAGCCGTTGATGTGAATGCTGCTGACCGACGCGCTCATGCCGGCGGCCCGCATGATGGCCACGCAGGCATCAATGGCGGGCTGGGGCAGATGGGCAAATTCGCTGTGGTCAATGGCAATGTCGGTCTCGCGTCCCGCCGAATCCTGTGCCCGGCGGGCCTGCGGCACTTCGCGCTCGATACGCTCCAAAACCGCGTGCATGGCAGTGAAGTTGGCAGCGCGCACCGCCGCGTCTTGTTGGTATATTTTTGATAGCTGCTTGCGCTTGTCGGATAAGCGCAGGAGGCCGATTTGATCTGAAAATTCGGTGGACGGCGGGCGCAGCGCCACGGCACCGTTTTCTGCCACCACCGCATCCACGGGCCAGGCGGCCGCAAAGCGCTCGCTCCAGCCCACCGGCCGCCCGGTGATCGGAATGACATGCAGGCCCGCAGCCTTCAATTCCCCCAGGGCGGCCAGCGCGTCGGGCGTGATGGCACCGTCCGTGGTCAGGGTGTCGTCGATGTCGGTGAACACGCCGAGCAGGTCGGGTGGCGGATGCCAGGCGGAGAGCGGCTGCAGGGAACGCTCCATCAGCCGGCGCTGCCCAGGCTCAAGCCCGCGTGCTCGCGCAGCGGATGGAAGTGGATTTTCGGAAACCGCTCCTGCGCCAGCCGCACGTCGTACGGTGAGGTGCACAAAAACGCCAGGGCATTCGCTGCGTCGTGCGACAAACGCATGGGGTAGGCGTCGGTGAAGGCGCGCAAATCCGCCGGACTGTCCGCCGTGATCCAGCGCGCTCCCGTGTACTGGCAGCCTTCCAGACGCACGTCGGCGTCGTACTCGGCGCGCAGGCGGTGCTGCACCACTTCAAACTGCAGCTGCCCCACGGCCCCGAGAAGCATCGGGCCGCCGACGTCGGGTTTGAAGACCTGGATCGCGCCTTCTTCGCCCAACTGGGCCAGGCCTTGCTGGAGCTGCTTGGTGCGCAGTGGATTTTTCAAAATCACCGTCATGAACAGCTCGGGCGCAAAGAACGGCAGACCGGTGAACTGCAGGTTGGCGCCATCGGTGATGGTATCGCCCAGCTGCACGCCGCCGTGCGTGGTAAAGCCGATGATGTCGCCGGCGTAGGCTTCTTCGACGGCTTCGCGCCGCTGGCTCATGAAGGTGACGACGCTGGTCGGGCGCAGCTCTTTGCCGGTGCGCTGCACCTTGAGCTTCATGCCCGGCTGGTAGCGGCCGGAGGCCACGCGCACGAAGGCGATGCGGTCGCGGTGGTTGGCGTCCATGTTGGCCTGCACCTTGAAGACCACGCCGGAAAACCCTTCGTCCTCAGGCTGCACCGTCTTGACCACCGGCTGCTTGTTGACCAGCAGCGTGCTGATGCGCGGGCCGGGCGGGGGCGACATGTCCACCACCGCGTCCAGCACTTCCATCACGCCGAAGTTGTTCACGCCGGAGCCGAAGAACACCGGCGTGAGCTTGCCGGCCAGAAACTCATCGTGATTCCACGCGGCCGAGGCGCCGACGGCCAGCTCCATGCTCTCGAGCGCATCGTCAAAGGGCTGGCCAAAGCGCTTGCGCAGCCGGTCGGCCTCGGCCAGCGGCACCACTTCAAAGTCCTTGGGCCCCCGGTCGCTGCCGGGGGTGAACACCGTCATGGTCTGCGTGCGCAGGTTGATGATGCCGCCAAAGCTCTTGCCCTGACCGACGGGCCAGGTGATGGGGCAGCAGGGCATGCCGAGTTCGCGCTCGACCTCGTCGAGGATGTCCAGCGGGTCGCGCACCTCGCGGTCCATCTTGTTGACGAAGGTGATGATGGGCGTGTCGCGCTGGCGGCAGACTTCGATCAGGCGGCGGGTTTGTGCTTCCACACCGTTGGCGGCGTCGATCACCATCAAGGCCGAATCGACGGCGGTGAGAACGCGGTAGGTGTCCTCCGAAAAATCCTTGTGGCCGGGCGTGTCGAGCAGGTTGATGACATGGTCGCGGTAGGCCATCTGCATCACGCTTGACGCGACCGAGATGCCGCGCTGCTTTTCGATCTCCATCCAGTCGGACGTGGCATGTCGGCTGGCCTTGCGGCCCTTGACGGCGCCGGCGATCTGGATCGCGCCCGAGAACAGCAGGAGCTTTTCCGTCAACGTGGTCTTGCCGGCGTCGGGGTGGGAGATGATGGCAAAGGTGCGGCGGCGCCGGGTTTCAAGGGCGTAGGACAAAGGGGGGTTCCAGGAGTCGGGAAAACAGCAGACCGCACGGCGCGGCGCGCGATTCTTGAAAAGCGTGGCGATTTTACGGGCCGGCGCTGCCAGCGTGGAGCGCAAGGCCATGTCACAGTGGCGCCCATGCAGGAATCCGATTCATCGCCCGCCACCCGCACATGGGTGGACGCAGGTTCGCCCGCCTACCGACGCATCAGCCTGGCCTTGTTTTTGGCGGGCTTTGCCACGTTTTCCCTGCTCTACTGCGTGCAGCCGGTGCTGCCGGAGTTTGCTGCGCACTTTGGCCTGGGAGCCGCAGGCAGTTCGCTGGCACTGTCGGTCAGTACCGGGTGCCTGGCAGTGGCCATATTTGTCGCTGGTGCGTGGTCAGAGGGGCGGGACAAGCGCCGGCTGATGTTTTTCTCGATGGCCTTCGCCGCGGTCTGCAACGTGCTGGCAGCCGTGGCGCCTACCTGGGGAGCACTGTTGGCGGCGCGGGCCTTGGAGGGCATTCTTCTTGGCGGCGTGCCGGCTGTCGCCATGGCCTACCTGGCGGATGAAATTCATCCGCGCGGCCTGGGTTTCTCCATGGGCCTGTACATCGGTGGCACGGCCTTTGGCGGTATGGCCGGGCGGGTGGGCATGAGCGCGCTCGCTGACCAGTTTGGCTGGCGCGTGGCGATGGCCACGATGGGCGTTCTGGGGCTGATGGCCGCTATCGGATTTGTGCGGCTGTTGCCCCAAACCAGCGGGGTGGCTCCGTCCGGCGTGCGGCGAACGCAGAGTCTGCGGTTTCATCTGGATGCCTGGCGCGCGCACCTGCACACACCGGGCTTGCCGATGCTGTTTTTGTCGGGTTTTGCACTGATGGGGGTGTTTGTCTCGCTCTTCAATTACGCGGGCTTTCGGCTGGCGCTGCCGCCCTACCGCCTGAACCAGACGCAGATCGGCCTCATCTTTTGCGTCTACCTGTTTGGCATTCTTGCTTCTCCCACGGCGGGCGCGCTGGCCGATCGGCTGGGGCGCGCGCCCGTGCTGGTGGGCGGCGTGGCACTGATGGCCGCGGGCGTCGTGCTGACCCTGGCGGCACCGCTGCTCTGGGTGATTGTGGGGATTGCAGTGCTTACCTTCGGATTTTTCGTGGCGCATTCGGTTGCCAGTGGCTGGGTGGGGCAACTGGCGCGCCAGTCCAAGGGGCATGCCTCCTCGCTGTATCTGCTGGCCTATTACATCGGCTCCAGCGTGCTGGGCTCGGCGGGCGGCTGGTTCTGGGAGCACGGGCGCTGGCCGGCTCTGGTCGCCTTCTCGCTGGTGCTGCTGGCGGGCGCGCTGGCGATGGCGCTGCGCCTGCGAAGGCGCACGCCGATATAATCGCTGTTCTTCTCCCGAGGAGCGTTGCAGCGTCCCGCGATTCAAAAGCAGGCGTGAGGCTTGGGAGGCCGGGCCGAAGGGTCTGTCGGTTCGACAGGCGCACCGATCCGCTGTGCAACGACGCTCATCCACCTTGCGTGCGATGGGCTGCAAATCTCTCTCGCGGCAGGTGGTGTTTCAAAACAGCTTTTGGAGCCAAGCATGAACGCCCGCAACCCCGCTTTTTCCGCCACCGACCGCGCCATTACCGACATCGGCCTTGCCGACTGGGGCCGCAAGGAAATCCGCATCGCCGAAACCGAGATGCCCGGCCTGATGGCCATCCGCGAGGAATTTGCCGCCAGGCAGCCGCTCAAGGGCGCGCGCATCACCGGCAGCCTGCACATGACCATCCAGACCGCCGTGCTGATCGAGACGCTGCAGGCGCTCGGCGCCCAGGTGCGCTGGGCCTCGTGCAACATCTTCTCCACGCAGGACCACGCCGCCGCGGCCATTGCCGCCGGCGGCACGCCGGTGTTCGCCATCAAGGGCGAGTCGCTGGCGGACTACTGGGACTACACACACCGCATCTTTGACTTCGGCGCTGCAGGCACGCCCGGCGAAGGCCCGAACCTGATCCTGGACGACGGCGGCGACGCCACGCTGCTCATGCACCTGGGCAAGCGTGCTGAGAAGGACGCCTCCCTCATTGCCAACCCGACCAGCGAAGAAGAAACCTGCCTGTTTGCCGCCATCAAGGCCAAGCTGGCGCAAGACCCCACCTGGTACAGCCGCAAGAGCGCCGAGATCATCGGCGTGACCGAGGAAACCACCACCGGCGTGCACCGCCTGAAGGAAATGTCGGCCAAAGGCAGCCTGATGTTCCGTGCCATCAACGTGAACGATTCGGTCACCAAGAGCAAGTTCGACAACCTGTACGGCTGCCGCGAGTCGCTGGTGGACGGCATCAAGCGCGCCACCGACGTGATGATCGCCGGCAAGGTGGCCTGCGTGGCCGGCTACGGCGACGTGGGCAAGGGCAGCGCCCAGGCGCTGCGTGCGCTGTCGGCCCAGGTGTGGGTGACCGAGATCGACCCCATCAACGCCCTGCAGGCCGCGATGGAAGGCTATCGTGTGGTCACCATGGAATACGCGGCTGACAAGGCCGACATCTTTGTGACCACCACGGGCAACAAGGACGTGATCACGCATGACCACATGCTGGCCATGAAGGACCAGTCAATAGTCTGCAACATCGGCCACTTCGACAACGAAATCCAGGTGGCCACGCTGGAACAGTACGAATGGGAAGAGATCAAGCCCCAGGTC
Organism: Burkholderiaceae bacterium; assembly: GCA_023954035.1. Classification (GTDB taxonomy): domain Bacteria; phylum Pseudomonadota; class Gammaproteobacteria; order Burkholderiales; family Burkholderiaceae_C; genus Simplicispira. Next base: position 22,866 of record JAMLIT010000015.1, on the reverse strand, counting down.
GATCATGTGATCTTCCCAGACGGCAAGCGCATCATCCTGCTGGCCAAGGGCCGTCTGGTGAACCTGGGTTGCGGCACGGGCCACCCGAGCTTCGTCATGTCGTCGAGCTTTGCCAACCAGACCATTGCCCAGATCGAGCTGTTCACGCACAGTGACTACTACGAAAACGGCAAGGTGTACGTGCTGCCCAAGCACCTGGACGAGAAGGTGGCACGCCTGCACCTGAAGAAGGTGGGCGCCATGCTGAGCGAGTTGTCCGATGAGCAGGCGGCCTACATTGGCGTGCCCAAGCAAGGCCCGTACAAGCCCGATACCTACCGGTATTGATTTGCTATTGATTTAATAGCTTAAGCCGCTTTACAGATAAGCGGTTGAAGCGTATTTTGCTTAAATATTTATGCGTGCCGATGTGTTTCTGGTAGAGAACGGCCTGGCCAGCACCCGCTCGCAGGCCCAGCGCCTGATTGCCAGCGGGGTGCAGTGGCGCCTGGGCGCGTCTGCGCCCTGGCATCGCGTGGCCAAGAACGGGGATGACATCCCCGCCGGGGCCGAAGCGCACCTGCTGGACGAGGCCGAGGCGCGTTTTGTCTCGCGCGGCGGACTCAAGCTCGAAGGTGCCTTGCGGCACACCGGCCTGCGGGTGCAGGGCATGCAATGCCTGGACGTGGGCCAGTCCACCGGGGGGTTTACGCACTGCCTGCTGGAACAGGGTGCGCGCCAGGTCGTGGGTGTGGATGTGGGCCAAGACCAGCTGCATGCGCAACTGCGCCAGGATGCCCGTGTGGTGTGCCTTGAGGGGTTGAATGCGCGCACGCTGACGCCTTCGTCCCTGCAGGAGGCCTGGGAGGCCGCAGGAGTCGAGACGGAAGAGCCGCCGGTGCAGGACGACACTCCGCCTGAAAACCCCTACCGCTGGATGTCTGGGGACGGCGAGGTGTCCGATTACGACGACAGCGACGATGTGCGTGATGAGGAGGTCGAGGCCGAGCTTGCCCGCAACGCCGTCCCGCAGGCGGTAGCGGCGGCGGCAGGCGCACCCCGCCGCCAGGCTGCCCTGGCGAAACATCCCCTGGAGCCCGTGTTCGACCTGATCACAGGCGACCTGTCCTTCATCTCGCTCACGCTGGTGTTGCCTGCGCTGGTGCCGCTGCTGGCCCCGGGCGGCCAGTTGCTGATGCTGGTCAAGCCGCAGTTTGAACTGCAGCCGGGCCAGGTGGGCAAGGGCGGTGTCGTGCGGGATGCCGCACTGTACGCCGTGGTGGAACAGCGCATCCGCGCATGCTGTGCCGGCCTGGGCTTGGCGGTGCAGGACTGGTTTGACAGCCCGATCACCGGCGGTGACGGCAATCGTGAATTTTTTGTTTCTGCAAGGAGGGCCGCATGACCGCCGCCAACGCACCGACTGCCGGTTTGCCGGTGAGCCTGGAATTCTTCCCGCCCAAGACTCCCGAGGGCGCCGAAAAGCTGCGCGCTGTGCGCCAGCAGCTCTATGCGCTGCGGCCCCAGTTCTGCTCGGTCACGTACGGCGCGGGGGGCTCCACCCAGCAAGGCACCTTTGACACCGTGCGCGCCATTTTGCAGGAGGGGGTGGATGCAGCGTCCCACTTCTCCTGCATCGGGGCTACGCGCGCATCGGTGCGTGAGCAACTGGCAGCGCTCAAAGCGATGGGCGTGCGGCGCCTGGTGGCGTTGCGGGGCGACTTGCCCAGCGGCTACGGCATGGGCGGCGAGTTCCATTACGCCAGCGACCTGGTCGCCTTCATCCGGGCTGAAACCGGGCGTGACTTCCACATCGAAGTGGCCGCCTACCCGGAAGTGCACCCGCAGGCCCGCTCACCGGAGGCCGATCTCAAGGCCTATGCCGCCAAGGTGCAGGCGGGTGCTGACTCGGCCATCACGCAGTATTTCTACAGCAGCGATGCCTATGGGCGCTTCGTGGACGAGGCGCGGCGCCTGGGAGCCGATGTGCCCGTGGTGCCTGGCATCATGCCTATCACCAGCTCGACGCAGCTCCTGCGGTTTTCCGACGCCTGCGGCGCCGAGATTCCGCGCTGGGTGCGTCTGCGCCTGCAGGGCTTTGGCGACGATGTGGCCTCCATCCGTGCCTTCGGACTGGACGTGGTCACGGCTTTGTGCGAGCGCTTGCGTGCCGAAGGCGCGCCCGCCTTGCACTTCTACACCATGAACCAGAGTGCCGCAACGCTGGAAATCGGCCGCCGCCTGGGCTTGCAGGCCCGCGAATGACGGTAACATTTCGTTTTTGATTTTTGTGACGTACCGATGAAGCTCGTTCATGCCTTGTTGCTGCTGGCTTGCGGTGGCCTGGCAGCGCCTGGCGCCAGCGCCCAGACGCGCTACCACTGCAGAGATTCTGACGGCGATTCTTTTGTGCTGTCCCGGCCTTGCCCTGCCAACACCCGGACCACAGCGGCCGTTGCCGGGCCGGTGTCCTCGTCGTCCTATGGTCGCAGTTCGTCCACGCCGGTGCGGGTGCCTGCCGAGGAGCCGGAACACTACCAGTACATGAGTGCACGCTGCCGTTCGCTCGACAGCGGGATCCGTTCCGCCTATTCGCGCGGCATCAAGCCCGATGTGGTGGAAGGCATGCGGCGTGAATACAAGCGCGACTGCCGGGACCAGGAGCAAGAGGCATACTCGCAACTCTCGAGCGAACGGCGTGACCTGAGAAAGCAGCGCCGCGAGGAAGAAAAGTCTGCCCAGCTTGCCGAGCAGAGCCAGCGCGAGCAGGAGCAGCGCTTCCTGCAGCAGTGCGCAGAGTCGCGCCGCATCATCGCGGCCAAGCGCGCCCGCACCGACCTCACCGAAGGCGAGCGCAATGAACTCAGCCGCTTTGAGGACGCTTTTCTCGCACGCTGCAAGCGTTGATCGACGGGGCCCTGCCGACGAGGCAGATCAACTGCCCGATTCCAGGGTATGGCTTGCGTTGCGGTCCTGACCCAATCGCTCGACCATCTGCGGCAGCGCCTGCTGCAGTCCGGCTTTCAGGGTGTGGGGCGGGTTGATGAGAAACATGCCGCTCGCGGGCAGACCCGGGCGCCGGGTCTCGCCCTGGGCTCTTTCGGTGATCTTGCTGGATTTCACCGTCAGCGTGGCGTGCAGCCAGCCCTTGCCCGTCTTCTGGGCCATGGTCTTGAGCCGACGGGGAAGATCGTGGGCCTCGGGGCGCGGAATGATGGGGTACCAAACCGCGTAAGTCCCAGTGGCAAAGCGCTTGAGCCCGTCCTGCACCATGTCCAGCACTTTTGCGTAGTCGCTCTTGATTTCATAGCTGGGATCGCACAACAGCAAAGCGCGGCGGGCTGGTGGAGGCAAGAATTTCTTGACGCCCTCAAAGCCATCCTCGTGCAGCACGGCCACCTGGCGGCCCGCATTGAGCTGGGCCACGTTGCCCGCCAGGGCGCGCAGATCGGTGGGATGCAGTTCAAACAGCTTGAGCTTGTCGTGTGCCCGCAGCAGGCGCTGGATGATGAAGGGGGAGCCCGGATAGACCCGGGTGCTGGCGCCCTGGTTGAAGGCGCGCACCATGTCCACATAAGCCTGCAGCAAAGGCGCCAGAGCTGCGCTGGGCGCACCGGTCGCCGTCAGGCGCAGGATGCCCTCGCCAGCCTCGCCGCTGGTGCGGGCGTAGTCGCCGTCCAGCCGGTACAGCCCGGCGCCGGCATGCGTGTCCAGCACGGTCAGGGCGGCGTCCTTCTCGGTGAGGTATTGCAGGGCGGCAATCAGCACGGTGTGCTTGAGCACGTCGGCGTGGTTGCCTGCATGGAAGGCGTGGCGGTAACTGAACATGCCCCAATGGTAACCATGCCCGGGTGGCTTTCCTTTGCCCTGAGGCCGGGATGTCCCTGTGGGGGGGAGGTCCGGGCAGGGGCACAATCGGCACAATTTCGCAGGTATTGACGTTTTTTTGCCGCCAAGATGCGTTTTGTTGCCTCTGATGGGTTTCCGTGGAGTGATGATTGCGCCTCCGCCATCCTCCTGGGCGCCCTCTGCCTCTCGTACCTTCTGCCATGAATGACCGTTCCAATCTTGCGCCTGCTCCAGGAGCGCTCCATGTCGATGCACTGTCCGTGGGCACGCGCCTGGGCGAATTCGAGATCCTCGCGCTGCTGGGGGTGGGAGGGTTCGGCATGGTCTACCGGGCGTTCGATCATTCGTTGCACCGGGCCGTCGCCATCAAGGAATTCATGCCGGCGGCACTGGCCGCCCGCACGGACGATGGCTCCCTGCTCACACGCTCACCCGCGGACCAGGCCGCGTTCATGGCGGGATTGAAGTCCTTTGTGGGCGAGGCGCGCCTGCTGGCGCAGTTCGATCATCCCTCGCTCGTCAAGGTGTTTCGGTTCTGGGAGGCCAACAACACCGCTTACATGGTCATGCCTCTGTATACCGGCATGACCTTCAAGCAGGCACGCGCGCAAATGCGCACCCCGCCGCCCGAGGCCTGGCTGCGCAAGATGCTGTGGTGCGTGCTGGGCGCGTTGCGGGTGCTGCACAGCGGGCAGACCCTGCACCGCGATGTATCGCCCGACAACCTTTTCCTGCAGGATATCGGGCCTCCTGTGCTGCTTGATCTGGGTGCGGCGCGCCATGCCATCAATGATCGGGACCACAAGCACACGGCGGTCCTGAAAGTGAACTATGCGCCGATCGAGCAATACGCCGATGGTGATACCGAACTGACCCAAGGCCCCTGGAGCGATCTGTATTCTCTGGCCGCCGTGGTGCACGGCTGCCTGTGCAACGATACGCCGCTGCCTTCCACCCTGCGCTCGATCCGGGACCGGATGGTGCCGTTTGCGCGCGTGGCCAAGACGGTGCACCGCCAGTTCGGGCAAGCGTATTCGCCGGCTTTCGTGGCGGCCATCTCCCAGTCTCTGGCGCTCAATCCCCAGGACCGCCCGCAAAGCATTGACGCCTTTCTGCAGATCATGGAGATGACGACGCCGCCCGAGGGGGTCGATCATTTCGATTTCCGTGCCGACCTGGGTGACATCTGGGTTGAACCCACTGACCAGCCAGGCCCGGGGCAGGTGGTGCCGACGGTGGATGTGACGTCCGAGATGAAGGAAAGGCTCCGGCAATCATCCTCCCCTCCGCCTGCGGCCCCTGCTGCCGTGGTCGTGACTCCTCCGGTGTCCGCCGACACCCCCAAGGGGCAGAGCCGGGAGCCGCAGTCCGTCGTATCCGATGCCGCAGATACCGTGTTCCTGGACGCGGGCGATACCGTGGTTCTGGAAGATGTCGCAGACAGCAGTTTTCTGGATCCTGCCCAGGCGGCGGGGCTGGAGAAGGTGCACGCCCGCAGTCCTTCGCAAAAGGCGGCGGTCCGCACGGTGAAAGACACGGGCGGCCCCAAAAACAAAGTGAAAGTGAAAGCGAAAGCGCGCCCGCTGGGCGCGGCGTGGCTGGCCGTGGCAGTTGCCTTTGTGGTGGTGGCTGCCGTAGCCGCCTATGGCTGGAGCAGCCGGGCCCCGGCGCCCGTGGACACCATCATCACGGAGCTGAAGCCCCCGGTGCAGACCTCGCAGGAAGTGGCGTCGCAGCCCATTGCCGTGGCGCCTGCCTCCGAACCTGCGCCTGCCGCCAGTGAACCCGCATTGGTGGAGGCGCCTGCGCCCGCCTTCGTGCCATCGGAGGATCCGCGTGCCGTGTCCAAGGCGCCGTCACGTTCGTCACGAGTGATCAAGGTTGCCAAAGAGCCGCCCGCGCCGGTGCCCAGTCCGATGCCGGTGATCGAACCTGTGCCCCCCCCGCCTCCGCCTCCGCCGGTTCCCACGCCCGCCCCGCGCCCGCCTCCGCCGCTGTGTGAAAACACCAGCGTGCTGACGCGCAGCATGTGCCTGCGTGAAGAATGCCGCAAACCGGGCAATGCCGGGCGCGCAGCCTGTGTCGAGTTCCGCAAGGCCATGGAGCCGCTGGAACGCAGCAACTTTGCCAATTGAACGCCCGCCCTCGATGCGCCTGCGCCATATTGAAGTCTTCAATGCGGTGATGGTCACCGGCAGCGTCAGCGGTGCTGCGCGCTTGATCAACATCACCCAGCCAGCGGTGAGCCGCACCCTCAAGCACGCTGAACTGCAACTGGGGTTTCCGCTGTTCGAGCGCACCGGGGGGCGGCTCGTGGCCACGGCCGAGGCGCGCAGCCTGTTCCCGCTGGTAGACAAGCTATTTTCTGATCTCGACGAAGTGCGGCGCCTGGCGCAGGGGCTGCGCAAAGCCGATGGTGCCAAGGACGTGCGGGTCCTGACGGTGCTGGCGCTGAGCTACGAGGTGTTTCCTGCGGCGGTCGAGCGATTCCGGGTGTTGCATCCTTCGGTGGTCATTCACCATGCGGCTCTGCACTCGCCCCAAATTGTGGATGCGCTGGTGTTGCAGGAGGCAGACGTCGGCTTCCTCTTCAGTGCGCCGTCCCACCCTGCACTGCAGGAGGAACGCCTGGCCAGCCAAGGCCTGGTGTGCGTGGTGCCCAAAGGCCTGCTGTCGCCAGTGCAAAGCGCGACGGGCGTACTGAGTGTGCGCGATCTGGCAGGCTTGCCCCTCATTGGGCTGGATGCCCGCGATCCTGTAGGGCGCATGCTGGCCCATGCGTTCGCGGGTGCCGATCCCGGGCTGCACCCCGTCATGGTGGTGCAGACCTACCATGTTGCCCTGGCCTTGGCCCACCACGGGGTCGGGGTGGCGATTGTGGAAGCCTGTACTGCCCAGTCGGCCGATCACAACCGTGTGGAGGTCCTGGCGTTTGAGCCCGCAGTGCACACTTTTGTGCACGCTTTGCGGCCTTCGGCGCGGCCGCATTCGCAGTTGGTCCGCGCCTTTACCGACTGCATGCGCCAAGCGCTGGCGCATATGCCTGGGGTTCGGGCCACTCCGGTGGGCGCGGCAACCAGCGGTCAGGCACGACCGGCCGCACGCAAGGGGGCAAGCAAAGCCTGAGCCGTACCAAAGGCGAGCGTAAAGCCCAATGCGCCGTGGCCTGTATTGAACAGCAGATTGGCGGGTGCGTTGGGCAGGGTACCGACAATGGGCAATCCGGTGGGGGTGGCTGGCCGCAATCCAGCCCACCGGTCTACAGCGATGTAGTCGCTGGCGCGTGGAAAGACGTCGCGTCCGGCCGCCAGCAGCGTGGCAATGCGGGCATCCTTGATGCTGGCATCGTTGCCCACCAGTTCGGCCATGCCCGCGATGCGCAAGCGATCGCCCAGACGGGCAAAAACGATCTTGCGTGCCGCGTCGGTCACGCTGACCTGCGGCGCCCAAGCGTGTTTCGCTGCTGCACGTACCGTGACGCTGTAGCCCTTGAGCGGATAGACGGGCAGCCGGACTCCCAGGCCGCGGGCCAGGGGCACCGATCCCGTGGCCATCGCCAGCACGAAGGCATCGGCTTCGATGGCGCCAGCGGTACTTTGCGCGGCGCGCAGACGGACGCCGTCGGTGACCAGGCCTGTGATTTCGGTGTCCAGAATGAACCGCACGCCCTGCACACGCAGGGAGGCTTCCAGCCCTTCGCATACCTTGAAGCAATCGGCGGCGCATTCGCTGGGGGTGTGGATGGCTCCCGCGATGCGAGGTGCCTGGGCTTCGAGGGCCGGTTCGATGGCGAGACATTGCGCTGCCGTCACGGCGTGCTGCACGCTGCCGAGCGCACGCTGCAGCAGCATTTGCCGCTGTGCCCCGGCAAATGCGGCCGCATCGGCGTAGAGCACCAGTTTGCCTGTGGCGGAAAAGTCGCAGTCCAGGCCGGTCTGCGCCATCATGGCGTCGAACCCGGTGCGGCTGTGCGCCGCCAGTGCCAGCAAAGCCTCGGTTGTGCGGCGCGACACATCGTCGCGGCAGGCCGCCAGAAACTGCAGGCCCCAGGCCCATTGCGCCGGGTCCGCCTGGATGCGCAGCTTGAGCGGCGAATCGCTCGCCAGCAGCAGCTTGGGGAGCTGACGCCAGATGGAAGCGTCGGCCAGCGGCTGCACATAGGAATAGCTCAGTTGTGCGCCATTGGCGCGGCTGGTGCCGGCGCCACTGGTGGCGCGGTCCACTACCGTGACGTCGTAGCCTTGCTGCACCAGTTCCCAGGCGCTGGCCAGGCCCACGATGCCTGCGCCCAGGACTGCAACAGAGCGGGGAGATGGTCCTTGAATCATGGGTCCATGCTAGGACGCGGGCGCCTGCACGTCGAATGCCAATCGGTGCACGGGCCATGTCCGCAGCTTATGGGTGCTATGAGCTTTCGTTATGGAAAGGCTATCAATCGGCATACGTGCACGGTGATCAACGCTCTAAACTTGCCCGCATGACTGAGATGTCCTTGCCTGCCGTTGCGACCCATGTTCTCCATCGCCATCTGCGCACGGTGCCGCCGCGTGCGGTATCGGGTGAAGGGGTGTATCTGGTGGATGCACAAGGGCGGCGCTACCTGGATGCCTGTGGTGGTGCGGCAGTGTCCTGCCTGGGGCATGGCCATCCGGAAGTGCTGGCAGCCATGCACCGCCAGATTGACCAGCTGGCGTATGCACACACCAGCTTTTTTACGACCGAGGTGGCAGAGACATTGGCGGACCAACTGGTTCGCACTGCGCCGCCGGGTATGAGCCACGTGTATTTCGTCAGTGGTGGCTCGGAGGCCATGGAGGCAGCGATGAAGCTGGCCCGCCAGTATTTCGTCGAAACGGGCGAACCGGAGCGTCGTCATTTCATTGCGCGCAAGCAGAGCTATCACGGCAATACGCTGGGCGTCCTGGCGGTGGGTGGCAATGCGTGGCGCAGGGCCCCGTTCGCCCCGCTGCTGGTCGAGGCGACCCATGTGTCGCCCTGCTATCCCTATCGGGAGCAGCGTGGCGACGAAACCCCGGAGCAGTACGGGCTGCGCCTGGCACAGGAGTTGGACGAAACCATTACACGGCTGGGGCCGAAGAGCGTCATTGCCTTCGTGGCAGAAACCGTGGGTGGCGCAACGGCCGGCGTGCTGGTGCCGGTGCCGGGGTATTTTCGGGCTGTGCGCGAGGTGTGTGACCGCCACGGGGTGTTGTTGATCCTCGACGAAGTCATGTGCGGCATGGGTCGCACCGGCAGTCTGCATGCCTGCACGGCGGAAGGCGTGGTGCCGGACATCCAGGCCATTGCCAAAGGGTTGGGCGGTGGCTACCAGCCGATTGGCGCCGTGCTGGCCCAGGGCCGCATTGTCGAGGCGATTGGCCAGGGCAGCGGGTTTTTTCAGCATGGGCACACTTATCTGGGGCATCCGGTCGCCTGTGCTGCTGCGCTGGCAGTGCAAACCATCATCGAACGCGACTGCCTGGTTGAACGTGTGTTCAGCGCAGGGGCGCAATTCGGCGAGCGTTTGCGTCGGGTGCTGGGTGCGCATCCGCATGTGGGGGACATTCGCGGACGCGGTTTCTTCTGGGGGGTGGAGCTGGTGCGTGATCGGGAATCCAAGGCGCCGTTTGACCCTGCATTGAAGCTGCATGCCCGGGTGAAGAAGCAGGCAATGTCGCTTGGATTGATGGTTTACCCCATGGGCGGAACGGTCAATGGATGCGATGGTGACCACATCTTGCTGGCACCGCCGTTCGTGGCAAGTGATGCAGAACTTGCACATATCGTGGAGTTGCTGGCAGAAGCGATTGCAGCATCGATCCCCTGACTGCAACTCTTGAAACCGGTTTTTTGAAGGAGACGAAAAGATGAAGACGAAACTTTCCCTGAGCGTATTGGCTGCCTCCGTTGGGCTGGCCGCGTCGATGATGGCGCCCGCCGCAGTGGCGCAGCCCAAGTTCATGACCATTGGCACCGGTGGTGTCACTGGCGTGTACTACGCAGCTGGTGGCGCCATCTGCCGCCTGGTCAACAAGGAACGGTCGCGCCATGGCATTCGCTGTTCGGTGGAATCGACAGGCGGCTCGGTGGTCAACATCAATACCATTCGCCAGGGTGAACTGGACTTCGGTGTGGCCCAGTCTGACTGGCAGTACCACGCAGTCAACGGCACCAAGGCGTTCGCCAAGGACGGAAAGTTCACGGACCTGCGCGCGGTCTTCTCTCTGCATCCCGAGCCCTTTACCGTGCTGAGCCGCAAAGAGGCCAACATCGCGAAGTTTGAAGATTTCAAGAGCAAGCGTTTCAATGTGGGCAACCCGGGGTCGGGCACGCGAGCCTCCATGGATGAATTGCTCGGTGCCATGGGCTGGACGCTGGCGGACTTTGGCCTGGCCTCGGAGCTCAAGGCCGATGAGCACGGCGCGGCCTTGTGCGACAACAAGATCGATGGCTTCTTCTATGGCGTGGGCCATCCCAGCGCCAACATCCAGGACCCGATCACCACCTGTGGTGCGCGCCTGGTTCCGCTGCAGGGGCCGGCCGTGGACAAGCTGGTCAAGGACAACAGCTTCTATGCCAAGGTGAACATTCCTGGCGGTCTGTATGCGGGCCACCCCAACCCGACGCCGACCTACGGTGTGCTGGCATCATTCGTGACCTCGGCCAAGGTGCCGGACGCCACGGTGTACGAACTGGTCAAGGCGGTGTTCGAGAATTTCGATGAATTCAAGAAGCTGCACCCCGCGTTTTCGCACCTTGATCCCAAGAACATGATCAAGGACGGCATGAGTGCTCCGCTCCATCCAGGCGCCGTGAAGTACTACAAGGAAAAGGGCTGGATGTAAGCCGCGGCCTGAGGGCACGTCGGTATCTGCCGCAAAAAAGCTCTGATTCTTCAGGGCTTTTTTGTTTCTTCCATGGATTGCGAGGACACCCATGAACCCCGCCAACACAACCGCTGCTGCACCGGTCATCGACGTCCAGCAGCTTGTCGCCGACAACGATCTGGGCGGACGCTCGCCCGGGCCCAAGGTCGGACTCTTTCTTCTGGGCGTCGCGCTGGCCTGGTCGCTGTTCCAGCTCTGGATCGCGTCGCCGCTGCCTTTCACGTTCGGTATTCTGGTGTTCAACGACACCGAAAGCCGGGCCATTCACCTCGCTTTTGCGGTGTTTCTTGCGTATCTGTCGTACCCGGCATTCAAGCGATCACCACGTGAGCGAGTGCCGATCACCGACTGGGTGCTGGCTCTGGTGGGGGCTTATTGCGCGGCCTACCTGTTTCTTTTTTATCGTGAAATTGCGTCGCGGCCTGGCAACCCCACCGACATGGACATCTACACGGCGGTGGTCGGTATGGTGCTTTTGCTTGAAGCGACGCGCCGCGTGCTGGGTCTGCCCATGGTGATCGTGGCCCTGGTGTTTCTGGGCTATACCTTCGGCGGGCGCTACATGCCCGACATGATTGCCCACCGGGGGTTTTCGCTCAGCCGCGCCATGAGTCACCAGTGGCTGACCACTGAAGGCGTGTTTGGCGTGGCACTGGGGGTTTCCAGCGGGTTCATCTTTCTGTTCGTGTTGTTCGGTTCCTTGCTCGATAAGGCAGGCGCTGGCAACTATTTCATCAAGTCCGCCTTTGCCTTGCTGGGCCACATGCGCGGCGGTCCGGCCAAGGCAGCGGTACTGTCGTCGGCGGCGACCGGCATCATTTCCGGCTCGTCGATCGCCAACGTGGTCACCACGGGGACTTTCACCATTCCGCTGATGAAGCGTGTGGGTTACCGGCCTGACCAGGCGGGTGCCGTGGAAGTCTCCAGCTCTGTCAACGGCCAGCTGATGCCGCCCGTGATGGGGGCCGCGGCGTTCCTGATGGTGGAATACGTGGGCATTCCCTACATCGAAGTGATGAAGCATGCCTTCTTGCCGGCCATCATCTCCTATATCGCGTTGCTCTATATCGTGCACATCGAGGCCCTGAAAGCCAATATGGTGGGCCTGCCACGGCGCGGTACGGCCTCGGGTGGTTCGCGCCTGCTCTCGCTGGGGCTCACGGTCTCGGGGTTTTTTGTGTTGTGCGGAGCGGTGTACTGGGGTGTGGGCTGGGTCAAGGATGTCGCGGGAAGTGCCGCGATATGGATCATTGGTGTGGCGCTGCTTGCAGCCTACGTGGGCCTGCTGTGGTTTGGTTCGCGCCAGCCCGAACTGCCGCTGGATGACCCCGATGCGCAGGTATTCGAACTGCCGGAAACCGGGCCCACCGTGAAATCAGGCCTGCACTACCTGCTGGCGGTGGTGGTGTTGATCTGGTGTCTCATGGTCGAGCAGATGTCGCCCGGCCTGTCCGCATTCTGGGCGACCTTGTTCATCATTTTTGTGATGCTGACACAAAAACCCATCCAGGCCCTGTTCCGGGGGGCGGGTGGGCTGGGCGCTGCCACCAAGTCGGGCGCCATGGACCTGATCGATGGCCTGGCCGCAGGTGCGCGCAACATGATCGGTATCGGTGTGGCGACAGCAGCGGCAGGCGTCATTGTTGGGACAGTTTCTCTCACCGGCATCGGCCTGGTGATGACGGAAATCGTTGAGATGCTTTCGGGCGGCAACCTCATGCTGATGCTGTTTCTGGTGGCCGTCATCAGCCTGATCCTGGGCATGGGCCTGCCCACCACGGCCAACTACATTGTGGTCTCCACGTTGATGGCACCCGTGGTGGTCGAGCTGGGGGCGCAGAGCGGCCTCATCGTGCCGCTGATCGCGGTGCATTTGTTTGTTTTTTATTTCGGATTGATGGCGGATGTGACGCCGCCCGTCGGCCTGGCCTCTTTTGCGGCGGCAGCGATCGCCAGAACAGACCCTATCAAGACCGGTATCACCGCATTCCTCTACAGCATGCGCACGGCGATCTTGCCGTTCCTGTTCATCTTCAACACACAGTTGCTGATGATTGGAATCACGGGGCCGTTTCACTTCGCCCTGACTGTAATCAGCGCAGTGGTGGCCATGCTGGTGTTTGCGGCTGCAACGCAGGGGTACTTTCTTGTGCGCAACCGTTGGTGGGAGACCGTGGCGCTGCTGCTCGTCACGTTCACCCTGTTTCGCCCCGGGTTCTGGTGGGACATGGTGTACCCCCCGTTCCAGGAGGTGCCCGCCGCGCAGATGGGCCAGTTGATCGAGGCGGCCCCGGCGGGTGCCAGCAAGCGGGTGTGGATCGAAGGCACCAACCTCGATGGCAAGGACATCCGCAAGGGGGTTCTGCTGCCGCTTGGTGCGCCGGGGACGGTGCGCGATCGATTGGGTAACGCAGGAGTGAGCGCCATTCCCCAGGGTGACGCGCTGTTCATCACCAAGGTGAAATTTGGCAGCGTGAGCGAGAAACTGGGGATCGAACAGGGTTACCGCATCGTATCTGCCGAGGTGGCTGCGGACCGACCGGACAAGGAATGGATGTTCCTGCCGGCACTGGCGCTGTTGCTGGCGGTCGTGGTGCTGCAGCGTCGGCGCGGCAGAGCCCCTGCGGCCAAAGCCGTGGAGACCGCAGCGTGACGCGCCTGGCCCTCATTCATGCGCTGGCGCATTCGGTCGATCCGATCAACGCGGCGCTGGTGCAAGCCTGGCCTGAAGTGTTGCGCATGAACCTGCTCGACGACAGTCTGTCCGCCGATCTGGCGCGCAGCGGGCGGGGTCTGGACGACGCCATGCATGCGCGTTTCGCTGTGCTGGCCGACTATGCTGTAGCAACGGGCGCGCAGGCGATCTTGTTCACCTGTTCCGCATTCGGTCCCTGCATCGAGGCGGTGGCGCGCAGGCATGCAGGTCTTCCCGTGCTCAAGCCCAACGAGGCCATGGTGCAGGATGCGGCAGACCTGGGCGGTCGGGTGGGGTTGATCGCCTCCTTTGCACCGACGCTTGCCAGCATGCCGGAAGAGTTTCCGGCATCGGTCGATCTTCGGTGTGCGCTGGCGACCGGCGCCATGGATGCCCTCAATCGCGGCGACGGGGCGGCGCATGACCGGGCGGTGGTGGCTGCAGCGCAGGATCTGGCGGCGGCCGGCTGTTCGGTCATTGCGCTGGCACAGTTCAGCATGGCCCGTGCCGCGCCCGCCGTGCGCGATGCGCTGGGTTTGCCGGTGCTGACCACGCCGGAAAGCGCCGTGCGTGCGCTGCGCGCCCGGCTTGCCTGATGCTTTTTGCAGGCGGGTTGGCGCAAATGCGCGGTCTTTGTATAATGGCGGGCTTCGCAGCGCTTGCGTGCTCCGCGGCGAAGTGTGAAAAAGGCCTTCAGGCCTGTTTTGCAAGTACCACCTAAGAGGTTTCCGCTTCAAGAGAAACACCGACCGTGGAAAAGAGCGCCAAGGACACCGGCCCCTTCTTTTGGCCGGTCAAACCCTCGAAAGAGAAATCTCATGTCTACATTCAGCGCAAAGCCCGCTGAGGTCGTGCACGAGTGGTTTGTGATTGACGCCACCGATAAGGTGCTCGGCCGGGTAGCCAGCGAAGTTGCCCTCCGTCTGCGCGGCAAACACAAAGCCATTTACACGCCTCACGTTGATACCGGTGACTTCATCGTCATCATCAACGCAGCGAAACTCAAGGTCACCGGCACCAAGTCCATCGACAAGGTGTACTACCGCCACTCGGGTTACCCCGGCGGCATCACGGCCACCAACTTCCGCGACATGCAATCCAAGCACCCCGGCCGCGCGCTGGAAAAGGCTGTCAAGGGCATGCTGCCCAAGGGTCCGCTTGGCTACGCCATGATCAAGAAACTCAAGGTGTATGGTGGTGCTGAGCATCCCCACACCGCCCAACAGCCCAAAGTGCTGGAACTGTAAGGAGCCTTGAGATGATTGGTGAATGGAACAATGGCACCGGCCGTCGCAAATCCAGCGTCGCCCGCGTGTTTCTGAAAAAAGGCTCTGGCAAGATCACAATCAACGGCAAGGACATCCAGTCCTATTTCGGCCGTGAAACCTCGATCATGATCGCCAAGCAACCCCTGTTGTTGACCAACCACGCCGAAACCTTCGACGTGATGATCAATGTGCACGGCGGCGGTGAGTCCGGCCAGGCCGGCGCGGCCCGCCACGGCATCACCCGCGCCCTGATCGACTATGACGCAACGCTCAAGTCGGCCCTGAGCCAGGCTGGTTTCGTGACGCGTGACGCGCGCGAAGTCGAGCGCAAGAAAGTCGGTCTGCGTTCTGCACGCCGCGCCAAGCAGTTCTCCAAGCGTTAATCCGCTTTTCACTGCTTTGCTCAAAGCCGCAACGGGGTGCCCCGGTTGCGGCTTTGTTTTTTCGGCGGGCATTCGGCGGTACCGGGGTATATTGCGGCACGCAAAACAAGCCCTGCCAGATGAGGCCTGTAACGCCCCACCACACCACAAAGGAGAATGGACGCCCATGCGCTTGCGATTGTTGCGTCGCCGCCTGACCATCAGCGCACCCCGTATGGCGGTGCGCAGCGCCATGCCGTGGCCGTTGCGGTGGCTTTTTCTGGCAGTTGTGTTTGGCTTTTGTGCGGCCGTGGCCCTGTGGGCTTTCGAGTTCGGGCGTTCCCTCGCTGGCCTTGAAGGGGTGAGTCGCGAGGAACTGGTCCGCTTGCGTGCGGAGGTTGATCGTCTGCGCGAGGAAAGCCAGCAGTTGCAGGCGGTGAGCAATACGTCGGACAGCCTGCTGGTCGCCGAGCGCACAGCCATGCAGCAACTGATGGCCCGCTTGCGCCAGGCAGAGGCTGAGAGTGCCGCCTTGCGGGAAGACCTGGGGTTCTTCGAGAAACTCCTCCCGGCCAACGCAGGGAGCCATGGCGTGGCGATTCGGGGGCTGCAGACGGAAATGCTGGCCGACGCCCATTTGCGCTGGCAGGTGCTGGTGATGCGCCAGGCCAAGAACACATCTGATTTCAAGGGGCGGCTGGAACTGGTTCTGTCTGGGACGCGGGATGGCAAACCCTGGACCCAGACCGTACCCGAAGCCGCAGTGCTGCAGCTGCGCCAGTACCGCCGCCTGGAGGGAATGGTCGATATCCCGCTGCGGACCATGGTAAAAACAGTGACCGCCCGGGTGATGGAAGGCAGCGTTCTTCATGCCACGCAGACGGCCGTGCTGGGCAAGCCCATGGCCGTGCAATGATGGCGGTGATGTTCGACTGCGTGCCGGTGTGCACCCCAAGGAGTTTGATTCATGTTTTCCCGTAGCAAGCAACCCCCCATCAAAAGCCTGATCGCCGAGGGGAGCCGCATTGAAGGCAATGTGCACTTTACCGATGGTTTGCGTATTGATGGCGAAGTGGTGGGGGACGTGCGTGCGGGGTCCGACAAACCGGGGTTGCTGGTGATCTCTGCCTCGGCGCGTGTCGAGGGTGCGGTGTATGCCGACCATGTCATCGTCAACGGCCACATCAATGGCCCGCTGCATGCGGGCACCATGCTGGAGCTGCAGCCCAAGGCACGCATTGCGGGCGACGTGCACTACAAGACCCTGGAAATGCACCAGGGCGCCACCATCTGCGGAAAGATGGTTCCTGCCGATACCGTGGTGGAGGAAAAGCCCCCACTGAAATTGGCGTCAAGCAAGCAGTAAACAGAAGAAACGGGGAGATTGCAGTAGCATCGTCCCCCAACCAGTATTGGAGTTAGCCCATGAGCGCCGTAGCCGAAAATATCCCTGCCGAGATGCCCGACCCCATCATCTTCACCGAGAGTGCGGCGGCCAAGGTAGCGGATCTGATTGCCGAGGAAGGTAATCCGGAACTCAAACTGCGCGTTTTTGTGCAAGGCGGCGGCTGCTCCGGATTCCAGTATGGCTTCACGTTTGATGAGATCACGAACGACGACGATACGGTAATGACCAAGAATGGCGTCTCGCTGCTGATCGACGCCATGAGTTTCCAGTACCTGGTGGGTGCCGAGATCGACTACAAGGAAGACCTGCAGGGCGCGCAGTTCGTCATCAAGAACCCGGGCGCCACCTCGACCTGCGGCTGCGGTTCGAGCTTCTCCTGATCCGTTTCCGGCAGGCCATCAGCCCGCCAGCCTTGATTTCACGCGGGGTAGATGCACCCCAGCACACGGGCGCCCTGGGCGCCCGTTGCCATGGGGAGGTTGCCCGGCAGGCCCCGCATGGCCTGGCGGGCCAGCCAGGCAAACGCTGCCGCCTCCACCTGCAGGGCGGGCAGACCGAAGGCATCGGCCGCCTGTACCTGGAGCGCGGGCAGCAGGGCCTGCAAGCGCGCCATAAGGTGCCGGTTGAAGGCGCCTCCCCCACAGACAATCAGAAATTTGCTATTGTTTTGATAGCTTATTGCGCTTTCTGCACATGCGCTGGCAGTCAATTCCGTCAATGTGGCCTGGACGTCTGCCGCTGTTGCCGGGCCAAAGCGCGCCAGCCGTTCCTGCAGCCATTCGGGACGGAACAGGTCGCGCCCAGTGCTCTTGGGCGGCAAACGATGCAGGTAGGGTTCCTCCTGGAACAAGGCCAGCAGGCCGGGCAGCACCTGGCCGCTGGCGGCCCAGGTGCCATCGCGATCAAACGGCTGGCCGGTGTGCAACTGGCACCAGTGGTCCATGAGGGCATTGCCAGGGCCGCAATCAAAGCCCAGCACCCGGCCATCGGCGCCCAGCGCGCTCAGGTTGGCGATGCCGCCGATGTTCAGGACCAGCAAGTCCTGCCCTGGCTGGCCGAACATGTGCTGGTGAAAGGCGGGCACCAGGGGGGCGCCCTGTCCACCGGCCGCCACGTCGCGGCTGCGCAGGTCGGCCACCACGGCAATGCCGGTCAGCTCGGCCAGCAAGGCCGGGTTGTTCAGCTGCAGGGTGTATCCCGTACCGTCGAATTCCCCGGGACGGTGGCGCACCGTCTGCCCATGGGCGCCGATGGCCCGCACAGCCTGGGCGGGTACGCCCGCTTCCCGTAACAGGGTTTGCACGGCCTGAGCATAGTGGCGGGCCAGGCCGTTCGCGGCCAGGGCGGCGCGGTGCAGTTCGTTGGCGCCAGGGCTGTTGAGCGCCAGCAGTTCGGCGCGGGTGGTGTCGTCAAAAGCGCTGGCGTGGTACTCCAGCACCACGCAGCGCGGGCCAGAGAAGTCGGCCAGGACGGCATCCACCCCATCGAGCGAGGTGCCCGACATCAGGCCGATGTACAGCTCGGAAACGGAAGACGAATTCACGGTGATCCGCGGCCTTGCAAGGCGCGAAGCGCCTCCGGGGGGCGCATCGCTATTCAGCGCTGGCCTGCTGGATGAGCTCGGCGGACGCCAGCTCGGTGCGCATCATGGCGGCCAGGCGGTCGAACGCCGGGCGGGCGGCGGCAGAGACCGGTGCGGCGGCCTCGCTCTGGCGGGCGATGGCCATGGGGTCCTGGTGCTGGCCGTTGACGCGGAACTCAAAATGCAGGTGCGGGCCGGTGGCCCAGCCTGTGGAGCCCACGGCGCCGATGTTTTCGCCCTGGGCCACCGATTGGCCCTTCTTCACATTGATGCGGCTCAGGTGGGCGTAGACGGTGACGTGCTGGTTGCGGTGCTTGATGTAGATGACGTTGCCAAAGCCATTTTGCACGCCTGCGAACTCGACCACGCCATCGCCCACGGTGCGCACGGCGGTGCCGGTGGGGGCCGCAAAGTCGGTGCCCAGGTGGGCGCGCCATTTTTGCAGGATGGGGTGGAAGCGCATGGCAAACCCGCTGGAGACGCGGGAGAATTCCACGGGCGAGGCCAGGTAGGCGCGGCGCATGCTTTGGCCGTCGAGCGTGTAGTAGGCGCCCTTGCTGGCGCCAGGCTCCTGGAACCACAGTGCTTCGTGGGATTTGCCGTTGTTCAGGAACTCGGCACTGAGGACGCGGCCGCTGCGCAGGGGCTCGCCGTCGGCCTCCAGCGTTTCATAGACGATGGAGAAACGGTCGCCCTTGCGCAGGGAGCGGCGGAAATCGATGTCGCCCGAGAACAGCTCGGCCACCTGCACGGCTACCGCGTCGGGGATGTGCGCGTCGTCGGTGGCGGCAAACAGGGAGCTTTGGATCACGCCGCCGGCCAGGCGGGTGGACGCGGTGAGCGGGGCGGTTTCGATGCGGGACGTGAAGCCTGCATCGGTCTTCTCGATCACCAGGCGCTTGAAATAGCCGCTGTCGTCAGGCGCCCAGCGGGCGGTCAGGCGCAGCAGGCGGTGGTCGTCGGTGGTTTCGGCCGACACCAGGCGGCCGGTGCGGCCCAGGAGATTGCGCTGCGTGGCGCTGTCGCGCCGCAAAAAGGCGGCGGCGGACGGATCTGCCACGCCCAGACGCTGCAGCAGGGATTCTGCCGAATCGCTGCTGCGCACCTGCTCGCTGCGGAACAAGGAGAAACCGGGCTGCTCCGTCAGCGCCGCCAGGGTGGTGCCGCTGGCCAGAGAGTCGATGGACTGCTCGATCATGCGCACCGGCAGATCGGCGGGATCGGGGGCCAGCGAAGCCACGGCAAACGCGCCGCCGCCGCCGGTCAGCAGGAGTGCCGCCAGAAGGGCGGTAATGCGTTTGGGGTGTTTCTGGATGCCTTGGGAAATCCGATCGAGCAATGCGGCGCCGGTGGTGGTCAAGCCATGATTCAAGATGCGATCCCCAGGGTGAGTGTGTGCCTGTTGCAGGTCCCGGACGCGGGGGTCTGGGGAAGCGCGACACACGAAAATTCAGTGCCGCAGTGCGCAGGAAACTGTCCGGAAAAGCGGGCCAATTAGAATCCGCCACTGCGATGTGGCCGCAAGTATAGCGAACCGTTTAGGCGCGACACCCTAGAAAACCCTTATGAATCAATCTGCTGTTACAACAACCCCGGTCTCTGATGGTGTAGGACAGGCGCTGGAAATTTCGCTGCGCGGTGTCGAAGAACTGCTGCCCAGGGACGAATGGGTCAAGAAACTCACGCGCTCCGAGGCGTCCGGCCAGCCGCTGCGCATCAAATTGGGCCTGGACCCCACGGCGCCCGACATCCACATCGGCCACACCGTGGTGCTCAACAAGATGCGCCAGTTGCAGAACCTGGGCCACCAGGTGATCTTTCTGATCGGCGACTTCACCAGCCTGATCGGCGACCCCTCGGGCCGCAACAGCACGCGCCCGCCGCTCACGCCCGAACAGATCAAGGCCAACGCCGAGACGTATTACAAGCAGGCCAGCCTGGTGCTCGACCCGGCGCGCACCGAGATCCGCTACAACAGCGAGTGGAGCGAGCCCCTGGGCGCCAGCGGCATGATCCAGCTTGCCGCCAAGTACACCGTGGCGCGCATGATGGAGCGCGAAGACTTCCACAAGCGCTTCACCACCGGCCAGTCGATCAGCGTGCATGAATTCCTGTACCCGCTGATGCAGGGCTACGACTCGGTGGCTTTGAAGAGTGACCTGGAGCTGGGCGGGACCGACCAGAAGTTCAACCTGCTCATGGGCCGCCACCTGCAGCAGGAATACGGCCAGGAGCCGCAGTGCATCCTGACCATGCCGCTGCTCGTCGGCCTGGACGGTGTGGACAAGATGTCCAAATCCAAGAACAACTACATCGGCATTACCGAGGCGGCCAACACCATGTTCGCCAAGGTGCTGAGCATTTCGGACACGCTGATGTGGGACTGGTTCACGCTGCTGTCGTTCAAGAGCCTGGCGGAGATCGCCGCGCTCAAGGCCGAGGTGGCGGGCGGGCGCAACCCCAAGGACGCCAAGGTGATGCTGGCCAGGGAGATCACCACGCGCTTCCACAGCGCGGCGGCGGCCGATGCGGCCGAGCAGGATTTCGCCAACCGCAGCAAGGGCGGCGTGCCGGATGACATTCCCGAGGTCAGCCTGTCGGGGGCGCCGCTGGGCATGGCGGCCCTGCTCAAGCAGGCCAACCTGGCACCCTCGTCCAGCGAGGCCAATCGCCTGATCGACGGCGGTGGCGTGCGGGTGGATGGTGCCGTGGTTTCCGACAAGGGCCTCAAGCTGGGTGCCGGAAGCTATGTGGTGCAGGTGGGCAAACGCAAGTTTGCGCGTGTGCTGCTGGGGCAATAATAGGGTAAAAATGGCCTCAATCGCTTGTCCATCAAGCGGTTGCAGCTATCAATTTGATATTCATGGGCCTGGTGCACCGGGTTCTGCCGCCTCGCCCAGGGCGGTGCGCGTGGCCGCTGCCTCGGTGCGCAGCCAGGAGCAAAAAGCCTGCACCTCGGGGCGTTGGCTGCTGCGCGGGCCCACCAGCAGCCAATAGGCCAGCGGCGAGTCGAGCCGGTGGCCGGGCAGCACCTCCACCAGGTCACCCCGGGCCAGCGCGTCTGCCACCAAGGGCAGGCGCGCCAGCGCCAGGCCCTGGCCGCTGAGCGCGGCCTGCACGATCTGGTGCGCGTGGTTGAAGGACAGCCAGCGCTGGGGCTGCAGCTGGGGGCCGCCCTGGGCATCGAACCAGCGGCGCCAGGACAGCCATTCCAGGTGCAGGCTGCGGTGTGCATCGCCCGCTTCGATCAGGGTGAAGCGGGCCACATCGGCCGGTCGCCGCACGGGCGGCGTGCTTTTGAGCAGCCAGGGGCTGGCCACCACCGCCAGTTGTTCGCCAAACAGCCGTTCAGCACCGGCCAGGCGCGTGCCAGGCAGGCTGTAGCGCAGCGCCAGGTCAATGTCGGCGGTGTCCATGTCGACCGGGACATCGCTGGCGTCGATGCGCAGGTCGATGTCGGGGTGGTCGCGCTGAAAGGCCTCCATGCGCGGAATGAGCCAGGTCGAGGCAAAACTGGCCCAGGTGGCGATGGCCACGCTTTTGCGCCCCGCCGTCTGGCGCACCAGGCGCACGGCCGCGTCGATGCGCTCCAGGGCCGGTGCCACGGTGCGCTGCAATTGCGCGCCCGCGCCCGTCAGTTCTACGGCGCGGGTGTGGCGCAGGAACAGCGGCAGGCCCACCTCGTCCTCCAGCGCCTGGATCTGGCGGCTCACGGCCGATTGCGTGAGCGCCAGTTCTTCGGCAGCCGCACGAAAGTTGAGATGCCGCGCCACAGCCAGGAACGCGCGCCAGTGGCCCGCCGCCACGGGGCGGGTGCGCAGCAGGGCGGCAGACGGGGGCAGAGCAGACATACCGAGCGCCTTATTGATGCAGTTTGTGAATCAATAGCGTACCCCGCTTTCATTGGACTTGCAATGAAATCAGCAGGATCATGCAGGCATTCCACTCTATTGATTGATGCAAGGAGATCGCCATGTCATACCCCATGGATTCGGTGTTGCTGCCCGGGAAGCAGGACGCTTGCACATCCCCTGCGCCGACGGGTTGCTGGCGCCTGCGCCCGGGGCACGCGCTGTCGCTGCGGCCGCAAGATCGGGGGGTGCTGCGCGTGGCCCGGGGGCGGGTCTGGCTGACCCTGGGCGATGGATACGACCATGTGCTGGCTGCCGGGGATGCCATGGCGCTCGAACCCGGCTACACCGTGGTGCTGGAGCCCTGGGCTGCGCCGGGAGCGCAGGACGCGGCGTTTGCCTGGGATACAGCGGCGCCCCCTGTGGCCTGCGCCACGCCCGCTGCCGCGGACTGGGAGCGCAGCGTGGCGCGCCCGCTGTGGGACCTGGGGCAGGCGCTGGGTGCGGCGGCGCGTGCGACGGGGCAGCTGGCCCATGGGTTGGCGCGGTGGACGCTGCGCCGTGCGTTGCCGGGTGGCGCACATGCCGTACCGCAGTGCAGGGGCGGATAATCGGGTGTTTTTTCCCGGCGAGGATGGTCCTGCGCCGGACGAACACAGATTGCCATGACACCACTCGACATTCTCATCATGGCGGCCGGCAAAGGCACGCGCATGAAAAGCCGCATTCCCAAGGTGCTCCAGCGTCTGGGCGGACGGGCCCTGCTGCGCCATGTGCTGGACCAGGCGGTCCATCTGCAGGCGCGCAGCGCCATTGTCATTACGGGCCATTGCGCTACAGAAGTAGAAGCTGCTACCGCAGATGCAGCAAGCGTTGGGAGCGGTTTTGACCTGAAATTTGTGCGCCAGGAACCGCAGCTGGGCACCGGCCACGCCGTGCAGCAGGCGGCGCCGCGGCTGCAGGATGACGGCACCGTGCTCGTGCT